>CAVFVA010000015.1:0-49967 GCA_963625835.1 Clostridium sp. AF37-5 | reverse complement strand
CTTCTGTTGTATATGAATATGCGCCGTTTGTTCCCTTTACAAGGAAGAATTCATCACCGTTGTTATCTATTACCTTAACTTTATAAGTGATAATATTTTCTGTGAGGGCTGTTCCGAATGCCGTGTTGAAATTATCGAAATCGTAGCCCGAATATTCCTTACCGTTTACCTGAACGGGTGTGATTACCGTTATTCCGCTAATCGCTGCCTTAACTGCCGCGATATCATAAGCATCTGCATTAAGTACAGCAAGTTTTTGAACATTGGCATCATAAACGCTGGAATCAAGCTTACCTGCATTCATTGCCGCAACTGCCTGCTCGATTACGCTTGCCTGAGCCGTGATGGCAGACTGATTATCGGCAGTGCCGGGAACAGTTTTTTGCTGAGCTTCGCTGTAATTATAATAGGAAGCGGAATCAATTGCGGTTGCAGCCGAGGTGAGAGCAGCGGGAGCGAATTTAACCTCGCCGCTTGCGGAAGATGCAAGAAGTGCCTCAAGTGCGGAATGAGCGTTATTGAACGCTTCCCAATCTGCCTGAGAATAAATTGCGCCGCCGCAATATCTGCAAACGCCTGTGCCGTCATCAACACAATTTTCCGTATATGCTTCCAAATCGCCTACGGAGCAGGAAACAGTGTGGGTTGCGCCGTCATTATTATATGTATACTGACGGTCATGACCCTTGGGGTTAACATACTGATTGATTTCGTAGCCGCAAACGGAGCAAATTCTGTGATCCCAGCCTGCGGATGTGCAAGTTACCTCTTTATTATCCGACTGGATAACGAAATTATGACCTGTGCCGTCTGCCTGAACGGTGAGAGCGGACATAGCCGATGTGAGATTATCATTTCTTGCGGTGGCATCTGTAAGAATTTCATCAACAGACATAGTGGTGTATGCCATATCTGCTATAGCCGCGTTATAAGCAGCCATAAAGGTTAACCAACTGTCTGCAGTGTAGCAGCCGAACTGATTGTTTTGAACATTGCTGATGATTTTTGCTGCCGAAGAAATTGTTTCAAACAAATCGGAAACATCAACAACAGTAACTGTTTGCTTCAAATCGGTGTTTGTTCTTTGCTTTGTTTTGCCGTTTTGAGAAACAAGGAACAGTTCATAAATATCCGGCGTGGTGAAGGTTGCGCTTGCAATGCCGAGATCGCCGACGGTTACTGTGGTGTCGCCCATAATGGTGTGGGGACCGCTGTATTCCTTAACTGTGATGTTATTTACCGTGCCCTGACCGACTGAGGTTTGCATAAGCGCGGCGTGATATGAATCCAAGGTGAAGGTTGGGCTCTTTTTACAGTCGCCGCCCTCTTTCCAAAGAACGGACATTGTGCCGTTTTCGCTTGTGACACTGTCTTGCCCAAGAGCACCGAAGCCGAGACCGAAGAAGTTCATATCCGAAGTGGTGCTCATATACTTCCAATAGTTATCTATTGAAATATTATAAGGAGTTGAGAAAGACTGAGTGCCTTTAAGGGTTTTGAAATAAACGGCATTTGTGATTGCACCGCTGAGATAAACCTTAACATTATCTTGGTTTGTGCCGCTTGTTGAACCCGTTGTTCTTGAAATAACGGTGCCGTTATCAATGCCGGCAAAGCTTTTTTCAAGGGCTGCATAAGCATCGTAAGCAGCTTTGAGCACAGCTGTGTACTGACCGATTATATCCGATTCCGTAGTGAATTCAAGAGTGGGCAGTGTGTTTACAAATTCCGTTGCCTTTGCAACAAGAGCCGTTGCCGATTCAATATTTTTATATTTGGAAGCATCAAACGTTTTGCTGAAAGCAACAAGATCATTATATGAGTTATTACCGCCGTTTACGGCAACTTTAGTGTCTGCCGTGATGCGAAGCCCTGCCCAAGCGGTTTTAAGCTTTGCAAGAGCGGCGTCGTAAGTTGCCTGATTTTCATCCGTTTTTTCAAGATCGATTATTTGAAGATAATCGTTATCGGGATAGAATTTAAGGCATTCGTTTATCTGCGTTTCCAAAGCGGAATAACTTTCGCTTGTGTAATAGCCGGTTGAAAGCAAAAGATATTGCTGAATGATTTTTTTCATTTCCGTGTCATCAACCATATCGCTTGCCGGCTTAAGATAATTTGTTACGGCGCTTTGAAGCGTGTTTGCATAGTTTGTGCCTACGGAAGTGAGCGGCTGGCTTTCATTAAGAACATATTTATCGCCGAAAAGCTCTGTAGTGGCTTCATAAACGGTTACGAATTTTTTATAAAGCCTTGAGTTATATTTACCGTCTGCGTTTTGACCTTCATACACATTTTTATACTGAGCATAAAGCTTAGCAGCATCAACATAGCCTTTAATATCATATTTATATGTATCGGTTGAATAAAGGTTTGTTGTTGCCGTTTTGATACCGAGTGATTGGTTTGCAACAAACGCCGCAACAACCTGAGCTTCGTTTGCAATATTATCGCCCGTGATTTTGGAAGCCGGGTCATAAGCAGTTACGGTATCAAGCCTGCCGAGCAAGGTTTCGATTTGGCTTGACTGATAGCTGAGGATTGTGGTGAAATCAACCTTTGCGATTTCATCAAGCAGAGCGGCATAGTTGATAATATAAATCGGGGATTTAAGGTCAAATGTGCCGAAGTGACCGGAATCAGTGCCTGATTCAAATACCGTTTGTCCCTTATAACCTACTTGATCGTAAACCTTCATGCAAGTGTCGTCAAAAGAGCTTCTGTCGCCCGTGAAATAAAGCGTATTTGAATAACGACATGAGCGGTTAGCCTCGGAAGCCGAGTTTGAATCGCCTGCAACGATACCTACATAGCTGCTGCTTTCAACATTCTGATAACCTTCATTATCTGTCCAACCGTGCCATCTGTGGCTGAAGCCGAGACCGTCACTCGTTGTCCAAACAGCTCTCATACGGTTATCATTGTTATCGGAGCCGCTTACTTTGTAAGAACACATTGAAATCGGGAAGCCAACGCTGTCGCCCGTGCCGTCATAAAGAAGAACGGCAGGACCGTACTGTACGCTGTAGCGAACATATCTTGCGTTGGGCCAAGTGTAACCGGAATAAACATCCGTTTGATTTGAAAGCTGACCGCGAATGCCGGCATAGTAAAGAACATTTGACATTTCATCGCCGCCGGCAAGATCGGCGGTGGTATATTGGTCAAAAGAAGTTTGCATGGTTGACTTAATTGTGTCTACCGACCATTTGCCAACCGATTTCATCTTATCCATTTCGGATTTAAGATTATTATAGAGCGTGCCCATATTGCTTGTGTCTGCATCCAGCGTGCCGGCAAGAACGCAAACATAAGTTCTGTATGCCTTCATCCAAGCGTTATACGAATTTTGAAGATTTGTGTAAAAGCTTGTTGGTGTGCAGCCCTCTATCATATTTTGATATTCATCAAGCAAAGCTTTCATTTCATCAACGGTTACCGAAACACGGGTCCAATTGATATCACCGAGTGTGAACCATTGATCGGACCAACCGTTATCCGTGCCGTTTACAATGCCGCCGGAATGAGCCATGCTTTGCATTGCCATAAATGTAATACCGCTCCAATTATTTGAAATTGCGGTGTTTAACGCTGCGGAAACATCAAGCGTGTAGGTGCCGTTTGAAGTGCTGTGGGGCACTTCATAAATGAAATTGCTTTTTGAAACGCCGAATTCGTTTTCAATATCGGAAACGGAAAGTATATTATCCGTTGCCGAGGTTGTGAAAGAAGCCGTGTAATTCTTGCCGCCGTCCACAGTGATATAAGACGAAAGATCAGCCGGATTCAGATAATAAAATTTAACAGAAAGGCTGACGCTGTCGTTTATTGCCGCCGTATTATTAAGGCTGGCAACAAGTTCGGCAGTGCTTACGCTTTTAAGCGAATCGATATCGTAGTTCCACAAGCCAACCGAAATATTATTGGCAGCACCGTCGTTAACAATATTAAAGCCGTTTGAGGCATTAACTCTATTATCCGGATTGGTGTTGCAAACAAGAACAGATTCTGATTGGCTGATTGTGCCTGTTTCGGTTTCATCTGCATTAACAACAAGCGGAAGGCTTGAAAGCACCATAAGAACCGAAAGCAAAATCGCAAGCGTTTTTGTGAATTTGTTTGTTTTCATAAATTCTCCTCCTCATATTAAACCGCGAACTGCCGCAGGCTTTCCGACGGTTCTGACCAAACCGCCTAACGGAAAACGACCGACATTTCACCGATTTTATAAATTTGCAAAAGGGCATAATATGCCTTTTTACTATAATTTATATACAAGACAATTTTATCACAAATACATTAAAGTGTCAATAAAACTTGAATAAAATATTCAGGAAATATATTTTAATATGACGCATTTAATTGCCTGTTTTCGAGGTTTTATTCACAATACAATTGATTGCTTGTGATTTTTTGTGAGAATGATTATCTTTTATAATTTCAGCGAATTTTATCAAAAAATGTGATTTGCAAATTTATTTAATTTGCATATTTCAGTGTGCAACAATATACATTTTATGCATTATTTATGCGGTATTTTTGTATATTTATACAAATCTTACCAAATTGCTTGACTACTGCGCGCCGAGTGATATAATGGTAAGCAGTTAAAGAAAGCCATGGGCTTTCCGAACAATGAAACAAAAGCATTTTACATACGGAGGAAATTACAATGGCAAAAGAAATCAAAAAGGTTGTGCTTGCATACAGCGGCGGACTTGACACATCAATCATCATTCCTTGGCTTAAGGAAAACTACAACAACTGCGAGGTTGTTGCGGTGAGCGGCGATGTCGGTCAAGGCACAGAGCTTGACGGACTTGAAGAAAAGGCAATCGCAACGGGCGCATCAAAGCTTTATGTGCTTGACCTTAAAAAGGATTATGTTGAAAACTACATTTGGCCCTGCCTTAAAGCCGGCGCCGATTACGAAGAATATTTGCTTGGCACATCGCACGCACGCCCCTGCATTGCAAAGGGACTTGCCGAAATTGCGATTAAAGAGGGCGCAGACGCAATTTGCCACGGCTGCACCGGCAAGGGCAACGACCAGGTAAGGTTTGAGCTTGCACTTAAAGCACTTGCTCCCGAAATGCAGATTATTGCTCCCTGGCGCGAGTGGAGCATTAAATCCCGTGAAGAGGAAATCGAATATGCGGAAGCTCACAACATTCCGCTTAAAATCAACCGCGAAACAAACTATTCAAAGGATAAAAACGTTTGGCATCTCAGCCACGAGGGTCTTGACCTTGAAGACCCCGCAAACGAGCCTCAATATCTTAAAGACGGCTTCCTTGAACTTGGCGTAGCCCCTGAAAAAGCCCCCGAAGAGCCCACCTACATCACTCTTCACTTTGAAAAGGGTGTTCCCACCGCTATTGACGGCAAGGATATGGATGCGCTTGAAATTGTTGAAACGCTCAACGAACTCGGCGGCAAAAACGGCATCGGCTTGCTTGACATTGTTGAAAACAGGCTTGTTGGCATGAAGAGCCGCGGTGTTTATGAAACTCCCGGCGGCACAATCCTTTACAAAGCTCACGAGCTGCTTGAAATGATTACTCTTGACCGCGACACATCACACTACAAGAGGCTTATTGCCCAGAAATACGGTGAACTGGTTTACAACGGCATGTGGTTCTCTCCCCTTCGTGAGGCACTTGACGCATTTGTTAATAAAACCCAGGAAACCGTTACAGGCGATGTTAAGTTGAAGCTTTACAAAGGCAATGTTACAAATGCCGGCGTAACCTCCCCCTACACTCTTTATGATGAAAATGTTGCTTCGTTCGGCGACGACGGCGGCGCATACAACCAAGCCGATTCCGCAGGCTTTATCAACCTTTTTGGACTTTCCACCAAAGTTAAAGCAATGCTTGATAAAAACAGGAACATCGACTGATAAACAAAAACTTTTAAACCAAGGTGCGCCCCCGATCTCGGGGGCACGCCTATATTTTATTATTACGAGGAATTTATATGGCACAGCTTTGGAAAGGCAGGTTCAAAAAAGAGCTTGCAAAGGAAACAAACGATTTCAACTCTTCAATAAGCTTTGACAGCAGAATGTTTGAAGAAGACATAAAGGGCAGCATGGCGCACGCCGCAATGCTGGGCGCACAGGGCATTATTGAAAAAAGCGAAAGCGAGAAAATAATTGCCGGGCTTCAGGAAATTTTAAACGACATAAAAAGCGGCAAACTTGAAATAGATATGACGGCGGAAGACATTCACACCTTTATTGAGGGCGAGCTTACCGCGCGCCTCGGGCAAACCGGAAAAAGGCTGCACACGGCGAGGTCAAGAAACGATCAGGTTGCGCTTGACATTCGCCTTACCCTGCGCAAGGAAATCGAAGAAATCGAAGAAAAGGTGCGGGGTCTTATCGGTGTTATCTGTACCAAAGCAGAGGAAAACAAGCACACGATTATGCCGGGATACACGCATTTGCAACGTGCTCAGCCAATAACATTTGCCCACCACATTATGGCTTATGCAGCAATGCTTTGCAGGGATTTGGGCAGGCTGGAAGACGCTAAAAAAAGAATGAACATCTGCCCTCTCGGTTCGGGAGCACTTGCCGGCACCACATATCCGCTTGACCGCGAAGCCGTTGCCGCAGAGCTTGGATTTGACGGAATTACGCTCAATTCGCTTGACGGCGTTTCAGACCGTGATTTTTGCATTGAGCTTGCAAGCGCGCTTTCGCTTATTATGGTGCACCTTTCAAGATTTTCGGAAGAAATAATTATGTGGTGCAGCTGGGAATTTAAATTCGTTGAGCTTGACGACGCATTTTCAACAGGCTCATCTATTATGCCGCAAAAGAAAAATCCCGACATTGCAGAGCTTGTTCGCGGCAAAAGCGGCAGGGTTTTCGGCGATTTAACAACCCTGCTCACCGTGATGAAGGGCATTGCGCTTGCATACAATAAAGATATGCAGGAAGACAAAGAGGCTATATTCGATGCGGTTGACACCGTTAAAATGTGCCTCACCGCATTCACCCCGATGATAGACACAATGACCGTGCTTAAAGACAATATGCGCTCCGCGGCTGCAAAGGGCTTTATAAATGCAACGGATTGCGCCGATTATCTCGTAGGCAAAGGATTGCCGTTCAGGGACGCATACAAGGCAACAGGAGAGCTTGTGGCACTTTGCATAGACAAGGGTTTAACGCTTGAAGCCCTGCCACTTGAGGAATACAAAAAGATTTGCGAGCTTTTCGATGACGAAGTTTACACGGCTATAAACCTTGAAAAATGCGTGGCAGACAGAAAGGTTGCCGGCGGTCCGAGCAGCGAATCGGTGGACAAACAAATCGCATATGCAAAGAAAATCGCAAAGCTTTCTTAATAAATTGCAAACGATTTTTAAATTGATTGACACATTACCGCCTTTTGGTTATAATGAATTGAAATTACACCCCATATTCAAATAATTACCGGATAAGGAAATTTATTATGGCATATAAAATAGTTGTTGATTCATGCTGCGATATATCAGAGGATATGAAAGCATGGAGCAATTTTGAAGCGGTTCCCCTCACTCTGCAAATCGGCGATTATATCGTTATGGACGATGCCGATTTTAACCAAGACGATTTTATCGGCAGAATGACGGCAAGCAGCGAGCTTGCAAAATCCGCCTGCCCCTCACCCGAAGCTTTTGCAACAGCTTGCGAAGGTGAATATGACGAAATCTATATCTTAACCATCACCGACAAGCTCAGCGGCAGCTACAACAGTGCCGTTCAAGGAGTTGAGATTTACAGGGAAGACAACGGAAACGGCAAAAAAATTCATGTTTTTAATTCGCTTGCAACATCAGGTATTGAAACACTGATGGCGCATAAAATCAAGGAATTTGCAGACGGCGGTATGCCGTTTGAAGAAGTTGTTTCAAAAGTTGAAGATTATTGCAAAAACGGCTGTGGTCTTTATTTTTGCCTTGAAAGCCTTGACGCATTAAAGGGCAACGGCAGGCTTTTTAATCTTGCCGCAAATGTGATAGAGGCACTTCGGGTTAAACTGATTTGCCGCCGCACAGGCGAGGGCAACATTTCCGTTGCCGGCAAGGATTTAACGCAAAAGCGCGCACTCACAAAACTTGCAAACCTTATTGCCAAAGACACGGAAGGCTGTGATTTGGCAGGCAAAAAATGCATTATCAGCCATGTTTGCTGCAAAGAAAAAGCAGAAAGCATAAAATCAACAATAGAAAGCGTAACCGGATATGCCGCAAACGACATAATCATTTTAAAGGCAAGCGGTTTAAATTCGCTTTACGCCTCAAACGGCGGAATCATAATTTCGTTTGAAAAATAAACGCACAAAAATAACCCCGAGGTTCACACCTCGGGGTTTTGTAATTTTCTCCGTCTAAAAATCCGCATCGGGGAGCGGAGCGATACTTCGTTCCAAAATTCCGTTCATATATGCGATTGCAGTGCCGTAATTCGTAAAAGGCACACCCTGTTCAATTGCAAGATTCATTCTGTATTTAAGTTCTTTTTGATTAAGCATGCATCCGCCGCAATGAATAACAAGCTTATATTCGCCAAGTTCATCGGGAAAGCCTCCGCCGCTGCTCCACTCGTATTTTAGTTTTGCACCTGTGAAATTTTCAAGCCATCGCGGCAATTTCACAGTGCCTATATCATCGCACTGCCTATGATGGGTGCAACCCTCGCTTATAAGGACCTTATCGCCGTCTTTAAGGGTTGAAATAACGGACGCACCTTTAAGCGCGGTGCCCAAAAAGCCCTTGTATCTTGCCATCAAAATCGAAAAAGAGGTTAGAGGAATATCCTGCGGAACGATTTTATTCACAACGCCAAACGCCTGTGAATCGGTGATAACGATTGCAGGCTTTTTACCGAGATTTGAAAGCGCGGCTTCAAGTTCCGTTTCGCGCAAAACGATTGCAACGGCACCGGAATCGATTACATCCCTGATAACCTGCTGTTGCGGCAAAATCATTCTACCCTTCGGTGCGGCTGAATCAATCGGCGTAACAAGCACGGCAAAATCGCCGGTTGAAACCAAATCCGCCGCAAGCTTTCTTTGCGGCTCGGTGCCGGAAAGTAAACCGATTTTATTTTTGAGTGCCTCAATGCCGGTCTTTTCGCGTGCGCTTACATAAACGGTATTTCCATCATTTTTGGGCAGATTCGGAAGCAAATCAGCCTTATTTGCCGCAATGATAAAAGGAATGCTTTTGCTGCCGAAAAGCGCAATCAAATCAGCCTCGGCGGCAGAGCGAGATGTACCTGCTACGGTTACAAGCACCGCTATATCACAGCGGCGCAACACTTTTTCTGCAGCGGCAACACGCTTTTCGCCGAGAGTGCCGCAATCGTCTATACCCGGGGTATCTATAATTTCAACCGGACCGAGGGGCAGCAGTTCCATAGCTTTTTTTACGGCGTCCGTAGTTGTGCCCTTAACATCGCTTACAACAGAAACATCCTGCCCTGTTACGGCATTTACAAGGCTGCTTTTCCCGGCATTACGCACGCCGAAAAAGCCTATGTGCGTTCTTTCGCCCGACGGTGTATCGTTCAAGCTCATAACTTCTTTCCTTTCCGCATTTTTTTATTTGAAATCAGAATCTGAAATCACGCTCGCCGTTTTCAATCTTAACAAGGCGTTCGCGCACGATTTGCTTAACCTTTTCACTGCCGATATTATCAATTTCTTTTTCAATAAGTGCTTCGCCTTTTTTACGGGTATCCTTGCTTGCATAATCCATCAAAAATTCTTTAAGGGTCATCAGCGCATTCGGGTGGCAGCAATTTTGAATTTGCCCGGATTTGCAAAGGCTCATAAATCTGTCACCCGTTCTGCCCTCGCGGTAGCAGGCAGTGCAAAATGAAGGAATATAGCCTGCCGTCATAAGCCAATTCACCACTTCATCGAGCGTGCGATTATCGGAAACATCAAATTGCTCGGTATCATGCGGTCTTTCCTCTTCGCAATAGCCGCCTACCGATGTTCTTGAACCTCCGCTGATTTGGCTTACACCGAGGCGGATAATTTCTTCGCGCACTTTGGGGCTTTCGCGTGTGGAAATAATCATTCCGGTATAGGGCACGGCAATTCTGATGCATGCCGCAATTTTGCAAAACATTTCATCGCTGAGCGAATTATCGAAATCATCGGGGTCTATATCATCTGCCGGCTTAACGCGCGGAACGCTGATTGTGTGGGGACCGACTCCGTGCACAGCCTCCAAATGCTCGGCATGCATAAGCAGCCCTGCAAATTCATAACGGTACTTATCAAGCCCGAAGAGCACACCGATGCCCACATCGTCTATGCCTCCCTCCATGGCACGGTCCATAGCTTCGGTATGATATGCATAATTGTGCTTTGGACCGGTTGGGTGCAAATATTCATAGCTTTCCTTATGATATGTTTCCTGAAAAAGAATATATGTGCCTATTCCGGCTTCTTTAAGCTTTCTGTAATTTTCAACCGTGGTGGCAGCAATATTAACATTAACACGGCGGATTGCACCGTTTTTATGCTTAACGGAATAGATTGTTTTAATGCAGTCAAGAATATATTCAATCGGGTTGTTTACAGGGTCTTCACCTGCTTCGATTGCAAGGCGTTTATGCCCCATATCCTGAAGCGCAATAACCTCTTTTTCAACCTCTTCCTGAGTAAGTTTTTTTCTTCCGATATGCTTGTTTTTTTGGTGATAAGGGCAATAAAGGCAGCCGTTTACGCAATAATTTGAAAGATAAAGCGGCGCAAACATAACAATTCTGTTACCGTAAAAATCTTTTTTTATTTGCTCGGCAAGATCGTAAATCTCTGCAATTTTTTCTTTGTTATCACACGCAAGAAGCACGCTTGCCTCCCTGTGGGTAAGACCTTTTCTGAGCTTTGCCTTTTCGATGATTTTATCAATAAGTTCCAAATCGTTCTTATGCTCATCGGCATAAGCAAGAGTGGCATTGATTTCGGCGTCGTTAATAAATTCCTCCGCCTTTAATGATTTTGGATTATATTCTGTCATTTTCTCTCCCTCTTTCCGCCTAATCGTTTGCCTGCGGCTTTTGAACATCGCCCCTTGAGGTGATGATTTTGCAGCCCGTGGTTTCGATTCTGCGTTTTAAACATTCAATGCACTGCGCCGCCTCATCGCCGGTGCAGATTTTATTATCATAAAGCATATATTTTTTTCTTACGCCGAGCGGCGAAAGATTGGGCATAAGCACATTTGCCCCGGCATTTATGCCTTTTTCCCTGCCGAGGGGATCTATCGTGCCGAGTGCAGTGGTGGCAGGAAGCAGCACATAAGGCAATGTGAGCCTTATAAGCGCAAGCATAAACAGCGTTAGTTCAGCCGTGCCCTGCGGTTTATCGGCAAAAGGTGTGTCCTTATGCGGCACAAACGGACCTATGCCCACCATATCCGGGCGAAGTTTTCGCAAAAAGACAAGCTCCTTGGAAAGCATTTCATCCGTTTGAAACGGCGAGCCAACCATAAAACCGGCACCCACCTGATAACCGAGTGATTTTAAATCGTAAAGGCATTTAATGCGGTTATCAAAGCTCATTTGCTGCGGATGCAGCATTTCGTAGTGCCGCTTATCGGCGGTTTCGTGACGAATCAAATATCTGTCTGCCCCGGCAAGGCGCAGCCTTTTATAACTTTCAAAACTGCGTTCGCCCACAGAAAGCGTTACGGCGCAATCGGGATAATTTGCCTTGATTTGAGCCACGATATTGCAAAGCAAATCATCGGAATAATAAGAATCTTCACCGCCCTGAAGCACAAAGGTGCGAAACCCAAGCGCATATCCGTTTTCAGCACAGTTCAAAATTTCCTCGAGCGAAAGGCGGTATCTTTGCGCATTTGGATTGCTGCGCCTTATTCCGCAATAAAGGCAATCGTTTTTGCAATAATTTGTGAATTCTATCAAACCTCGGATATAAACACGCCTGCCGTAAACCTTATCCCTAATCTCGGCGGCGGCTTTGTAAAAGCTTTCGGCACATTCGGCGCGGTGCTTTATCAAATAAAGATATTCGCCATGCGAAAGCTCCTCGCCGCTTTTAAGCCTTTGAAGCAGCAAATCACACATTGCCGTAAGCCGTTTTTGCGTAAACGCCCGAAAGCCTGCCGATTTTGCCGCCCAAATCGTTTATAACATTTTGCGGCGCGTCAACTGCGATTGAAATAACGCTTATATTCTTTTTATGATAAGGCACGCCCATTCTGCCGATTATGTAATCGCCGAATTGCGAAAGGGTTTCGTTCAACGCGGCAACACTGCCTTTATCCTCCACAATAATTCCGATAACGGCAACACGAGTTTCCAAAAGCATCTCTTCCTTTTATTGCAGGCAACAAAAAAGCCGCGCAAAGAGCACGGCAAATTAAGCATAATCGCAATAATAAGCTGCTCTTTCGGTTAGGACGATTTTGCGTGCTTTCCGTCAGCTGCAACTAAATAATTTTTCAAAAATTATAGCACAAAGCGATTATAATTTCAACGGGTATTGCTTTAAATTTAAAATGATGTATAATTTCAGTATGCGAATTATAAATTTTAAGATTGACGAAAAAAGCGCAGGAATGCAAATCCGCGATTATCTGCGCGGCTTCGGAGTTTCATCCGCCCTGCTTACAAAACTAAAGCAAACGGAAAACGGAATAACAAAAAACGGCGTTTTCGCAAAAGCGATTGAAAAAATCGAGTGCGGCGACGAGCTTGCGATACGCATTGAAAACGAGGGTAAAATGCCCGTGCCTGCCGATTTGCCGCTTAACATTGTTTTTGAGGACGAAGATATTTTGGCAATTAACAAGCCGCCCTTCATGCCCGTGCACGAAAGCCGCAACCACAGAGGAGACGCACTTTCAAACGCCGTTGCAAATTACATGAAAGACAAGGGCGATTTTGCATTTCGCGCCGTTTTCAGGCTTGACAGAGACACAAGCGGAATAGTGCTGACTGCGAAAAACGAACTTGCCGCGGCAAAGCTTGCAGGCAAAATAAAAAAAGATTATTACGCCGTTGTTTGCGGCGAAATAACCGGAGGCGGCATAATAGATGCACCGATTCGCCGCCTTGGCGACAGTATTATAAAGCGCGGTGTTTTTGATGACGGCGTTCCGGCAACAACTCACTACGAAAGCATAAAAACAAACGGTAAATACACACTGCTTAAAATAAATCTTGAAACAGGGCGTACCCACCAAATCAGAGTGCATTTTTCAAATATAGGTCATCCTTTGGCAGGCGACGATTTATACGGCGGTTCGTGCGCCGATATCGCAAGGCAGGCTTTACACTGCAAAGTGATTTATTTTACACACCCAGTAACGGGAGAAGAAATTACGCTTGAATGTGATTTTCCGCCCGACATAAAAACGCTGATTGAGGAGATGAAATAATGCCGGCATTTTGCACGCATTACATTTTTGCAAGCGAAGAAATGGAGCAACTGCACCGCATTGCCGCCGAAAACGGATTTAAGCTTTGCGAAAACGCAGTTTACATAGGCTCGCAGGGACCGGATATTTTCTTTTTTCACCGTGCGCTTCCCTGGCAAAAAGGAAAGCCGCTTCGCGCCGCAGGCTCGGCGATGCACCGTGCAAAATTCGGCGATATACTCGATCTCTTTGCCGATTACATAAAAGCAAGCACAAAGCCAGACATTGCAAAAAGCTATGCCTACGGTTTCATTTTGCATTACGCAGCAGACAGAAATTGCCATCCGTATATCTATCACCTTCAAAACAGGCTGACGGACAGGCACCCAAAGTTTAATCCGAATTCTGCGCATAACATGATTGAATTTGCAATTGATTCCGTACTGCTTCACAAAAAAGCAGGCATTGCTTCGCCGCGCGGATTTGACGCGTCACAAACAATTGTATTTACGCAAACGGAAAAGCACGAAATAGGCAAAATGCTTGAGGCCGCTTCCCCGGCTTTTGCACCGCCGCGAATCACCGCGCACGACGCCGAAATTGCGATTGATGACACAAAAAACGCCGAACGGCTGTTAACAGATAAAAACGGCAAAAAGGCTGCATTTTTTTCAAAAGCGGAAAAGCTTGCCGCACCTTTTACAAATAATTTTAAAATTTCCTCGTTTATCAGAAATGACGACTTGGAAAACAGCTTAAAATGTGTTAATATAAATAACAAGCCTTGGAAATCACCCTTTTCCGGCAAAAAGAGCAGGCAAAGTTTTTTTGATTTATACGAGCTTTCAAAAAAAGATGCGCTTGATATGATCGAAAAATTCGAGCTTGGACTTTGCGGAAAGGAAATAACAGGCAATTTATCGTTTTTAACGGGAACGGAAGTTAAATAAACCGCTCCGGTTCCATAATGCACGCCGTGCCCGCGGCAGCACAGAAATACATCGGGCAGAAAGGCACTATATATGAAAACAATTCCCAGCTTTCAAATTGACCACAACAAATTAACAAAGGGTATATATATCAGCAGAATTGACGACGATATAACCACCTACGACATAAGAACGAGAGAGCCCAACAGAGAGCCTGTTATGAGCAATGCCGCAATGCACACGATTGAGCATCTTTTTGCCACCTATGTGCGCAACACGGAATTCGGCGACAACATCATTTATTTCGGTCCCATGGGATGCCGTACGGGATTTTATTTCCTTACCCGTTCTCTTTCCGACGGCTATTCGATTAACCTTATTAAAGAGGCGTTTCAATTCATAGCGGATTACTGGGGCGTTATTCCCGGTGCCACGATGAAAGAATGCGGCAACTGCACGGATCACAATCTTGCCCTTGCGAAGGAAGAATCAAAAGCATTTCTTGACATTATTAAAGATTGGAAAAAAGAGGATTTAAAATATCCCGAATAATTAAAGGTGAAAATATGGAACCTCTTTATACGGCAAAAACGGATTACACACCCGAAGTGCTTGAAAGAATGAACAAAAAGGTGCTTTCAAAATCAAAGCCGTTTATAATTGCCATAGCAATAATGGCAGCACTTATTGTGCTTTTTACCGCTGCGTGGGTGCACAAAATCGGCGCGGCAAGCATAATTTTGGGGCTGATTTTGGCAGCTGCATTTGCAGGCACATTTTATTTCAGCGTGAAATCGGCAATCAAAAAAACATATGCTTATATGCAATCGAACGGCAGAGTTCACAGTGAATACCGTTTTTTTGAAGATAAGCTTCAGGAAGTGAGCGGCGCAGGCACATCCGAAATAGAATACAAAACCCTGAAAGCGATTTGCGAAACAAAAACGGATTATTATTTTATGTTTGGAGCACACGGAACACTTGCCTTGCAAAAAGGAAACTGCCCAAACGGGCTTTCCGAATTTATAGCGAAGCTGAAAAAAGAATACAACATATAAGTTCATACAACTAAAGAACGCCGCCCACGGTAATTCCGCAGGCGGCGTTCTTTATATTAACCCCTTATTTTGCTTTTGCGCTGTGTTTTATTTAATTGTGCCTTTGAAATCCGGCTCGATAAGCGGCAAACCTAAATCATGCACAAGCTTTTCAACCGTGCCCTCAAAATTATGCGGCACAGGCATGCCCAAAAAAGTCATATTATAAATCGCAAGTTCTTCAAATCTGGGCTGCATATCATTCTTGATTTGCACATTATTGCCGCTGAATTTAAATGTGAACTGGCGCACATGTGCCGTTTCAACAGGTCTTATCCAAAGTTTTAGCGTGCCGTCGCTTTGCCATGCAGCCTTTGAATAAGCGTGATAATGCAAATCGCCGAGGTGCATTTCGCTTACTCCGTATTCCCCGTTCATACCGGCAAAAACCGTGTTTGTTTTTTCTTTTTCGCGCCAGGTAAAATTAACGCCGTCTCCGGTGAAATCAAAGCTCATTTGATTTATAAAGCCCGGTTTGTTAAACAGCATATTCAGCACGGAAATTGAAATAACAGATGTGTATTTATTTGTTTTGCATTCAATGATTTTGCCGTTTATTGCCTTTTCAGCTTCAAAATTCCTCGGCTCTGCCGGCAAATCCTGCACCGAGCAGGACTCGAGCGTTTTCAAAAGCTCGGCATACTCTGCCTTGTTTTCAGGCAATGCGTCATATTCAAGACATTCGGGAAAATACTTCCAAAACACCTTCATTATTTTATAATCCTCGGATTCGCCGCAATTGAGAACCATAAGTGCATCATATTCCGGGAACATAAAGCAGCGCTGACCGAACAAACCGTCTGCTCTGTAGCTGTTTGCAACGGGATTGCGCCAGAATTGGAAACCGTAGCCGCACATATTATCTATATAGCCGTCGCTGACCGAAGCGGTTTGCTTGCTTGTGGCTTCCCTGACCCAATTTGCAGGCACAAGCTGAGTACCGTCAATCCATTTGCCGCCGTGAATATAAGGCAAAAAGAATTTTGCCAAATCCTCGGACTTCATATAAAGCCCCCAGCCGCCGGCGTTGTTGCCTTTACCGTCCGTTTCCCAAAACGGCTTTTCAATGCCGAGAGGAGCAAACATGCGCGGATAAAGATAATCCGCAACGCTCATTCCGGTAACCTTTGAAACGATTGCGGAAAGCATAAAAGTGTTTTCGGATATATAGTTAAATTTTGTGTTCGGCGGAAGCATAAAGCCCGCATCAAAAAACTGCTTAATCCAATCTTTATCGCCTTTTTCGTCAAATACGGTTATGAATTTATCCGAGCGCATTGTAAGCAGCATACGCACGGTTAACGATTTATTAACCGGAAGCTTTGCGGTGAAATATTCAGGAAAGAACTTATATACCTTGTCATCAAGGCTTATCAATCCCTCATCAACGGCAAAGCCCACCGCAGTGGAGGTAACGGATTTACTCATAGAATAGAGAACATGCGGAATATCCGCCGCATAGGGTTTCCAAAAGCCCTGAGCAAAAACCTTATTGTGCCTCACCATTGTAAAGCTCTGAAGACCGAGCTTTTTGCTGTTTATCTCATCCACGAAGGCTTTTATTGCAGAACTTTTAACACCAACGCTTTCCGGCGTTACATGCTGCAAATCCGTGTTTTTAAGAGTTATCATAGCAATCGCTCCCACAAAATATTATAATATGATTTTAAATCAAAACAGTGATTATTTCAATCGAAAGCGGCGAAATTTGATTTTTTCGTAAGATTTGCACTAAGGTGCACCTCGCTTTCTATGCAACAATTCACGGCATAATTTCACAAAGCTTGTATTTTGTAAGCAGTTTTTCGAATTATCACATAAGATGTTAACGAAAACTTACATTCATTATCCGTTAACAACACTAAAAAAAGACGCAAAAAAAGGACTTTGCAGATGCAAAGTCCTTTTTTTGTTGGTGGAAGTAACAGGGCTCGAACCTGTGACCCTCTGCTTGTAAGGCAGATGCTCTCCCAGCTGAGCTATACTTCCGAATGTGCCGTATCGGCTCAACGCTGTATATTATACCAAAAACAGAAATATTGTCAAGTGCTTTTGCAAAATTTATTGCACAAAACGATACAATATGCTATTCTTTTTTTACCGGCTGCAAAAAACAGGCGTTTTATCACGCATTATTCATTGCCGGCAGACGAAAGGATGAAACCGATGAAATTTATCAGCTGGAATGTCAATGGGCTGCGTGCCTGCATGAACAAAGGATTTAAAGAATTTTTTGAAAGCGCAAATGCAGATATTTTTTGCCTGCAGGAAACAAAATTGCAGGAGGGGCAAATCGACTTTGCACCCGAAGGATACCGCGCATATTGGAATTATGCCGAAAAAAAGGGTTATTCCGGCACGGCAATATTCACGAAAAAAAAGCCGATTTCCGTTTCACTCGGAATGGGCAAAGAGGAGCACGACGGCGAAGGAAGGCTGATAACGCTTGAATTTGAGAATTTTTATTTTTGCACGGTTTATGTGCCCAATTCGCAGCGCGAGCTTACAAGACTTGATTACAGAATGAAGTGGGAAGATGATTTTCGCACATATATTTTAAGTTTGGACAGAAAAAAGCCTGTGATTTTTTGCGGTGATTTAAATGTGGCTCACACGGAAATTGATCTTAAAAACCCTAAAACAAACACAAAAAACGCCGGTTTTACAATTGAAGAGCGCAACAAGTTTTCGCAACTGCTTGAAAGCGGATTCACCGACACTTTCAGATATTTTTACCCCGAACAAACCGGAATTTACAGCTGGTGGAGCTATATGTTTCACGCACGCGAAAAAAATGCAGGATGGCGCATAGATTATTTTGTGGCTTCAAAAAAGCTTAACGGTAAATTAAAGGACGCGGCAATTTTAACCGATATATACGGTTCCGACCACTGCCCGATTGAGCTTGAAGCCGATTTATAAACAAAAATTTCATAACAGTAATAAAAAATACAAAAAACATATTTACATTTTGATAAACCTGTATTAAAATGTTAAACAGATGGGCAACGGAGCAAATCGATTTTTGCTTCATGCCCATTTTTTATTTTAATTATAATATCAAGGAGCAATGCGCAATGGAAAATTTAGGCTACTACAACGGCGAATACGGACTTATTGAAGAAATGAAAATCCCGATGACGGACAGAGTGTGCTGGTTTGGCGACGGTATTTACGACGCAACATATTCCCACAACCATAAGATTTTTGATTTGGACGCCCATTTAAACAGATTTTACAACAGTGCAAAGCTTCTTGACATAAATATGCCGATGGAACGCGCCGAGCTTGAAGCATTGCTGAAAAAGCTGGTGCCGATGGTTGATGACGGCGACCAATTTGTTTATATGCAGGTTACGCGCGGAAGCGGGCTCAGAAGCCATGTTTACACCGAAGACATTAAGGCAAATCTTTGGATAACACTTACCCCC
Source organism: Clostridium sp. AF37-5 (assembly GCA_963625835.1). Classification (GTDB taxonomy): domain Bacteria; phylum Bacillota; class Clostridia; order Oscillospirales; family Acutalibacteraceae; genus Eubacterium_R. Next base: position 31,112 of record CAVFVA010000015.1, on the reverse strand, counting down.
TGCCCTGTTGCGGACACATACAAGCCGATTGATGTTATTACATACGAAGACAAACGGTTTTATTATTGCAATGCAAAAACGCTTAATCTTATTCCCTCCTGCCTGGCGGCAACTGCGGCAGAACGGGCAAATTGCAGCGAAGCGATTTTCCACAGAGGCAATATTGTTACGGAATGTGCACATTCCAATGTTTCCATATTTAAAGACGGCTGCGTTATCACCCACCAGCTTGACGATAAAGTCCTGCCCGGCACGGCAAGGCTGCGCCTGCTTGCATTTGCAGAGAACCTGGGTTACAAAACAGAAGAACGCGATTACACGCTTGACGAGCTTATGAATGCAGATGAAATCGTTGTTCATTCAACGGGATCGTTTTGCATTCCGGTTAAAACGGTAGACGGTAAAAAAGCAGGCGGGAAAGCACCTGAAATGCTGAAAAAAATTCAGGATGCTCTTGTGGCTGATTTTGAAGCGCAATGTGCGGCAGACTAATCAAATTTAACCGAAATTTCAACAGGCTGAAAGGATGAAAACATCATGCATACTCAGACCAAATCCGAGCTGACTGAATACAACATCGGCTGCAATTTGGATTCACTGATGAATCTTGACCCAAGAGGCTACGGCGTTTGCCGAATTCTTTACGAAGGGGCAAAAAAATTCACCGGTGAGCCGCTTTCCACGCATGCGGCAAAAGGGCTTATCGCAAATGTTAAAAGCGGCGAAAAGGTGTTTATACTAACGGGCTTTGTGCTGCATCCGTGGAACGAAGCGGAAACGGACGGCATCATATCATCCTGCCTTTTTGCAAAATTTTTGATGAAAGCATTCGGCGCAAAGCCGATTTTAATTGTGCCGCAGCAAGGCACAAAAGCTATAAAAGCCATGGGCAATGTGCTTTCATACCGCACAACGGATGACCCGAATGAAATTGCCGAAAACACGGTTTGCATAACGGAATTCACGAAAAATGACGGCGAAGCCGAGGCACAAACCGAGGAAATTATTTCGCGCGGCTTACCCTGCGCCGTTATCAGCATAGAGGCACCCGGCAGAAACAAAAACGGATATTACCATAACGCCGTTGGAGTTAACACAACTCCGCTTGAGGCGAAATACGATGTTTTGTTTAAAAAATGCCAATCGCTCGGCATATTCAATCTTTCAATCGGCGATTTGGGCAATGAAATCGGAATGGCGGCTATTGAAGAGCACATTCGCAAATATGTGCCCTATGCCGAGCTCGGCGGTTGCAAAGCGGGCACGGGCTACGGTATTCTTGCCGAAACAGCCGCAGACAATATAATAACGGCAACGGTTTCAGACTGGGGATGCAACGCGCTTATGGCAGCAACGGCGTTTTTGCTCGGCAAACCGCAGCTTTTGCACAGCGAGGAGGAGCAATCTGCCGCAATGGATGCCGCTGCAGCAGCAGGTATGCTTGATATGTACGGCGAAGCAAGACCGTATATTGACGGAATCGGCAAAAACATAAATTTACCGATGCTTTCAATGATGAAAGCACTTATTGAATATCCTGCCACGGTTGAGAGCAAAACGGAAGATTGGTTTAAAAACACGATAAAAAAAGGATTTTTTGCATAATGAAATATTCGTTTTTGCAATGCGGCGACGGAGCCGTTACAATTTGCTTTTCAAGTGAGATAAGCAAAGAGGCAAATTCGCTTGTTACCGCTTTCATTCAGTTGGCAAGGCGTGAGAACATTACCGGAATTATTGAATTTATTCCGGCATTTTCCTCTGCCACGGTTATTTACGATCCATGCGTAATATCCGGCAGCGAGCTGAGGCAAAAATTAAAAAAGCTTTTAAAGCATACAAAGGCTTCGGGCAGTGAAACACGCAGATTGTTTAATATTCCTGTTTGCTATGACGGCGAATTTGCGCCCGATATGGACACAGTTTGCAGGCACACGGGGCTTTCGGCAAGCGAAATAATCGCTATCCACAGCGAAAAACCATATCTGATATATATGCTCGGCTTTCTGCCGGGCTTTGCCTATTTGGGCGGGATGAATAAAAAGATTACCTGCCCGAGGCTTGATTCGCCGCGCCTCGTTATTCCGTGCGGTTCAGTAGGCATAGGCGGCGAACAAACCGGAATTTATCCTATAAGTTCACCGGGCGGCTGGCAGCTTATAGGCAAAACGCCGATTAAGGTTTACGACGAAAACGCAGACGAGCCGATACTGTACCGCGCAGGCGACTGCATTAAATTTCAGCCGATTACAAAAGCGGAATTTGACGAAATATCAGCCCTTTCACACCACGGAGAATACAAGGTTGAAATCGGGGAGGTGCGCCTGTGAGCATTTTGATTGTGCGCCCCGGATTACTGACCACCGTACAGGATCAAGGCAGATTCGAAGGTATGAGTCTTGGCTTTCCTCAATGCGGCGCAATGGATTTGAAAGCAGCAAAAACGGCGAATTTGCTAATCGGAAACGAGCCGAACGCCGCCGTGCTTGAAATGACATACACGGGAATTGCCGCTCTTTTTAAAGAACCTTGCGCAATAGCCTTATCAGGAGCACATTTTAAAGCGGCGATAAACACCGTTCCGATAAAGACAAACAAAGCATATAAAATAAACGACGGCGATGTGCTTTCGATGCACGGGGCAACAAGCGGAGCAAGGGGTTACCTTGCGATAAGCGGCGGAATAGACGTGCCGCAAATACTGGGCAGCCGTTCCACCGCTTTAAAGCTGAAGCTTGGCGGGTTTTGCGGCAGAGCACTTAAAAGCGGGGACGAAATTAAGATTTTCGGCAACGGTATACCGAATGATATTGAAAAGCGCGACATTCCGGAATTTGAATACAACGGCAACATAACACTGCGCTGTGTTTTGGGTCCGCAAGATGATATGTTTTCGTCGGAAGCACTCAACGCACTGTTTTCATCCGAATACAAAGTATCCGCCGAAGCAGACAGAATGGGAATCCGCCTGAACGGTCCCGAAACAGAATGCAAAACAACGCCCGATATAGTTTCGGACGGAATAGTTTTCGGTGCCATGCAGGTGCCGAAAAACGGCATGCCGATAATTTTGACGGCAGACAGACAAACCACAGGCGGATATGCAAAGCCGATAACGGTAATTTCGGCGGACTTACCGCTTTTGGCACAGGCGAAGCCCGGCGATACGATTACATTCAAACCAGTTTCCCTAACAGAGGCTGAAAATGCCGCAAAAGAGGAACAGAGATTTTTGAACAACATAAAATTTTAAGGGCATGCAATGCCAAAACATAAAATTATTTGTGAGGATTAAATATGGATTATTTAAACACTGCACCGAGCGAAGTTCGCCGGCTGATAAGAAGCGGTGAAATAGCCGGTCAAACCTCCGGCATGTGCGGCGGCTATGCGCAGGCAAACCTTTGCATTTTGCCAAAGGAGTTGGCATATGATTTTTTGCTTTTTTGCATGCGAAATCCAAAACCCTGCCCCATTCTTGAGGTTGGAGACACAGGCTCGCCTGCAATTAAAAAGATGGCGGCAAACGCCGATGTGCGCACGGATTTTCCTAAATACAGAATTTGGAAAAACGGCGTGCTTGAAAAAGAGGTCAGCGATATAATTGAATATTGGCGCAACGATTTTGTTTATTTTTTGATAGGATGCTCTTTTTCGTTTGAATCGGAGCTTTTGGAGGCCGGTATTCCTGTTCGCCATATTGAGGAAGGCAAAAATGTGCCCATGTTCAACACAAGCATAAAGCTTGAAAGCGCAGGAATTTTCAGCGGCAACATGGTGGTTTCCATGCGACCGATTCCGCACGATATGGTTATTAAAGCCGTAAATGTTACCGCGGCAATGCCCAGGGTGCACGGCGCGCCGATTCAAATCGGAAACCCCGAGCAGATAGGAATTGAAAATATACTCTTGCCCGATTACGGCGACAGTGTTACAATTAAGGACAATGAACTTCCTGTTTTTTGGCCTTGCGGAGTTACACCGCAAAACGCCGTGATGAACAGCAAGCCCCCTATTGCGATTACGCACGCCCCGGGGCATATGTTTATAACGGATGTTAAAAATTCAAGCCTTAAATATTGAGAATGTATCAAGCCCCAGAGATATAATACAGGGCTGAAAAAACGGAGGTGCGCATGTGTTTAAAATAGATTTAAACTGCGACTTGGGCGAGGGTGCAAAGCACGACGCCGAAATAATCCCGCTTATAACAAGCGCAAACATAGCCTGCGGCTGCCACGCAGGCAATCCTGAAATGATGGCAAAATCCGTTTTGCTTTGCAAGGACGGCAACGCCGCAATAGGCGCACACCCCGGATACGAGGACAAAGCAAATTTCGGCAGAACGGCAATCGAAACAAAGCCCGGCGAGGTTTATGATTTGATGCTTTATCAGCTGGGTGCGATTTCGGCGATCGCAAATTCGCGTGGCGCAAAGCTGAGTCATGTTAAACCGCACGGTGCACTTTATAACGCCGCCGCCAAAAATCCTGAGCTTGCATTTGAAATCGTTTCCGCAATCAGGGATTTTGATGCGGATTTGATTCTTTTGGCTCTTTCCGGTTCCGAAATGATAAACGAGGCAAAAAAAGCCGGCATTAAATATGCAAGCGAGGTTTTTGCCGACCGAGCGTATGAGACAGACGGCACATTGCGCAAGCGAGGGCTGCCGGGTGCAGTTATTGAAGACGAAAACGAAGCCGTGGAGCGCGTTATCAAAATGATAACCGACGGCAAGGTGCGTGCTTATACGGGCGAAGAAATTGATATAGAGGCACATTCCGTTTGCGTGCACGGCGACGGTATTAAAGCACTCGAATTTGTGAAGCGGCTGAATGACGCTTTTAACAAAGCAGGAATAAAGAAAGTTCCGCTTTCAGAGGTAATTAAATAATGTTTTACAGAACAGAAGCCGCAGTGGATTTAGACGCTGTGGATTATAACTTTGCAAACACAAGAAATAAAATTCCGCAGGGCGTTAAGCTGCTTTGCGTTATAAAGGCAGACGCTTACGGCCACGGCGCGGTTGCACTTGCACGGCATTTGGAAAACAAATGTGATTTTTTCGGCGTTGCCTGCGTTGAAGAAGCGGTTGAACTAAAAAAAGCCGGCATTAAAACGCCCGTTTTGATTTTAGGCTGGGTTGCACCCGAGGCGTTTAAACAAATCGTTAAATACGATATTCGCATACCGATTTTTCATTATAATGATGCAAAAGCTCTTTCGGACGAAGCTGTGCGCCAAGGCAAAACGGCTGCATTTCACTTTTGCGCCGACACGGGAATGAGCCGCATCGGATTTCAGGTTAATGATGAAAGCGCAGACATATGCGCCGATATTGCAAAACTGCCGAATATCAAGGCAGAGGGGCTTTTTTCCCACTTTGCAACCGCCGACGAAGCAAACCTTTCAAAAGCAAAAGCACAAAGGGAAAAATTCAAAGAATTTGCCGCCATGCTTGAGGCAAGGGGCATAAGCATTCCTATTAAGCACATAAACAATTCTGCCGGAATAATGAATTTTGACGAATATTTCGATATGTGCCGAATGGGAATAATTCTTTACGGGCTTTATCCCTCCGGCGAAGTGAACAAGAACCTGCTTTCAATAAAGCCATGCATGCAATGGACAACGCATATTTCCCACATTAAAACGCTTGAGCCCGGCAGAGAAATTTCATATGGCGGAACATACAAAACAGCCAAAGAAACCCGCGTTGCCACAATTCCCGTCGGTTATGCAGACGGATATCCGCGCTGCCTTTCAAACAAAGGCAAGGTTATCGTAAACGGCAAATTTGCTCCGATAATCGGCAGAGTGTGCATGGATCAATTTATGATTGATATTTCAAACATTGAAGCCGAACTTGAAGATAAGGTTACACTGGTGGGCACAAACGGCGGCTTAACCCTTTCGATGGAAGAGGTTTCCGAAGCGGCATATTCGTTTAACTACGAACTCCCATGCCGCATAGCAAGAAGAGTGCCGCGCACCTATTACAGCGGCGGCGAATTTAAATTTGCAACAAATTATATGTTTGAGGATTAAAGATGGAGCTTTACAAAGGCAGACCGGAAAATGAAACCGGCAGACTTGAGAAAGAAATCAGGGTTTACGATTTTCTTGATAATCTGGGAATAGAATATGAAAGAACCGACCATGAACCTGCGGACACAATGGAAGCCTGCAACAAAATCGACGCCGTTTTAGGCACGCTGATTTGCAAAAATCTGTTTCTTTGCAACAGGCAAAAAACCGATTTTTACCTGCTGATTATGCCGGGCAACAAGCCGTTTAAAACTAAAGATATCACTGCTCCGCTCGGGTGCTCGCGGCTTTCGTTTGCCTCGCCGGAATATATGGAAAAATTTCTTGATATCACACCCGGCTCTGTTTCGGTTATGGGGCTTATGAACGATAAGGAAAACAATGTTCGCCTTGTGGTTGACAGAGAAGTGTTTGAAAGCAAAACCTTCGGCTGCCATCCGTGCGTAAACACATCAAGCCTTAAATTAAAAACAGAAGACATAATCAAAATATACCTGCCTGCAGTTCGCCACGAACCGACGGTTATTGACCTGCCTTGGCACACGGAATAAACAACCCGCAAAGCAACAAAGCATCACAGCCGATTGACTGCGATGTTTTATTTTTTCACGAATACACAACATGCACAAATTAAGCATTATAAATTTTATCGCAGCGCTTATCAAACGATGTCATTTTGATTGAAAGCTTGAGTTTTATGTGATATACTTTTGATATAAATAACAGGGAGACCTACACCATGACTTATTACGAAAACAATTCAAACAACGCTGAAACACCCGGCGGCACACCGCAGCAAGGATATTATGCTCCGCAAAACGGCGCACAGGCGCCGCCTTACGGTACGCCGCAACATCCTGTTGAACAAAAAGCAAGCGTTGGTCTTGCCATTCTTTCCTTTTTCATTCCGCTTGCCGGTCTTATAATTTACCTCACAAAAAAGAACAACAGACCCAAAACAGCAAAAGTGAGCGGAATTTGCGCGCTTGTGAGCTTTATTTTGGGCATTGTCATAACCGTTATTTTTTGCATAACATTCGGATTGTTTGCAACAAAGGCTGCCGAAAATCCGAATCAGCTTGATTCCTATATTCAGGAGGCAATCGGCGATAACAGCCAAAATCTTGTTAACGGCGACGAAATCGGCGATTTTGTTTGCGCTGTTACCGATATTTCAAAAACCGCAGATATAACCGGCAATGCCGCAATAATCGTTACATATTCTTTCACAAACAATTCAGACGAGGCGATAGATTTTGACAGCGCATTTTATATTGCTCCGATTCAAAACGGCGAAACACTTGTGAGAACATATACCGGCACGGACGAAGACAATACACTTTGGGACAGCACTGCAACGCAACCGGGCGAAACCTCAAAGATTGAGAGAATATATTCACTGAGTGACGAAACTAGCGATTTGAAAATTGACATTTACGATAACACGGATTCCGATAACGCGAATTACATTGAATACCAATTCTCATTTGAAAACTGATTCAACACACCGCAAGCAAAAGGAAGCAGACGAACATCAGCACGACTGCCTCCTTTTTTGTTATTTTATGCGTTATTTATTCTGCATTCGATTTCTTTGACTATATCGCTCATCTTAACATCAAGAGCGCACGAAATGCGATAAAGCGTTTCAAGAGTGGGCTTGCGTGTGCCCCTTTCGATTGCACTTAAATGAGTTCTGCCGATATCAGCAAGTCCGCTTAAAACCTCTTGGCTGATGCCTTTTTTCTTTCTGAAATCCGCAATAACATTTCCCACAATTACCGAATCCAAAGTTGAAACAAACACGCAAACACCTCCAAATCATCTCATTTAAAGTGTATGCGTTTTCGCGCTTGTTTTTGAATACATATGTTGACATTTTGAACACTTATGTGCTATAATTTTCTACAGAAAACGACAGAATATATTAAAGTGTATCTGCCGCAACTTTTCAAAATGAAAGGAATGGTAAATTTGAGTTATTATGAAAAGTTGAAAGAAATAAGAAAAACAAAAAACTTAAACCAAGCCGAAGTGGCACAAATGCTTGGCATACTGCAGCAGCAATACAGCGAATATGAACGCGGATTTCGCCAAATGCCGCTCAATTATCTTACGGATTTTTGCAAATTGCTTGAAGTGTCGGCAGATTATATTTTAAGCGAAGAAATAAAAGCAAAGAACTAAATTAAAAACGGGCAGTCAGGATACAGATCCCACTGCCCGCTTTATTATTTACCGTTTAGGAAACCAAATCAAAATATGATTTATCAGCATGCCTCTTCCAATTTTTCGCTGCCGAAATCCCTGCCCGACCATTCATAAATAATTTGCGGATTTGCAAAAATTTCATCAAGCTTATTAAGAAACGGCACGCAATCGCCGAAATCAAGTGCACGGTGATCTGCGGCAATCGTTATCGGCATAATAGAGCGAATTTCAATTTTTTTGCAGCCGAATTCATCCGTCACAACAACAGGGCGTTCCTGAATTGCATTAATTGCAAACGCCGTTGTTTGCGGCGGAATAATTTCAAGCAGCATGCACATACCCTTTTGGCTGCGGCATACGGAACCGAGATTTGAAATAGTGGTTGTGCCCTGCTCTATATCGTGCTTTGTGAGTCTGTCTTTTTCCGGAATTGCATAATAATCTTTTTTTGCCTGACCGGAAAGAGTGTGCACCTTGTGCTTGCCGGGCATTTTTGAACCGAAAAGGCGGCAAAGAGTTTGCTTTATTTTGCCCTGCTTTAATCCCTTCAAAGTATTATCCATAGACACTTCAAACATAACCTCGTTCATATCGCTGTTATTTGCGCGCCTTATTGTATCGTTTACGGCAGCCGCCATTTCTTCCAAGGTTTTGTTTCCCATATCGTGCATATTAAGAGTCATCATCTCGCCCGTTGAAAGCATGGTGGGCATCGAGATATCAATTTGATCGTGATAATTCAATGTGCCCCTAACAAGCTTTCTGCTGAAATCGAGCGTGGTGTTCATCTTGGGAGCTGCTTTTAATCCCTCGCAAATAACCTTCATCATAACGGTATTAATCGTTATTTTTTCATTCTTATCCGCACCTGCATTAAGCTTTTTACATTCTTTAATAAACTCAGTAACATCTGCTTCATAACTTGCGGACATATGCGGAATCTGTTCCCAGCTTTCGGAAGTCATATTTGAAACTATTTTTCTTGCTATACCAAAATTCTCTGTTTTATAAATTGCCATTACTTTTTCTCCTAAAAATGAAATTTGAATTTTTCGGCATTTCCTTTGCCGTGATTCAAGGATATCAAATTCGGGATTAAATCGCCACCAACTTTGGTTTACACGGGGCGCAACTTCGGTTTACATAGCAAAAAACCGCACGGTTATGCGATATTCCGTGCGGTTAAAAAACAATATTAAATTATTATTTATGCTTGCGGTTTTTGTGAGCATACGCCGCAGCGATATAATAAATCGGAATTGTGGCAAAGATAATCCAAAGCGGATGCCACAAATCAGCACAAAAACCGCCCAGCAAAAACACAATGAGAGCAACAACCGGGTAACAAAAAATCAGTGCGTTCTTTTTTCTGATTGCGATTGAGCCTGTGTAATAAACCGGAATTGTGAGCAAAAAAATCCACGAGGTTTTCCAAAGCGACGAATTAAAAGCACCGAGCGCAAGAGTTACAAAAACCGCAATGCACGGATACGCCGCAAAAAGCCAACTGTGCTTTTTCTTTTTGGGCGGATAATAATTTTGAGCCTGCTCATCAATTTTGGGATTTAACAGCTTTTCGGATTTTTCGTTTTGCCCGCTCGGTTTACTTTCCGTGGTGTTAATTTCAACCGGCTGCTTTGAATCTCCGTTTGCCGAAGCACAATCATCCTGCGGCATTTCACAATTCAAAATTGCATCTGCCGAAATTCCGTAAAGCTTTGAAAGCTCAAGCACATTATCGGACGACGGCACGGCATAGCCCTGTTCCCACTTTGAAACGGACTGCCTTGAAACGCCGAGCCGCTCAGCAAGTTTTTCCTGGCTGAGTCCTTTTTTCGTTCTTAATTCTTTTAAATAATCACCCTGCTGAATAGACATATAAATTACCTGCGCTGTAAAAAAATAATAATAATATTATTATAATTTATCGTGTGCTATTTTGCAAGCCTAACCGTGATTTCAGTGCCCTCGTTTTCTTTGCTTTTAACTGAAACACTGCCGCCCAAATATTCTGCCGTGTGCTTCACAATGGCAAGACCGAGCCCTGTGCCGCCCGTTGCTTTTGAACGCGATTTATCAACTCTGAAAAAGCGTTCAAAGACCCTGCCGAGATATTTTTCGGGAATTCCGATACCCGTGTCAGAAACGGTTAAACAAACCTCTTTTTCCGATTCACACACATCAACCGCTACGCTGCCGCCCTCAACATTATATTTGATTGCATTTTCAACAAGATTATAAACAAGCTCCTCCATCAGCGATTTGGTTCCCTTAACCTTGCAGTTTGATCCGCTGACTGAAATTTGCACATTCTTTTTTTGAGCCTTAATCGAAAGCGCGCCAACGCAATATTCCACAACGGGCATAAGTTCCACATAATCGATAATCGGTTTATAATCATATTCCTCAAGCTGTGAAAGCTGAATTATATCGTGTGTAAGATTTATAAGCCGCTGCGATTCCTTAAATATTATGCCGCCGATATTAGGCACATCCTCCCGGCGCACCATATTGCTTTGCAACATTTCGCCGTAGCCCGATATTGAGGTTAGCGGCGTTTTTAATTCGTGCGACACATTTGCCGTAAACCGCTTTTTCATATTGAGCAACCTTTCTTTTTCATCAAGCTGCTCCTGCACTTTATCGGCAAAGGGCTGCAATTCCTCATATTCGCAATTTTTGCTGATATCTTTAATATCATCGCCCATCTTTTCGATATCGGCAGCAAGCTTTTTTGAAATGCCGTATGCTGCAGCAAGCGAAAAAAGCGCGGCAAGCATAACAGCCGGCACCGCGCCAATAAGAATATAAACAGTTTGCTCGCTTAATCCACTGCCTGCATATGCCGATTGGGTAACAATTATACCGATGGCAACCGCAACACAAACGGAAGCGGCAGAGGCGGCGAAAGAGCCTTTAAAAATTTTCCAATTCATTTAATCACCAAGCTTATAACCCACATGGCGAATGGTTTCTATAAGCGAACCGCTTTCGCCGAGCTTTTTGCGGAGAGTTAGGATATGGCTGTCTACCGTGCGTGTTTCGCTTTCGCTGTCGTATCCCCAAATCTTATTGAGCAACTGCTCCCTTGTGACGGCAATACCCTTGTTGCGAAGAAGATACTTTAATATTTCGTATTCCTTAAAGGTAAGTTCCACCTCGCTGCCGTTTGAATAAACCTTATGCTTTTTATCATCAACCGTGATGGTTTTATATGTATAATCACGGCGTTCGTCATTTTCGTAAACACGGCGAAGAACCGCCTTTACGCGAGATATGAAAATCATAACTGAAAACGGCTTTGTGATATAATCGTCAGCACCGCCGTCCAGCCCTTTAATTGCGTCTATTTCCGAATCCTTTGCAGTTACCATAACAATCGGCACACGCTTAAATTCAGAGCTTGTACGCAGCTTTTTGGTGATGGAAACACCGTCCTCACCCGGCAGCATAACATCAATTATTATAAGATCCGGTTTTTGAGCGTCAAGCGCACTGTAAAAGCTTTTCGGTTCTTCAAACCCTTTAACATCAAATCCGCTTCCCTGAAGCGCATATGCTTCAAGTTCACGAACACTGTTGTCGTCCTCAAGAATATAAATAAGCGGCATATAAAGACCTCCGTTCAATTGTCGGGCTGCTTAAGCAGTCATGAGTCAACACAATATGCCTAAAATGGGGCGGCGCGGCGGCTTTTCGCATTTTCGTCATTGCCGTGCGTTAGCACGACTGCGTTCTCAAAAGCAAAAATCCATCCACGCCGGCACCGTTTTAGGTGCCGGCAGTTTAAAGCAAACCGATTTTTGTGTGGGCAAGGCATAAAACGCAGTTAATCCTTTCGGATTAACGAGTATTTTAACACAGCTCACGCGGAAATCGGTTGCTTTAAACCATATTGTGTTCGATTCACGCCTGCTTAGCTGAGCGAATATTTTTTAAGATAATTATCAACTTCTTCAACGAAATTCTTGTCGGAGGTTTTAAGTTCCCTTGTGTATTCATGCACATTGTAGTCGCCTGCCTCAAGCTCAATCATCGAAACGGCAAGGCTTGCACAGTGATCTGCCATGCGTTCAAAAGCATTTATCATATCAAGATAAAGAAAGCCTTGGTCAACCGAGCATTTACCCTCTTCAATTCTTTTAAGGTGCCTGTTTTTCAGCTCTTTTTTCAATTTATCGATAACAGCTTCGAGCGGCTCAACCTTATGCGCCTTTTCAAGATCGTTATTTTTAAACGCATCCATCGTAATGCTGATGATTTTGGTGGTGGCTGCAATCATAACGGAAAGATCGTACTTTGCCCTTTCGGAAAAAACGATATTGTTTTTTATAACATTCTTTTTAATTTTAAGAACATCCTCGCAATAATCGCCGATTTTTTCCAAATCCTCGATTGCATGGTGAAGCAGGAAAACGGTTTTACTGTCCTCATCCGTTAAATTCATTGCGCTGATTTTAACCAGATAAGCCTCAAGCACTTCTTCATATCTGTCTGTTTTTGTTTCATTTTCTTTAATGGTTGACGCCTTTTCATCGGAATAATTTTTAACAAGCGAAAAAACAGTTGAAACAGAGTTTTGAACAAGGTCTGCCATTTTATCGGTTAATTCACGGCTTTTTTCAACCGCATATGAAGGATTGATAAGAAAGCGATCGTCAAGAAGCGGAGCCTCTGCCGTGTGCTTATCGCTTGTTTTAACCGTTTTGCATGCAAGGAATTCCAGTTGCTTTGTAAACGGAAGCAAAACAACGGTTGAAAAAACATTAAACACAGAGTGAATCATGGCAATTTGAGCCGCGCCCACGCTTTCGTTAAGAAAATTGAATTTGAATATTGCATTGCCGCCGTAAAACAGAGCAACGGCAAGAAGCACACCGATAATATTAAAATAAAGGTGCACAAAAGCAGTGCGCTTTGCATTTTTGCTGGTGCCGATTGAGGAAATAAGCGCGGTTACACATGTGCCGATATTTTGACCCAAAATAATCGGAAACGCCGTGGCAAAGGTGACCGAGCCGCCGAGCGCGAGTGCCTGCAGGATACCCACAGACGCAGACGACGACTGAATAATTGCCGTTAAAATCATACCGACGAGGATGCCGAGCAGCGGATTGCCGAACTTTGTGAAAACAGAGGTGAATTTTTCACTTTCCGCAAGACCGGACATTGAACTGCTCATAAACTCCATACCCATCATAAGAATACCGAAGCCGGCAAGTATGCCGCCGATATTATTGCGCTTTTCTTTTTTTGAAAACATTAAAAGGAAAACGCCGATAACGGCAAGCACCGGGGCAAAGGAGGAAGGCTTGAGCAGATTTATAATTAAACTGTCGCCGCTGATACCGGTGAGCGAAAGAATCCAGGCCGTGGCTGTTGTGCCCACATTTGCGCCCATAATAACGCCGATAGCCCTTGAAAGCTCCATAATTCCGGAATTTACAAAGCCGACTGCCATAACAGTTACCGCCGAAGAAGACTGAACAATTGCTGTTACGGCGCAGCCGAGCAAAACGCCCTTATATGTTTTATCCGTCATTTTTTCAAGAATATGCTCCAGTTTACCGCCCGAGAGCTTTTCAAGTCTGCTGCCCATTAAATTCATGCCGTAAAGAAAAAGCGCAAGACCGCCCAGCATGGAGAAAAACGAAAATATACTCATACCAAACCTCGTTATATAAATTATTCCGACAAATACCAAACAATAAATAAGTCTTTTATATTTTTAGTATATCATCTGCCCAAAACCTTATCAACACTTAATCAAATGCAAATTTAAATTATGTCAAATCTGTGTAAAATCAGTTGATTTGACAAAGTTTGTGCAATGTGCTATACTACAAAAAATTCATTGAACGAATATTTACGGATAATAACGAAAAGGAGGCGAACACATAATGAGAAAATACAGACACACCGCAGCTTATATGCCATATTATTACGGCAAAAGCACAACTTTATATAATTATTTCAAAAAATCATCCTGTGTTCGCACGCATGCGTTTATATAAATAAGCTTCCCAAATCCCCCGGGCAGTTTATAATATGTTGCCATTGCTTTTTGCGCCGCCGGCTTGATTGCCGGCGGCTTTTTTATTCAAAAGCGGCAATGCAAAAAAAATATGCCGAATGCACCTTGCTTAAGCAGGCAAAATCGCACCTGCTTGCCTACACTTGATTAAGGAGGTTAAAAAATGGGCTGGATACAAGTTCACGAAAACACAAAAGTGCCCATATTGAAAAACATCGCCTATGCGCTGAAAATACTTTTTAAATGCAGCAAAACCTTTATGCTTTGGCAGGTTATCGCAATGGTTTCCTCCATGCTTTTCACAAACTTTTTGCAAAGCGTGCTGTTTTTAAAAGCTCTGCTTTCCGTTATAGAGGGCGGATACGATTTTGCATATTACGCAAAAAACGTGCTTGCCTTCGCCGTGGTTTCACTGATAAGCGAAGTTATAATGTGCGTAAGCGATTATGAGGGTCTTGTTATTCAAAAAAACATATTCAAAGCCATGAACAATATGATTTTTGAAAAGGCTGCCAAGGCGGATATAAGCTGCTATGAAGATCCCGAGTTTTACGACAAATATCAAAGAGCCACGGAAATACTCACGGGCGGCTATTTCATAGCCTTCAGCTACAGCTTTGCAAATGTGATTGCGGGAATAATATCGTTTTTCTCCGTTATCGGGCTTGTGGCGGCGATAGACGCTTCTTATTTGATTTTTCTTCTTCCTCTGCTGTTTGTTTTTGCCGTTGAGCTTATCAAAAGCAAAGCGGTTTTTAAGCGAGATTTGGAAATGACAACGAATAACCGAATAAAAGCATATGCGCAAAGAACCCTGTTTTTAAAGGATTACGCCAAGGATATCCGCACATCAAACATTTTTTCCGTTATCATAAAAAGATTTGACCGCGCCGTTTCGGATAACATCGCAATTTTAAAAAGATACGGCATAAAGCTGTTTTTATACAGCATGCTCAGTTCGCTTTTGGGCGAATTTATTCCGATAATCGGCACCTATGCTTATGCGGGTTATCAATTTGCGGTAACGAAAAATTTGCAGATTTCGGGATTTTCCGTTGTGCTTTCCTCAATAAATTCCGTGCGCGAAGCGGCAGACAGAATTGCAAACGGCTTTGCGGAATTATCCGCCGCCGCGCTTTATTTTCAAAATCTGCACGATTTTTTCGATTACGAAACCAAAATCAAATCGGGCAGTAAAAAGGCGGGCGAATTTGAAAGCCTGGAATTTAAAAATGTTTGCTTCAAATACCCGGCGGCAAAAAAATACTCCCTGCAAAATTTAAGTTTTAAAATCACCAATGGCGAAACCGTTGCCGTGGTGGGCACAAACGGCGCGGGCAAAACCACGCTTGTAAAACTTATGCTGCGATTTTACGATCCCGACGAGGGCGAAATTCTTTACAACGGCATAAGTTTAAAAGAATACGAGCTTGAAAGCCTGCGCGAAAAATTCGCAACGGTTTTTCAGGACTGCAAAAACTTTGCTTTATCCGTAAACGAAAACATTATGTGCCGCGAATGCTCGCCCGAGGATGAGCTCCTTGCCGAAGAGGCATTGAAGCGCAGCGGGGCATACGGCAAGGTGAGCACCCTGCCGCTGGGCGCAAACACCGTTTTAACCCGCGAGTTTGACGAAAACGGCGCAGGCCTTTCGGGCGGCGAAGCGCAAAAAACGGCGGTGGCGCGAATGTTTGCACGAGATTTCGACATTGCCGTGCTCGACGAACCATCATCCGCGCTTGACCCGATTGCGGAATACAAAATGTATGAAAACCTGATTGAAGCCACAAAAAACAAAACGGTTATTTACATTTCGCACAGGCTTTCAAGCGCGGTGCTTTCCGATAAAATAATAGTTATGGAAAACGGCACCGTTGCCGAAAGCGGCACCCATGCCGAGCTTACGGCGGCTTGCGGAGAATACGCAAAAATGTTTGCCCTGCAGGCATCGAGCTACAAAAAGGAGGCGGAATAATGGAAAAAGCAAAATCAAGCCTGTCAACCGGCGCGAATATATTTTACTTTATTAAGCTGCTTTTTAAAATTTCGCCGCTGCTTGTTGTCGGCGAGGCGCTTTCGGGCATAATCACCACCCTGCCCACAAGGCTGATTGCCGTTATAGGCGCAAAATATGTGGCCGACACCGTTGCAAGCGGCAGCAATCCGAGGCAAATTCTTTATGCCGTTATTGCAATTGCGGCTGTTTTGATTGCAAGCACAACGGCTGCCTGCCTTTTTCGCGAATTTTATTGGAACATTGCGCGCGAAAAGGCAAACGCGGGTCTAAGCAAAATATTTTACGACAAAGCAAAATCGCTTGACCTCGCCTCGTATGACGACCCTTATTTTTACAATAATTTCATTCTCGCCATTGAATCCTCAACGGGCAATTTAAATCAAATTTTAACGCTTATCCGCCGCTACATCGGCGAGGTTGTTTCGTTTATAACGATATGCGGCGTTATTTTGGCGCTTGACCCGATTTGCATGCTGATAATTCTTGCCACGGTTATTATTTTTACGCCGCTGAGCAAAAAAATCGGCAATTTGCAGGCGGAGCGCCAAATTGAAAATAACAAGCGGCACAGAAAAGCCGATTATTTCGCGCGCATATTCTATTTGCAGGATTACGCCAAAGAGGTGCGCATGAACGGAATTAAGCCCCTGCTTATTAAAAGATACAATGAAGCGGCGGACAAAGTTATCAAAAACCAGCGCAAATATGTGGGCAAAATCGATTTCATCTATTTCTTTCAGGAAAGCGGCGTGCAGATTTTAGGCTTTATGGTTGTGCTTCCGCTCTACCTCGGTTACGGCGTGCTGAAGGCAAAAACGCTTTCTGCGGGCGATTTCATTGCCGCCTTTAACGGTGCGTGGAGCATTGCGGCTTCCTTTTCGTTTTTAACCGTTTACATCGCGCGCGAATTTTCGCAGCAAACGAAAATGATAGGCAAATTCCGCGAATTTCTTTCCAAAGAGAGCGCAATTAAAGACGGCTCTCACGAAACCGAATGCGGCGAGCCGCAGAAAATAGAGCTTAAAAATGTTTCCTTTTCATATCCGGGCACATCAAAGCAAGTACTGAAAAACATAAATTTAACTATTGAGCCTTACCAAAAAATTGCGCTTGTGGGCTACAACGGTGCAGGCAAAACCACGCTCACGAATTTATTGCTCAGGCTTTATGATGTGAGCGGCGGCGAAATTTTAATCGGCGGCAAAAACATTAAGGGCGAATCACTTGACTCACACCGCGGCAGATTTGCGGCAGTGTTTCAGGATTTTCAGCTTTTTGCGGCAACGCTGGGCGAAAATGTGGCTCTTTCAAGCGAGGTTGATGAGCCGGGCGCCGTTAAAGCGCTTGAAAGCGCGGGATTTTCCAAGAAGCTTCAAAACGGAATCGACACTCCGCTACTGCGCGAATTTGACGAAAACGGAATCATGCTTTCGGGCGGTGAGGCGCAAAAGGCGGCGATTGCAAGGACTTTTTACAAGCATTGCCCGTATGTTATTATGGACGAGCCCTCTGCAAACTTGGACCCGATTGCCGAATACAAATTAAACCTTGCAATGCAAAAGGCGGCAAAAAACAAAACCGTTATTTTCATTTTGCACAGGCTTTCCACCACGGTGGGAGCGGATAAAATTTATGTGATGGAAAACGGCGAAATCGCCGAAAGCGGCACGCATGCCGAACTGATGGCGGCGGGCGGCAAATACGCATATATGTTTAATTTGCAGGCAAAAAAATACAGAACATAATTTTCAAAGCACAATCGGCAGATAAAAAAGCGTTTCTTTGCGGAGTTCACACTCCGTAAAGAGAGGCATCCCGACTGTGCTTTTTATTATTATGATGAATAAAATCATAAACCGAGCGGCACAGACTGCAAAATTGTATAAAATAAATACACTCAAAGCGCTTATTTTAATAAATTATAAATATTTACAAATGCCGCCGCTCGGTGTTAAAATTATTTAAGATAAGAATTACAGCATTATATATTGATGATATTCAGGCGGAAAGTTATGAGGAAGCGAAAACAAAAACAAATGTCCGAATCCTTGCTTTTGGGCGCGATTTTGGCGACCGTGGGCGGATTTTTGGATGCACACACATATATTTGCCGTGGCAAGGTTTTTGCCAATGCCGAAACAGGAAACATCGTTTTGATGGGTGCAAAGCTTGCCGAGGGTGATTTTAAAGATGCATTTTTTTACCTTATTCCGATAACGGCATTTGCGTGCGGCGTTTTTTGCGCCGAGGGCGTTAAAAAGCTTTTTAAGCAAAACAACTACATCCACTGGAGGCAAATAACCGTTGCTGCCGAAATAATCGTTTTGGCGATTATTTCTTTTGTTGAGCCAACAAGAATGCACAATATATTCACAAACGCCTTGGTGGCATTTGTGTGCTCGCTTCAAGTGCAAAGCTTCAGGCAAATCAGCGGCGTGCCGCTTACCACCACGATGTGCACCGGCAATTTACGCAGCGGCACCGAGCACCTTTTCAACGCCGTAACCACAAAAAACAAAGCCGTTTTAAAGACGGCATTCAAATATTATTCCATAATCTTTTTCTTTGTTGTGGGCGCGGCAATCGGCGCAGTGCTTTCGGACGCAATCGGCAGATATTCAACCCTGATTGCGGCAAGCGGCTTGCTTGCGGCATTCCTGTTAATGTTTATAAACAAGGAAGCCGAGCATCGTGAGGAAATTTTTGAACTTGCTGAAGAAGAAAAAGAAGCCGCTGAAATAAAAGCCGCAGAAAAGCTTTAATTTTTCGGAGATGATATTATGCAGGCAGGAATGACAAAAGATATTTACACGGCTGCCGAAAAGCAATATGTTAAAATGACGCAAACGCCGATTAAAAAGCTGATTGCATCACTTGCCGTGCCAACGGTTATCAGCATGCTGATAACAACGATTTATAACGCTACCGACACTTATTTCGTTTCAAAAATAAACATTTCCGCCAGCGGCGCAACGGGAGTTGTTTTTAGCCTGATGGCGATTTTGCAGGCTTTCGGATTTATGTTCGGTCACGGCTCCGGCAGCTGCATAAGCAGGAATTTGGGCGCGCAAAATATTGAAAAAGCAAAGCGATATTCCTCAACCGGGCTGTTTTTGGCATTGCTTACCGGCTCACTTATCGGAATTTTGGGCATGATTTTCGTAACGCCCTTTATGCGCCTTTTGGGCAGCACCGACACAATTTTACCGTATGCAAAGGCATACGGGATTTTCATTTTGGCAGCCGGTCCGGCAATGACCGGAAGCTGTGTTGCAAACAACATATTAAGATACGAGGGAAAGGCTTCCCTTGCCATGGTGGGGCTCACCTCAGGCGGAGTGCTAAACATTATTCTTGATCCGATTTTGATTTTCGGTGCAAAAATGGGAATTGCCGGTGCAGGGCTTTCCACTGCCGTTTCGCAATATATTTCCTTTGCAATATTGATGATTATGTACTACAAAGGCGAGGCGCAAAGTAAGCCGCACATAAAATACATCACCTTAAAACCGCGCTTTGTGGCAACGATTATAACAACCGGCTTGCCAAGCCTTGCAAGGCAGGGGCTCAACAGTGTTTCAAACATGGTGCTGAATATTGAGGCTGCACTTTACGGCGACGCTTGCATTGCTGCCATGAGCATAGTTGCAAAATGCGCAAATTTAATTTTCAGCGTTTGCGTTGGAATCGGGCAGGGCTTTCAGCCTGTTTCCGCATTTAATTACGGAGCAAGAAAATATTCAAGAGTTAAATCCGGCGTTAAATTCACTTGGGGCTTTTCAACAGGCGTAACCGCTTCCCTTGCGGCACTTTGTTTTGCCTTGGCACCGCAAATAATTACCGTTTTTCGCCACGAAAGCGAAGTGGCGGATATCGGCGGCAAAACGCTGAGACTTCTTTGCATTTCGCTGCTGTTTTTACCCACGGTTATGGTGGCAAATATGACCTTTCAAAGCCTTGGGCAAAGCGGAAAGGCATTTTTCCTTGCCTGCGCGCAAAACGGGCTTTTCTTTATTCCGCTTGCAATAATTTTGCCGAAGATATGCGGCATTACGGGGCTTGAGCTTGCACAGCCTTTAGGCTACATTTTGGCTGCCGCAATTGCGTGCCCGTTTTTATTGAATTTCATTAAAAAGCTTCCGAGCGACGAAAACCAAAAGGCTGTAGATTCAAACAATCCGCACGAAAACCGACCGTAAATATTTTGATTTCACTTAAACCCGGTTAAGCAGGTGCAAAAAATCCCGTTCACAATTGCGAACGGGATTTTATTATACCTGAATATTACGAATTGCCGGTGGTTGTTGGCATATAAGGAATAATGGCATTTGCAAGATTTGCTATCGGCATTGTTTGCACAATAACCTTACCCGGACCGGTTACAACCGTGTTAAACAAGCCTTCGCCGCCGAACAGCATATTCTTAACGCCTTTAACACTTTGCACATCCATCGAGCAGGTTGCACTCATCATAACCACATGACCTGTATCGAGCACAAGTTGCTCGCCTGCCTGCAATGTATATTCAATAGGTGAGCCGTCCACCTCAATAAAAAGCAAGCCCTCGCCGCTGAATTTTTGCATAATGAAGCCCTCACCGCCAAAAAGACCTGCAGAAAGTTTTTTTCTGAAGAACACTTCCATTTTAACACCGGGAGTGGAAGCCAAAAATGCGCTTTTTTGGCAGATAATTTCCTCGCCCGGATGAATCTCGATTGCCTTAATATCACCTGGGAAGCACGAAGCAAACGCAATCATACCGTTTCCGCCCTGGCAGGTGTAACGGTTTTGAAATAATTTATCTTTCGTAAACATTCTGCCGATTGCCTTACCGAGCCCTCCGTTTGTGGTGGTTTCCATAACCATATTCGGGCTCATCCAAGACATACCGCCGCCTTCAGTTATCATCTGCTCGCCTGATTCGAGATAGCAAATAACCGCCGGAAACGGAGTGCCTTTAATTTCATAGCGCATAATATTACCTAACCTTTCATTACAATATTAACAATTTAAATAATCTGTATAATTATTTTACAACATTTTGATACATATTGCAACAATAAACTATGATATCATCTGATTTTTTTAGGCAATATTACTTCGTTTGCTGTTTTTGTTCACAGCTTGTAATAATAGACCCATATGTCATCATATTTGCCGTCATTCAGCCTGAAGCCACCCGGAATTTTGCCGAGTGCAACAAAGCCGAGGCTTTCGTAAAGACGGCGAGCTCTTTTGTTCGAATCAACAACGGCATTAAACTGAAGCACCTTGAAGCCGAGTTTTTTTGCCTGCTTTATGCAATCAAGCACAAGTGCCCTGCCAATGTGCATTCCCCTTGCGCCTGATGCAACTGCATAACTTGCATTGCAGATATGACCGCATCTGCCGATATTATTTGGATGAAGAATATAAAACCCTAAAATCTTTCCGCCGCATTCGGCAACGCCGCAATAACTTTGAGAGGCAAAAAACTCCGCGCCTTTTTTTCCGTCAAGAAAATCTTCCTGCGGAAAAGCGGCGCCCTCACCGACAACTTCGTTCCAAATGCAATTCATTGCCAAAACATCCGAAGTATTATATTCTCTTATTTTAATATCATTCATAAACACACACCCTATGCCAAAGCATATACAAAAAGCGGCGCACCGATATTCCCGACACACCGCTTTGATTATAAATTACAGTTTTGAACCCTTAGAGCCTTTTGAACCGCCGAGTGCACCTGATGAAAGAATATTCGTGTCAAACGAATAAGTGATTTCATCGCAATTACGCTGCCTTTTGAGTGCAAGTGAAATAAGCCTATCAAGCAATTCGGAATATTTAATACCGAGCGGCTCCCACAAATAAAAAGCAAGCGAACCCGGAATGGTATTAAATTCATTTATCCAAAATTCGCCCGTTTTTGAATCCATAAGATAATCTATTCTTACAACACCGTTGCAATCAAGATACTTGAAAGCTTCGACTGCGATTTTTTTAATTTCAACCGCGGTTTCGGCGGGAATATCGGCAGGAATTTTTCTTTTAAGGCTCGTCATACCTTTGCTGCCGCCTGTTTTCTTACCGCCGTCCATATATTTATCCTTATAAGAAAGAATTTTATCTGCCGAAATGGGTTCTTCAAGCTCGGAAGCCTCAGCCTCGGTATAATCCCCAACTACCGAGCAATTGATTTCTTTAAGATTAACCACCGCAGGCTCAACAAGGATTTTATCGGCAAAATTGAACGCAAGCTCAAGTGCATCTTCAAATTCGGCACGGTTATCCGCCTTGCTGATACCGACGCTGGAACCGAGATTAACAGGTTTAACAACAACGGGATAGCCGAATTTTGCCTCCGTTTTTTCAACTATTAAATCGCTGTTTTTATAATCGGTGACTGAAAAGCGCATGCCGTCAAGCACGGGGAAACCGGCATCGCGCAGCATAACCTTCATTGCATATTTATCCATGCAAATTGCGCTTGAAAGCACATCGCAGCCAACAAACGGCAGATTAAGAGTTTTAATAAAGCCCTGCAATGCCCCGTCCTCAACATTGGTGCCGTGCACTATCGGAAACGCAACATCGATAACGGCTATCGGTTTCGGCTTTGAAAACATTTTTTGGTGCTGAGGGATGATATATGTTTTATTGCCGTCCGTAACCATATTTATTTTGGTGCTTTTTTCAAGCAATTTCGGAATATCCTTATATTCATCGATTTTATCAAGATATTCGCCGTAATAAAGTTCGTTTTTCTTTGTGATGTAAACGGGATAAAGCTGATATTTATCCTTATTCATATTTTGCATTGCCTGCAATGCGGAAATAACGGAAACCTCGTGCTCAACACTTTTTCCGCCAAACAAAACGGCAACATTTATTTTCATAAAAATTCACATAGCCTTTCCGACTACCGTATATTAAATATATCGCCTGCCCGCCGTAGCCGATGCGGAGCGATTTGCGCCGGGCGGCGCGGAAATATTACTGCCGGCAATCAATAATTATCCGGCAAATCATTTTCAATCAAAATAATTTTTTCTGCGGGCGAAGCACTTGCCTCGTTGAATGCCTCAATGAAGCTTTCACTTATCGTTACCGCGGATTCGGATATACCTCCGTCCGCAAGACCCTTATAAATAGCCTCCGTTTGCTTTTTACCCACAAGGTAAACATGATCGCAAACCGCCGATGCGGATTTGCCGAATTCGTAATTATAATGATCCTGCATTTTGCCGAGTTCTACCATGCCGGGCGTTATCAAAATCTTTTCGCCCTCAAAAAGCGCAAGGGTTTTAAGTGCAGCCTCGCAACCTGCGGGATTTGAATTATAAGCATCGTCAATAATAGCGGTGTTTCCCCTGCGTGTAAGCTGCAATCTGTGTGGCGGAGAAGCAAGCTTTTTAAGCTGCATTTTAATATCATCGGCATCTACTCCGAGCTGCCTGCAAACAGAA
Organism: Clostridium sp. AF37-5; assembly: GCA_963625835.1. Taxonomy (GTDB): domain Bacteria; phylum Bacillota; class Clostridia; order Oscillospirales; family Acutalibacteraceae; genus Eubacterium_R. The sequence goes on along the minus strand of CAVFVA010000015.1, from coordinate 7,354 downwards.
ACAACACCCATAAGGTTGGTTACATTATGCTCGCCTACAAGCGGAGTTTGCAGATTTTCGATTTTTTCATCGCCGCAAACAACAGAAAAGCTTGTGCCTTTTTTTGTGACGCGGATATCGCAGGCATAAGTTTCGTTTTGAGTGCCGATTCCGTAGGTGTGCCAGCCATTTTCCGATTTCTTTGCAAGCTGTGCGGAAATATATTCATTATCACCGTTTAAAAACATATTTTTCTTGTTCGGCACAGCGTCGTAAAGTTCAAACTTTGTTTTAACTATATTATCAACTGATTTAAACGATTCCAAATGTTGCTCGCCGATTGAGGTGATAATGCCGTAATCAGGGAAAACAATATCGCAGATTTCCTTAATATCGCCCACGTTCCTTGCGCCCATTTCACAAATGAAAATTTCGTGCGTGGGGCGAAGCTGTTCCCTGATAGTTTTAACAACACCCATCGGGGTATTATAGCTTTCCGGGGTCATCAGCACATTGTACTTTGCTTTAAGTGCGGTTGAAAGAAAATATTTAACGCTTGTTTTGCCATAGCTGCCGGTAATTCCGATAACCTTTAAATCGGGGCAGGCTTTAAGCATTTTTTTAGCGTCGTTAATATAATATTGCCTTATTCCCTTTTCTATCGGCGAATTGATAAAGTTGCCGATAAGCACAACAAACGGCATAAGCGCAAGTGCAAGAGCAAAGCCGAAAAGGGCTTTTTTTTCGCCGCCGGCAAAAAATGCCGCCGCATATGCCGCAACGGAAACGGTTGCATCCGTTACAAGCATTCTTTTAACCCTTGCAGTGTAAACAAGCGGTTTTTTTGCATTTTTCATCGGCTTGTTTACAAGCGCACAGATTGCCGACAGCACATAAAAGATTATATAAAGCAAAATTTTGTTTACAAAAAGTGCCGAAACGGCAACTGCCAAAATCGCAAGATTTATTACAAAATGCTTTGCATTTGCACCCATCCATTTAAGCTGCACGCGCGGCTTGTAGGAATTTTGCTGAAACATATGCGTGGTGCGGAGAACCGTGAAAACGGACGCCGCAATTGCAAAAACCGCGCCGATTATATTTAAAGCGATATAAATATCAATCACCGACTTTCAGATAAGATTTAATGATATTTGCAAAAACAACGGGCTGATCCAGAAACGAATAATGCCCGGCATTTTCGATAACGGCAAGACCGACATCCGTGCCTGCCGCGGAAATTTCGCGTTCAAAAACTTTACCGTCTGCCAAAGGGGTGGCAGTATCGTTTGCACCCCAAACAAGCAAGGTGGAGCATTTAACATTTTTCATAAGATGCACCAAATCCTCGTTTACGGATTTAACAAGCACGCCGCGCATAATCTCGCTTGCATTAAGATAATCTGCAGAGGAGAATTTTTTTCTTAAATTTTCGAGTGCCTGCGGAAAAAGCTTGCGCACCGGATAAAGGCTGAGGAAAAATTTTCCGCATTTATAAATTTTTGTGCGTGCCTTTTGCTTTTTGCTGCGCTTTGGCATAACACCGGCGCAATCAACAAACAGAATTTTTGAAATTTCAAAGCCGAGCTGTTCATCGGAAGCAAGCTTTAAAATAACTCTGCCGCCGAAAGAATGCCCAAAAAGAATAACGCTTTTAGCACCGAAAGATGATATAAATGCCTTTGTGAAATCGGCATATGCGGAAACATCCCAAACCTCTTTTGGTTCGGGTGTTTTACCGAATCCGGGAAAATCAAAGGAAACGACCGTGTATTTTTGCGCCAATAGGTTTGCAACCGAGGTATATACCTCAAGGCTTGTGCCCCAGCCCTGCAAAACAAACACATAATCGCCGCTGCCCTTTATATCATAATTAACGGAAATACCGTTTATATCTTTATTCAAAAAAACAACCTCCGAAAAAGGTATTTGATAGCGGAAAATTCGGGCAACGCCGTTTTAAGCGAATAATTTTTATATTCCCGAAAAACCGCCTATATATAAATTATATTAAACACATTTTAAGTTTTTAATATTCTAACACATTAAAATTATATGTGCAATAATTTATTCAAATTAAAGCGGCAATTTTAACGGTGCGTAAGTGCATTAAATTGTTTACTTCAAACAAAAAAGTGCCGGCGAAACGTCACGCCGGCAAAGCTTTGTATAACGGTTTATAATTAAGGCAAGTTCGCAAAAGCAAAATATTTGCTTTATTTTTTTACAGGTTTGTATGAACCGAGACGGCGAATAAGTCCCCTGTAATAATCCCATTGCATTGAAAAGGACGGCATTTTTTGCTCGTATTTTTGTTTATATGCGATGATATCACGTTCCCGTTCATCGGGATTGCGCAGTGTTACGCAATCATAAACAAACGGATTAACCTTATCGGTGATTTTAATACGGGCAACCTCACCCACCGGGCAATTTACGGAAAGCACGCCGTTTTCCGCCGTGCAAACAACGCCCTCGTTATCGCACGAAACATCAAAATCAAAATCCGAAACGGCAGGATATGTGTAAACGGAAAATTCTTCTCTGCCGGATTTATTAACAATATAATCATAACAAAAATCACCGTGAGAATTTTGAAGCTTGATAAAAGCCGTGTTATCATCCTCGGGAGCATCAAACGCCTCTATTTTTAAGAGCGAGCACGCGCCGGTGCAGCTTTTTATTTTAAAGGCAATCATATTGGTTTCCGTAGGCGGAAATTCAAAAATTGTGGCTGCGCCGTTTTCCTTTAATTCCCCTGTTTGAAAGCTGTGCCTGCCGACCATAAGCTCGGCATTAACAATATGGCTTGAGGGATCGGGATTTTCATAAATTGCAACCCGGCTGATTTTGTGCGCCGCCGGCAACATTGCGGCAACAATTTTTTGACCGTCGCCCGAATCGGCAACCCACGCAGACGAAAGCGGCAAGCCGGAATCATTTTTAATATCGTTTGAATCAAAAAGCTTAAATTTATTAAGTCCCGACGGATCGCCGCTTGTAGCTTGCATTTTTGCGTTCAAAAGCAAATCATCCGTTCTGCGCTGCCAAAAAACCTTATCCGAATTTAAAATGCCGTTTGCATGATCCGTGGCGGTTTGGCTTGAATAACGCTGCATGGCTTTGTAGCCCGAGGTGTTTTGCATAACGCGTGAAAGAGCCTCCTTGGCAACAGGAATGCGCACTCTTTCATTCCAATTATAAGCATTAACCTCGCTCATATAAGCGCTTTCCTGAGGCAAGCGTGTTGAAAGCGCATTATCGGAATAGTAATCGCATTTACCGTTCCACGCAGTTGAATAAGCAAAGCCTTTAAACACCTGCGGCGCATAAAACGAATTTTCAGCAAGCACATTACCGAGAGCCTCTTCAAAGAAAAGGCTTATAGCACGGTGATCGGCATGCTCGTCATAATCGCAGCAATAAAGCACATCCGGCATAAATTCGGCAATTGCCGCCTGCATATCGGCAACAATGCTGTTGCGTGTGTATGCACTTTTACGAAACGGCGGCTTGGCATTCGTGCCGTAGGTTTCCGCATATCCTGCCGCGGACTTTACAAGTTCATCGCCCTCACAGTTATAAATATGCATACCTTTTTTATTGACCAAGCTGTCGCCGTAGCCGAGGAAAATCACATTTTCTGCATTGATGCCGTACAGCTGCGCAACGGAAAGAGCTTCTTTTATTCTGAGCTTACCGAGGCGGTGAAAATCGCCGTTTGTGGAAAACAAAACTTTAACCTCTGAGCCATTTTTCACATATTGCTCTATCACGCCGGCGTAAAGATTTATTTCATCGTCTTCATGCGGAGCAAAAAACATAACCTTTTTGCCGCCGAAAAATGCACTGCGATCTGCCTCATCATAATCATAAGCCGTATCTTTCGCAATCAAAAGCCCTGCTGCAAGCGACTCACCGGCAGAAAGTAAAGCGGCGAGCAGAGCCACAACAAAGAAGAACACCGTAAGCCCGGACGGCAGCGGCACAAGTGCGGCGGAATACATTGCAATATCAAGCACACCGAGCAGCATATAAATTTGAAGCATTCTTGATTCTATATGAATCTTAAACGCCACGGTTATAAAAATAAAAACCGCCGTAAAAACCTTAAGCGGCATAAGCAGAAGCGGATTCAAAAACGCAACTGCCACCGAGCCTGCAAAAAGCAAAAGCAGCACAACAATTACCGGAATTGCAAAAGCCGCGCTTTCAAACGGCTTTATTTTTTTCCAATCAACCTTAATCAAAATCGGCACCTCCGTCCAAATAATAAAAAAATATATATAATGATTATAATTGTTTTGTTTTAATAAGATAGCAGATTACACACAATTAGTCAATTGACAGTACGCCGTCAACAAATTTGTTTATAATTTTTTTAAAAAAGAGTTGACAAATTCGTTTTTTATGTTATACTTAGTTTGTAATCAATACAAGTTAGTAATCATTACAAGGTGGTAAATGATGACTCAGGAAAAAATACTATCGCTTTTCAGGGAAAAAGGCTTCCGTGCCACACCCCAGCGAATTGCCGTTTTTAATTATGTTTATGAGCACAGGGATCACCCCGATGTGCTTGCCATATATGAAAACGTGCTTAAAAGCAATCCGGGATTTTCAAAAACCACGGTTTACAATGCGCTTAAATCGCTTTGCGAAAGCGGCTTTTTAACAGCAATAACCATTGACGGCGGCAGAATTCATTACGACGCCAATATTAATTTTCACGGTCATTTCATTTGTAAATGCTGCGGTGAAATTTATGATTTTGAGCTGAGCGAGCCTGCCGCAGCCCTGCCGAAAGGATTTACGGTGCAGAAAAAAGATGTATATTACAGCGGCATTTGCCCCGGCTGTAACAATAAAAAACAATTATTATTTTAAAGGAGTAATTATTATGAACAAAAAGTACTATTGCCCGGCATGCGGCTACACAAGCGACGAACCCATTGATGTTTGCCCCCGTTGCGGTGCTAAAATGAAGGTTCGCGAGGAAAGCGGCGAAAAAGCTTGGGCTGCAGAACATATCATCGGCGTAGCCAAGGATGTTGATCCCGAAATCATTCAGGGTCTTCGCGACAATTTTAACGGTGAATGCTCTGAAGTTGGCATGTATCTTGCAATGGCAAGAGTGGCTCACAGAGAGGGATATCCCGAAATAGGTCTTTATTGGGAAAAGGCTGCTTATGAAGAGGCAGAACACGCTGCAAAATTTGCAGAGCTTCTCGGTGAGGTTCTTACCGATTCCACAAAGAAAAATCTTGAAATGAGAGTTGAAGCCGAATACGGCGCAACCGCAGGCAAAACAGAACTTGCAAGACTTGCCAAGGAAAAAGGTCTTGACGCCATTCACGACACCGTTCACGAAATGGCTCGCGACGAGGCTCGCCACGGCAAAGCCTTTGCCGGACTTCTTAAAAGATACTTCGGTGAATAATTACACCCAAATCAATGTACAAACGGCTTCGGAAATTTCCGAAGCCGTTTTCTCTTTGTATTCATATAATTATTATTTTCGGCAAAAGCGGAACAATTCCGTACTCCCATGCTTAAAAATCATTCCGATATGCCGTTCTCGGTTTGCTCTGCCGCAGCGGCGCGGCGAGCGGCAAGCTCGGATTCAACTTTTTCGCGCTGCGCAGGTGTGTAGCGAATAAACAAAAGCGGAATTATATAAAGCAAGCTTGCTATTGCCGGAGTGAGAATAACAAGCGGCCAAATCCATTTATCAAACTCAGCCGACTGCGTACCAACATAAACGGAAGCTCCGTCTATAGCCTTATATTTCAGCATATGAAGCGCAAGCGCGGCAAGACCGGCGGTTATGCCGCTTGAAATTTTTGTAAACATAGTTTGCATTGAAAACGTGACGCCCTCTGTACGCTTTCCTGTTTTCCACTCCATATAATCGATACTGTCGCAAAAAACGGCGGTTTGCGCAATTGAAATTGCGCCGAGCGGAATACATCCTATTCCTATAACGGTGAGAGCAAGCCACAGCTTTTGCCCCTGATATCCGATTGCATATGCGATTATGCGCACAACTATATTTGCCGCCTGCATCATTATTATGGCATTCACATAACCCTTGCAGAATTTTTTGATTTTATCGGCAAGCATCATTCCCAAAAAGCCGGGCAGAGCAGTGAACATATAATAAATCGTGGTGAGCCCGAGTGCGCCTATAATGCTGTTTTCCCCAAGAAAATCGGCAGGAATTTCATATTTAAAGAAATATGTAACAAGATTTGCACCGAAACCGACAGAGCCGAGAATATTTCCAAGCGTTAAAAGCATCAGCATTCTGTTTTTAAACAGTAATGAAAAGCTTTCTCCGAGGGAGGTTTGCTGCTTTTCTTTGACAACCCTTACGCGTTCCTGTGCACCGTAGCACCTGAGGCTGAGCATTGCACCACCGAAGCCGAAAATCAAAGCAAAAACCAAAGTCATTAATGCCATGCTGCTGCCTGTTGCATTTGCTATCATTTCAAGTGCCATGGGAACCAATGTTCCAAGTGCGCCGTAAACGCACGAGCCGATTGTGCGCGCCCACTGCACAAAACGATCGCGCTCATCCGTATTTGGTGAAATGCACGAGGTTATGCCCCAAATCGCAACATCCTGCACGGTATATGCCAAATCCCAGCATATATACATTATTATGAAATAGGAAACACGCAGCCAAAGCAAATCTTCTTTGGTGGAAAAAACAACGAAAATAAGCACGGTAAATATACCCACGGGCAACGGCGTATATTTTAAAAACGGTCGCAACTTTTCGCCGTTTTTAAATGTGTGCTTATCAATAAAAGATCCTACAATTGGGTCGTTTACACCGTCCCAAATTTTCATAACAATAAGCAACACAGAAACTGTGAGCGCAGGAAACAGTGCGATATCCGTCATAAAATAATTAAAAAATGAACCGCCTATAAGCGAATAAACCATATTTTGCCCGGTTAACCCGGCATAATAGCTTATCTTTTCCTTTTTGCCTATATATTCCAAATAAATCCCCTCCAAGCATAAAAATCCCCTAATTCTATAATAGCACTGCAGAATTTAAAATCCAATGTGTAATATATACAATATTTCATTTGTTTGATTGTTTATTATGCCGTAACTGAAAACAAATACCCGGATACGGGGAAAGGCTTTGCAATGAAGTCTCGCCTTTTGGTTGTTGTAATCGGTCGAAATCCCAGTATAAATTAAGAAATAATGTAACAAAAACATTTTTGCAGTCAAAATGCAGTCACAATCAAAAAAAAACCGAAAGCCTGATAAATAAAGGCTTTCGGGGTTTGTGTTTATTATTCCCACTCGACGAGGACTAAACAATTTCGCTTATGTATTTTTGCTTTTTGTTTGT
>CAVFVA010000014.1:0-53647 GCA_963625835.1 Clostridium sp. AF37-5 | reverse complement strand
AGCCCTGACGCTGTTTATGCTTTGGATTTTCACAGATAACCATTACTTTTCCATTGCGCTTTATAACTTTGCATTTATCGCAAATTTTCTTAACAGAAGGTCTTACTTTCATTTGAATATCCTCCTTAATTATTACTTTGAGCGCCAAATTATGCGGCCTTTTGTAAGGTCGTAAGGTGACATCTCGATAGTTACCTTATCGCCGGGAAGAATTCTGATATTATTCATTCTGAGTTTCCCGCTGATATGGGCTAAAATAATGTGGTCGTTTTGAAGTGTAACCTTAAAAGTTGTGTTAGGCAATACCTCAACCACGGTACCTTCAACTTCAATCATATCTGACTTAGACATCATTTTACCTCTCTGTATTCATAGGAATAAGATGTTTAATTTAACTGGAATCACATCGCGGCGTAATCGCCTGCAATTGATTTTAGCTTCAGACTTTAGTCATTATAACCGGACCGTTATTGGTGATGGCGATTGTGTGCTCAAAATGAGCCGCAAGCTTGCCGTCTGCCGTAACCACGGTCCATCCGTCCTCAAGCTGTTTTACCTTATAGGTTCCCTGATTGATCATCGGTTCAATTGCCAATGTCATTCCGGGTAACAGTCTGATACCACGCCCTTCGTGTCCGAAGTTGGGTACACTTGGATCTTCATGAAGCTTTGTGCCAACGCCGTGACCGACAAAATCGCGAACAACACCGTAACCGCGTTCTTCACAATATGTTTGCACTGCGTGACCTATATCGCCGATTTTGTTGCCGGGTACAGCCTGCTCAATGCCTTTATAAAGACTTTCACGGGTTGTATCAATCAGCCGCTTTGCCTCGGGAGAGCAAGTCCCTGCAACAAATGTGGCAGCATTATCGCCGTTATAGCCATTCTTCGCGGCTCCGAGATCAATGCTTACTATATCACCCTCTTGAATGATACAGTGCTTGCTCGGAATGCCGTGAATAACTTCATTGTTTATAGATATACATGCAGTGGCGGGAAATCCGTAAAGACCTAAAAAATTCGGTGTCGCTCCCCTTTTTTTAATAAGGTTATAAGCGATTGTGTCAATTTCTTTTGTGGAAATACCGGGCTTAACTGCTTCGCCCGCCACCATTAATGCTTCAGCGGAAATTTGGCAAGCTTCCTTCATAAGCTCCAATTCTCTGCTGCTTTTAAGCACTATCATGTTAATCCTCCAATGCTTTAAAGACGAGTGCAGTTGTGTCTGCAACCTCTTCCTGGCCCTCAACAATCACAAGTTTGCCGAGCTTCTTATAGAAATCCTTAAGAGGCTCCGTCATCTCGTGATATTCTTTAAGCCTTGCCTGAACCGTTTCCGGTGCATCGTCTTTACGCTGAACAAGTTCGCCGCCGCAAGCGTCGCAAACACCATCCTCCTTAGGCTTTTTGTAAAGCAGATGATAGGAATTTGCGCACTTTGAACATACGCGGCGACCGGACATCCTTGCGGTGATTTTATCGTCCGGCACTTCAATATCGAGCACCTTATCGATATCCACACCCATATCCTCAAGAGCCTGAGCCTGAGGAATGGTGCGCGGAAAACCGTCAAGAATAAATCCGTTTTCGCAATCTTTTTCTTGAAGTCTGTCCTTGATTATGCCGATAACAACATCATCGGGAACAAGCTGACCAGCATCCATAAAGGATTTGGCTTTAAGACCCATTTCCGTGCCTGCTTTAAGAGCAGCGCGAATGATATTGCCGGTTGATACTGCGGGAATACCGTACTTTTCAACTATTTTTTCAGCCTGAGTGCCTTTGCCGGCACCCGGAGCGCCGAGAAGTATCAATTTCATATCCACAAAACCTTTCTTAATCAAGGAAGCCTTTATAATGGCGCATCATCATCTGAGATTCAAGCTGGCGAACAGTTTCAAGAGCAACACCGCACATAATGATGATGGAAGTACCACCGAGTGTTACGGAGAAGCCGCCGTCCGATCCGCTTTCGGTAAGAGGCGGAATAGCAGCATCGCAGATAAGCGACCAAACGATCGGAAGAAGAGCAACTACAGAGAGCATCAAAACGCCGATAAGCGTGAGCCTCATGAGCACTTTCATAATATATTCCGAAGTGGGCTTGCCGGGACGGATACCCGGGATCGCGCCGTTGTTTTTACGAAGATTATTTGCCATTTCAATCGGGTTGTACTGAATAGTACTGTAGAAATAAGCAAAGAAAATTATAAGAATGAAGTACATTCCCGCATACCACCAGGAATCACTCTGGAAAGCGTTAAAGAACTTTTCCCAGAATGTGCCTTCGTACTTATCGGATGAAATAAACATCTGAACAGTGCCGGGCAGTGAAAGGATGGACGATGCAAAGATGATGGGAAGTACGCCGCTCATATTGATTTTAATCGGCATATGAGTGGACTGACCGCCATACATTTTGCGTCCCACAACGCGCTTTGCATACTGAATGGGAAGTCTTCTTTCGGCATTATCCATGAACACAATGTATGCAATCATAAGAAGGAATACAATGAATATGGCCGGAACAAGGAAGTTATAAACCATACGACCTGTGTTCAGATACTGGATATACTGCTTAATGATTGTGGGGAATCTTGAAACGATACCTGCAAAAAGTATTATTGAAATACCGTTGCCGATACCGTCGATTGTGATTTGTTCGCCGAGCCACATGATAACGGCCGTGCCTGCGGTAAGAACCATAATGATAACGATTGCCTGGAATACTGCGGCAAAGCCAGTGAAGGCATTACCGTCGGAATCCGTCATAAGATAATCGTTTGCACGAAGGAAGAAGAAATATGCAAGGGATTGAAGAAGACCGAGCACAACCGTAACAATACGGGTAATGGATGCGATTTTCTTTCTGCCCTCTTCGCCTTCCTTTTGGAGCCTTTCGAGTGCCGGAATGGCAACTGCCAACAGCTGCATGATAATGGACGAGTTAATGTACGGTGTGATAGACATTGCGAATATCGTGCCGTAAGTAAACGCACTACCTGTCATAAGACTGAGATAGGTAAGAATCGTATTACCCTTGCCGACATCTATTTCATCAACGATGTTAAGAAACGGCACAGGAATCATTGATCCGATTCGGAAGATAAGGATTACGAATGCGGTGAAAAGCATTTTTTTCCTGATTTCCGGAATCTTCCACGCATTAACGATGGTCTTTATCATTTAAAGCACCTCCACCGTGCCACCTGCAGCTTCAATTTTTGCTTTAGCGGATTCACTGATGGCATTTACCTTAACGGTAAGAGCCTTTGTGATTTCTCCGTTTGCGAGAACCTTAACACCGTCGAGTTCCTTGCGAACAAGACCGCAAGCCTTGAGGCTTTCAACATCAACAACGGCGTTTGCCTCAAATCTTTCCTCAAGAGAGCCAACATTAACTACCGCATATTCTGTGCGGAAAATATTATTGAAACCTCTTTTGGGAACGCGTCTTTGAAGGGGCATCTGACCGCCTTCAAAGCCGGGACGGCGACTGTAGCCAGAGCGTGCCTTGGCACCCTTATGACCCTTGCCGGCAGTTTTACCCTGACCGGAGCCTGCACCGCGTCCGATTCTTTTTACGGCTTTCTTTGAGCCTTCAGCAGGAGAAAGTTCATGTAATTTCATTATCTGCACCTCCTCTTATGCTTCTTCGACCTGAACAAGGTGGCCGATCTTTTTAATCTTGCCCTTTGTTTGATCGTTATCGGGCTGAACCGTAACATTGCCTATTTTGCGAAGACCGAGAGAGTGAGCTGTGGCAATCTGATCTTTCTTGCAGCCGATTAAGCTTTTTGTGAGTTTGATTTTAACATCTGCCATGATTGCACCCTCCTTAGCCTAAAATCTTTTTAACGGACTTGCCGCGGATAGCAGCAACCTCTTCAGCAGTACGAAGCTGAGAAAGACCGTTAATTGTTGCGCGAACAACATTATAAGGATTGTTTGATCTGATAGCCTTTGTGCGGATATCACCGATGCCTACGGTTTCAACAACCGCACGAACCGGGCCGCCTGCGATAACGCCGGTACCTTTGGGAGCGGGCATAAGCAACACTTCGCCTGCGCCAAACTTGCCGGTGATTTCGTGAGGAATTGTGGTTCCTCTTAAAGCTACCTTAATAACATTTTTCTTAGCGTCTTCTATGCCTTTGCGAATAGCGTCCGGAACTTCACCGGATTTACCAACGCCAAAGCCAACAAGACCGTTTCCGTCTCCTACAACAACAAGTGCCGAGAACTTGAAAATACGACCGCCTTTTACGGTTTTGGAAACACGGTTGATGGTTACAACTCTTTCTTCAAGTTCCATTGAAGATACGTCAATCTTTGCCATAAAGTATTTTCCTCCTTCGTTAGAACTTAAGTCCGCCTTCACGAGCGCCGTCTGCAACAGCAGCAACACGACCGTGATAGATGTAACCGCCACGGTCAAATACGCATTCTTCAATGCCCTTTGCCTTGGCTCTTTCCGCTAATGTTTTACCAACGGCTTTAGCCGCCTCTACGTTTCCGCCGTAACCTGCGAAATCCTTTTCAACTGTTGAAGCCTGTGCAAGAGTTACACCTGCAACATCGTCTATAAGCTGAACGTAAATATTGCTGAGGGAGCGATATACGTTAAGTCTGGGACAATCAACAGTACCTGAAACCTTGCCACGAACTCTCGTGTGGCGCTTCTGCCTTGCTTTGTTAGCATCCTGTCTTGAAACCATTGTAATTCACTCCTTCCCTTATTTCTTACCTGCTTTGCCTTCCTTGCGGCGAATATGCTCTTCGGCATATTTAATACCCTTGCCTTTATAAGGCTCCGGAGGTCTCTTTTCGCGAACCTGAGCTGCGAACTGACCAACAGCCTGCTTATCAGCACCGGAAATTACGATCTGGTTAGCAGTGGGGCATTCAATTTTAACGCCTTCGGGGGCTGTCATTATTACCTGGTGAGAGAAACCGAGGTTCATAACAAGGTTTGCACCCTGCATCTGAACACGGTAGCCGACACCGTTTACTTCGAGAACCTTTTTGAAGCCGTTTGTTACGCCTTCAACCATGTTGTGGATAAGCGCACGGGTAAGACCGTGAAGCGCTCTGTTCTCTTTTTCATCATTGGGTCTTGATACGTTAATCTCGTTGCCTTCAACTTTAACACCGATAACAGGGCATTTATCCATGGTAAGTGTACCATTGGGACCTTTAACGGTTACAGTGTTGCCGTCGAGCGTTACATCAACGCCGGCAGGGATTACGATCGGCTTTAAGCCTATACGAGACATCCTACTGCACCTCCCTTACCAAATAAACGCCAGAACCTCGCCGCCAACATTCTGCTTGCGAGCTTCTCTGTCTGTCATAATGCCTTTGGAAGTTGAAATGATTGCAACTCCGAGGCCTTTCATTACCTTGGGCATATCCTCAACATTTGAGTAAATACGAAGACCGGGCTTCGACACTCTGCGAAGACCTGTGATTACCTGAGATTTACCCTCACCGTATTTAAGGGTGACGCGGATAACGCCCTGTTTATCATCATCAATAATTTTATAAGCTTTGATATAACCTTCATCAACAAGAATCTGAGCAATTGCTTTTTTCATCTTTGACGCAGGAATATCTACTGTATCGTGCTTAGCCGTGTTAGCATTACGAATTCTCGTAAGCATATCAGCGATAGGGTCTGTAATATGCATTGATATTTCCTCCTTATTATTTTAGCAATTCTCGGTTCTTACCAAGAAGATTTTGTTACGCCGGGAATTTCACCCTTGTGTGCGAGCTCTCTGAAACAAATACGACAAACGCCATACTTACGAAGGTATGCATGAGGTCTACCGCAGATTTTACATCTGTTGTAAGCTCTTGTTGAATACTTTGCAGGCTTTGCAGCCTTAACTTTCATAGATGTTTTTGCCACGATAATCCCTCCTTATTCTGCAAAGGGAGCGCCTAAAAGCTTAAGGAGCTCTCTGCCTTCTTCATCGGTTTTAGCTGTGGTTACCATAATGATATCCATGCCGCGAACCGCATCAATCTTATCATATTCGATTTCGGGGAATATCAACTGCTCTTTGATGCCCATGGCATAGTTGCCGCGGCCGTCGAATGAATTGGGGTTGATACCTCTGAAGTCGCGTACTCTGGGAAGAGCAAGGTTGAAGAATCTGTCAAGGAATTCATACATCTTGTCTCCGCGGAGAGTAACTTTAACACCGATAGGCATACCTTCACGAAGTTTGAAGTTAGCAACAGACTTCTTTGCGCGGCATACGATCGGCTTCTGACCGGTGATGATACCGATATCGTTGATGATAGCATCAACTACTTTTGAATTTTCACGGGCTTCGCCGCAACCAACATTGAGAACAATCTTGTCAAGCTTCGGGATTTGCATAACAGAGTCGTATTGAAATTTCTTCATCAATGCAGGAGCAACTTCGCTCTTATAGGCTTCTTTTAATCTTGCAGCCATTGTTATGATCCTCCCTTACTTAAAATTCATTACCGCATTTTGCATTTTTGCAAACGCGCTTACCGTCTTTATGACCTACACGGGTAGCCTGACCGCATTTGGGGCAAACGAGCTGAACCTTTGAAGCATAAAGAGCGGATTCAACCTCAACGAGGCCGCCCTGATCACCCATCTTGCGGGGCTTAACATGCTTGGTAACTACGTTTACGTTTTTAACGATTACTTTACCCTCTTTGGGGCTAACGGCGATAACTTCGCCCTTAACGCCCTTTGATTTACCGCTGAGAACCACTACGGTGTCACCGGTTTTAACAAACATTTTACTCATTATCACGCACCTCCATTAAAGTACTTCCGGAGCGAGAGAAAGGATTTTCATATAATCCTTATCACGGAGCTCTCTTGCTACCGGTCCGAAAATACGGGTGCCACGAGGAGTTTTATCCTCTTTGATAATTACGGCAGCATTTTCATCAAAACGAATGTACTGACCGTCGTCACGACGTACACCTTTAGTTGTACGAACGATGACTGCTTTAACAACTTCGCCTTTTTTTACAACGCCGTTCGGCGCAGCCTTCTTAACGGAAGCAACGATAACATCGCCGATGTTAGCATATCTTCTGCCTGAGCCGCCGAGAACACGGATACAAAGAATTTCCTTTGCGCCTGTGTTGTCTGCAACCTTGAGGCGACTTTCCTGTTGTATCACAGCTTTTTCCTCCTTCGTACTGCAAAATAACACTTTGCATCTTGCAGTTATTATTTTATTAAACTAATTTTAAAAGCTTGTAATTCGCAATGATTACTTTGCCTTTTCAATGATTTCAACCACACGCCATCTCTTATCCTTGCTCATCGGGCGAGTTTCCATAATAAGAACCTTATCGCCTACGCCGCAAGCGTTTTCTTCGTCGTGTGCTTTATATTTAACCGTGCGGTTAATGATTTTGCCGTAAAGCGGATGACGAACCTTGTCTTTAATAGAAACGACAACGGTTTTGTCCATCTTATCGCTTGATACCACACCAACTCTTGTTTTTCTGAGGTTTCTTTCACTCATTACAAACTACCTCCTATCTTAAGAATTTGAGCTTGCAAGCTCGATTTCGCGCTCAACGGTTTTGATGCGTGCGATATCTTTTCTTACAGCTTTAATTCTCATCGGGTTGTCGAGCTGATTGATAGCCTGCTGAAAATGAAGATTGAAAAGCTCTTCCTTAAGCTCTGCAAGCTTAGCTGCGCGCTGGTCTGCGCTTAAAGCTTTGATTTCTGCTGCTTTCATTACTGCTCGCCTCCCTCTTCTTTAACTACGAATTTGCATTTGATAGGAAGTTTGTTGGCTGCAAGACGCATTGCCTCACGAGCCATACTCTCTTCAACGCCGCCGAGCTCAAACATAACTCTGCCCGGTTTTACTACTGCTACCCAGTAATCAACGTTACCTTTACCTTTACCCATACGGGTGTCGGCAGGTCTTGCGGTGATCGGCTTATCGGGGAAAATCTTAATCCAAACCTGACCGCCACGCTTTGTGTAACGGGTCATTGCGATACGGGCTGCTTCAATCTGAGCTGCCGTGATCCATGCAGGCTCTGTTGCCTGAAGGCCGTACTGGCCGTATGTTACTTTATTACCTCTTGTAGCCTCACCGGTCATACGACCTCTGTGCTGCTTACGGTGTTTAACACGCTTTGGTAAGAGCATTATTGATTTCCTCCTTCCTTACGTCTGCTTCTGTTGTCTCTGCCGCCGTTGCGACGAGAATAGCCGGATCTTCTTTGGGGCTTGTTTCTGCTTTCATGAAGAACCTCGCCCTGATAAATCCAAATCTTAACACCGATGCGACCGTAAGTTGTTGCAGCCTCTGCGGTGCCGTAATCAATATCCGCACGAATTGTTTGAAGCGGAATTGTGCCTTCCTTATATGTTTCGGAACGTGCGATTTCCGCACCGCCGATACGACCGGAAACCTGAACCTTAATACCGCGTGCGCCGAGCTTCATTGTGTTTCTGATAGCCATTTTAACCGCACGGCGGAAGGAAACGCGCTTTTCAAGCTGAGTTGCGATGCTCTGAGCAACAAGAGTTGCATTGAGATCTGGTTGCTTGATTTCGATGATGTTGATGAAAACCTCATCGTTCTTTTTGCCGAGCTTCTTAGCGCAAATTGCTTTGAGCTTTTCGATTTCAGCGCCCTGCTTACCGATAACCATACCGGGCTTTGCACAGTGAATGTTAATTCTTACACGCTTAGCGTCGCGCTCGATTTCTACTTTGGGAACACCTGCACTCTTAAGAGAGTCAAGAAGGTATTTACGAAGATTGTAATCTTCAACAAGCGTGTTGCCGAAGTCTGCCTTCTTTGCATACCAGCGGGAGTCCCAGTTTTTAATAACGCCGATTCTTAAACCGGTAGGATTACATTTCTGTCCCATTCAACTTTCCTCCTCGCTTAGTCTTCCGTCTCTTTAACGGTTATTGTGATATGAGATGTTCTCTTATTGATTCTGTACGCTCTGCCCTGAGCTCTGGGGCGAATTCTCTTAAGAGTGGGGCCCGCAGTAACATTGCAGTAGCTTACATATAATCTTGAAGTATCCATATTGTTGTTGTTCTCCGCATTAGCCATTGCAGACTTAAGAACCTTTGCAAGCGGTTCGCAAGCTGCCTTAGGTGTGTGCTTGAGAATAGCCATTGCCTTATCGCAAGGCTGATTTCTTATAAGGTCAAGAACGATTTGCACCTTTCTGGGAGAAATACGAACATATGTTGCTTTTGCTGTTGCTTCCATAGTTAATTCTCCTTTCATTACTTCGTGGTCTTTGCGCCTGCGTGACCGCGGAACGTTCTTGTGGGGGCAAATTCGCCGAGTTTGTGTCCAACCATATCCTCGGTAACATAAACCGGAACATGCTTTCTTCCGTCATGAACAGCAAATGTGTGTCCTACGAACTCAGGGAAGATTGTTGAACTTCTGGACCAGGTTTTGATAACCTGCTTGTCGCCCTTTTCGTTAAGAGCAACAACTTTTTTATAAAGGCTTTCTTCTACATAGGGGCCTTTTTTAGTACTTCTACTCATTTAATCTTCTCCTTTCTGATTATTTACCGTTACGACGTCTTACGATCATCTTATTTGATGCTTTCTTCTTGTTGCGAGTCTTATAGCCGAGAGCAGGCTTGCCCCAAGGAGTAACAGGACCGGGACGACCGATGGGTGACTTACCTTCACCACCGCCGTGGGGGTGGTCATTCGGGTTCATAACAGAACCGCGAACTGTGGGTCTCCAACCCATATTGCGTTTGCGACCGGCTTTACCGATTTTAACATTTGCGTGATCGGTGTTACCTACAACGCCTACTGTTGCCATGCACTCTGCAGGAACATTGCGAAGTTCGCCGGAGGGGAGTCTGAGAAGTGCATAAGCACCCTCAAGAGCCATAAGCTGTGCGCTGTTGCCTGCGGAGCGGGCAAGCTGAGCACCTCTGCCGGGATAAAGCTCAACATTGTGAATAACTGTGCCGACCGGAATATTCTTAAGAGGAAGTGCATTACCTGCAACGATATCTGCGTTCGGACCTGCTTCAACGGTTGCGCCTACTTTAAGACCTTCCGGAGCGATAATATAATTCTTTACGCCGTCCTCATACTGAATGAGAGCGATGTGAGCCGAGCGGTTGGGATCGTATTCGATAGTCTGCACTGTTGCAGGCATATCAAATTTTTGCCTCTTGAAATCAATAACGCGGTATTTTCTTCTGTTGCCGCCGCCGCGATGACGAACGGTGATTCTTCCGTAAGAGTTACGGCCTGATTTTTTGCTGATGGGAACAAGCAAGGATCTTTCAGGGGCAACTTTAGAGAGGGAAGAATAATCAGTAACCGACATGTTTCTTCTTGAAGGAGTAGTCGGCTTAAAATTCTTAATAGCCATTATTATTTTTCCTTTCTGAATAACTTTGCGAAGGGATGGCACCCTTCATACTTCATCATCCGAAATATCTCTTTTGCTATACTATAATTATATAGTAGCCGTTACATCATATCGTTGAAGAATTCGATTTCCTTTGAATCCTCGGTAAGAGTAACGATTGCCTTTTTCCATGAAGGAGTGTAGCCCTTGTTTGCACCCTGACGGCGTTCACGGCCACGAACATTTATTGTGTTTACCTTAGCAACTTTAGTGCCGGGGAAAACTTCTTCAACGGCTTTGGCGATTTCAATTTTATTAGCGTCTTTAGCAACCTTAAAGGTATATTTCTTCATCATAAGACCGGTCATTGATTCCTCAGTGATAATCGGCTTAACGATAATGTCATAAGCAGTTTTCATTATGCATATACCTCCTCGATTTTCTTAGCTGCATCTTTAAGAACAACGACTTCGTTGCAATTAAGGATATCGTATACGCAAAGGGTGTTTACGGTAACAACCTTAACGCCCTCGATGTTGCGTGCACTCTTGTAAACAACCTCGTTGTTCTCGGGAAGAACAAGAAGAACCTTTTTGCCGGTTTTAAGCTTTTCAAGCATTTCGGCGATTGCCTTTGTTTTGATTGCTTCAAGCTCAATCTTGTTTACTACAAGCATTTCAGACTCTGCGACCTTTGTGGAAAGGGCTGATTTCATAGCGAGTCTTTTAACTTTTTTATTAATATTAACAGTATATTTTCTTGGCTTGGGACCGAGAGCAATACCGCCGTGTGTCCACTGCGGACTTCTTGTGGAGCCCTGGCGTGCACGACCTGTGCCCTTTTGCCTCCAGGGTTTTGCGCCGCCGCCTGAAACCTCAGAACGAGTGAGAGTTGACTGC
Source organism: Clostridium sp. AF37-5 (assembly GCA_963625835.1). GTDB lineage: Bacteria > Bacillota > Clostridia > Oscillospirales > Acutalibacteraceae > Eubacterium_R. Next base: position 42,360 of record CAVFVA010000014.1, on the reverse strand, counting down.
GTGCCCTGGCGCTGTGCAGCAAGATAGCTGACAACTGCAAGATGCATTGCATATCCGTTCGGCTCAATACCGAAAACAGAATCTGCAAGTTCTAATTTTGAAGTCTTGCGACCTTCTTGGTTATAAACCTGAACCTGTGCCATTTTTATCTCTCCTTTCGTTAAGCTTTAACAGCGTCTGCAATTACAACGATTCCGCCCTTAGGACCGGGAATCGCGCCCTTGATTGCAATAAGATTGTTTTCTGCGTCAACCTTAGCAACCGTGAGGTTTTGAACTGTTACTGTTTCGTGACCGTAATGACCGGCCATTTTTCTGCCTTTGAATACTCTTGACGGACTGGAGCACGCACCGAGTGAACCTTGGTGACGGGCGTTAGGACCTGTACCGTGAGTTTCACGGAGTCTCGAGAAATTCCAACGCTTAATTGCGCCGGCAGTTCCGTGACCCTTTGATGTGCCCTTTACATCAACGATTTCGCCTGCTTCAAAAGCATCTGCCTTAATGATGTCGCCGACATTAAGTGCGGAGCAATCTTCAAGACGGAACTCCTTAAGAGTTTTCTTGGGAGCTACATCGTTCTTTGCGAAGTGACCCTTCATAGGTTTGTTGAGCTTGTTGACTTTAACATCGCCGAAGCCCACCTGAACAGCCTCATAGCCGTCGTTTTCGATTGTTTTCTTCTGGGTAATTACGCACGGACCTGCTTCAACAACGGTAACAGGAATAACCTTGCCGTTTTCGTCGAAGATCTGGGTCATGCCGATCTTTTTACCGATAAGACCTTTTTTCATATTTTTCCTCCTTGGTTATTGGTTGGTTTCCCAACTTGACCTCGTCAAGCGCGATTATAATTTGATTTCGATTTCAACGCCTGCCGGGAGCTCAAGACTTGTCAGAGCTTCAACGGTTTTGTTTGAAGGTCTGAGAATGTCAATGAGTCTTTTGTGTGTTCTCTGCTCAAACTGCTCGCGGCTGTCCTTATACTTATGAACAGCACGAAGGATCGTAACAACTTCCTTTTCGGTGGGAAGCGGAATCGGACCGCTTACCTGAGCACCGGTAGCTTTAGCTGTTTCAACGATCTTTTCGGAAGCCTGATCAACAAGATTGTGATCATAGCCTTTAAGTCTGATGCGGATCTTAACTTTGCTTGCTGCCATTTACTTTTCCTCCTGAAAAATATTGGTGCGAGTCTTAACCTTTATTTTTCCACCCATCCGTGTGTTTCAAGCCTGCTCTTTAAAAAACCGAATGACGCAGCATCATTCGGGCAGACCTTATGCAGGATGCGAACATACGCAAGCTATTCGCATAAGGAAAATCAAAGGTATAATTTCGCCCGGTTTAAAATCGGACATACTCCGCCGAAATTCCCGCTTTGAATCAAGCGCCACCTCCGGCATCATCGCATATCTTGGTTGTGAGAAAACCGTATATATAAATAATTATAATATACGCCTTTTCACACGCTTGCTTATTATATATTAAAAGCGAGGGTTTGTCAATATATAATTCCAAAAAAATAACGAATTTTTTTCGTTATTTTTCACAAAGTTTTCGCCGATAATTCTGTAGAGTTGCACAGTGAATTTATTTCGGCAAAAACAAAACAACGCACCTTTCGGCAGCCGAAAAATGCGTTTAAACAGTTTATAAATATTTTACAATCATTAAATAAGTAAAAACGGCGGCGAAGCACCGTAACAATGCAAATAATTCGTCGCCGCACAAAATCACGTTGCAAGAAGTCCTGCAGCACGCAAATTTGCAAGAAGCGCATTAAATTCTTCAACAATATCATCTGCGCCGGTTGCATCAGCAACCGCAGCCGCAGGAGTAATTGTTGCCGCAGCACCTGTTGCACCCGTAGCACCGGTTTCACCCTGTGCGCCCGTGGCTCCTGTTGCGCCTGTAGCTCCCGTTGCGCCGGTCACGCCTTGTATACCCTGTGCACCGGTGGCTCCCGTTGCGCCGGTGGCACCTTGAATACCTGCAGGACCCTGTGCGCCGACCGGACCCTGAGGACCCGTTGCACCGGTTGCGCCTGTCGGACCTGTAGGACCGCCGGAAGGACCGGTCGGACCGGTTGGACCTGTCGGTCCGGGAACACCTTGGCAGCAACAGGTTACGGCAGGCTTGCAGGAGGCTGCATTCGTTTCGCAGCTGCAAGCGGAATTTATATTCGTTCCTCTGTAGTAAGTCATATATTTTACCTCCCTGTCATCATATAAGATACATAAAGTATCTAAATTATTATATTCGTGGCTGCAATAGCGTGTTACTGCTTTTTTGTGCAAAATATTTTTTGTTGTGAATATATGCCGAAGCCGCAGGGCGATATGTGCCGGCAATTTCGTTATATTTTTCTGCCTGCGAATAATCGCCGAGTGCATCATAACAAACACAAAGACCGATCGCCGGCAAAAAGCCGTATGAATCCGTGTTTACAAATGCACCGCTTTCGGCATTTTCATTGATTGCCAACGCCGAACGGAACCAAAAGAGAGCCTTTTCGTATTGCTTTTGCTCGGAAAACAAATTACCTATATCGCAGCAAACCTCAGCCCTCACAGGCGCGTATGCAAATGCACCGAGCAATGAGGAAAGCGCGCCGTCGAAATCGCCGAGTGCTTTTTTGCATTGTGCGCAAACTCTGTACGCCTCAATATTATTTTCCTCCCATCCTCTGCCCGATTTCAAAAACTTTTCGAGCACCGAAATTGCTTTTTCATAATGTTTATTATAAAAAAGCTCTCTGCCGTAATAAAATTCATCACGCGGAGAAAACGGTTCGCCGAGTGCAAGCTGCTTTTCGTAAATCAGCAGATTCCTGTTTGAATATTCCGTTTTAACGGATTTGTGAGTTACGGCAATATTACAGTATTCAACCGGTTGAGGGCAGGCAATCGCTTCGTGCACCCTACCTTGCCACTTTAATCCGGCATTGTTTTTAATCAGCCTTTCGCGGTAAAACCAAAAGGTTGGATTGCCAAGTTCGTCAAACGCCGTATTATAGCGCATACAAAAGGCATTAACACCCTTTTCGGTATGCCTTTTCAAATCAATCAACTTTTCAAGTTCGGTCGGCAAAATGACATCGTCGGCGTCAAGCCACAAAACATAATCCTGCTCGGCTTTGGAAAACGCAAAATTACGCGCTGCCGAAAAATCATCACACCATTCAAAATCAAAAATCCTGTTGCTGTATTTACTTGCGATTTGCTTTGTTTTATCCGTACTGCCGGTATCGACTATTATAATTTCGTCTGCCGCGCGCAAAGCACTGTTTAGGCAGCGTGCAAGCACGCGTTCCTCATTTTTTACTATCATACACAGGCTGATACCAATCAAATCAAGCACCCCCGTATACGATATGCGAAAATGACATAAACGTTAAAAACGGCATGCCTCAAGGCACGCCGTTTTATAGGATATAAAGAATATTAAATTATTTACTGTTCCTCGCCCGAAAGCTGTTTCCAATGGATTTTGCAATATTCCTTACCGTCTATCGCGGGATATTTGGAATCGTCGGTTTTTGCTTCGTTATAGCAGGTGTATTCGCCCACATAAGCGCAGCGTTTTGCATCGCCGCCCTCTGAAAGACCGGGAATAAACGCGGCAAGGAAAACGGCTGCAACAGCAACGGTAATAACAGCTGCGCCGGCTTTGCCTTTTGTCCATTCAAGGAATTTAACCTTGCCCAAATCGATTTTATCGATTTTTTCAAATAATTTAACATTTTCAGTCAAACGGATATAAAGTTTTGAAAGCAACCAGCCGCAAACGCCTGCAAGCGTGCCGATAATCATGCCGCCGATAACATCCGTAGGATAGTGCACCATAAGATAAACTCGGCTGCCCATTGTGCAAACGGCAATTACCGGGAATACCCAAGAAAACTTCTTTTTTCCGTCTTTTTCGAACAGGATTGCCATTGAAATTGCAATTTCAAAAACGCCTGTGGTATGACCGCTGGGGAAAGAATAATCGCTTTCGCTGAGTGCACCTGCGCCGATATAGGCTTTCCAATAAAAATCAACATCCTGGAGGGTATTGTAAGGTCTTATGCGCAAAACAGCAGGCTTTGCGATAACGTTCGTTATCAGTGTACCAATCACAATTGCGCCCACCAAAGCAACGCCGTATTTTCTTGTTTTTTTGAACAGCAAAAGCACAATACCGATAACGGCAATCGGGATTATGAAATTCTCATCACCGAACGCCGTAAAAAACTTAGCAACATAGGTTAAAAATGTGCACTGAATTGCCGCAAAGAATTTGAATATGGCTGTGTCAAAGCCGTAAAAGGCTTTATCAAGGCTGTCGCCCACGGTCATCAAAATCAAACTCATATAATCGCTCCTTTATAAATAAAAATTAAGCAGACTTATTCTTACCGCTTATCACAAACATATATTACCAAATACCGCGCCGTTTTTCAAGGTTGGTTTTGCGGATTTGTTACAAGTTATTAACACTCTTTCAATAATTCTATGATAACTTGTATGATAAATTCAAGCTAAACAAATGATAAACAAACATTAAAACTAACTGCATTTATCAAATCAACAGACTGTGCAAGGAGATTTATGATAACAGATCCGTATAAAGTGCTTGGGGTGCCGCACGGCGCATCCGAAGAGGAATGCGCCAAAGCATACAAAAAACTCGCAAAAAAATATCACCCCGACTTAAATCCGGGTGATGAAACCGCCGCTAAAAAGATGGCTGAAATCAACGCCGCGTTTGACCAAATCAAAAACGGTAACGCACCGCAGGCAGGATATTCTTCACGATCAAGGCGCAGCGGCTCGGACTCCGCTTCGGATTATTATACTGCTGCGGCAAGATTTATAAACAACCGCCAATTCAAGCAGGCAATAAACCTGCTTAACGGAATTGATGACAGAACTGCTCATTGGTACTACCTTTCAGCCGTGGCAAACTACGGTGCAGGGAACAGGGATATCGCGCTTTCTCACATTCAGCAGGCATGCGCAATGGAGCCGGAAAACTACACCTATTCAGCCACATACGAGCAAATCAGGCGCAACGCCTCCGGCTACGCAAATCCTTTCGGCGGATTCACGGACTTCGGCAACTTCGGAGGATTTGACGATTATGACGACGAGCCAAGAACGCGCACTGTTTTCACCGCAAACAGCGGCTGCCTTTCAAGAGTGCTTAAAATAGTTTGCACAATCGTGGTAATACGCCTTGTTATTTGGCTTGCACTTTCGGCGTTTTCGGCAATTAACAATTCAAGAAGCTATAATCCCGGCAGGCAACCCTCATCGGGCTACAGCCAAAGCTACGGAAGCGGTTCATATTCGGAGCAAAGCGACTCACAAAGCTCCGGCAACAATTCCCACGGCAGCTATTTCGGCTCTGCCGCAGACGACTCAAAAAACGGATAATACCGCGCATCATTATACTGCTTGAACAGCGCAACGCAAACAAAAAACGAACAGCAATTATTTTGCACATGAATAAAAGAAGGATACATTATGAAAAAAATTTTTAACAATGCGGCAGTAAATCTGCAAAAATTTATGTACGGCAGATACGGCAGCGATTCGCTGTACAGAACATTGCTTTGGATTTTCATTGCAATCACACTGCTTGCAACAATATTGGGCAAAACGGTTAATTCAATTTGCTACACCGTGCTTTCCGTTATCGGCTGGATTGTTATTATTTATGCATTTTACAGATTTTTTTCAAAAAACATTGAAAAACGCCGAGCCGAAAATGCAAAATGGCTTAAAATGACGGGCAAAATACGCAAAAAATTCAACCTGCTTCGCAATAAAATCAAATTCAGGAAAACGCATATTTTCAGAACCTGCCCGAGTTGCAAGGCAGTGCTGAGAATGAAAAAGGCAAAGGGAAAGCACGAAGTTACCTGCCCACACTGCAACACAAAATTTAAATTTACCGTTCGATTTTAAGCGAGCAACAGCCAAAAGCAGCGTCACCTCGGCGTAAATTTGAAATATTGAAATTCAGGCAAGAATATGTTAATATGTATTAAATGAGGTGAGCATATTATGCAAATTAAGGAAAGTGCCGAAAATTATCTTGAAACAATCCTTGTAATTCACACGGAAAAAGGATATTGCAGGTGCATTGATATTTGCAACAAAATGGGGTTTTCAAAACCTTCCGTTTCGGTATATATGAAGAATCTTAAAGAAGACGGCTATGTTGTGATAGACGAAAACGGCGATATCACATTAACCGATAAGGGCAAAAGCATTGCCGAAAAGATTTACGACAGGCATAATGTTATAGCCGGCTTTCTTATGCAGCTCGGCACACCCGAAAAAATCGCATTTCAGGATTCGTGCAAAATAGAGCACGATATCAGCGAAGAAAGCTTCAGCCTAATCAAAGCGCAATATCTTAAAAATTTGGGAATTGAATAATCAAACGGCAAAGCAAAGGCGCAGCGGAAACAAAATCGCTGCGCTTTCTTATTTTTATTGAATTTTATTGATTGCCGAGTGTTAAACCGGCAAATTTTCCGCTATTCCGACGGCAGATTATTTATATACATGGCAGTGCCGCCCGGCATAATTTCAAAGCCGAATTTTTCATAAAAAGGCACATTTTTCTTTTTATCCGGCATTAGCTCAATATAAAGATAATCCTTATATTTTTCCTTAATGCGCCTTAAAAATTAGCCCGCTATTCCCCTGCCCTGATATTCAGGCTTAACAAGCGCATAGTGCAAAAACGCAACCACAGCGCCATCGTCAATGGCGCGGATAAGCCCAACAAGTTCATCACCGCACCAGGCGGAAATAACCGTTTCCGAATTCATCAGCGCATGAAAGAGTTTTTCGGGATATTTGCCCGAAACCCAGCCGACGGATAAAAACAATTCTTCCGCTTGCTTTTGTGTAAATTTCTTTTCTTCCGTGAATTCAATGTTTTCCATGGCAGTCCCTTTTATTTTAAATCCCTGATATATCTTTCCTTTTTGAAGGTCTTATTTTGGCGGCAGATATAATTTTCGATTTTAACATTTTCCGCATGGCGGATGAAAAGCCCGTAAGACGGCAGATTTCTGAATCTGTTTGCCTCCGGATACACATTTGCATATTCGGGAATAAAAAGCCGCCTGTCAACCACATAGGGTCTTTCTGTATTTGTTATATCTATATTTTTGAGCACCACATTTTTAACACGCTTTGTAACGCCGTGTTGGCGGTAGCCGCAAATCATAATCGGAATTTCCGTTTCGGTTGCCTTGAAATTTTCAACTGTTATATTTTCGATTTCGCTTTTGTGGTTAAATCTTTTTTTATCGGCGCAGGGCTTATTTTTAACAGCCTCGCCGAATTCGATTGCACGTGCGCTTTGTGCACTTACCTCTGCCGCCCTGTTTCTGTTTCCCAAGCGAATAAAAATCGGGCATTGGCAGCGATCGGCAACAATATTTTTTATCACAACATTTCTTAAAGCCGTTCCGTCCACCGCTTCAAGCGCAATTGCGCTTACCGTACCGGGATACAAATCCGTCATAAACAATTTGCAGTTTTCAATAAGCACATCTTCGATATCGTGCGTTGTTTCCGTGCCTATTTTAATTGAATTTGTGCGTGAAATAATTTCGCAATCGGCAATTTTGATATTACGCATCGGCGAATCACACCCTTCCCACAGGGCATTTTTAATAACTATTCCGTCGTCCGCCGTGGAAATAAAACAGTGCCTTATATCAACATTGCTTGAACCCACCATGTCGATTCCGTCCGCATTGGCGGCATTGCGATTGTTGTTTATAACCAAATCATATATTTTGACATTTTCGCATTTATCAAGGCGAAAAGTCCAATACGCGCTGTTTTCGATAATAAAATTATGCGCAATTATGTTTTTGCATTTTTTCAGCACAATCGGTCCGCCGTATTTGCTTTCGTGCGCAAATCGAAGCTGTGCCCTGTAATCACGGCGCGTTTCGATTATATCCACATATTCCGGCGGATTTGTCATGTTTTGCGCAAGAACAGGCTCTCTGCCGAAATAATTGCCCATGCCGTTTATTTTTCCGCCGCCTGTGATAGCGATATTTTCAAGGCTTTCGCCGTAAATCATGGTTTTATTCGTATATCCCCTGCCGCGCTTGTCGGCGCAAATTGCGCTTCCACGCTCAATAAAAAGAGTTACATCGCTTTTAAGGAAAAGCGTTGTGGCAGTAAAACTGCCGCCACTCACAAGCACACAGCCCTTTGCAGTTGATGCCGCATCTATTGCCGCATTTATCGCAGGTGCATTATCCGCATTTTCATCATTAGGCACTGCGCCGAAATCACGAATATCAAACACATTTTCGCGCGGCACTTCAACCTGTGAGATGTAGTCTGATTCAGGATAATATGATGAAAAATCATAATCCCTAACCGCCGAATAAACATCGCCGTTTGTCACCCTAATATCCTTGCCAAAAAGCAGAGTTTTAAGTTTTTTGCCTACGCCGCGTTTATACACATCTTTCACAAAATTCACTTCCGTAATAAACAAAAATAAAAAGCACCTGCCAAAGCAGATGCTTTAATTTGGTCGGAGTGACAAGACTTGAACTTGCGACCCCCAGACCCCCAGTCTGGTGCGCTACCACCTGCGCTACACCCCGTAATCAATTGCTTAAATAATATAACACAAGCCGAAACGAAAATCAATATCAAAATCAAAAATATTCAAATTTATTTTCGTGCCGTGAAAAATGCTCTTGAAACGTCAAGGCATATGTGATAAAATTATTGCAGTTTTTAATATCTCAAAGGGAGTTGTTATATATGAGCGGACATTCAAAATGGAGCACCATTAAAAGAAAAAAAGGTGCCAATGACGCCGCAAGAGCAAAGGTTTTCACAAAAATAGGGCGTGAGCTTGCCGTTGCGGTTAAAAACGGCGGTCCCGACCCAAATGTTAATTCAAAGCTTAAAGATGTTATCGCAAAAGCAAAGCAAAACAACGTGCCGAACGATAATATTGAAAGAATGCTAAAAAAAGCATCCGGCGAAAGCGGCGGAGCAGATTACGAAGAAATCGTTTACGAAGGCTACGGTCCGAGCGGCGTTGCCGTTGTTGTTGAAGCACTTACAGACAACAGAAACCGCACCGCCGGCGAGGTTAGGCATTATTTCGACAAAGCAGGCGGCAACATGGGCACAAGCGGCAGTGTAACATTTATGTTCAGCCGTGAGGGCGTTATTTTGGTTGAAAAAGAAGATGTGGATGAAGACGCCCTTATGATGGATGCACTTGACGCAGGCGCAACCGATTTTATCACGGAAGACGATGATGTGTTTGAAATCCGCACCGAGGCAAACGATGTGGGCGCAATCCGTGACGACCTTGAAGCAAAGGGCTACAAAGTTATTTCCAGCGAGCCGGCATATGTTCCTGCCACATACACACGCCTTGAAAGCCAAGACGACATGATGAAAATGAGCCGCATGATTGATATGTTTGAAGAAAATGAGGACGTGCAGGCAATTTGGCACAACTGGGAAAACCCCGACGATTACGAGGGCTGAGCCGAATTTCAAAACTGAATTGTAATAAGAAAAAGGAGTATCGTGCGATACTCCTTTTTCTTATTTATTAAGCAATTTACGCAAAGCGCGCCTGATTTTGGCAAAAAGCGATTTATTCACGCGCTTTTGCAAGGCGGAAATTTCTTTATCCTTTTCCGAAATGATTTTTTCATTTTCCGCAATTAGATTTTTAAGTGCTTTAATCTCCTCGCCGCGTAAAACTGCCTTTTGGTTTATATCGCGTTTGCGCATAAGCAGTTCATAACGGTCAGCCCAATAATCGTTTGCAAAAGAAGCGATAAGTTTTGCAGAATCATATTGCCGATTTTTTAGGCATTCAAGCACTGCTGTTATCATTCTGAAAAGTGCGGGATTATCAAACGCACTGTGCGGATCGGGCTCGCCGCAGGCATAATACTGCCAAAGGCAAAGATTTTCACTGCGCGAAACACCGTATTTCATATTTAAATCAAATTTGCCGCGCAGATATGCCAAATCAATTTCATAATCTGTTTTCGAGGCAAGATTTGAAATAACCAAAAAAGTGTTTTCGTGATTTTGCTTTATTATCCTTGCAAAATCATTGCGCTTTAAGAAAGCCTCATCGGATTTATCTATACCTGTTAAATCGGTAAATTTTTCATTATAGGAATATTTTACAATATCAAGCTGCGGATTTATCGCAACTGCAGAGCTTCCCGGAATAAAGCCGCACACGGCAAGTGCCGCCGTGCCGCCTCCCGAGCGTCCGTAAAGCGTGATATCACTGCTTTTAGTGCCGAGCAAGTGCGAAATTTCACACACAAGCTTTGCGATATATTCCCTGTAATCCTCTTTTTCATTGCCGTAAAACCAGCCGAGCGGAAGCTCGGGGCAGGAATAATACATGGGATCATCCACACAAAGCACGCTTGCATCTGTTTCGCTGCACCAAGACCATGAGGAAAATGTGGGAAACGGCGCAAGTTCCCTGCCGCCGTTTCTTGTGCGCGCGCCGCTGAAAAACACCACAAGCCTTTTGGCACTGCCGCGGCAGAAAAAACATTCTATACGCGCCGAGCCCAAAACGGCATAAAAGCGCGACGGCGGCAACGAATTGCCGCCGAAATCAAACCGCACGGATTCTGCGTTAACAAGCGCAAAATCCGCCTTTTTATTTATTATATTATTTTTGCAAGCCTCAACAGCCTGCTCAAAATCCGCCTGCGAATCAATCGCAAATGAATTTACATCGGCAGTGCCGAATGCGGTTTCAAGTGATTTCATAATCGCTCCCAAGCAAGATTATTCTGCCGCCGGTGCTTCTGCCGGCTTGTCGGCATCTGCGTTTTCCGTTTTGGGCTTTGCCGCAACAACTTTTTTAAGGATTTCTTTTTCCTCTTTCATCGCTTTTGCTTTACTGTCCCTAACACCGCGTGTCATTTCATCATAAATATCGGAAACGGTGTCAACATCACCCTGAGCGATGATTTTGCCGTGATCCAGCAAAATTGCCGTATCGCAAATTGCCTTAACCTGCTCAATGCTGTGCGAAACGAAAAGCACGGTTACGCCCTTTTCAAACATGGATTGAACCTTTTTAAGGCTTTTTGTGCGGAATTTGGCATCGCCTACGGAAAGCACCTCATCAAGAATGAGCACATCCGGTTCAACCGCTGTTGCGATTGAGAAACCGAGCCTTGCTTTCATGCCCGATGAATAGTTTTTAAGCGGAACATTTATGAAATTGCCAAGTTCTGAAAACTCAACGATTTCATCGTATTTTGATTCGATATATTCCCTTGAATAGCCCAGAATTGCACCATAAAGGAATATGTTTTCCTTACCGGAATAATTGGGGTCGAAACCTGCGCCGAGCTCCAAAAGCGGAGCGATAACGCCGCATTTTTCAACTTTGCCGGTTGTGGGCTTATAAACGCCTACAATCGTTTTAAGCAGGGTACTTTTACCTGCACCGTTAAAGCCGAGAATTGCCAAATGCTCGCCCTTTTTAACATCAAAACTGATGTCGTTAAGAGCGTGAAATTTTTTATATTCCAGCTTATGAGTTATAAGCTTGATAACATATTCCTTCAGATTATCTACTTTCTCTTTATTCAGTTGGAAAGACATTGTTACATTCTGAACGGAAATTGCAACATCATCACGCATAAATATACCTGCCTTATTTTATACTTTGCAGCTTGCTCGGCACTCCCGACTAACGGGCTTATGCCGCAGAGAAGCGATAATCAGTCCTCAAAAACAGCACCCTTTGCACCGCTTGTAACATGCTGCGCATATCTTTTAAGATAGCCGGAAAGATTTTGAACCGGAGGATGCCATTTTGCTTTTCTTTCGGCAAGCACTTCATCCGAAACATTAACCTTAAGCACTCTTGCCGGGATATCGATTTCGATTTCATCGCCGTCCTCAACAAGTGCGATTGTGCCGCCCTGTGCAGCTTCGGGGCTTACATGACCGATGGAAGCACCCCTTGTTGCGCCGCTGAAACGGCCGTCCGTAAGCAAAGCAACGGAATTACCGAGACCCATGCCGATGATAGCCGAGGTGGGTGAAAGCATTTCCCTCATACCGGGACCGCCCTTAGGACCTTCGTATCTGATAACAACAACATCGCCGGCAACGATTTTACCGCCGTTGATGGCTGCAATCGCCTCTTCCTCGCTGTCAAAGCATTTTGCAGGACCTTTATGCTGCATCATTTCGGGAGCAACTGCGCCCTTTTTAACAACGGAACCTTCCTGTGCAAGATTGCCCCAAAGCACTGCTATACCGCCGTCCTTGGAGAAAGGATTTTCGAGCTTATGGATAATTTCGCCGTCTGCATCGGGGGCTTTTGCAATTCTGTCTGCAACAGTGCCGTTTACGGTGAGAGCGTCTGTGTTTATCATATTGCCCTTTGCAAGTTCCTTAACAACAGCCTGAATGCCGCCGACATCGTTAAGATCCGTAATAAATACGGAGGAGGCAGGATTAAGCTTGCAGATTTGCGGAGTTTTTTTGCCGTATTCGTCAAGCATTTTAAGGTCAATATCATGACCTGCCGCATGTGCAACAGCCGTTAAATGCAAAATTGTGTTTGTTGAGCAACCGATAGCCATATCCGTGCGAATTGCATTTTCGATTGATTTTTCGTTAATAATATCGCTGGGCTTAATATCGTCTTTAAGAAGTTCCATAACCCTTTCACCGGTTTGCTTTGCAAGGCGAAGTCTGTCGCTCATAACTGCAGGAATTGTGCCCGAGCCGGGAAGCGACATACCGATTGTTTCGGTTAAGCAGTTCATTGAATTTGCAGTGTACATACCGCTGCATGAGCCGCAGGTGGGGCAAGCCGTGCAAGCGCAGCTTTCAAGATTTTCAAGGCTCATATTGCCTGCAAAATACTTGCCGGAATATTCAAACATTTCTGAAAGTCCGATTCTGTTTTCCGTTTCGGTGCTTTTGCCCGGAAGCATAGGACCGCCGGAAACGAAAATACACGGCAGATTAAGGCGGCATGCAGCAAGCAACATGCCGGGAACGATTTTATCGCAGTTTGGAATAAACACGATTGCATCAAGCGGATGCGCTGTGAGCATAACTTCAATAGAATCGGCGATAAGTTCGCGTGAGCAAAGGCTGTATTTCATACCCTTGTGGTTCATTGCAATACCGTCGCAAACACCAATGGTATTAAATTCAAACGGAACACCGCCGGCATTTCTGATTCCGGCTTTAACCTGATCCGCAATTTTATCAAGGTGCATATGACCGGGAATATAATCGCTTTTTGAATTAACAACAGCAACAAACGGTCTTTTCATTTCAAGTTCGTCTATACCGAGTGCTCGCAAAAGCGAGCGGTGTGCAGCCCTGGTGGGACCCTCTTTAATTAAATCCGATCTCATAAAAACATCTCCCATTTTGCGCCAAAGGCGCTGTTTATCAGATAAAGATTATTAAAATAAGCCGCATAACGCCGCAACAGTGCGGCTTTATACTCGATACATTATAACATTATATATATTAAAATTCAATCACTTTTTAAGCTCGTTAATAATTTGTTCTTTATATAAACATTGCGGGAAACGGTTGCAGCTGCCGTGCCGTGTGCGAAACATATTTTATGCATGAAGCATATTATTCTTTGGCAAGCTGCTTTTTAAAAACGGTTCTGAAAACAAAGCGCACAAAAGGACCCACAAGAAATATTTGCAAGCAAAGCGCAACGGGAAAGCATTTGCCGATAAGTGCAAACCATTGCATTGGAATTTCGGCAGTGAAGCCGTTATGAAAAACAGCCGCAAACAGAGTTATACACGGCACAATCAGGCAAACCGTGCAACACTGAATTGCAAGGATAACAAAAGCAGGCTTATCCTCACCCGGAGTAACGAATTTAAAAGCCAGCTTTTGCGCCGCTTTGGTGATTACAAAAAAGATGAGCAAAAAGACAACGACAAATTCAACCCACATTTCTTTTATTGCCGCCGCAAACACGGAATAAGTCAATTCCCCGGCATTTGAGGCGATCGTGTACACCGTCATGCAATAAACCATGCAAAACACCGTAACGGCGGTGAAAATAAGACTTTGAAATTTTGTTTTTGGCATAATATAATCCTCCTTTAAAAGCAAAAACGACATTAAACACATCACAGCCATCAGACATGAGCCGTAATAATATTTAATGTCGTTTAATTCATTATTTAATTTTTGCCAACGGCGGATATATTATCACATTCAAAAATTAAATGCAAGCAAAATTTAAAAATTATTTTGTTTTATAAATAATTGCTTCTCTTTCGGGGCCGTTTGAAACCATCGTTATCGGGAAACCGATTTGGCTTTCGATAAATTCAACATAATCCCTTGTTTCCTGCGGAAGTTTATTATAATCCCTTATGCCGCGGATATCGCAGTGCCAGCCCTTAAAGGTTTTGAAAACGGGCTTGCATCTTTTAAGCTTTGGCGTGGTGGGGAAATAATCGATAACTTCGCCGTCAAGCTCATAGCCCACACAAACCTTGATTTCTTCAAGATATGAGAGGCAATCAAGTGCGGTCATAACCACCTGTGTTGCGCCCTGGCATTCAACACCGTAACGCGTTGCAACGCAGTCGAACCAACCTACTCTTCTCGGTCTGCCGGTTGTTGCGCCGAACTCGCCCTTATCGCCGCCGTGAAGGCGAAGCTGCTGAGCTTCATCCTCATCAAGAATTTCGGAAACAAATTCGCCTGCGCCGACTGCGCTTGAATAAGCTTTGGTAACGCAAACAATATCCTTAATCTGATTTGCCGGAATGCCTGCGCCAACGCAGCCGTAGCCGGCAAGAGTTGAGGATGAGGTTACCATTGGATAAATACCGAAATCGGGATCCTTAAGAGTGCCGAGCTGCCCCTCAAGCAGAATTTCCTTGCCATCTTTAAGCGCATTTTGAATATAGGTGTGAGTGTCACAAACAAAAGGTGCAATTTTTTCTTTATATTCCATGCATTTTGCATAAAGCTCATCCACATCAAGCAGTGGCTTATTGTAAACATATTTAAGGGTAAGATTTTTAAGAGTGCAAATGTTTTGAAGCTTTGCTTTTAAAGTATCGTCGTCAAAAAGCTCATTTACCTGAATACCGATTTTTGCATATTTATCGGAGAAGAACGGTGCTATACCGCTTTTTGTGGAGCCGAATGCAGCCTTGCCGAGCCTTTCTTCCTCATATTCATCAAGCTTAACATGATAAGGCATAAGGATTTGGCAGCGCTCGGAAACAAGAAGATTAGGGTTAAGACCGGCTTTTTTAATGTCTTCAAGTTCACCGATAAATCTGTCTATATCAAGCGCAACACCGTTGCCGATAACGCAGGTTGTATTTTCGCTGCAAACGCCGCTCGGCATAAGGTGCAACGCAAATCTGCCATGCTCGTTTATAATGGTGTGACCTGCATTTGCGCCGCCCTGAAAGCGAACAACAATATCCGCCTTTTGTGCAAACATATCTGTAATTTTGCCTTTGCCTTCGTCGCCCCAATTGGCGCCGACTATTGCTCTTACCATAATTACAATTTCTCCATTCACAAATAAAATAAACATAAAAAAGGAACGGGGTTATTTCCCGTTCCCTTTGCTAATTATATATCAACTTAAAAATTAAGTCAACCGAAATAATGCAATTTGCTTAATTAAGCGGACTTTTTTCCGTTTCCTGCGGCTTGCCAACGGTTACATTATCCTTATTGAGCTTCATAATCGGAATCATAAGCCCCGGCATACCCGTAAGTGAGGTAACATTATTGATAACCATGCGTAAAAAAGGAAAAAGCTGATCAAAAGACTGCGTGTGAACATCGGGTTTTTCATCTTCTTCGCCAAAAGAAAATTCGGCTGCCATTTCAATCTGAACCTCAAACGGATTAAGATTTGCATCTGTGATACGAAAACCGAGAATGCCAACGCATTTTTTCACATCATCCATATAATTAACATTGTATTTAACCTGATTTTGAAGCTTTAACTGAGTGCCGGGCGCAACTCGGTTTTCAATCTCAAGCTTATTCACTTTATATGCATTTAAAACTACCATAAGTAAATCCCCCGTTATTTAAATGAATAATATATTTGACCGTTTTCAAGCGAAGCGTTTTTATAATATGCAAGTTCTGCAATATTAACAATTTGATAGCCCTGCTCAACAAGCTGCGGCACAAAATTGCTTACAGCCTCGGCAGTGGATTCGTAGATATCGTGCATAAGGATGATATCGCCGTCCGAAACATTATTCATAACGGCATCATATGTTTTGCCCGAATCCTTTTTATGACGCCAATCGTTTGTATCAAGGCTCCAAATAAAAATCGGCGCATTGGCATTTTGCTTAATCGTATCCGAAATATATCCGCCCGTCGGTCTGAATGCGGTTGGCTCGTATCCGGTGGCTTCCTTAATTGCATTAATGCCGTTTTGAATATCATCGGCTGTAACATCATTGCCGTAATGCGAATGGTCGTAGGTGTGATTGCCGAGTTGGCAACCGAGCTTAACCATGCGTTCTGCGCATTCCTTATTGCCCTGATATTGGAGTCGGCTGCCGACAATAAAAAAGGTTGCAGAGCCGTTATATTTTTCAAGCGTGTCAAGCACAACACTTGTTGTGGATTTATTCGGTCCGTCGTCAAACGAAAGCGCAACCATGGGCTTATTTGGGTCAAGATTTGTTCTGATATAATACGGTGCTTCAACAACCGTGATTTTGCAAGTGGCTGTTTTGCCGTTAAACGTGGTGGCAGTTATGTTTGCCGTGCCGCTTGCCACGGCAACAATTTCATTTCCCTCCGGCTTGGCAACAGCTTCGTTATCTGATGTATATTTAATATTCATTGCAGCCGTGCCGGACGGTAAATCAGGCTGAAGCTTGCTTTTTGAGCCAACAAAAGCATTGGCATTTTCGGTTGAATACGAAATACTGTCTGGCGCATTTTGAACGGCAACAGAACAAGCAGCGGAAAGCCCGTTATATGTTTTAACAGAAAGCTTTGCCGAGCCGGTGGAATTGCCGGTTAAAGTGCCATCCGCCGAAACGGAAAGCACATTTGCATCCGAGGATTCAAACTGAAAACCTGTGTTCATATTACTGCCCTCAACATTAAGATCGGGCTTATACGATTCGCCGGCACCGATTGCAAATTCGGAAAGCGCAAAGGAAATCCCCGTAGGCGCATCCTCCACCTGAACGGAAATTTCGTTTTTGCCCACCTTAACGGTGGTGCTGCCCTTTGCAACGGCAACAAATTTTCCGTTTTTATCAACCGACACTATATTTTTATTCATGCTTTTGAATTTAGGGGCTTTTTTATCTCCGTCAACCGGATATTCATATTCCTGACCTATTCCCAAAATCATCACGGTTGAGTTTGCAGGCTTTGCCTCTTGCTTTTCGGCATTTGCCACTGCGCCGGCAACAATTGCCACAGACAATAAAATAACAACAAATACTATGGCAGTTTTGATGCTGACGGATTTGTTTTTTCCTTTTTCCACAAACATCAATTTTGCCTCCTGACTATTTCATATTCGCCGCCGTCCGGGCTGAAATAGCGGCAGGTTTTATCCGTGCCGCTCTGTAAAAAATTGATATATTCATCCTCGTCAAGCTCCAAATCGCAAAAGCCCTCGGCAGTTTCGTCGTCATTAACAAACCAGCGGCATTGCTCGCACAAAGGATCCATCTTTTCATCTCCGCACAAAACACATTTATAGATACAAATAATATACTATATCAATATTGATTATTATACATTGAGTAAACCGGAATATCAACAGGCAATTATACCATAAACAACAATTTTTTTAATTTATTTTTATATAATATTCAAATTGCGCTTATTTGCAAATCACAAAGGAGAAAAAGCACATCATTTTTTTGGTTCCGGCTGCTGCCCCGGTCAAAGCGGCAAATACGACAAAAGGACCTGAACGCCGAGTTCAAGTCCTTTTTCATAAATATACCGATTAAACTAATCAGTCAAGATTCTTTTTAACGGTTTGAAGTTCTTCTGCAAGTTCTGTCGGAAGAGTATCGCCGAATTTGGCATAAAGTTCTTCAACGCCCTTGAGTTCTTCTTTCCAAGCATCCTTATCAACATCAAGAATCTTTTCAAGATCCTCTTTAGTCATATCAAGACCTTCAAGGTTGATATCTTCTGCCTTGGGAAGGTAACCGATAGCTGTTTCAACAGCGTCTACCTTACCCTCGCAGCGGTCGATAATCCAATCAAGAACACGAAGGTTATCGCCGAAACCGGGCCACAGGAAGTTGCCTTCATCGTCCTTACGGAACCAGTTAACATTGAAGATTTTGGGAGCCTTGTCGGGATCAAGAGTTTCGCCAATTTCAATCCAGTGCTTCCAATAATCGCCCATATTGTAGCCGCAGAAGGGAAGCATAGCCATGGGATCGCGGCGAACTACGCCGACTGCACCCGTTGCTGCTGCGGTTGTTTCAGAGCCCATAACGGAGCCTACGAACACACCGTGATTCCAGCTCTTTGACTGATAAACAAGCGGTGTGAGCTTTGCACGGCGACCGCCGAATACAAATGCGGAAATCGGCACGCCCTGCGGATTTTCAAATTCTGAAGAAATGCAGGGGCAGTTAACTGCCGGAGCGGTGAATCTTGAGTTGGGATGAGCGCCCTTCTCTTCGGATTCCTGACCGTTCCAAGGATTGCCCTTCCAATCGATACCGTTTACCGGCGGATTCTTGTCGAGACCTTCCCACCAAACAGTGTTGTTATCAAGGTTAAGAGCAACGTTTGTGAAGATTGTGCCCTTCTTTGTTGCAGCAAGAGCATTCGGATTTGATTTATCGTTTGTGCCGGGAGCAACGCCGAAGAAACCGTTTTCGGGGTTGATGGCATAGAGGCGACCGTCCGGACCTTTTCTGATCCAAGCGATATCATCGCCTACGCACCAAATCTTGTAGCCTTTTTTCTTATAGCCTTCCGGAGGAATAAGCATTGCAAGGTTTGTTTTGCCGCATGCGCTCGGGAAAGCTGCGCAGATATATTTGATTTCGCCGTTCGGCTTTTCAAGACCGAGGATAAGCATATGCTCTGCCTGCCACATCTCTTTTTTACCGAGATAGGATGCGATACGAAGAGCAAAGCACTTTTTACCGAGAAGAACGTTGCCGCCGTAAGCAGAGTTTACGGAAATAATAGTGTCATCCTCGGGGAACTGGCAAATCCATCTCTTTTCGGGGTCTACATTACATTTGCAGTGCATACCGCGAACCCAATCGTTGGAATCGCCGAGAGTGTCAAGAACCTTTTTGCCGATTCTTGTCATAATATTCATATTAAGAACAACATAGATTGAATCCGTGATTTCGATTCCGATCTTTGAGAACGGAGAGCCGACGGGACCCATTGAATAAGGGATGATATACATTGTTCTGCCCTGATAAGAGCCCTTTGCAATATCATAAAGCATTTCATAAGCCTTTGAGGGTTCCATCCAATGGTTTGTCGGACCTGCATCTTTTTCTTCCTTGGAGCAGATAAGAGTTCTGTCCTCAACGCGGGCAACATCGTTTTCCGCAGTTCTGTGAAGATAGCAATCGGGAAGAAGATCTTCGTTAAGCTTAATCATTTCCCCTGTTTCAACGGCTTCTTTTTTAAGAGCGTCAATCTGCTCTTCAGAGCCGTCTATCCACATAATCTTTGATGGCTTTAAAAGTTCTACCTTTTCATCGAGCCAAGCAAGGAGTGACGGATTTTTTGTAAGATTTGTTTCCATATTCATTCTCCTTAAATAAATGATTTACATATTGAAGGGTGAAATGCGATTGCGGACTCGTTTGCCCGGCTGCCGTTTTTCACCAATATTTATTATATCAAGATTTATTTTAATTTCAATAGCTATAGTTGATAATTTAACTAAAAATTAACATTATCTATAGGCATATTTGCATAAGCATTCAGCGTAAGCGGTGCTTTTACACCGGCAAGATATTCATAATATCCCTGCGAGGCAACCATTGCGCCGTTGTCGCCGCAATATTTAAGCTGCGGAAGATAAAGCTGCCAACCGTGGTTTGCGCACATTTTTTCGCTTTCGCTTCTGAGCAGCGAATTTGCCGAAACGCCGCCGGCAAGCACAATCTTTTTATAGCCGAAATCCTTGGCTGCCTTTTCAAAATTTCCGATAAGGCAATCCACAACCGCTTTTTGAAACGAAGCGGCAAGATCGGTAGTATTTACAGTTTCCCCTTTTTGGGCAGAATTATGAACGGTGTTTATAACCGATGTTTTGAGCCCGCTGAAAGAAAAATCATAAGGCGCATTTGCGATTTTAGGATGCGGAAAAGAAAATGCATTTTCATTGCCGAGCGTACTGATTTTATCAATGCTGATGCCGCCTGGATATTCAAGTCCCATTGTGCGCCCCGCCTTATCAAGCGCTTCGCCTGCGGCGTCATCACGCGTTTTGCCGATTATTTTATAATCCGTGTAGCTGTTTACAGCCACAATGTGCGAATGACCGCCGCTTACCGCAAGGCATAAAAAATGCGGTTCCAAATCGGAAGTAAGATAATTTGCCGCAATGTGAGAGCGCAGATGATGCACAGGCACAAGCGGCTTGCCGGAAGCCGCGGAAAGCCCCTTTGCAAAATTAACGCCCACAAGCAGCGCACCTATAAGCCCCGGAGCATATGTAACGGCTACAGCCTCTATATCGTCAACCGTGCAATTTGCACGGGAAAGAGCCTCGGCAACAACGCCGCTTATCGATTCTGCGTGGCGGCGCGAAGCAATTTCGGGCACAACGCCTCCGTAAAGCTTATGCTCATCAAGCGAGGTTGCCACAACATTTGAAAGCACCTTTCTGCCGTTTTCAACAACTGCTGCGGCAGTTTCGTCGCAAGAAGATTCGATTCCCAGTATTTTCAAAATTCCCCGCCTCCTTCGCACGGCTTGTTTCTTTTCATTAAAACGGCATTTTCCGTGGGCATTGAGTAATAATCCTTGCGCACACCGGTGTCGTAAAATCCGAGCGATTTATAAAGCGCAATCGCCGGTGCATTGCTTTCGCGCACATCAAGGAACACATCGCAATCAGCTTCATCAAGTGCCCTTGTGAGCACGGCACGGGCAATTCCCCTGCCGCGATATTCGGGCAAGACCGCCACGCGAACAATATCCGCCTCGCCCGTGAGAGCATATATTCCCACATAGCCGACAGCATTTCCGCCGATTGTCGCCACATAAAAGCGCGAAAATTCATTTTCAAGTTCTGCGGCAATTGCAATTTCATTCCATGGGCGCGAAAAGCATTCCCTTTCGATTTTTGCCACATCCGCCGTGTGCTCGTTTGTGAGCCTTTTAATTTCAAAATCAGTTTTCATTTTGTTTCACTTAAATTTATATTCAATGAGCCTCGTACCAGGTTTTGCCGATTTTTCCGTCTGCAAGCAGCTTAACGCTGAAATTGCAGGCATTTTCCATTTCCTCGGTAACAATTTGCAGGGCTTTATCCGCTTCTTCAAGCGGAGCCTCAACTATAAGCTCATCGTGCACCTGCAATATAAGGCGTGATTTCATTTTTTCCTTTTCAAGGCGGTTATCCACTCTGACCATAGCGATTTTGATTATATCTGCCGCAGTGCCCTGAATAGGCATATTCATTGCAACTCTTTCGCCGAAAGCACGCATCATGTGATTTGACGATGCAAGCTCGGGCAAATAGCGGCGGCGATTAAACAGGGTTTGAGCATAGCCGTTTTCCTTGGCACTTGCCACCATTTTGTTCATATATTCGGCAACGCCCGAAAAATGATTTAAATAGCCGTTTATATAATCCTTTGCTTCTTTAACAGAAACGCCGATATCCTTGGCAAGGCTGAATGCGCCGATGCCGTAAACGATACCGAAATTAACCGCCTTAGCGCGCGAGCGCAGCAAGGGAGTTACCATTTCCAAAGGCAGATTAAACACCTGAGCCGCAGTGGTGCGGTGAATATCCTCGCCGTTGTTAAACGCAGCAATCATATTTTCATCGCCTGCAAGGGC
This sequence comes from Clostridium sp. AF37-5, assembly GCA_963625835.1. GTDB lineage: Bacteria > Bacillota > Clostridia > Oscillospirales > Acutalibacteraceae > Eubacterium_R. The sequence goes on along the minus strand of CAVFVA010000014.1, from coordinate 20,255 downwards.
AGCAAGTACGCGAAGCTCAATTTGGCTGTAATCGGCGTCAATAAGCGTTTTTCCTTCTCCGGCAACAAAAAAGCGGCGCATTTCCTTGCCGAGTTCCGTTCTTATCGGTATATTTTGCAAATTTGGCTCAAGCGAGGAAATTCTGCCCGTACGTGTTTCAACTTGATTGAAAGATGTGTGTATTCTGCCGTCCGGCGCAATAACCTTCAGCAGCCCGTCGCAATAAGTGGATTTAAGCTTTGAAAGGCTTCTGTATTCCAAAATCAGTTTAACTATCGGATATTCGGGGGCAAGCTCCTCCAAAATTTCCGCTTTGGTGGAATAGCCGCTTTTCGTTTTCTTTTTACACGGAATTTGCAGTTCTTCAAAAAGCACAACACCAAGCTGCTTAGGCGAATTTATATTAAATTCACGCCCTGCGGCTTCGTATATTTGAGCCGTAAGTTCCTTAATTCTTATAAAAATCTTATCGGAAAATTGCTCTATACCCTCTTTGTCAACCTCAAATCCCGCAATTTCCATTTTGCCGAGAACGCGTGCAAGCCGCAATTCAATATTATCAAGAAGTTCTTTTTGGTTCGCCTCTTCAAGCTTTTCATCCGTTTTTTTAAACAAATCGGCAAGCACGGCGGCGTTAACAACATTTTCATCATCCGAGCCGAGTTCGTTTTTGTATTTGGGAACGGAAACGCCGTACTCCGCGCAAAGGTGAGATATTTCATAATTACTGTCCGACGGGCGAAGCAAATATGCAGAAAGCATTAAATCACCGCACACATTTTTGCAAGCCATGCCGAGCGAGGCTGCAAGACGGTGAAGATATTTTGTGTTGTAAGAATATTTTTTGATATCGCTTTCAAGAAACGCTTTTATAAATTCGGCATATTCCCCGTCAAACGAATGAACGGCTGTTATTTCGTCGCCGTTTGCAAAATAAATATCTGTGATTTCATTTTCCGAAACCGTACAATAAAAATATGCCCTGCCGCCCGGAAATTCGATATTTGAATATTCGGCTTCTTTTTTGACTATGCTTCTGTTTGCCTTTTCCGGCTCAGGCGTGTGAGCGTCGTTTATATTCAGTTCAAATTTATCCATCAGGCTGAAAAGCTCGTATTTTGCAAAAAGCCTTGCCGCATCGGCACTTTTTTCACCCGGCACATAATCGGCGGCATTTGCGCCAACCGGGGCATTTGTTCTGATTGTGCCGAGTTCGAGCGAAAGATATGCTTTTTCCTTATCACGGCGCAGTTTTTCACGCACGCCGGGCTTGATTTCAAGTTCGTCAAGATGCCCGTAAATGTAATCAATGCTGTGGTAGTCATGAATAAGCGAAAGTGCCGTTTTCGCACCAACTCCGGCAACGCCGGGAATATTGTCGCTTGAATCGCCCTGAAGTGCTTTAACCTGAATAAGTTCCTGCGGCGTCACTCCGTATTCCGCTTCAATAGCGGCTTCATCGTAAGGCTCGGTTACGGCTTTGCCTGCCTTTGTGTGCGCAAGCAAAACGGTTACTCCGCCGTGCGCAAGCTGAAGCGAATCCCTGTCTCCCGTTGCGATAAAGCACAAATCGCCGTTTTCGCGGCATTTTTGAGCAAGCGTGCCGAGGATATCGTCGGCTTCCCACCCCTCACATTCAAGAGTTTTGATTCCCAGGCATTTTAATATTTCTTTTATTATCGGCATTTGCGTGCGCAACTCGTCCGGCATTGCGTGGCGACCCGCCTTGTAATCCGCAAACATTTTATGGCGGAAAGTGGGCGCATGCAAATCAAAGGCAACGGCAATCGCCTCTGCCTGTGACATTTCTTTAAGCCTCAGCAAAATATTCAAAAAGCCGTAAACGGCATTTGTGTATATTCCGCTTTTGGTGGTAAGCACTTTAATTCCGTAAAATGCCCTGTTCATAATACTGTTGCCGTCCACAACAAGAAGCCTCATCAAAATCCCTCACTTTTCTAAATAAGCGTTTGCTTTTTCGCAAATGATTATACCGCAAAATCGCGCATATATCAACAGCGGCAAGCGAATTTATCGCCTGCCGCTGTTTTTAATTGCAGTATGATTGAAAAATTGCTGTTTGTGAGCCTTTCAGAATTATTTTTGGGGTCCGTTATAACCGTTTTGCTCCTGGAAAGCGGCAATTTTATCGATTACTCCGAGCACAACCTCAAAGCCGTCGCCCACTGTTTCCACATCAAATCTTTCAGGCATATCGTGCCAGGTGTGATAATAATATGTAAGCACAGGATTTTGAGCCGCAAAGGTAACGGATTTAATGCCTGCTTTGGTGAGCGGTGTGCTGTCGCATCCGCCTACGGGGTTGTGAATGCAATAATTTGTTTTGCTTTCAACGCCGACTTCCTTAAAGGTGTCCTTAAACATTTGCTCAAGATCTTTGTCAAAGCGCGTGAACTGCCAATCATCCTTAATAACAACCTCAAAATATTCCTTATCTGCAACGGAATCGATATTTATATTCCATGCATTTTTGGTGAGATCGTCGTTCTTATGTTCCTCGGCAAATGCCATCGAGCCTCTGAGACCCGCCTCTTCAGAACCGCAGTTAAAATCAACTATACGGCAGTTTTTAGGCATTTTATCGGGATTTTCGGCAAAATACTTTGTAACGGCATAGCTTAGTGCACAGCCGGTTGCATTATCCATTGCGCCCCTTGAAGCATTGCGTTCGTGAGGATCGCACCACATAATAACGAAGAAGCTGCCGAAAGCGGTGATTGCCGGCAAAATCAGCATTGCCGTGTTTAAATTTGCAAAAGCTTCCGAATAATAAGCGTTGTAAGCAAACTCTGCGCCGAAATAGCAACCGCCGTAAATAACAGCCATTGCGATTGAAACGCCGATCATAAAGAATACGCAAAGCGCACCGAAACCAACCTTGGCATAAGTGGCAATCATGCCGAGAGCAGGCTTATCTTTATATTTATAAGCGTGTGCCGAATGGCGCCAAGTCCAGCTTGTGTCCGTATGACCGGAAAGAATGATGGTGTAGTCGTATTTACCGTCCGGCGGAAGAAGTTCGCCGTAAGTGTTTTGCGAAATTTCCTGTCTGAAAAACATATCAAACCATGTTTTGTAAAGGAAAACGCTGAACACAAGCCACACAACAACGGCAATGCCGAAAAACGCCATTCCAAACCAAAGAGTTTCGATTTTAAGTGCGAAATATGAAAGCACACTTAAAATAAGACCGGCATAGCCTGCATAAGGAATACCGCCGATTGATGACCTCGGCGAAACCGCAAATTCCTCCTGCTTAGGCTCAATACCGATTTCACGGAGCTTATCGCCCATATAATCGGCATACTTTTTTTCGTTTTCAGAGCCGGGCAGCCTTGAACCGATTTTCTTTGCCGCGTGGGTAACAATATCATATGCCACCTGCGCGTACTTTTTGTTTTCGTCTTTCACTCGATTGACCTCCTATAATAAAATACCACACAAGTTTATCATACTATTTACAATTTGGCAAATTTTGTTAAAAATTTAACACACTGAATATAAACCCGAATTTTATCTCGCAGTTTATAATTTTAAAATATATAAACAATCGGCAGCGCACACTGAAGCACGCCGCCGAAAACAGCAAATAATTAAATTATTATAAATAAGAATTATTTATTTTTTATTCTTGTTGTAAATAATTTTTAAGCCCTCAAGCAATAAATTTTCATCCACAATAACATCTATTTTGAGTGCCTTTGAAATAGCATCTGCAAGACCTCCGGTTAAAACAACCGTTGTTTTTTTGCCGATTTCTTCCTCAAAGCGCGAAACCATTCCCTCTATCATGGCGGCAGTGCCGACAACCGCACCGCATTTCATACAATCTATCGTATTTACCGCTATGAGTTTTGTGGGTGCAGAAATATCAATCTGCGGCAGCTGAGCCGTGTCGCTTGCAAGCGAATTTATTGCGGTTTTAACGCCGCACATTATTGCACCGCCGATGTGCGCCCCGCTTTCATCAACAACCGACGCGGTGGTTGCGGTGCCGATATCAAAAATCACTGCTGGAAGCGGATATTTATTTATAACAGCCACATCGCCCACAACCAAATCCGCACCTAATTCTGCAGGATTATCTATCTTAATATTAAGCCCTGTTTTTATGCCGGGACCAACAACAACAAGTTCTTTTTCGCACACAAGCATAACGGCTTTTTTAAGCGTGCGCACAAGTGCGGGAACAACACTTGAAATTATGCCGCCCTCAATATCGGAAACGCCGTTTATATCAAGAAATGTTTTCAGCTTCATCGAATATTCGATTTCGGTTTCAATAACATTCGTTGAAAGCCTGCCGCAGCAAACAAGCTCATCGCCGTCCCAAACTCCGAGCACTATATTTGTGTTTCCCACATCTATTGCAAGTATCATATCAATCACCATAGCCTTTCAGGCAACAAACAATTTGCTGATAACCACCCTGTATTCCTGTGTTGCCAAGCAGGAGCAACCGGTGATTTAATTCGGCTCAAATTTACGCCGTCTGCAAATTTGAGAGCTGCATAATTTTACAGCATGATTTTTCACACTGTAAAATCCTTTGCTTTAAAAATCCAATCGTCCGAACCGGGCAAAATCATTATAATATAACCCTGCACCAAAGTAAAGAATTTTAAGCAAAATTCGCAAACCGCCTCTTTCAGAACTTTTTAAGATTAAGCCGGTTGCCTAAACAGAATATAAAAATAACTCATGCCCTTTGAATTAAGCGCGGCATATTCGCTCCCTGCCGTTGCTGCGGTGGATTGCTTAACAGTTATGTTACTGCCCGATATTTGCAAGCCTATGCTTCCGCCGGCCTTTGAAGCCGCGGCAAAATAATGCGTGCAGGCTTTCGTTTCAAATTTTGTTACGATTGCCGCATACGAAATCGGAAACACCAACGCATAGCACGCCTCAAACGGGCAACCCGTGGCGATTGTTTTTTCAACTTCGCCGTCGCCGAAATAAGTGCCGCAATATATCGGCATTTCAAGTCTTTCCCGATCATCCTGCGAAAGATGCGTTTGCATATTTCCCGTGTGGCTGCCGAACGCCGCATCTATTTTTTCGTTATCGCTGTTGTAATCCGCCATTTTGGGTCTGTCTGTTCCTATCCAGCTGTTAAGCTGCAAATTGGCGGTTTTGTTTGATGAACTCATATTAACCAACCTTTCCGGCTGCGTTTTTTAACACGGTCGCAGCCTGCCGCATGCTTTATTCCGCAATTCCGTCCCACACAAAAAAGCGAAAATCAAAGCCGTCTGTGATATACCAAGGCAAATCCAACGCATCGAGCTTTTCGCACTTTATCGCGCCGAATTTAAACGGATTTGTTGAAACAAGCGGATAATTATCTTTAAGAAAGCCTGCCATATCCGAAAGCCCCTGAAGCGTTACCTCCCACAAGCCAAACATAACAATTTGCAAATCCGCAACCTCACTTTTGCCGCTTATGGAATCGAACGCCTTTTTAAATTCCGCAAACGGTTCAATCTCGGGAACAAACGAAAGCCGATTGATTGCCGCCGCACGCGTTTCCTTTGCGGTTTCTGCCGGCAAAAGCGAAAGCAGCGAGCAATATTCGGCAAGCCCGGACTCGTCGCAGGTTTGCACAAACACATTTGCAAGACCGCTGTCAAGCATATCGTAAACAAGCTGAACCCCGGCGGCATAGCCGCACATTTCAGCCGCGTCAACACTTTTTTCCGGCGCCGACACTCCTGCGTTCTCGCAAAGCGAAATCAGCCTTTCAAATGCGTTACTCATACACATCAGCCTCCGCACTTTCAAGTGAGAGATAGCTAAGTGAATCGCAAACCGCAACGCCTGCCGCAGAGGGTGAAAGCGAAACCTCGGCATATTCGATTCCGTCTATGGCAGATAAACCGAGCACCAAAGCCGTTGACGATATGCTTTGCCCGATTTTCGCATCCGAGCAAAGCTTACGCATTTTTTCCACCGCTGCTGATTCAACAGCGGATTTATCAACGCCGGCAGAAACCTTAATTGCCGCAAATACCGAAAATTTTTGCGGAACTGCTGCGATGTATTCATATTGCACACCGGCATACTTGTATTCCCAAAAAGCATCGCCTATTTGCGATTTAATATTGCTTGTAAGCTTATCGCCTGCCGCTTTGATGCACACTTGCATTCGCGCTTTATCCGAATCATAGGCAAACGCCGCGTCAAGCACGCCGTCCACCTTCAGAGCAAGCTGTCTATAGGCGTCCTCCGTTAAATAATTAAACTTAGAGGCATAAGACTGCAAAATACGGCTTCTGAGTGCCTCGTCGGTTTCCTCGTCGCTGCCTCCGATTATTGCCTCAGCATTTGTTACTGCACAAACATAATCCGGCGGATTAACCATAACGGTTATCCTGTTTTCATCGCAGTTAAACTCTGCACCGTTTGCAAGAGCCACGCATTGTGCATTGACGCCGGTTTGACCTATAGGGCAAACAACTCTTTCCACGGTTTTAAACTGCACAAGCGGATTATCCTTATCGGAGCAAACCGTGTTTGCCGGAATTTCAACCGCCCTGTTCAAATCGGCAGGCACCGAAAAGGTAAGAACCCCCTCTGCCCTTGTGCCCGTTTTCCTTTTTAAGCCGCGCATTTCCGCATGCATATCAAGATAATTGCCCGAAGCTGTTTTTGGAAACGCCTGTTTAAGCACAAAATCGGCATTTGCCGCAACCGAGTAAATTTCGCTTGCAACCGCCTTGAATTTCATATCCGTTTCGGAATAATTCTTTATATTTTCTCCGCATTCGTCATAAAAAGCCTTTCGCATCTGCGTTAAAATCCGATTATATGTTAAACTCAAAATTCAACATTCACCGTCCTTTCTTTGCCGTTAACAATCAGCGTTATTTTATATGTGTTTTCGATTTTTTCGGCAGCGGCAACAAAAATTCCGTCTGCCGATTTAAGTGCCTCACCGGCAAGGCATACAGCCTCGCTTTCATCCGCAGGCTCTGCCGCAATGCCGTATTCGGGTTCCGGATAAAAAGAGCCTTTTTTCGAATTTAAAATCCTTTCGGCACTTTCAAACGCCTCAACTTCATCTGCCGAGGTGTTGTTTTTTGCCATAAGCACCACGCCTTTCTATTTCTTTTCTGTTATTTTTCCGTTTTTGCCTATAACAGTGCCGTTTATAACAACACTGCCGTCTGCCCGAAGCAAGATATTAGCACCGGAAAGAGCACTTATTTTAATTTCGCCGTTTTTCAAATTCGACTGTGCCGACCTTGTGCCGGCTATCGCGCCGCCGAAAGGACTGCCGATAATTAAAACTTCTTCGCCTGCCGGAGCGCAAAAAGAATAGCCGTACGGTGCATAAACCTCAGCGTTTCTGGCGCCCTCGCCGGCATCCACATTCGCAGTGCCGCCGAGAGTAACCGTGCCCTTTTCCGCAAAATTTTCCGATTGCGAATTATAATTTTTGTTCAGCCACATAATTTAAATATCCTTTCTCCGTTTCGGGAACAAAATGCACGGTTGTTGTTTCGCCGTTTGCGTTTTTTACCCTTATTATTTTCGACACTGCAAACACTTCGCTGCCAAAGCCGGCGTAAGGCAAAGCAACGCGCCCGGCAAGTTCAAAATCCACATTGCCGCAAAACACTACCTGCACCGTGCAAAACGATTTTTCGGAATTTTTCAGCATTTGCACGCATTTTTTATCGCGCTGCCACGGCGGAAGAGCCGAAAGATTAACAAGCCGCCTGCGCGAAACCGAATTTTCGGCAGCAAGCCGGCTTTCAAAATGATAAATATATTTATCGGCAGGATTGATTTTATAATCCACACGGCTTATCAGCAAGCTTCTGTCGTAAACAACGGCAGCGGAAATAATTGCGTTTTCATCCGCAGCAACAACTTCACCGCTTTTTTCAAAAGTTTTAAGTTCGTTTTCCGGCGAAACATAAATCCCCGTGCCGTGGGTGTAAAGCATAAAATCGTTTATAGCCGCATAGCAGCTTTTGCCCTTTTGAACAGCATATGACCCCTGCGAACTCACCTGCGGCAGCGCAAATTCAATTCCAAAAGGCTCTGCGCAGCACAACCACAGCTGTCTCGAAGAGGGATGCATGTATTCGCACGGAAGCGCCTCGTTGTCCACTAAAACGCTGCCGCTGCTTCTGGCATAAACATAAATATATCCGCCGTTTGTGAGCACACTTTTTTGCTTGTCGGCAAAACCGAAAAATATTATTTTACTGCCACGACGCACAATAATTCTGCCGATTTTAACAGAATTGTCGGCACAAATAAATTTAAGCTGCAAGCCGTCGCACGCAGCAGAAACTTCGCTCACAAGCTCGTAAGACAAAATTTCATCCGCCTCAACAGCATTTCCGCCTGCATCGTATATTTCAAAAGTCAATTTATAATCACCCTCGCTCCCAAAGGCACATCAAACGGGGTTTTAAAGCAATTCAACCTCATAATATCCTCAACCGAAACGCCGCACCTTGCCGCTATTTCAAACGCATTTTCATTTTCACGCGCAACGGTGCTTTTGCAAATCAGATCTGCCGATTTGCCCGATTGTGCCTCTGTGAACTGTGCGGAATAGGATATATAATTTTCGGCTGCATTGCGTGTGGCTTCAAAAGAAATGAAAAAAGCGTTAAAATAATCTCCGCCTGGCAAAAGCAACGCGCCGGCGTGCTTTTGGCTTTGCAAGGCATAAAGCTTTTTAACCGCCGCTTCGCCCTCCTGCCCGTAAAACCTGCCCGAGATTTTAATAACCGCGGCATCACCGCATATTTCCTGAGCCGCCGTTCCGAGACCCGGAATTGGCTTCAGGGCAATTGATTTTGATTTTTTAACGGATATTTTTTGAGGATTTTGCAAAAATTCAAAATCCTTGTATTTGAGTTTCAATAAACACCATCCTTTTCAAAAGCGGTCGCAAGCATTTGCCTGCGACCCCTGCTTTGTGCAAGAATTAAAGCCCCTGCACATGCTCGCTGTTTTATGATTCAATTTGCGGTGTATAATCATACCTCATCGAATCAAGCCGCAAATATTCGGAAAGTTCTTCCGTGCTCAAATATTCAATACTGTCGTTTTCCGTTTTAATCACCGCCCGTTAATTCAAAAGCATCCGAATATGTTATTTCCGCACGCTGAACAATGCATTGCGCCTTTGTGTGCGAATGAGCTTCGTTCAACTTAATGCCGGAAACATTTTTTTCATATGCCGCAGCGCAAATTCGGCTTACCGCCTGCTGAATATCAAAGCTTTTCATATTCCAAGGCACATATATATCGGCAAACAAAGTTATGCTGCCCGCCTTAATATCCTGCTCCAGTGCCGTGCTTTGCACGTTGCCGCATACCAAGCCGCAAACTATCGAAGCTTTCCCGGGGCATGTGGGCTTAACGACGGCACCGAATGATTTGCCGACGGCAACATCTGCAAAAAAATCATCCGCTTTTATTTTTTCGATAAGGCTCAAAACCAAAGAATCAACCCGAGTCATATTTCCTCCTCCGACTCATAAATGCGGCGTGCAATCGCCCAATAAAAGCAGAATTCTCCGCCGACGGTTACACACTCTTTCTTCTTAAAAATAAATTTATCATCGCCGTAAATCAGCACAGCGTTATCCGAAAGAGCACAAATATCATGGTCATAAGGTCCCACATAAGTAAAATAATCGGGGCACACTTCGCCGACCGGTGTTTGGTTAGGTTCAAAATTCGATTTGTTGCTGCGCCATTTTTGCGCCACAACGGCATAAAACGGTGCAGAAACCCATTCGCCGTCGGCAAGATAAACTTTTTTGCCTGTTTTTACCAGCCCTTTTTTTACAGTTTCGCAAACACTCACAGCTACACCTCCGCAAATGCAAAGCCGTCATCCCTTAACAGATCGGAAGCCCACTGATTTGCCAAATCACAGATTTCTTTCGCACGCGCACTTCTGCTTGCCATGCCGGCGACTGTTACATCGCCGGCTGTGAATGAACTAAAGCCGTCCGCACATTCCTCAGTTATGCAAATTGCGTAATAAGCCCTTGCCGCGGCAAGAAAAATCAGCTGTGTGCTTTCCGTTTCACCCGAAAGAAGCGCTTCGGTTTCAACGCCTTTGCAGGCATATTCGATTATTCTTTCATAATCTTTTTCAAAACCGCTTTCAAAACCGCCCATTTCTTTAATGCAGGCAATAACCTCCTGCTTATCAAGCAACATATCAGTCACCGAAGCTGCAACTGAGCGTTGCCATTTCATCAATAAGGGAAAAGCCGGTTGTAACGGTAATTGATGCCCTTTCAAGCTGGCGGTCTATAAGCTTGTCGTATTCCGTTACAACACCACCTGCCTGCACCTTTTCAACCGCTGCATTTTTATCAAGCACTAAGATTGTGTTAGTGGGCATATCGTCATATTTAAGCAAATCCGCACCGAGCGGCGTAATAAGCTTGCCCGTACCGTGGAAATTGAGCCCTGCGTTTGAATCCTTAAATTCCGACATATTCATAATCGCTTTATATTGATTTGCGGCGGCAACAACAGTTGTCATTTTATAAGGCGAAAGTTCAAGCCACATTTCAACAAGATCGGAATATGTGAGCGAGGTTTTCTTTCCCGTCATCATGTTTTCGCTGCCGTAAAGAATTGTTTCGATAGCGTCAACATATTGGCTTGTTGCAATATGCGCGCCGAGCTGCTTCATAATAAGAGTGAAAAGATCAAGTTTCTGATACTTGATTGCCTCGTATGAAGCCACAAGCATTCTGCCCCTTTTGTGAAGCTTGGTGAGATTGTCATTTGTTTTGATTTCCGTTTGCGGAATCAAAGAGCCTTCGCCAACCGCGGCAAGTTCCTTGTCCTCTTTATCCGTTGCAAGCTGAACAGAGCGATAATCGAGCGAATCAATAATCGTTGTGGTGGCAACCACCTTTGAAAGAACATCGTTTTCTTCCATACCCTGCGCCACCGCTCTGCTTATGTATTCGGGAAAAAGCGCCGCCGAATCTGTGCTTCGGAAAAATTTTGAAACGCAATCGGAATCCCTGCCGCTTACCTTAATATCAAATCTTTTAAGCTGCCTCTGATATGCATCAAGTCCCTCAAGTTCGGTGCCGATATAGTTTTCGGACGGATCTATTTCCTCAAGCGATGCCGTAAAGCCCTTTGTGGTTGAATAAAGCCCCTTATCAAGTTTAATATTATCAAATGCCATAATTAACTTCCTCCCTTTTTAAAGAATAATTCCTGCTTTTAAAGTGCTTACCGGTGCCGAAATAACAAGGCGTGGGCATTTGCCGGTGCTTGCGCTCAACACGCCGCCTTTGCCGTCCGAAACCACATACTGATAACCCGTTGACGGAAATGCAGACGCGGATGACATCGGAAGCTGAACATAGCCCTTAACCAAAACGGAAACATGATCGTCATATACGGCAACCACAATACCCACAAACTCACTGTTTGCATCTGCAAGCACGGCAGTACCCTCCGTATCAAGCCTTATAAAGTCGCCTTTATTAAGCTTTTTATATGTTTTAAAGGTAAGCACCGTTTCACCGATGCCCTTATATGAATAATGATTGATGTTCATAAATTTTCCTCCTAAATTTTAAATTTCCCAAGATCCGCGCGCTTTGCCGTCTGCGCCTTTGCAAGCTGCGGAACAGGCTTTGATTTTTCTGCCGCACAGCCCTCAAAAGCACTTTTAAAGGCGAAAAGTTCCTTTGCGGTCATAACCTGCGCAACGCTTTCAAACACCGCTTTATCCATTTTCGGCAGTGCCTTACCGCAAAGCCGCACAAGATCGTTTATAATGCTTTTTCTGTATTCCCTGCCGAGTTCGGCGTCGTCGCTCATATTATCAAGAAACGCTTTTATCGATTTCGCCTGATTTTCGGAAAGCGTTATTTCACCGCCGCCGCAAAGCATTTTTTCAATATCGTTTTTTTGAGGGAATGCACCGAAGGCTTTTTCAACACCTGCCTCTTTTTGCGCCGGCACGGCAACAAAGCTGAATTCGTACGCATCCGTAATCCCGTCAAGCACGGTAAAGCATTTTTTGCCGCCGTAGTTTTTTCCGGCAGTATGTCCGCAATATTCAAGGCTTTTATCCTTGCCGCAAACAGAACAAATTCGCTTTGCCGCGCTGCATGAAACGGAAACCTCTTTTTTAATTCCGGCATCAATGTCCGTTATAAGCTGAGCCGTGGCGTCACTTCGCACCATATAGGCTTTTGCGCGCAGAGTGTAAAAATCCTCACCGTCCGCAGTTTTTTTGCCCGAAATTTGCTCAACACGGGTTTCAAAAATTCTTGCGCTTTGGTCCTCAGCCCTCATGGAATGGTTTTTAATTCCCGTTTTGCCTACGAATTGCTTTGCAAGTTCGTTTAAAGCCGAAACGGAAAATTTTTCGTTATCTCTGTCCACATCATTATTGCAAAGGGAAACTTCAAACACATAAAGCTCGTCCTTTCCAAAATCTCTGCGGGTAAATTTTCTTATTTTTTCATAATCGGATTCCTCGGGTATGTAGCCCTTTTCAATAAATCCCTCTCTCAATCGGAAACCTCCTTTTGATTTGCCGCATTTTCTGCGGCGGCATTATCAGCCTGTGCATTATAAAGGCGAGCCTTGGCATGCTCTGTTTCATCCTGCAAGGTAATATCGGCCCATTTCACATTAACAGGCAGCCAAACGGATTTTATATCCAAATATTTCCTTGCTATTTTTATAAGCACGGGGGTTATGACTTTTCGATACGCTTTAAGCTCTGTGGTAAGCATATCCGCCTGCTGAATGCTCATTCGCTCCGTAGTGCTCCACGAAAGCCCGAGCATATACGGCGGCAAGCCCGTTTTTGCAATAATTTGCTCCGTCAGTTGGCGCACGGGGATTTCGCTTGAAAGCACATTGTTGTCTGCCCCGATAACCTTAACGCTCACATCGCCGACAGCAACAAAATCCTTAACGGACTCCTTGCTGCTCATAGCCTCCTGCCAGGCAGAGCAAATTTGCTTTGCCCTTGCCTGCGCAGAAACGGAATCCGTGCCGTCGCCGCCCGGCTTATATGTTACGGCATATCGCAAATTCCCGGCATGCTCCCAGTTTTCGCCTATAGTGTTATAAATCGTAAGCAAAATATCGGCTATAAACGGCAAACCGTTTAAAATGCTTGTGCCGGTTATTTCACCCGGTTTCGGATTAAGTGCGGTAAACAAAATCAAATCCCGACGGGCAATTTTTTCATTGCCGTTGTAAAATTCAATGTCAAAGCCGTTTTCCGCACGCTTAACCTCAAGCGTTGCAAGCTCACCGTTATAAAGGGCGTAAAAGCCATTGTCGTCCGCAATCATTTCGCCGACTGCGCTGCCGTAGGTAAGCAAATCGGATAAATAAGCAGAAACAAACGAATCTATGCCGATTTGATTGCCGCCCACATTTACGCTTTCAAAAAAACCGTTTAAATCCCTGTCCACGCCTTCATCGCCGGTTTCAAACTTAAAATCGTTTACAAGACGGATTATTTTAAGCACGGCTGCATCAATAATCGGCACACTGTCGCGAAGAGAAGCATATACATGCCCGTTTGTGCCGAGCGGAGTATACATTCCCACACTGCCGAACGGATGCCGTGCACACGAACCGGTTTGCACAGCCGACGCTGAAATTTTTTCGCTGCCGGAATTTTTTTTGCTGAAAAGCCCCAATGCCTCACATCCTTTCTACCGCAAAGGTACATAATTCGTTTTCGCTTCCCGAGCCGTTTAAAACGGTGGAAACAAAATAACGGATATCATCCATTGCATGGTCGTTTTCTTTTTTCGGCGCGTCCCTTTTTATTCCGTTATCCCATCTGTAAACAGAAAATTCACGAATGGTATCGGCGCAACAGGGATAAAAAAAGATGCTGCCGTTTTTAAGTGCCTGGCACACAAAGTTTATTCCCCCGAGCACATCGTTTTGCGCTTTGATAACCCTGTATTTCCCGTGGCGGCGAACGGTTTGCGCAAAGCTTGCGGCAGAGGGGTCTATGATAAGCGCCTCAATTTTTCTGCCTCCCGCAAGAGTGCAGAGCTTACCGTAATATTCCTCATCCGTAAGCTGCACACCGGCATCGCGTGCGGAATGATAATATTCGTCAATGCGAAACCATTTATCGCCGCATTTACCCCACAGACCGAGCGAAAAGGGATTAACCGTGCCGTAATCGCACGATAAATAATATTTTGAAAATTCACCGTTTGCCTCGGCAATATGCCGATTTGCATCAAACATCGGATACACAAGCCCATCCGCAGCCACCCATTTGCCGTCTATAAACCGCTCATAAAAGGCACCGCTGTAGAGGCTTTTGTAGCGGTTTATAACCGCCGGTGAAAGCGAAGGATTATCCTGCATGGTAAAATGAAGATAAAGCATATTTTTTTGGTCTTTCTTTTTTATCCATTCATTATAAAACCAATGAAACGGGTGCTCCGGATTGCAATTAAACCAAAATTTTGAATTTTCAAGAGAGCATCTTGCAAGCGCCTGCTCAACAAAAGAGCGCGGCATAAGAGCCACCTCATCAAGCAAAACACCGCCCAGGGTCATACCCTGAATAAGGGATGCGGAGGATTCATCCCTGCCGCCGAAAAGATAAAACCGATTAACCGCGCCGCCCTTTTCGATTTCAATACAATTTCGGCTTATTTTAAAATCGCAGTTAAATCCGAACGAGGAAAGAAGCGGCAATAAAGGCGTTATCACATTTCGCCGCAGTGAGGAAACCGTTTTTCCGCAAAATGCAAACGATGCTCCGTTGAAGCGGTAAAACGCCCAGCTTACAAACGAAATGCTCATGCAAAGCGTTTTACCGGATCTTACGGCACCGTCGCATATAATTCCGTTTTTGCCGTTTGCCGGGCTGCCGTTGCACCACCATGTAAGCACTGCAAGCTGCTTTTCGGAAAAAGGCACAAAGTTATTCAACAGGCTCATCTCCCTGCGGCTTTGTTATGCATTTTGCACTTTCCTCAAGTGCCCTGTAAAAGCTAAGCGGTTCCGAATGTGTTTCGCCGTCCAACTCCGAAAGCTTTTCAAGAGCCTTAATTCGGTCAAAAAACTTAATTTCCATTCCGCCGCCCTTCGGTCGTTTAATTTCGCTGATATTGTAAAGATTAAGCCCGGGCAGCTGCGAAAGAACATCACCCTCCTGAGCAAAAAGAAGAAGCACCGCGTCCTTTATCTCTCCGAAAGCAAGCCGCTTTAAGCCGTCGCGCACTTCATCCTTGGTTGTTTTTTTCTTTCTTGCCGTATAAATTCCTCCTTCAAAAATTCTTGATTGCAAAAGCTGCTCTCACCTATACCCCGAACAGCGGAAAAATATAGCCTAAAAACACTATATTTTTCAAAAAAAACTGCAAAAAAATTTTTTTATTCGGATTTTATGCATATTTTTCGGCAAAAAGCGGATTTAAAAATTATGTTTAAAAAATCAAATGCAACACGGTTTTGCCTGCCGATTGGCTTCGGCTCGGCAAAAAAAGCATAAAAAAAGAGCAAAGGCATAAAACCTTTGCTCAAGAGCCGATTAAAATCGTATTTTGTTTAATTATCTTTCAACATTGCTTGCGGCAACAAACACACCGTTGCTTTCATCACCGGGAGTAACAGTTACCGTGTCGCCGGTCGAAACAAGCAGCACATCCATGCAATCCTTGGCTGCAATATAATAATATTTGCCGTCTATCTCAAGGTAATAATAAGTATTGCCGTCGTTAACGCTTGTTTTAACCGATTCAACCTTGCCGGTAATTTTACCGTTTTCCGTACCTGTCTCGCTTTGCCGATTATCGTCCTGCTGCGTTGCCTGAGACTGATTGCCGGAGTTGTTGTCGTTTACAAGATAATCGTCAACATTAACATCACTGTCAATCTTACCCTTATCCTTCATTGCCTGAACATAGTTTTCCACAGCGGCATTAAGTGCTTTGGCATCGCTCTTCATTTCATCAAGCAATCCGGTGCCGACTATTGTTTTATCGTCCAAATTAACAAGCGCATAGCCTTTAACCGTGTTACTGTCGCCGTAAAGGCTCATAAAATACGTGGGCTGACTGTCTATATCAAGCAAAATCGGGAATGTGGCATAATATTTATAATTTTGAACCGCATCCTGAGCCGATTGCTGCGCAGACGATTCAATTGCACCGCCGTTTTGATAATATCTTGTTTCCTTGGTGCGCCTGTTGCTGAGAATAAAGCCGAAGTTTGAAGTGTCGCCCTCAGAGGATGTAACGCCCGTGTAAACCCAAATATCGTCATCCATTGCAACATATCCGTAGCCGTCCGAAGCAACATTCACATCATTTTGGAAAATAATGGAATTCCAAAATCCGTTTTGGAGCTTGCCGTAATAGTTATATTGCTGCAAAAGCAGAGCCGGCGAATAAACGGCATCAACCCATTCAAATTCGGAGCTTGAACGAATTTCGTCAATATCATGATAAGTGCTTTCGCCCGTAAGCGCATCAGTAATGACAACGCCCTTAACATCCGTGCCGCCGAAAAGACCGATGGTTTTATCAAGCACGGCTGTGATCCAATAAGGATGACCGTCATCCGTAATTTCAAAATTCGGAGTATCCAAAAGCGCACCCGGATATTGAAATCTGATATGGCGGATAAGCTTTTTGTTAAAAAGCTCGGTTGGGCTGTATTTAATGCTGCCGCCAAACTGCTCGTTGCAGTTTACAACGGTAACATTTTGCGAAACAAGATCCACAATCATGTAAGCCGGTAAACCGTTTTTGGTGTTGTTCACCCATTTAAAGAAATTGGCATATTCAAGATAAGCCACTCTTACCGGTCTGCCGTTGTAGTTCACCATAGTGGTAGTGTCCGAAACAACATATTGGCTCTTATATTCCGAAAGAGAGCCAAGTTGCTGGTCGGCAAGGGTAAGGGCCCTTGATTCGTCTATTCTGGGCACGGAATCAATATCAATATCGCTGAAATCCGTTGCGAAATCGCTTGTTGTTATCGGCATCATTTTGCTGTATGAAGAAGCTCTGAACAGCGTTGCGCCGAAAAGCCAACCGACAAGCATAACAACCACAAGCACGGTTGCTATTACAGCCGGAATAACAGCACGCTTTTTGATGTATTCCCTGCGTTCTATCTTTTTATTTGCCTTGCAAACCAATGCAAAGAAAACCATAAATAATGCCAAAACAAGAATTATAAAGGAATAAAGCTGAGTGTCCTTAAAATTCATTGCAGGCAGCATGATATAATATGCAATGCCGCCGGAAACGATTGTGAACAAAGCGGAAACGAGCAGTTTAACACCAAGTTTTTCCGGCTTTGTTATAACCTCAACCTCATCTTTTTTCGGCCATTTGAATTTTGACTTGAAATCGCCGATAACTTCATCGGCATCATAATCCATATTGGGCAGTTTTTCACTCATAAGCATTCTCCTGTTTTTTAATAAGCACGGCAAGCCGCGCATTTAAATTATAATAACATATGTTTTATTATTATTCAATAAAAAATAAGCTTCGCCGCAAAATTAACAATTTGCAGCGAAGCCCTTAAACCGTTTATTTTAGTTATGCATTTTTATGCTTGAACGATGCCCTTAGACTCTTTAAGGTATTCTGCAGAAGCAGGATAAGTCATATCATAAGAAATCTTAACCTCTGCGCTCTTATCCTTAATTACGGCAACATTAGCATGGTTAACTTCAACTTTAACAGCCATGTGATATTCTGCAGCCGTAACAGTCTTTGTTGAGGGATCGATTGTGATTGTGCCCGTACCGCCGGAGTAAATAACCTTGCAGTTTTCTTCCGTTGAGCCGCTTGCCCATGAAAGAGCGGAAATAGAATCAACAGTTGCGCCGATATCGCCGAGAACCTCAAAGAAACGACCCTGAGAGTCAACACCGCGCATAGACATTGAGCCGTCTTTCGGCTGAATGGTGAGCACGATTTTGCCGTCTTGTTCCTTAACATTTGCAGCCTGGCAATCATCTGCGGTAAAATAAGACTTTGTATAATCAAATTCGCCGGGATCTGTGTCACTTACATTGTAGTTGTCAAGCTTGGGATCTCTGTTGTTGCAGGGCGGAAGACCGTATGTGCTTGCAGAGAATAAGCTGTCTACGATGCCTGGAACGATGCCGTTGATAACGGAGTTTTCGGAACCCTCGATAAGAACGGATTCGATACTGAGTTTTTCTTCGCCGAGCAAAGCATAATATGTTTTTGCTTCGCCGTTTTCGGTGTAAGAAGCTGTTTGAGACTTTGTATTGTTATAGCACTCTACATAGTAGTTAACAACATCTTCAACTGATTCGAATTCAACGCCGCCGTATGTGCCGGCAACAAATTCATCAATGGTTACAGCCGTTTGCTCACTTTCGGCAGAATCCGAGCCGCCGTTTTTATAAGTGCCGTCCTGAACCTCTTTGATAGCTTTGATTGTTCCGTTTGTTACATAGTTGATCTTCGCACAGCCTGCAAGAGCAAAAACGAAGGAAGCAACGAGAACAACGCAAAGAATCTTTTTAATTGTTTTCTTCATTACTTTGGTACCCCTTTCAGTACGAACTAAGCATAACTAAATTGCTACTCTTTAAATTTATTATAAATTCGTCAAAAAGTCAATACCAAAAATGGAAATTAGGCAAATAATTCTTATTTCTTTAGCCTATATAGTGTTGTTATTTCAAATTTTCTGTGTTATACTTGCTTTAAACTTATAAAATATCTACTATTATGTTTGTGAGGTAAATACAATGAGATGTAAAAACTGCGGTTTTGACAATAATGAAGGCAGATATATATGCGAAAACTGCGGCTCGCCGCTTTTTGACGAAGATAACGAAATCAAGCCCGCCGGCGATAACGGAAACACGAAAATAATCCCCAATGTTTCGCAGTTTGACGAATCCAACCGTCCCATTCCCCAAGGCAATGCACCTCTTAACGACGATGACGATGAAGAAAAGAAAAACAAGCGCAACATAATCATTATAATAGTGCTTGCCGTTATTCTTGTGGCAATGATTGTGGGGCTTGTTGTTTCCGCTTCCGTAAAAAACAAAAAGGAAACCACCACTCTACCGTCAAGTTCCGTTTCACAAACGACCGAACTTTCAACAACTAAGCACACCACAACAAAATCCACCACAACCACTAAAAAAGAAACCACCACCGAAACCACCACCGAAAAAACAACGGAAAAGGAAACAACCACCAAAGCCGTTAAATATAATGTATATATAGATGTGGACGGCAACGGCTCCGTTTCCGGCGACGGCAGTTATGAAAAAGGCAAAAAGGCTTCGCTGACCGCAACACCCGACGCCGGCTATAAATTTGACGGCTGGTATGACAATAAAACAGGCGAGCTTGTTGCCTCAGGCAGCAAATACACCGTTAATGTTAACGGCGATGTCAACCTCACCGCCAAATTCTCCGCAGCAGAGGAAGCGCAACAATGACGAAGGGCGAAATTGCAAAAAAATATTTTGAATGCGGAAAAAACTGCTCACAGGCAGTGGCTCTTGCTTTTTGCGACGAAATGGGCTTGAGTGAAACGCTCGTTGAGAGGCAAACCATCGGCTTCGGCGGCGGAATTGGCAGAATGCGTGAAGTTTGCGGCACCGTTTCGGGAATGACTTATGTTATCTCAAATCTCTATGCTTGCCGCGGTCGCGCCGCCGTTTATACGATGGTGCAGGAGGTTGCAAAAAAGTTTGAAGCACAAAACGGCTCAATAATCTGCCGCGTTTTGCTTGGGCTTGATAAAAACGAACGCCCCGCCCCCATTCCGGATGCCAGAACGGCTGAATATTATAAAAAGCGTCCCTGCTCCGAGCTTTGCAAAATGGCAGCAAACATACTTGATGATTTCATTAAAAATCAAAAATAGCAAAATCAATTAAACAAAAAAATCAGTAGGCGCAAATCAAAGCAACGCATTAAATCAGTGCAAACACCCTCGCACGCACAGTTATTTTCTGTTTTTCGGAAAATTACACATTATGTAAAAAAACACTTGCATTTCCTTTTTGAATGTGCTATATTATTTAAGCATTAAATATGTGATGCATTTGCGCCGGTAGCTCAGTTGGATAGAGTGTCTGGCTACGAAACACAAGGTCAACTTGTGGACATTTTGTTAACAACTGAATAAGTTGATATATTTTTATTGGTATGCGCTGGTAGCTCAGCTGGATAGAGTGACTGGCTACGAACCAG
>CAVFVA010000013.1:0-54476 GCA_963625835.1 Clostridium sp. AF37-5 | reverse complement strand
CTTCTGTTGTATATGAATATGCGCCGTTTGTTCCCTTTACAAGGAAGAATTCATCGCCGTTGTTATCTATTACCTTAACTTTATACGGAATTACATTTTCGGTAAGTGCCGTGCCGAGTGCGGTGTTATAATTATCAAAATCATAGCCTGCATACTCTTTGCCGTTTACCTGAACCTGAGTGGTTACAGTGATTCCGCTTACGGCGGATCTTACAGCTTCAACATTATAAGCATCGGCGTTAAGACCTGCTACCTTAGATACATTAGCGTCATAAACGCTGGAATCCGCAACACCCTTTTTGAACGCTGCCAAAGCATTTGTGATGGCAGTAGTTTGAGTGTTGATAAGGCTTTGCTGAGTATCCGGAACTGTTTTCTTTTGAGCATCCGTATAGTTATAGAAATCGATTGCGGAGATTGCGGTGTTAAGTGCAGTGAGAGCTGCAGAGGTGTATTTAACATTTCCGTTTTCTGCATCTGCAAGAGCAGCTTCGAGATCAGCCTTAGCCGCATTAAATGCAGCCCAATCTGCCTGCTGATAAAGTGTTTGACCGCAAACATCACACTTATTATCGCCGTCTGTATCGGTGCAATTTACAGTTTCATCAACATCACCGCGCTCGCAATAATGATGATGAGTTGCGCCGTCAAGATTTGAATCGTTGTGGAGAATGTGACCGAGTGCATTTACAACAACATTGATTTCGTTGCCGCAAACGGAGCAAATTCTGTGGTCGCGACCTGCTGTTGTGCAGGTGGCAGCAACATTATCGCTTTGAGCAACATATTTATGTGAACCATCTTCCGTGTTAACAGTAAGAGCAGTTATTGCGTTTTCAAGATTATCTTTTCTTGTTTGGCATTCTGCAAGGATTTGCTCGTTGCTCATTGAAGCATAATCAAGATCTGCCTTTGCAGCAAGGCAAGCGTTAACAAATGCCGTCCAGCTGTCTGCAGTGTAGCAATTGAAAGCGTTTGACTGAGCCTTTGCCGCAATAGCATCTGCTTTGCTGAGGGTTTCGTAAAGATCAGAAATATCAAGAACAGTTACAACTTGCTTTGAATCGCTGTTCATACGGTTTAAAGTTTCTTTGTTGCTGCCCCAACCGGTATATGCCTGCCAACCTTCGGCAAGATCCGGTGTTGTGAACGAAGCGGATTTAATGCCGCCGAGATCGTTAACATTAACGGTGGTGGTGCCGTAAATAATGCCGGTGGAGTTCTTTGCAAGAAGAAGGCTGTTTTTATCCATATCATACGTATCCTGCTTAGCTCTCATAAGAAGAGTGTGATACGTATATGAGGAATCAACATTATTCATTGCAATGCCGCCCTCACGCCATTTTACAGACATTGTGCCGTTATCATAATTGATTGAATCCTGACCGTAATCGCCGAAGCCGAGAACCATCCACTGAATCGGGCGATTTGCAGCCCAGTTGTAATATTCATTTCTTACGGTAAGGTCATATTCCGTGCTAAATGAAGTTGAGCCGGTTACGGTTTTAAAATATGTGATGCTTGTGATTTGACCGTCAAGATAGCTATGAACATTATTTTTATTCACGCCGCCTGTGGTGCCTGTGGTTCTGTTTGCAACCGTGCCGTTTTCAATTGCGGCAAAGCCGTTGAGCTGCAGTTTATCGTAAGCATCGTAAGTGTTTTTAAGATAAGCGGTGTAAGTGCCGACAACTTCTGCCTCTGTGGTGAAGGTGATATCGGCAAGAGTGTTAACATAAGCAGTTGCCTCTGCCAAAACATCGGCAGCAGATGTGTAATCCTTATACTTACTGGAATCGAACGATGAAGTGTAGGTTACCAAATCATTATATGAATTATAACCGCCGTGAACGAAAACTTTAGTATCTTCCGTAATGCGAAGACCTGCCCAAGCCGTTTTAACCTTTGCAAGGGCTGCATTGTAAATAGCCTGATTTTCATTATTCTTTTCAAGGGTTATACCAAGAGCGTAATTACCATCCGTATAAAGCTTAAGAGCCTCGGTTACGGCATCTGTAAGAGTTTGCCAACTTTCTGCCGTGTAATACGATTGTGTTAACAAATCATAATTTTGAAGATATGATTTAAGCTCAGTATCATCAATTAAATCAGTTGTGGAAACAAGCTTAATATTTTTAAGGTTGTTTGCAACAGTTGTGCCTCTTGTGCCAAGAGTTGTTGCACTAAGCTGAACGGCACCTGTTGTTTTATTATCGAAAAGCTCAGCGGCATTTTCGAAAATCGCAACGAATTGAGACCATGATTTAGTTGTGTATTTACCGTCGGCATTACCGGCATTGTAAACAGCAGCATAAGTGGTGTAAAGACGGGCAGCATCTACATAGCCGTTGATATCATATGTGTTTACGGAGCCGAGTGTAACCTTATTGGAATTGATATTTGTGCAAACCGTTACAAGGCTGTTTGCCAAAGCATCTGCCTCGGTGCTGAGGTTTTCGCCCTTAATAGCCGTGTTCGGGTCAATTGCAGACAGCTTATCGAGGTTGCCCATAAGACCGCTTACAGCATATGCAGGGTAGGTAAACAGAGTTGAGAACGGAATATCGGCAAGTGCTTTATAAACTCTGCTGTAGTCGATAACATAAACTGCAGTGTTTTTCTTATCGATTGTGGCATTATTATCGGTTGCATTGCCTCTGTAGTTGGCATACATCTTATAAGCAATGCCGGTATATTTGATGATGGCACTGTCGGAAGTGAAGTTAGAAGCATTGCCATTCCAATAAACAGTGTTGGAATACCAATAATCATCATTCTTACCGCCGCGCGGATCGGCTTTATCAACATAGCTCAAAGAAGAAGTTGTGTCGGTCATATAACCGGGATCGTCACTAGCCTTATTACCGTGCCAATTATGCTTGAATTCAAACGGAGTAGTTTGAATGCTTACACTTTGAACACTGGAATCATATGCGCCCCCCGACCTCTTTGTGCGCGCAGAAATTACGAACGAGGGAGTTGTGATACCGTCGTACATAAGAACAACATCGCCGTTCTTAACAACAGTTTCAACAGAAGAAGTAATCAAACCGGTTTTACCTGCCGTGCAAGTTGCAGAAGCAGCGTCGGTGCCCTTAATACCGCCGTAGTAAAGAACGCCGCCGAACTCATCGCCGCCCGTGAGGGAATCGGTTGTTCTGCCGTCTGAATCAATTTGATTAAATGTTGCAGTAGCGGGGCTCCACAAAGTCATTTTATCCATTTCGGTTTTAAGTGTTGTGTAAGCCGTGTCAATGTCGGGAAGGTCGCCAAGCTCTGCGCCTGCTACCGTGCAGATATAAGTTCTGTACGCCTTTTCCCAAGCATTATAGGAACTTTGAAGATTGGTATAGAAGCTTGATGATGTGCAGCTTTCAACCTTTTCTTCATACTCATTAAGCAGTGTAACAAGGTCTTCAGCGGAATAAGTGCTTGCAAACGAAGTAAACGGCATAGCCGCGAAGGTTGAAAGCACCATAATCGCTGCCAAAAAGACTGCTAAAAGCCTTTTTGATTTTTTAGTTTTCATAAAAAGTTTCCTCCTTAAGAATTGCCTTTGTGAAAATATATTTTGCCTGGAAGCCCTGACCGAGACCCGCTTTTTAGGCAACAATTAAAACAGTCACAAAGGAACTTTGCAAACGGGCGCACATACCCGTTTATAAATCTTCAAGCTAATTCTATCATAAAGAGATAAATTCGTCAATATAATTATTTAAAAAAATGAGGATTTTTGTTTACATTTTGTTTACAAATAACGCAAACTAATTTTAAATAGTGATTTTATATGACACAAGAGAACAATTGTAATATTATTACTAAATTGAGCGTGAGGGCGATGTTAAAACTCCCCTCATCCGAGTGCTTCGCACCCACCTTCCCCCAAGGGGGAAGGCTTGGTATTTGGGGCAGAAGTGTTGCTAAAACTCCCCCTCATCCGGGTGCTCATAACTATCGGCTTGCTTCGCAAAAAGGATATTATCACAACAACACCCTGAGTCACGCAGGGCGGTGCCCTGAATTTCGTTCGCACAATGAATTATGCTCCGAAATTCAGACCGCTACTAAGCTCTTTTTGCTCGCTGTTTCTGCCACCGGCAGCGCTCGCAAACGAGCCCCCGATGGGGAACGCTTGATATTTGAGGCAGGAGTGTTGCTGATTATAACCGGCACCCTAATCTAAACTACGGTAAACGAATCCCTCCGAGTCGGCTAAAGCCGACCCACCTTCCTTTTACAAGGGAGGCAAGATTTGAGAAAGGCAAATCGGTTGCAAAAAAAGAGCAAAGGCATGAAGCCCTTGCTCTGAAAACATTCGCGATATTGAATTACTCGCCTTTCATTTCAACAAGCTTTGCTTTACCCTCAAACGCAGCCATGGAAAGAGCGATTGAATCAAAGATTGCCTTTTCGATATCATCGGGAGTGCAGCCGAGTTCTTTACAATCATCTGTGGGAATGAAAAGATTCATATCCATAATATCGGCAAGACCTACAGGGTCGATACCGGACTGAACATTACGGCTTGCATAATCCTTGCGCATATGGAGCCCGAAGAGTTTGAAAGTCCATTTCGGAACGCCGACAACTTTTCTGTCCGGAATACCATCCATAGCGCGGTAAACGATTTTAAGGAACTTGCTCCAAGTGTAGTTATAGCAAGAAATGCCGTATGCGCGGAACTTGCCCTCGCCTTTTTCGGCAGCTGCATAAGCCTGCTCAGCAGCACCTACCATAGCCTCGCCAACCTGGCGAACGGTGAGCATAGCCGTGCCGCCCTTTGAATAAAGAGTGCAGGGCATTTTTTCAAATCTTTGAAGCTGCTCGATAAGGATAACCCAAACCGGCTTACGACCCGGCTGTGTGCCGAAGATGTAAGGAAGCTCAAGAACGCCAACCTGGAAATCGGGAGAGGAATACTTTTCACAAACCTTTTCCTGATCAAGGCGGCTTTTAATATAAGGATGCTTTTCGGCAAGCTGCATATCGGGACGCTCTTTAGCAAGCCAAGTGAAATAAGAGCCGCAAACAACTGCGCCCTTCATGCCTGCCTTTTTAGCAAGAGGCAGATATCTTTCGAGCGGAGCGATATTATACTTATAATAATACTCATAAACAGGTGCGGGAAATTCAACTCTTTCGTCTACGCCGGTGGCGAAAACGAACATATCGTAGCCCTTCATCATTTCAACCATTTCATCATCGGTAAGCTTATTTGCATCCTGAAAAACGATTTCCATTTCCTTGGGCAACGGTGCGCCTTCGGGAAGCGGAGGAAGAGCAAGAGTTTTAATTTCATTTCCGCGATCCACAAAGATTTGGGCTGCTGCGGAGCCAAGAAGACCCGTGCCGCCAATCATAAGAACTTTCATTTTATGTACCCCCATAAAAATTTTTATAAAAAGTTTATAATTGATTATATCCCCATAAGCCGACAAAGTCAACCGCACAAGCACAAAAACATAAAATTTAAGTGCTCATGCGGTTATTCGGCATTACAAATATTCTAATGTGTAAGCAACATTAAACGGGATGAACTTTATTAACGATATCATCGTGCTTACCGTCCAGCCCATACTGCCTGTCTCTTCTTTTTTGGAAGAACTTAATTGCAACATCGCCGAACTGAGCATAGGAAAGAACATCTTCCTCCTGCTCATAATATTCCTTGATTTCATCGCGGAATTTATCAAGCTCGGGCTTAAGAAGATCAGCCGGGCGGCAATCGATAATTTCTTCGTCGCCGCAAATTTTCTTTCTGAATTCAGGGTCGATATCACAAGGAGTTTTACCGTATTTACCGCCAACCATATCTTTAAATTCCTTAGTTATCATCTTATAGCGTTCGCCGAGGATAACATTGAAAACAGACTGAGTGCCGACAATTTGCGAGGTGGGCGTAACAAGGGGCGGATAACCGCTATCCTTACGAACGCGCGGAACCTCGGCAAGAACTTCATCAAGTTTATCTTCCTTACCTGCCTGCTTAAGCTGATTGAGAAGATTTGAAAGCATACCGCCGGGAACCTGATAAAGCAGAGTGTTTGCATCAACACCGAGCATTTTAGGATTAAGGAGACCTTCCTTAATATATTTTTCACGCAGCGGTGTAAAGAAATCACGGATTTCAGTGAGCGCTTTAAGGTCAAGACCGGTATCATATTCCGTGCCCTGAAGCGCAGCAACCATAGATTCCGTTGCAGGATGAGAAGTGCCCATTGCAAGAGGACTGATAGCCGTGTCTATAACATCAACCCCTGCTTCAATACCTTTAAGGTGAACCATGGAAGCAAGACCTGATGTGTAGTGAGAATGAAGCTGAATCGGAATATCAACCGTTTCTTTGAGAGTTTTAACAAGGTCATATGTGCCGTAAGGAGTAAGAAGACCTGCCATATCCTTTATGCAGATTGAATCTGCGCCTGCATCCTCAAGCTGCTTTGCATAGTGGCAGTAATATTCATTATCAAAAACGGGACCGGTGGTGTATGAAATAGCCGCCTGAACATGACCGCCGTATTTCTTTGCGGCAGTGATAGCAGTTTCCAAGTTACGAACATCGTTAAGAGCGTCAAATATACGCAGTATATCAATACCGTTATCAATACTCTTTTTTACGAAATAATCAACAAGGTCGTCCGCATAATGGCGGTAACCAAGCATATTTTGACCCCTGAAAAGCATTTGAAGCTTTGTTTTGGGGCACTTTTTGCGGATAAGGCGAAGCCTTTCCCAAGGATCTTCATCAAGAAAGCGGAGGCATGAATCAAAGGTTGCGCCGCCCCAGCATTCAAGGGAATGGTAGCCGATATTATCCATTTTTTCGAGGATGCCCTCGAATTCATCCGTTCTCATACGGGTGGCAATCAAAGACTGATGCGCATCACGCAGAACGGTTTCGGTAACACCAATTTTTGCCATAATGACACCTCTTAATTCATTGTAATGATAACCTGACCGGCCTCAACACTGTCGCCCTTTGAAACATTAACGGAAGAAACAGTGCCTGCCTGAGGAGCCACAATTTCGTTTTCCATTTTCATTGCTTCAAGAATGCAAATAATATCGCCGGAATTAACAGATGCGCCGACGCTTACTTTAACATCAAGAATTGTGCCGGGCATAGGAGCGTCAACCTTAACTGCGCCTTCGGAACCTGTTGCAGCCGGTTTAGCCTCGGGAGCAGGGGCTGCTGCCGGTGCAGGTGCTGCTGCCGGAGCAGGAGCAGGTGCGGGAGCCGCTGCCTGAACAGGTGCTGCGGGAGCTGCGCCGTTAGCTTCGTCTACTGTTACATCATAAGCTGTGCCATTTACGGTGATTGTGTATCTTTTCATTATATTATCCTCCAATTATTTAACGGAATGTTTTCTGGGAATTGTGGTTTCTCTTTTGCCTGCAAGCACATCAAGAGCCGCAACAACCTTATTTCTTGTTTCTGCCGGAACGAAAATATCGTCAACAGCACCGCAGGCAGCCGCAGTGAACGGCGAAGCCATGTCGGATTCATATTCCTTTTCAAGCGCTTCCCTGCTTTCGCCGTTTGCGAGGCGATCATTATAAAGGAAAGCAACAGCCGCTTTTGTTGAAAGCGGAGAGATAACAGAAGTGTCCCAAGCGTAAACAAGATCCGCATTTGAGCCTCTGCCGGCAAGAGCGATATATGCTGCGCCGACTGCATTGCCGGTGATTACGGAAAGCTTGGGGCAGGTTGCAGAAGCATAAGCGGTTGTGAGCTTAGTGGCTGCAACAAGCATTTGATTTTCTTTTTCTTTAACAAGACCCAAAGCATTAACAAAGGTTACGATCGGAATATTAAATGCATCACAGAATTTAACGAAAGCCTCTGCCTTATAAGCGCAGGCCGGGCAAAGCTCGCCACCGTCAAAAGCAACAAAGCCTGTTGTTGCGCCCATAACGGAACCGATGGCTGTTACCGTATTTTCGGCATAAGCATTTTTAAGTTCGATAACACTGCCGGAATCTGCGGTTGCGAAAACGATATCTCTTGCCGACGCACCTGTGTCAACAGCAACGGCAGAATCTTCAAAATCAAAAATCGGAGCACCGCTGAGATTGTTTGACGGAAGCATTGTAATTATATTTCTTACGCTGTCTATCGCAGAAGCCATGTCATCTGCAACGATATCAACCGTGCCGGCCTCTGCGCAATCCTGCGCGGTAACCTCTGACGGAGCTGTAAGGTAAAAATCCGCATCCTTAACGGCAACAACAATATCTGCCATATTGGCAACGAGTGCCGTTGTGCCGAGTGCTGCGCCGGCAACAATTGAGATCTGAGGCACAACGCCCGAAACGCATGCAGACGCCTTTAAGATTTCGCCATAAGCGGAAAGACCCTCAAAGCCCTCTTTCAAGCTCATACCGTTTGAATCATAAATGCCAACAACGGGGCACCCCGTTTTTTTGGCAAGATCATATATCTTTTTAATTTTTGAGCACTGAGCCACACTGACCGCACCGCCGTTTACGCCGACATTTTGCGAAAACGCATAAACGGGAGCACCGCCGACCGTTCCGAATCCTGCTACGGCTTCAACATCGCCGTTTGCGGATTTTGCAAATGCATCGATTTCGGTAAAAACACCGTCGTCAAACAAGGAAACAAGTCTTTCGCGAGCTTCTGCTTCATTTACTGTAGGTTTACCCACACGAACATCCTCCTTAATAATTTTTCGTATGAATATAATAATCCATTCTTGTGTATTTTATCACTTCGGGTTTATAATTACAACTATTTTTTGCCATATT
Organism: Clostridium sp. AF37-5; assembly: GCA_963625835.1. Taxonomy (GTDB): domain Bacteria; phylum Bacillota; class Clostridia; order Oscillospirales; family Acutalibacteraceae; genus Eubacterium_R. The sequence goes on along the minus strand of CAVFVA010000013.1, from coordinate 45,707 downwards.
TCTTATATTATTAACAAAATAAAAAAGCGCACAAAAAAAGATTTTTAACACCGCGCCTTTCCGTGTCGGTATACAGAGCGCAAAAAACCGGCAGGATCTCCCCTGCCGGTTTTAAAGTTGCACACATCTAAACAAAACGCCAATTTAAGCAATCGGTAGTCGACAAACAATCACAATCGTTGAATATATCCGGTTTTTTCCACACTGTTATAACCGTTTTTTCTGTAAAATCTATGGGTCGATCTCTTTTTCGAGCCTGTAAGCAGCATCATTTTATAGCAATTGTTTTCTGCCGCAATTTGCTTTGCAAAAGAAAGACACTGAGAGGCAAACCCGTTTTTTCTGTAATCCTTATGGGTAACAACATTTTCTATCAACGCATAAGGCTGTTGATTGTGTGTAAGATTTGGTATAACAACACAAATACAGGATGAAACTATTTTTCCGTTTTCATCAGCCACAATAACATGATGATTTTCATCGGCAATAATCCCGTTCCACATTTCAATATTAACTTCTGTTTTCGGAATAGGCTTATTGCTGTGCAAATGAGTATATAATTCGCTTAAACTGTCAAAATCATTTATATTTGCTTCTCGTATCATTCATACCACCTAATGTTAATGATAACATATATATCAAATTTCAGCAAGAAAAAGAGCACCTCTTTCAAGATACTCTTGAATGCTTAATTAGCTTAGTAATTTTTTTAACTCTTCAACCGTTTTAACAATATATGTAGCGCCGGCATTTTTAAGTTCATCAAAGGTGCCATATCCATATTCTGCGCCGATTGAATCAATACCTGCTGATTGAGCGCCAATCATATCCTCTGCTCTGTCGCCAATCATTACAACTTTGGATTTGTCCTTGGTATTACATTCACTAAGCGCATATTCAATTACTTCTGCCTTTTTTGAGCGAGTAGTATCCATATTTGAGCCCGCAATAAAATCAAAATATTTTGCAAGGTCAAAATGCTCCATTATTTTGTCAGTAAACGGCTGAGGTTTAGAGGTGGCAACAATAAGACTTTTTCCGTTTTCTTTAAGATTTCGAAGCAAATCGGTTACACCGGCGTAAACCTCGTTTTAAAGCAAGCCTTTTGAACTGAAATACTCTCTATAAAGTTTTACTGCTTGCAAAGATTTTTCCTTGTCAAAGCCCATAAATTTTTCAAACGATTCGTGAAGCGGAGGACCTAAAAACTTTCTTAAAAGCGGTATGTCATAATCGTTAATATCATACTTTTCAAGCGCATAAATGATAGAATTAATAATCCCCTGCGATGAATCGGTTAGTGTCCCGTCAAGGTCAAAAAGAATGATTGAATAGCTTTTCATAAAACACCTCTGTTGTAAAATATTTGCAAAAAAAGAGCATCTCGATTGAGATGCTCTTAAATGTTTAATTAGCCGTTGATTTGCTTTGCGATTTCTTCAGCAAAGTTTTCCTGGCGCTTTTCAAGGCCTTCGCCTCTGGTCATACGGATGAAACCGTTGATCTTGATTTCGGTGCCGAGTTCTTTGGCAACGGAATTCACATAGCCTTTAACATCGCCCTGGAAAAGATCGGAACGAACAAATTCCTGATCAACAAGGCAGTTTTCTTTATAATATTTACCCATTTTGCCGGCTGCGATTTTAGCAAGCACTGCTTCGGGCTTGGAAGCCATTTTGGGATCTTCCTTCATCTGAGAAGCAAGGATGCTTTGCTCGTGCTCAACAACCTCAGCCGGAACGGCTGCTTCATCAAGATATGCGGGGCTCATTGCAGCAACCTGCATTGCAACATTTTTGCCCATATCCTTAAATTCTGCGGTTGCAGCCTTAGCATCGTCTGCAACATCAAAAGAAACCATAACGCCAACGGAACCGCCTGCGTGAACATAAGTTGCAAGGTTGCCTTCCATTACCTCAAAGCGGCGAATTTTCATATTTTCGCCGATGGCAAGGATAAGATCGTTAAGAGTTTCGGTAACAGTTCTGCCTGTGCCCATATATTCTGCATTGGCAAGATCTTCAACAGTTGAAACACCTGTTGAGATGATTGTTTTAGCGCAATCTGTTACGAAATCAACAAATTTATCGTTCTTTGCAACGAAGTCTGTTTCGGAGTTTACTTCTATAACAACACCCTTTTTAGCTGATTCGTCGGCATAAGAAAGAACTACGCCCTCTGCGGCAATTCTTGCTGCCTTTTTTTGAGCTGCTGCAAGTCCTCTTTCACGAAGATAATCAACAGCCTTGTCCATATCGCCGTTTGCTTCTGTGAGAGCTTTTTTGCATTCCATCATGCCAACGCCGGTTTTCTCACGGAGAGCTTTAACATCCTGAGCTGTAAAAGTCATTTCTCTTCCTCCATTATTAAATTAAAATATCTAAAAGTCGAATTATTCGGCAGCTGCTTCTGCCTTTTCTTCTGCTTTTTCGGTTGCTTCGGCAACATCACTGCCGTCTCTGCCCTCGATAACTGCGGAAGCCATTGCACCTGCAATAAGTTTTACTGCGCGGATAGCGTCGTCGTTGCCGGGGATAACATAATCGATTTCATCGGGATCGCAGTTTGTATCAACAATAGCTACGATGGGAAGACCGAGTTTCATAGCTTCGGATACGGCGATTCTTTCCTTGCGGGGATCTACGATGAACATAGCATCCGGAACTTTCTTCATTTCGGTGATACCGCCGAGGTATTTTTCAAGCTTTTCAATCTGAAGTTCAAGACCTGCAACTTCCTTTTTGGGAAGGAGATCGAAAGTGCCGTCTTCCTGCATTTTCTTAAGCTGAGCAAGGCGTGCAACACGACCGCGGATTGTTTTGAAGTTTGTGAGCATACCGCCGAGCCAACGGGCATTTACATAAGGCATTGAGCAACGCTCTGCCTCTTCCTTAACGGATTCCTGAGCCTGCTTCTTTGTGCCGACGAAAATGATTGTGCCGCCTTCTGCTGCGAGATCGCGAACGAACATATATGCCTCGTCAAGCTTTTTAACTGTTTTTTGAAGATCTATGATATAGATCCCGTTGCGCTCCGTGAAAATGTATTCCGCCATTTTGGGATTCCATCTTCTTGTTTGGTGGCCGAAGTGAACGCCGGCCTCAAGGAGCTGCTTCATTGAAACTACATTTGCCATTATTATTTCCTCCTTTAAGGTTATTCCTCCGCAGCGCATATGGCAACATTCCCGAAAAAATCACCTTGGGAACAAAACGCCGCGTGTGGATTGCACATAAAGATATATCTGTGCCGCAATATAATAACATAACCGCCCCGCAAAATCAAGATTTTTTTTAAAAAAGTAAAAGAATGCTGTGTGAAACAACCTTTCGCTATATATACAAATCGCGAATTTGCCTGCGGGCAAGGATTTCCGTTTTGCAATCGAGAGGAGCAAGGTTTATTTCGCCGTATTTCCTTTGCAGGGCTGAGGTGATAAGCATATCGGCAAAATCGGGATTTTTTGGCAGGAGAGGACCGTGAGCATAGGTGCAGAAAGTGCTTTTGTAACGCACGCCCTCGGTTTTATCAACTCCGTTATTGCCGAAGCCTTTTATTATCTTGCCGAGCGGCTCAGCAGAGGGTCCGAGGTAAGTGCGCCCCGAATGATTTTCAAAGCCGATAAGGCGGATTTTTTCCTTGGTTTTAAATTCAAAATTGCCGACAAGGCGCTTTTCTTTACCTGCGGTGTAAAAATCAAGTATTCCCGTAAAATCAAGCCGTGCGCCGGAGGCAGTTTCGTAATATTTACCAAGCAGCTGATAACCGCCGCAGATTGCGAGCACCGTTTTTTCTTCAACAGCCGCGGCAAGCGCATTTACATTTTTTGTGTTAAGGCACTGCAAAACGAGCTGCTGTTCCCTATCCTGACCGCCGCCGATAAAAACGATATCGCAATCCGAAAAATCAAGCCGAGAACCTGCCTCGAAATTGCGCACGGTGCATTTTACACCTCGCCATTCACTGCGTTTTTGAATGCAGAGCAGATTGCCGAAATCGCCGTAAAGATTAAGCAAATCGGGATAAACATGGGCAACGGTTAAATTCATTTCCAAAACTCTTTCTTATTATATTTTTGCGCAAAATACGGTCGCAGAGCCATCATTGCCGTGTAGGTGGCAACAATAGCGGTTTTATCCTTTTCGGCGAGCTCGAAAAAGCGATTATAGCTGCCGATAATTTCACATTCCGCGCCTGCATATTTTAGCCGCAGAGCCATATCACCCGAACGGATTCCGAAAGCATAAACGCCTTTTATTTTTTCAGGCAAACTTATTTGTGCGTCCCAAATCCAGGAAACATCTTTACCGTCCGCATCGTTATCATTTAAAACAAAAATCAAATTTTCGGCCTCCGTTTGCGCCAAATAATTCATAATTTGGCTAAAACCGGCAGGATTTTTAACAAGCAGCAATTGCGTGCCGCCGAAGCTTTCGGCTCTGCCGAACACGCCTGTGAATGACGACAGAGACTTTACCGCAGTTTTAACATCCACGCCGACGGTTTGAAGGGCGCAAACGGCGGCGAGCGCATTATATACATTATATATACCGCCCACCTTCGGTTCTAACATTGCTTCCCTGCCGAACGATGAAAGAAAAACAAAATTGCCGCTTTCGCCGTTTAAAACAATTTCATCGGCACACACATCCGGCTTAATTCTTTTATAGCCGCAATCGGAGCAAAAAAAGCTGCCGAGCTGGCAATAGGTGCGTGAAGAATATTGCAATTTCTTTTGGCAAACAGGGCAAAATTCACTTTCGCCTTTACCGCCGAGCGATAAATTTTTATCAATGCCGAAAGAGACAACATTTCCGCAGCATTTTGAAAGCGAAAACGAAACCGGATCGTCGGCATTGAGCACAAGCTTTGCATGCGGCATATTTCGAGCGCCTGCGGCGATTGCGGAAAGAGTTGAGTAAACCTCGCCGTACCTATCAAGCTGATCGCGGAAAATATTGGTAACAACAAGGCACTTTGCCTGCATAAAAGCACTTACTTTTTTGAGCGCATTTTCATCACACTCAATTACGGCATACTCGGCTTTATACCTGCCGCGCAAATCACAATGCATCAAAAACGCCGTTGTGATACCTGTTATCAAATTTGCTCCGGAACGATTTAAAAAGCAGTTTTTTCCAGCTCTAAGCAACGCATTTTCGATCATTCGCGCGGTGGTGGTTTTACCGTTTGTGCCTGTTACGATTATAATTTCAAGCGGAGATGCGAGGCTGCGCAAGATATCTTTTTTCAAAAAAAGAGCCACTCTGCCGGGCAGCGTTGTAGCTCCCCTACCGAAAAGGCGCAGCAGCTTTTCGCACAGCTTTGCAACAAGAATTATCATAAACATATTAAATTATATTGATTAAAAAATTCTTTATGCTAAAATAATAATACAAAATGAAAGGAACATATATATGCTTAATAAAATCATAGACGCCGTAAAAAAAGCCGGCGAAATATACAAATGCGCAGGAAACGATTTGGGAATTGAAGAAAAAGGCTCGGAAGTGAACCTTGTTACGAAATATGACAAAAAAATTCAGGACTTTTTATTTGAAGAACTGAGCAAAATAATTCCGGGCTGCTCGTTTTTGGGTGAAGAAGGTGATGAAAACAAAACCCTTTCTGACGGTTACTGTTTTATAATTGACCCGATAGACGGAACCACCAATTTTATAAAAGGCTTTCAGCACAGCGCAATTTCTGTGGGTCTTGCAAAAAACAGAGAGCTTATTATAGGCGTGGTTCTTGACCATGATTTAAATAATCTTTTCTATGCCGAAAAAGGCAAGGGTGCATTTTTAAACGGAAAGCAAATTCATGCAAGCAACTGCGATTTGGAACACAGCCTAGTACTTTTCGGCACCTGCCCGTATGAGCATGAGCTTGCAAAAAAAACCTTTGAGCTTACAGAGCAGATTTTTTACCGCTGCATAGAAGTGCGCCGCAGCGGCTCTGCCGCACTGGACATTTGCTATGTGGCAGCGGGCAAAGCGGATTTATATTACGAGCTTATTATTCGCCCGTGGGATTTTGCCGGCGCAACCGTTATTCTGCGCGAAGCTGGCGGAATTTGCCAAACGCTTGAGCACAAGAGCATAAATTGCGGCAAAATGAGTTCTTATGTTTGCAGCGGCGGAAATAATTTGGAGGAGTTTTTCAAAACAGCCGATGAAATATTACAGCCTTAACGAATATTTGCGTGCAAAATTCGGCTGCAAGGTTTACAAAATAAGCCTGAACGCCGGATTCACCTGCCCAAACAGAGACGGAACACTCGGTACGGGCGGATGCATTTTTTGCTCTGCCGGAGGAAGCGGAGATTTTGCCGAAAGTGCAACGCTTTCAATAACCGAGCAGATTGAACACGGCAAAGAGAGAATCGCAAAAAAAATAAAATCAGGCAAATACATTGCCTATTTTCAGGCATTTACAAACACATATGCACCGACTGAAATTTTGCGTGAAAAATTCACCGAGGCAATAAGCCACCCGGACATTGTGATGCTTTCGATTGCCACGCGACCTGACTGCCTGCCCGGTGATGTTATTGACCTTTTAAGCGAGCTGAACAAGATTAAGCCCGTTTCGGTTGAGCTTGGTCTGCAAACAATTCACAAAAGCACGGCAAAATACATTCGCCGCGGATATTCGCTTAGTGTTTATGACGAAGCATTGAAAAATCTCAAAGCCGAGGGCATTGATGTTGTTACGCACCTAATTATAGGTTTACCCGGTGAGAGCAAAGAGGATATGTTGGAAAGCATTAAATATGTTTGCGGCGCGGGCACAAACGGCATAAAATTGCAGCTGCTTCATATTTTAAAAGGAACGGATTTGGCGGCGGATTATGCCGCAGGCAAATTCAAAGCGCTTGAATTTGAAGAATATCTTGATATTATACACGACTGTGTTGAAATCATACCGAAAGATATTGTTATTCACCGCCTGACGGGCGACGGCGCAAAAAAAGACCTGATTGCCCCGCTTTGGAGCGCAGACAAAAAGCGCGTTTTAAACGCAATATCAAAATTATAAATCCATGCACACTGTATAAAATTACAATCGCTCAACAAATAAGGTAAGCGGCAAAACACGGTTTCATATTGCAGCAAAGACAAAAAATGCGGCGTTCGATTTTTTACGAACGCCGCATTTTAATTTAATATGTATTTTTATTTTTTCTGAACAACATCATCAAGAAACTGCCATTCGCAGAATATTTTTTTCATTTTACCGTCGGGATAATATTCATCGGCAACGGAGGAAAATGAAGCGGGCATAACATGATAATCATAATGCCTTTCGGACCAACGAAGTATGCACCCTGCCGTGAAAGCGATATTAACCGCCATAAACACGGAAAGAACGGCGCATGTTATTTTCCAACCTTCGCCGTGCATTTTATCAAACACTTTAAGTATAAAAGGAACAATGTATTTTATAAACAGAATGCCGAGAACACCCCAAACAAAAGTCATGCCCAGGGTAACGCGACCTTTTATATTAAATGGGCGCATACTGTAGTCCCAAGCCCGCATACCGACTGCATTTTGCAGCAATGCGGCAGAAAGATATTCAACAACATCCGCCACAAGAGCAACAACAATAAACTGCACGGCGGGCTTTTTGTTGCCAAGCTTAGCATAAGCAATCATCATACCCACAAAGCCGATTCCGTATATCAGGCAAAAAGGCCCCCAAACGGTTACGGTGTGCGTTTCCCACCTGCCGAGGGTGATAACGCACCAAATGCCCTCAAGCAGCATGCCGAGAACATTGCCAATCATAAAAAACCAAAATAAATTTTGATAAGAAAGCGCTTTTTTTGCATCATACGGTTCAACAGACATCATTTTGCGCTTCGTCTTTTCCATATAATCCCCTGCCTTTATAAATCTTTCATCTTCTTTATAATAGCAGTAAATTATTAACTGGTGATAAACATTATCTAAAAAAGTGCAAAAGCCGCGCACATTCTTTATGAAGTGCGCGGCTTTCATTTAAATTATTCGTAAAAACCGATTTCTTTAATAACCGGAGTGCTGCGGCTTTGGCGAATAACGAACCTTGCGCCGATACACTTTTTATTTTTAATAACAGCTATTTTCTTTGAACCGATAATCGTTCCGGAATAAACTTTTTTATATTTCCCGTTTGGCTTTTTGATATAAATATCAAACGCCTCAACACGCTGGGAATAACGAATTTCCTCGCCGAGGATAACATATTTAAGCTTTTTAACACTGTCAAAATCAAAATCAATATAGCCCTGATCTTCTTTAAGCATACCGAGACTTTGAACAATGATCGGCTTTGAATACATTTCCTTTATTTTATTGCCGAGTGCTTTCATCACACCTGCATCTTTGCTGTGGAAAACGCCCTTATCCGTGGGAGGAACATTAAGAAGCAAGGTGCAGTTGTTGCCGACGGAGGTAAGATAAATTTTAAAAAGCTTTTTTGCACTTTTAACGGTTTTATTCTCGTTTGAAGAATAGAACCAACCTTTTCGGATTGAAACATCCACCTCTGCCGGATACCATGCAAGCTCTTTTGCTTTTGAAAGTAGTGCACGGCTGCCGAGATCTTCATCCTGTGATGTGAGACTTTGCATTTTTGCGGCATCGGCATCGGCGTGCTGGCTGTTTTCGGAGGTTTTTTCGGCATTTGTCATTGCAGCCGGAACAACGGAAAATTCAGATTTTCTCGTTTTACCGCCCTCGTTGCCTACCCAACGGACATCCGGTCCGCAAACCGCAATATTCGCGCCGGGCTGAAGCTTTCTGATAAGGCTGTAATATCTTTGCCAATCATATTCAAAAGCCTTGGCGTTTGCGCCTTTTGCGCCGTCAAACCACACTTCCGAAACAGGACCGTAATTTGAAAGCAGCTCAGTGAGCTGATTGCAAAAATAATCGTTATAATCGGGAGTGCCGTAAGTAGGCTCATGCATATCCCACGGAGAAAGATAAACGCCGAAATCAAGCCCCGCTTCGTGGCACGCATCGGAAACCATTTTAACTATATCGCCGTCAAAATCAGTGTTTTTAACCGAAAACGACGAATATTCCGTTGGCCAAAGGCAAAAGCCGTCGTGATGCTTACAGGTGAGCAAAATGCCGCTTGCGCCTGCAGCCTTAGCGCACTTAACCCACTGCTCGGGTTTAACTTTTTTTATTGTAAAATCACTGACGGTTTCAGTGCCTGCGCCCCATTCCCTTGCCGTTGCCGTGTTCATGCCGAAATGCGCAAACAGGTAAAACGGCTTTTGAGCAAGCTCATACTGGGATTTGCTGGGCACAACGGAAATCAGCCTTTCAACCTCGGGGCTGTTAAGCTCAAAACCGTTATTAAAAGTAGTCCAATTCTTATCAAAATCAGGTTTAAACATATTCTCCACAACCTTTCAAAATAATCAGATTAAACGGCAACTATATTAACAAGCTTGCCGGGAACATAAATTTCCTTTTTAATCGTTTTGCCTGCTATGCCGGCTGCAATCTTTTCATCCGCTTTTGCAAGAGCAATTACCTCATCTTTCGGCATATCAACGGGAATTGTGATTCTGGAGCGAACCTTGCCCATAAGCTGAAGTACGATTTCAACGCTGTTTTCAACCGTTTTCGCCTCGTCATACTCTGGCCATTTCGCATCGTGCACCATTCCGCCGAAATTCATCTTTTCCCATACCTCCTCGGTAACATGAGGAGCGAACGGATTAAGAATAATTGTAAGATCGCGAAGTTCGTCTTTGGTGACACTCTTTTTCTCGTACATTTTATTTATGAGAGTCATCATAGCAGCAATTGCAGTGTTGCACTTAAGATTATCGATATCATCAGTTACCTTTTTAATTGTTTTGTGCATAAGAGCTTCAAGTTCCTTGCTATAGCCCTTTTCATCGCCGACAATTTCGGTTAAGTTCCAAAAACGCTCTATAAAGCGTTTGCAACCTTTGATGGAATCGGAATTCCACGGAGCAGCCTTTTCAAAATCGCCGATAAACATTTCGTAAAGGCGCATTGTGTCTGCCCCGTATTGATCTACGATTTCATCGGGATTAACGACATTGCCCCTTGATTTACTCATTTTTTCGCCGTTTTCACCGAGAATCATACCGTGCGAGGTGCGCTTGTTATACGGCTCGGATGTGGGAACAACGCCGATATCATAAAGGAATTTATGCCAAAAGCGGCTGTAAAGCAAGTGAAGCGTTGTATGCTCCATACCGCCGTTGTACCAATCAACGGGGGTCCAATATTCAAGTGCTTCTTTTGAAGCAAGTGCGTTTTGATTGTGAGGATCGGTATATCTGAGGAAATACCATGATGAGCCTGCCCACTGAGGCATTGTGTCGGTTTCGCGCTTTGCGGGACCGCCGCAGCACGGGCATGCAGTGTTTACCCAATCCGTCATCTTTGCAAGCGGAGATTCGCCTGTATCCGTAGGTTCATAAGAATCAACATTCGGCAGGCGAAGCGGAAGCTCACTTTCTGGAAGCGGAACATATCCGCATTTTTCGCACTTCACAATCGGAATCGGCTCGCCCCAATATCTTTGGCGGCTGAACACCCAATCGCGAAGCTTAAAGTTTATCTTTTCTTTGCCCTTGCCTTCTTTTTCGAGCCAATCAATCATTGCATGCTTAGCTTCTTCAACGCTCATACCGGTGATAAATCCGCTGTTTACGAGCTTGCCCGTTGCACAATCGGTGAAAGCTTCCTTTTGAACATCCTCGCCGCCTGCAACAACCTCTATAATAGGCAGGTTGAATTTTTTTGCAAATTCCCAGTCGCGTGTATCATGAGCCGGAACAGCCATAATTGCACCCGTGCCGTAAGAAGTGAGAACATAGTCAGAAATAAAAATCGGGATTTCAGTGTTGTTTACGGGGTTTATACCCATAACACCGTCAAGGCAAACGCCTGTTTTATCCTTATTAAGCTCAGTGCGCTCGAAATCGCTTTTGCGTGCAGCTTCCTGCTGATAAGCTCTTACCTCGTCTATATTCTTTATGCTGCCTGCCCATTTATCAATAAGCGGATGCTCGGGCGAAATAACCATATATGTTGCGCCGAAAAGAGTGTCGCACCTTGTGGTGTAAACTGTGAGCACATCGCCGAGAGTTGTTTTGAAATCAACCTCTGCGCCGCGGCTTTTGCCTATCCAGTTGCGCTGCTGAACCTTAACGCGGTCAATAAAATCAACATCATCAAGGTCCTTTGCAAGCCTGTCGGCATAATCGGTGATTTTAAGCATCCACTGGCTTTGCTTTTTCCTGATAACCTCGGAACCGCAGCGTTCGCAAACACCGTTTACGACTTCTTCGTTTGCAAGCACGCATTTACATGAAGTGCACCAGTTTACAGCCATTTCCTTTTTATATGCAAGACCTTTTTTGAAAAGCTGCAGGAAAATCCACTGAGTCCATTTGTAATATTCGGGATCGGTGGTATTGATTTCCCTTGTCCAATCAAACGAAAAGCCGAGCGACTGAAGCTGCTGCTTGAAATGAGCAATATTATTTTTTGTTACCTCAGCAGGGTGAACATGATTTTTGATTGCATAGTTTTCCGTAGGAAGACCGAAAGCATCCCAGCCCATGGGATAAAGCACATTGTAGCCCTGAAGCCTTTTCTTTCTTGCTACGATATCAAGTGCGGTGTAAGATCTGGGATGACCGACATGAAGCCCTTGACCGCTGGGGTAAGGAAATTCAACAAGGCAATAGAATTTCGGCAGAGAATAATCGTCCTTAGCGGCGAATGTGTTTTGAGAATACCACAGATCCTGCCATTTTTTTTCAATCTTTTTAAAATTATAATCCATAATATAAAACGCCTTTCCTGCCACGGAAAATAAATATAAAACTGCACCCCTGCCGTGGCGCACGGGCGGCAACAAAACATTGCACAAGCGGCAATAGAATTTACTTATTCATCGATATATTCGGAGAGATCAACAGTTTCGCCGTCCTCCCACAAACGCTCAAGCTGAAAATACTGCCTTTGCTCCTTATGGAAAACATGAATAACCACAGAATTATAATCAAGGCAAATCCAGCCCGACTGCCTGCCCTCAATATGATGCGGTTTTTCGCCTGCTTCGCCGAGTTTAAATTCAATTTCATCGGCAAGCGCCTTAACCTGGGTGCTTGAATCACCGGTTACAAGCACAAAATAATCAGCCAAAACGGAAACATCGCGGATTTTGATTGCTGCGATATCCTTGCCCTTTTTACTGTCTGCCGCCTTAACGGCAATTTTAACAACATCAAAAGAGTCCATATATTCACTCCTCCTTTATTTTACTTTCCAAAAGATAATTATAGCAATTAAGAGTATCGGGGTGCACAAGCCGCGTATCAAGCAGCAACTTATTCACCGTATACTTAATCGAATAAATCATAGCCTCGTCAAGGCTTTTTTCAGCCAGCGTGCGCATAACGCCGACATCAGGATAATCTCTTTCCGCAGAGATAAAATCCGCAGTATAGATTATTTTTTCGGCAACGGTCATATTCGCATGACCTGTGGTGTGATACCTTATCGGCAAAAGAATATCCGAATCGGTTATTCCGAGTTCGAGGCGGCAAAATGCCGCGCCGGACATTTGATGCACAACGGCAGGATTATGAAGCTCCGAAAAAGTGAGCTTTTCGCCGTTTTTTTCTATATACTCATACTGAACATCAAGCGGTGCCTCTTTCATAACATCGTGCAAAATGCCTGCAAGAGCAGCCTTTTCTTCATCTGCGCCGTTAAGCCTTGCAAGGCGCACGGCAGCCTTTGAAACATTAACGCTGTGAATATATCTATGCTCCGAAAGTCGCGATTTAATAACAGCGTCATATTTTTCGTAATCAGTCAAGATACAAACCCTTTTCTTCTATGTATTTTAAAACATCGGCAGGCAAAAGCCGTGAAGCATTTTCCCCATTGATTATGTGATTTCTGATTTCGCTGCTGGAAACAACAACCGGCGGTGCATCGGAAAGCACATAATCGGAAATGCCGATTTTTCTTGCCGAATCAACCATCATTTGCTTTGAATTTTCATTTCTGGCAGCCGCAAACAGCGTAACGGAATTTAAAATATCACGCCATTTATACCACGAATCAAAGTTCACAAACTGATCCTGCCCGATAATCAAAAACAGCTTAGCACCCGGATAAAGGGCTGCGATTTGATTAACCGTGTAATAAGTATAGCTTTTACCGCCGCGTTTAAATTCAATATCGGAAACAACAGCATTGCCGAAATCCTTAAAAGCGAGGGAAAGCATATCAAGCCTTGCATTTTCCGGAGCAAAATCCGAGCCGCTTTTATGGGGCGGATTCGCCGTGGGCACCAAAATGAGCTTATCGAGCGAAAGGGCTGACACGGCACTTGAGGCAAGGCTTATGTGCCCGTTGTGAACGGGATTGAATGCTCCGCCGAATATTCCTATTCTCAATGTCTGCCGCCTTTACCGTAGCGTTGATATTTCGGCTTTGGATGTGCTTCCTCATATTCTCTTTGCCTTTGGCGCAAGCCTTTGATTTTAACCTGCTTTTTCTTTGGCTTTTTGCCGGAAGCGGCAGCCGCAGCTGCTTTTTTAGCGTTGATTTTTTCTTTATCTGTTTTTCTGTAAAGCACGATAACGCCGCCGATAACCTGAATGACCTCTGCTTCGAGCGGCACTGCAAGTTCATCGGCAAACTGCCTTGGGGACTGCGGCGCGGTTTCAAGATGAACACGGATTTTAAGCAATTCCCTTGCATCAAGCGCACCGTCTATTTGTGATATCATATTATCAGACACACCGTCTTTACCGATTTGAAAAATAGGCTCAAGCGGATTTGCCTGCGCACGAAGTGCGGCTCTTTCCTTTGATGTCATAAAACCTTCTCCAACTCATTTTTCAGCGCACGAAGTGCATTGCCTCTGTGGCTGATTTTATCCTTTTCTTCGGCTGTGTATCTGCCGAAGGATTTGCCGCCGATTATAAAGAGCGGATCATAGCCGAAGCCCTCGTGACCATCTCTTTCAAAACCGATTTTACCGAAGCATTTGCCCTCAACTGCGATTTTTTCACCGTTTGGGAAAATGCAGCAAACGGCGCAGGCATAATGCGCAGTGCGCTCGCTTTCCGGCACGCCCTCAAGCTTTTCAAGCAGCAAATCATTATTTTTTTCATCATTTCCGTGCTCGCCGGAAAATCTTGCCGAATAAACGCCGGGAGCGCCGTTCAAATAATCAACGCAAAGTCCGCTGTCGTCCGCAATAGCGGGAAGCCCCGTTATATCGCAGGCAGACTGAGCTTTAAGCTCTGCATTTTCAGCGAATGCGGTGCCCGTTTCTTCAACCTCGGGCAATTCAATGCCGAGCGATTTTGCCGTTACTATATTAACACCGAGCGGTGCCAAAATGCGCTGCATTTCAGCTAATTTTTTCATATTATTGGTTGCCAACACAAAATCCATAATTTCACCTTTATTCCTCATCGTCACCAAAAAGACCTGCGGCAAACGCATCGGCGTCAAACGGCTGCAAATCATCTATTTGCTCGCCAACGCCAACGAATTTAACCGGCACATCAAGTTCATTGTTTATGGCAAGCACAACGCCGCCCCTTGCCGTGCCGTCAAGCTTAGTGAGCACAATGCCCGTGATACCTGCCGAATCCTTGAAATCCTTTGCCTGATTAACCGCATTTTGACCGGTTGTGGCATCAAGCACAAGCAAAACTTCTTTTGAAGAATTCGGCAATTCGCGGTCTATAACACGGCTGATTTTATTAAGCTCGTCCATAAGGTTTTTCTTATTATGAAGCCTGCCAGCCGTGTCAATAATAATAACATCGGCATTGCGCGCCTTGCCTGCCTGAATAGTGTCAAACACAACGGAAGCCGGGTCGGAGCCTTCGGCTGATTTGATAAGATCCACATCGGCTCTGTCTGCCCAAACCTGAAGCTGTTCTATTGCAGCGGCACGGAAAGTATCTGCCGCGCCGAGGATTACACTTCTGCCCTGTTCTTTAAGACGAAGTGCAAGCTTGCCGATTGTGGTGGTTTTACCGACTCCGTTTACGCCGATAACAAGAATTACGGACGGCTTTGAGCGCAGTTTCAAATAACTGCCGCCCCAAACGATACCGGAAACAATGTCTTTAAGCATTTCGCGCACTTTTTTAACATCATGCACATTGTCGTTTTCAACCTTTTCCTTAAGGCTGTTTATAACCTTTTCGGCAGTGGGAAAACCAACATCGCCCATAATTAAAATTTCTTCAAGTTCATCATAAAGCTCATCCGTTATTTCCTCATAGGATTCAACGGCTTCTTCTATTTGGGCAGTCATTCCCTGCTCGCGGGTTTTTTTCAGCCCTTTTTTAAATTTATCGAATATTCCCATATTATCTCCGTTAAATAACCTTAATTATATTTATTCAAGACCCATCTTTGCCGCAAGCTCCGCAGATTGCAGTTCAAGCAGCTTTGAAACGCCTTTTTCCTGCATTGTAACGCCGTAAAGCACATCTGCCTCTTCCATTGTGCCTCGCCTGTGGGTGATGGATATAAACTGCGTTTTATCCGTCATTCGGCGCATATATTTGGCAAAACGCTCAACATTAACATCATCAAGCGCAGCCTCAACCTCGTCATAAATGCAAAACGGTGACGGAGTAACCTTGAGCACGCTGAAAAGCAGTGCCATTGCCGCAAGCGACTTTTCGCCGCCCGAGAAAAGATTGATGTTTTGAACAGATTTTCCGGGAGGCTGAATTTTGATTTCTATTTGGCTTTCAAGGCAATTATTCGGGTCATCAAGCAAAATTTCACCCTTGCCGCCGCCGAAGAAATCGGCAAAGCAAGTTTTGAATTCGGCATTGATTTTATTAAACTGAATCATGAATTTTTCGCTCATTGAAGCAGTAAGATCCTCAATAATCTTATTGAGCTCCAATTTTGATTTTTCAATATCGTCGGTTTGCTCTTTAAGAAATTCATACCTTTCGGAAACCTCTTTGTATTCCTCAATTGCACCAACATTGATGGAGCCGAGTTTTTTTATGGCAACCTTAATTTCATGAAGGCGTTTTTTTGCCTCCTGCATATTTTCGATTTGAATATTGAGTGCCTCTGCTTCACGGCGTGTGAGTTCATATTGCTCAAAGAGCATATCGTTGAGCTCGTCATACTCCTTACGCATGGCGATTTTGCGTTCATCAAGCCTTACTATTTCGGCAGAGAGTTTTTCGCGCTCCTGGCTCTTATTTCGCTCAAGCGTGCGAAGCTCGGACGAATTTTTGTCAAGATTGTTTCTTTGTTCGATAAGCCCGGATATTTCCTGCCCGGATTGAGTGGATTTTTGCCTGAGTTCTTCTGCTTCTTTTTTAATATTTTCAACAGAAGCAATCAATGCAGTGTTTTTCGATTCAATTTCCTTAATATCATTCTCGATTGATTTAACTCTGCCTGACTGCGTGTTTTTTTGCAGCTGCAATTCCTCTATCGAAAGCCTTGCCGCCTGAGAATCCTTGGCAAGAGTTAAAATTTCAAGATTTATATTTTCCGTTTGCGCTCTTAAAGCCTCTCTTTGCTCAAGAACGCCCTTTGCATCGCCGGAAACCTGTTCAAGACGGCTTTCCGCAGCCTCGATTTGCGTGCGAATTTCAACCGTTTTGCTTTCATTTTCCTTATATGCCTGCTCAAACAGCATAATTCTGCCATGGGCGTTTTCTTTTTCGTCTGCAAGTGCGGCAAGCTGAGAATTAAGTGCGGAAATTCTGCCGGCAACAAGCCTTCCCTCGCCCTCGGCGCGGATTTTATCCTCCTTAGCCGTCATAAGCTCTGCCTGAGCCGCCTGCATTTGGGCTGCAGCGCGGTTTGCCTCCTCAGCGGCAAGCTTGTATTCGGCGGCACATTCATCATATTCCGCCTTAAGCTTTTTTGCCTGAGCTTCAAGTTCCTCTATCATATTTGCGCGCGAAAGAATACCTGCGCCCCTTGCGCGGCTGCCGCCCGTCATCGAGCCGCCGGGATTGATTACCTGCCCATCCAGCGTAACGATTTTAAAGCGGTTTTTATATTTTTTTGCAATACCGATGGCGCTATCCATATCATCAACAACAGCAACCCTTGCAAGGAAACTTGCAACGATTTCCTTGTATTGCTCATCGCACTGCACAAGCTCGCTTGCAACGGCAACAAAGCCCAAATTACCGTCGAGCCCACGCTCGTCAAGCGTGCGTCCTTTAATGTTTGAAATCGGCAAAAATGTGGCTCTGCCGACATTGTTTTCTTTAAGATAGTAAATTGCTCTTTTGGCGTCTGCCTCGGTGGAGGTAACAATATTTTGCATAGCCGCTCCGAGCGCAACCTCAACAGCGGTTGAATATTCATTATCAACCTGAATAAGCTGTGAAAGCGGACCGTGAATACCGCCGAGTGCCTTTTCGCGTGCGCGACGCATAACTGCCTTAACCGCACCCGAATAGCCCTCCATATTTTTTTCAAGGTCGGAAAGCATCCTTGCTTTCGATTCTTTTTCGGAAAGCTGCCTTGAAAGCTTTTCCAGCTTATCCTTAAGTTCCTCTGCCTTTTGAACCTTGCTTTTTTGCCTTAAGCCAAAGCCTGCAACGGAGTTTGAATTTTCCGCAATTTTTTCATCAAGCCCGGCAAGAACCTCATCGTTTTTTTCTTTTTTTGAATTTTCTTCGGCAAGCTCGTTTTCTGCCAATTTGATACTTTCGTCAACGGTATCTTTTCTTACCTTAATTTCCTCCATGCTTGATTTTGCTTCGGTTGCTTTAACCCTAAAGTCCGAAAGCTTGAGCGTGAGCGAAGCAATGGTGTTGTTCAGTTCTGACGAAAGCCTTGAAAATTCCTCGTTTGAGCTGAGAAGCTGCTGCATTTGCGAAGCCGTTTCCTTAAGCTGCTGCTTTTTCAAAACAGATTCGCTTTCGCACTTTTCAATAAGTGCCTGCTTTTCGGCAATTCCCTCATCAATTGAAGCGTTGCCTTTTGCGGCAAGCTCAATATCTGATTTAAAGCGAAGTGCAGTTTCGTTATTATGAGCAATTGTGGCTTCAAGAACGGAAATTTCACCGTCCTTTTTAATTGCGGCTTCTTCAAAAGCTGCACCGCCTGACCTGATTTCATCTATCTTACCGTTTATTTCAGCCGTTTTTTCAAGTGCGGCTTCAATATCGTTTTCAATGCTTTTCAGTTCGTTTTCGCAAATATTATATGATTCGTTTGCAGCGTCGATTTTATGTTCCTGCTCGCGAAGATCATTTGTGAATTTATTTATTTTATTGACCCAAACGCCGATTTCAAGATTTTTCTTTTCGTCGGAAAGCTCAATAAATTTTGCCGCTTTTTCACTTTGGGCTTTAAGCGGTCCGACACGGCTTTCAAGCTCGCCGAGAATATCAAGCAGGCGCACAAGATTTTCTTGTGCCTGATCAAGCCTGCGCTGCGCATCTTTCCTTTTATGGCGAAAACGCGAAATTCCGGCTGCTTCTTCAAACAGTTCACGCCTATCCTCATTCTTGGCAGAAATGATAGAATCGATTTTGCCCTGACCGACCATTGAGTAGCCGTCTGCACCGAGACCTGTATCCATAAACAGCTCGTGAATATCGCGACGAAGCACACTCTCGCCGTTTATTTTATATTCGCTTTCGCCGCTTCTGTAATATCTGCGCGAAACGGTTACAATGTCGCCTTTATCCTTAAGTGTGCCGTCGCTGTTATCAAGAGTGAGCTGCACCTGCGCAAAACCCACCGCCTTTCGTGCGGATGTGCCGCCGAAGATAACATCCTCCATCTTTGAACCTCTGAGGTTTTTGGTGGAGGTTTCACCGAGCACCCAGCGAACCGCGTCCGATATATTACTTTTTCCCGAGCCGTTTGGCCCGACAACGGCAGTTATACCCCTTCCGAAATTTAATTCTGTTTTATCCGGAAAGGATTTAAAGCCCTGCATTTCAAGAGTTTTTAAAAGCATTTATCCTACCCTCACCTCGTTTGGAGCAAGCGAGTTATCATATTCGATAAAAATTTCATAGCCCGCCTTTTTAAGTTCCTCGAGATTTGATTTTTTATTACCCAGCAATTTTGAAATTGATTTTTCATTCACAAACACCTCGTATTTGCCGGGCGGATACGAAGTGATTTTATTAAACATAATTTTTGAAGCCACCATTTCGCCGAAGCATTCGTGATAGCAGCCGCCGAACATGTTTTCCCTGATATCCTTGCTTGCGTGCAAGCCCACACGGATAACACTGATTTTGTGATCCTCAAAATAATCCACAAGCTCGGCACACAAATCAACAGATTTTGCAACAGACACGGGGTGAAATTTTTTTTCTTTGTAAAGCTTGCCGAGATAAGTATTTTTAAGCACAACCGTGGGATATATACGAACGGTTTTTGGCTTGATTTTAACAAATTCCTTTGCCGTTTCAATATCGCGCTCACGGGTTGATTTATAAAGCCCGGTCATCATTTGCAAACCGAGCTCAAAGCCTGCGCTTTTAATCAAATGTGAAGCTTCCCTTACGCACTGAGCGTTGTGCCCTCGAAAATTTGCCTCGAGCACTTCATCGTTCATACTTTGTGCGCCGAGTTCAATTGATGTTACGCCGTATTTTTTAAGCAAACGAAGCGTATCTTTATCAATTGCATCCGGTCGGGTTGAGATTCTGATGCCGGTTACTTTTTTGTTTTTAACATAATAATTTGCCGCTTCCAAAAGCTCAATCATATAGCTTCTTTCGATTGCGGTGAAAGAACCGCCGAAAAAAGCGATTTCATATTGATAATAGCCTCCCCTTGCCTCCGTGTTTGCAAGTGCCTTGCAAACGGCTTCGTGCACATCTGCGGCTGTGGGAGCTTTTGTGTAGCCCGTGATTGCGTGCTGATTGCAAAACGAACATTTTTGCGGGCATCCTATATGCGGCACAAAAACAGATATATTAGTCTTTTTCATATTCCCATTAACTGCAAAGCTTCCTTTGCTGCCTCCTGTTCTGCCTGTTTTTTACTGGTGCCCGTGCCCCTGCCGATAATATTTGAATTGAGGTGAACCTCTGCCTCAAATCTTTTATCATGCGCAGGACCGCTTTCACTCGTTATAACATAATTCAACGTTTCCTGATGATTTTGCTGCACAACTTCCTGAAGGGTTGTTTTATAATCTTTAAAGTTAATATGGTGAGTGTTTATTGAAACGCTTAAAAAGCGAAGCACGAATTTTGATGCGGATTCAAGACCGCTGTCAAGATAAACGGCGGCTGTAAGTGCTTCAAAGGCGTCTTCCAAATTAGAGGAGCGCATTCTGCCGTTATTACATTCCTCGCCCTTGCCGAGATAAAGATAATCGCCGAGTGATATTTGATTTGCATAATCCGAGAGTGCAGCCGTGCACACAAGACCGGACCTAAGCTTTGAAAGATCGCCCTCAGGCATATCGGGAAATTTTTCAAAAAGGAATTGCGCCGTTGTGAGCGACACAACGGCATCGCCCAAAAATTCAAGCCTTTCGTTATAAGGGCATTTGTATTTATGCTCGTTTGCATAACTTGAATGAGTGAGTGCGGCTTTTAAGAGCGATTTATCCTTAAATGTGTATTCAATTGTTTTTTCAAGCTGAGATAGATTTTTATTCATTTGCATTTGCTCCGAACGCTTTTTCAGTTTCGCTTATAAGATCCTTTTCCAGAAACCACACAGCCTGCTTTATTGCATTTTTAAATGTGCGCGCATCAGCGGAACCGTGAGCCTTAACAACGGGCTTGCGCACGCCGAGAAGCACTGCGCCGCCGTATTCCTTATAATCAAACTGCTTTTTCATTTTGTTTATTCCGCCCATAACGCCGACGGCGGAAAGCATTGTAAAAACATTCTTTTTAAAAATATCCTTAACGCCGTTCATCAAAGCTTTTGCCACACCCTCGTACATTTTCAGCACAAGATTGCCGGAAAAGCCATCTGCCACAACAACATCGGCATCACCGAAAGGAATCTGCCTTGCCTCGATATTGCCTACAAAATTGTAATCGGCGTTTTTCATAAGCGTATAAGCCTCTTTGACCGCACGCGTACCTTTAGTTTCCTCCGAACCGTTATTAACAAGCGCAACACGGGGATTTTCACAGCCGAGAATATGCTGCATATAAAGGCTGCCGAGTCTGCCGAATTCATAAAGAAATTCGGGTCGGCATTCAACATTTGCGCCGCAATCGAGAAGCAAAAACGGTTTATTTACGCTTGGCATAACGGAAGCGATACAGGGTCTTTTAACACCTTTAATTCTTTTTGTGACAAGTGTTGCGCCTACGGTGATTGCACCGGTATTTCCTGCGGAAACAAACGCATCACCCTCGCCCGAATTGAGAAGCGAAAATCCGAGCCCCATACTTGAATCTGCCTTTTCTTTGAGAATGCATTTGGAATCGTCGCTCATTTCGACTGCAGGGGCATCCGTATTATAAATTTGAGTGTTTTTAAGTTCTATTTTATTTTCATCGACGCATTTCATAATTTCTTTTTCACTGCCGCAAAGAATCACATCAATACCGAATTCATCCACCGCAAGCATTGAGCCTTTAATTATTTCAAGCGGCGCGTTATCGCCGCCGAAGGCGTCAACAATAATCCTCATCACTTAAAATCCTTTCCGTTTCGGCAAGCGACCTTTGGGCAAGTGCCGCATATCGCTCGCGCTTATCCCTGATTTTAGGCTCAATCGGCGGCAGAACGCCGAAATTTGCGCCCATGGGCTGAAAATCAGAAACCGATTCATCGCTTATATAATCGGCAAGTGCGCCCATCATTGTAGTTTTGGGCAGCACAAGTAGCTTTTTGCCATTGGCAAGCCTTACAGCATTTTTTCCCGCCAAAATTCCGGAAGCTGCCGATTCCATATATCCCTCAACGCCGGTTATTTGCCCTGCGAAAAGCACATTCGGATTTGAACGAAGTGCAAATCCGGGTGTAAGCAATTTAGGGGAATTCAAAAAAGAATTGCGATGCATAACGCCGTATCTCACAAACTCGGCATTTTCAAGCCCCGGAATCATTGAGAAAACTCTTTTTTGCTCACCGAATTTCAAATTTGTTTGAAAGCCCACAAGATTGAACATAGTGCCTGCCGAATTTTCACGGCGAAGCTGAACCGCAGCCCAGGGGCGGTGACCGGTGGCAGGATTTATTAAGCCGACCGGCTTCATCGGACCGAAACGCGGTGCATCAAGCCCTCGCTTTGCAAGCTTTTCAATCGGCATACAGCCCTCATAAACATCAAAATCATGAAGAACTGCGCCCTCTGCGGCAATAAGCTCGGCAATAAAAGCCTCGTACCCTGCCTTATCAAACGGGCAATTGAAATAATCGCTTTCGCCGCCTCTGCCGTAGCGAGAAGCTCCGAATACAATATTCATATCAATGCTGTCTGCAGTTACTATCGGTGCTGCGGCATCGTAAAACGAAAGATAATCGCCGCACAGTTTTTTTATGCTTTCTGCCATTTCGCCGTCTGTAAGAGGACCGGTGGCAACAACTGTTATATCGTTTAAATCAAGCGAGATATCACTTTGCTCGGCATAAACGATTTTAATATCAGTGCAAGCTTTGATTTTTTCCGTTACCGCTGCCGAAAACAAATCGCGATCTACGGCAAGCGCACCGCCTGCAGCAACCGAATATTGCTTTGCAATCGGCACAGTGAGCGAGCCAAAACGCTGCATTTCTTCTTTCAAAAGCCCGGCAGCCGAATCAATGCGTGAGGCTTTAAGAGAATTTGAGCAAACAAGCTCAGCAAAATTATCCGATTTATGCGCCGGTGATTTTTTATTCGGTTTTTGCTCGTAGAGCGTTACTTTGTTTCCGCTTTGCGCAATTTGCCACGCAGCCTCAACACCGGCAAGACCTGCGCCGATTACTTTAAAATTCATTTATTACTCTTCGCTTTTCTTTTTTCTGGTTACCGGCTTTGTGAATCCGCAACCCTCGGTATCCGGGCAATAAAGCACATTGCCCTTTCTTCTGAACAGGGATTTTCCGCAGCGCGGGCAAACTTCGTCGCTCGGCACATCCCAAGTCATAAAGTTGCAATTGGGATAATTGGAACAGCCGTAAAACGCCGCGCCCTTGCGCGTTTTCTTTTCAATAACATCACCGCCGCACTCGGGGCATTTTGCCTTTGTGCGCAAAATAAGCGGCTTTGTGTTTTTACATTCGGGATAACCCGGGCAGGCAAGAAATTTGCCGAAGCGACCGACTTTAACAACCATATTTCTGCCGCATTTTTCGCAAATTTCATCTGTTTCCTCTTCTTTAAGCTTAATCTTTACGCCTTGCATTTCGATTTTTGCTTTTTCAAGAGGCTTTTCAAATTCATCGTAGTAGTGGCGAATCATATCAATATAATTTTTTTCGCCACTGTCGATTTTATCAAGATCCGCTTCCATTTTTGAAGTGTATTTAACATCAACTATATTGGGCATTCTGTCCTTCAGCAATTTTGTTACCGCCTCGCCGAGTTCGGTTGGCACAAACTGCTTGCCCTCGCGCTTAACATATTCACGGGCAACGATTGTTGAGGTGATGGTAACATATGTTGACGGTCTGCCGACACCGTTTTCCTCAAGAGCTTTTGTGAGGCTTGCTTCGGTGTATCTTGCAGGCGGCTGAGTGAAGTGCTGATTGCCGAGTATGGATTTAAGCCTTAAAACATTGCCCTGCTTAAGCTCCGGAAGCGGAGCCGAAGAATCGGAGGATGCATCATCCTTAGATTCTTCATAAAGTGCGGTAAAGCCGTCAAACTTAACGGTGTAACCGGAAGCGGTGAAAGTGTAATCACCTGCTGCGATTTCAACCTTAATTGTTTCCTGAAGGCAATTTTCCATAAGCGAAGCGATAAAGCGTTCCCAAACAAGTTTATAAATTTTATACTGATCGTTTGTGAGCGAACCTTTAACGGATTCGGGGGTAACGCCCGGCATAGAGGGGCGGATTGCCTCGTGTCCGTCCTGCACATTGCCCTTTGATTTAAAGAAGCGCGGTTTTTTCGGCAAATATTTTTCGCCGTAATTATCAAGAATAAATTGGTTTCCGGCTGCCCTTGCCTCATCAGAGATACGAAGTGAATCCGTTCTCATATATGTGATAAGACCGACGGTGCCGAGATTTTCAACATCAACGCCTTCATAAAGTTCCTGCGCTGCTTTCATTGTGCGCCTTGCCTGGAAAGAAAGCCTCCTTGAAGCCTCTTGCTGAAGCGTGGAGGTAATAAACGGAGGAGTGGGACTTTTCTTTCTTGTGCCCTTTTTAACGGAAGCAACCCTGTATTCTGCATTTTCAAGTTCGGAAAGAATTTTATCGCTTTCCTCTTTTGAATTTATTTTGATTTTTTTACCGCTCTTACCGTAAATTGCTGCGGCAAAAACCTTTTTACTGGGGGGATTTGTGAATTTTGCGTCTATCGACCAATATTCCTGCGGCACGAACGCGCGAATTTCCTCTTCCCTATCTACCACAAGGCGAAGCGCAACAGACTGAACACGGCCGGCTGAAAGACCGCGCCTGATTTTTTGACTGATGAACGGTGAAAGCTTATAACCGATAAGTCTGTCCAATATACGGCGTGCCTGCTGAGCATCCACAAGATCAATATCAATACTGCGCGGATTTTCCATGCCCTCGGTTACACCGTGCTTTGTGATTTCGTTAAATGTAACACGGTTTTTATCCTTTAAATCAAGTTCAAGAATGTTTGCAAGATGCCAGCTGATTGCCTCTCCCTCTCTATCGGGGTCAGTTGCAAGATAAACATAATCTGATTTATCCGCTTTCTTTTTTAAATCCTTAACAAAAGCTTCCTTGCCCTTGATGATTGCATATTTCGGTGCAAAATCGTGCTCGACATCAACCGAAAGCCTTGCAGACGGCAAATCGCGAACATGACCCATAGAGGCAACAACCTCATAGCCCCTGCCGAGATAGCCCTTTATATTTTTTGCCTTTGCAGGCGACTCAACTATTACAAGCTTTGACATTTAATTTACCAAGCCTTTCTGTGTATATCTTAAACGCCGCAGTGCGGCATATTACTCTTTCAATTTATTTAGCTGCTTAAGCAGTCGTGAGTCGAACACAATATGCCTAAAATGGGGCGGCGCGGCGGCTTTTCGCATTTTCGTCCTTGCCGTGCGTTAGCACGACTGCGTTCTCAAAAGCAAAAATCCATCCACGCCGACACCGTTTTAGGTGCCGGCAGTTTAAAGCAAACCGATTTTTGTGTGGGCAAGGCATAAAACGCAGTTAATCCTTTCGGATTAACGAGTATTTTAACACAGCTCACGCGGAAATCGGTTGCTTTAAACCATATTGTGTTCGATTCACGCCTGCTTAGGCAAGGCGGTATCTTTTTCCGCCTGCGCTTGCGGCGAGCCCCGCTATTTCCAAAGCAGTAAGTGCCGTAAGTGCTTCGCCTATGCTTAATCCTGCAGCACGGCTGATTTCATCCGCGCTTTGATACTCTTCGGTAAGCGCGTTAAAAACAAGCCTTGTGTTTCCGGAAAGCTCTGCAACTGCCTTTTGGCGAGCCTCTCTTTTCTTTCTGCCGGTCTGAAGATTTTCAAACGAGATATCGTACGCCATGCCGTAAGCATTCGCGCTTTTAAAGGCTGTTTCGCGCATTATTTTGCCGACGGATTTAACCCCGTCAATTTTAATGCCGTATTCCTCGGCATACGGATAAAGCAAATCGAGCGGCTTTGTGGCAACGATTGCACCGTCGTCAATCAATTTATTTGTGCCTGCAAAAGCAGGATCAAGAATAGAACACGGCAATGCAAAAACATCTCTGCCCTGTTCAAGCGCACAATTGGCAGTTATGAGGCTGCCGCTTTTGACACTTGCTTCCACAACAAGCACACCGAGCGAAATTCCGCTGATTATGCGATTGCGTATCGGGAAGGTATATTTTGAAGCCGGAGTAAACGGTTGAAATTCCGTTATCAACGCGCCGTTTTTAACAACGGCATCTCGCAGCGGCTTATTTTCCATAAGATATTTTGTGCCGAGACCGCAACCGAGAACGGCAATTGTTTTTCCGCCGGAAAGCATTGCTCCGTTATGAGCAGCCGTGTCAACACCGAGTGCACCGCCGGAAGCAACTATTGCTCCGTGTTCCGCAATTCCGCGGCTCATAACATCAGCAGCCTTAACTGCATAATCGCTTGCGCGCCTTGTGCCCACAATGCCGATAACGACACTGTTATCGATATCGGGCAATTCGCCGTCAACATAAAGCACGGCAGGCGGATTATAAATATCACGCAATCTTTCCGGATACCTTGGATCATCATAAGGCACAACCTGCCAACCGTTCATCTTACAGGTGGCAAGCACCTCAAGCGCCTGCTTTTCGGTTGATTCGCAAAGCTTTTCGATTTGGTGCGGAACAAACACCGGGCTCATACGCCATTCGGTTTCACCGGCTTCAAAAAGCGCATTTGCAGAACCGAAATATTCAATTATTTCATTAATGGCTGCGCCTGCGCCGAGAGCGGATTGCAGCCTTATCC
Source organism: Clostridium sp. AF37-5 (assembly GCA_963625835.1). GTDB lineage: Bacteria > Bacillota > Clostridia > Oscillospirales > Acutalibacteraceae > Eubacterium_R. The sequence continues at coordinate 19,117 of CAVFVA010000013.1, read as the reverse complement.
ATGAAACGGCACCATTCATCACCGCAGCATCTCCCACATAACTATTGTGCCGGCAACGGAAGCATTTAGGCTTTCAGCTCTGCCGAGCATATTTACTGTAAGCTGCGTACATTCGGCAAGCACTTCGTCGGAAACGCCGTTGCCCTCATTTCCTATAATGCAGATATCGGAACCGCGAAATTCGGTTTTTGTAATATCCTTTGCCGAAGAATCCGGCACGGCAGCATAAACCGAAAAACCTGCTTTTTTGTATTTTCGGATATCCGCGGCAAGATTTTCACTTTGCACAAACGGCAATCTAAGCATGCCGCCCATTGAAGCACGAAGTGCCTTCGGATTATAAACATCGCAGCAATTATAGAGAACCGCGCCGTTTATTCCCAAAGCTTCGGCAGTTCTGACAATCGCGCCGAGATTTGCCGGATCCTGAATTTGATCAAGCGCAATATACTTTTTGCCGAGTTCGGGAACAAATTCATCACCGCGCATTTCGCAAACGGCAAATACGCCCTGCGAAGACTGCGTATCGCTTATTTTATGTGCGATTTCATCAGTTATAAAATAAGCCTTTGGAAAGTAATCAATAAGAGCGGTGCATTTATCGCCGTATTTTTCGGCAGCGGCTTCTGTGAGAAGCAGCGTGCACGGTTTACAATCCGACTCCGTAACATCAAAACAAAGCCTTGCACCCTCCAGCACAAATTTTTGATTTTGCATTCTGTGCCTGCGAGAGGTGAAAAGCTTCTTTACTTCTTTTATTAAATTATTTGATTTGCTTGTGATTTTTTCCATACCGATTCTCCACGGCTTTAAAAAAAATTAGTTTAAGAAAACCACATTGCCGCACGAAAAAGTGCCGTGCGGATTTAATTGCATATTATATATAAAATAATATCTAAATTATAATACTATATATGGAAAAAAAGTGCAACAGTAAAAATAAAAAAAGAGGAAGAAAATTTCTTCCTCTTTAAAGCTTATAATCAGAGCGCTGCTTTTGCAGATTCAACAAGAGAGGTGAATGCCTCAGCATCTGTAACGGCGATTTCGGCAAGCATTTTTCTGTTAAGATCAATACCGGCTTTCTTAAGACCGTTCATAAATGTTGAATAATTTGTGCCGTTTGCCTTGCAGGCAGCGGAAATTCTGGAAATCCACATTCTGCGGAATTCTCTTTTCTTTTGCTTTCTTCCGATATATGCATACTGACCGCTCTTCATAACAGCCTGTTTAGCTGTTTTGAAAAGGCGATGCTTGCTGCCGTAATAACCCTTAGCAGCCTTTAAAACTTTTTTTCTTCTTTTGCGTGTGGCCATAGCGCCTTTAATTCTTGCCATAACTTATTTCCTCCGTTTATATTGAGTAATTATCCTTAAAATTCAATCAGATTACCGAATCAAGCCGGCATGTTCTTATTTATAAGGAACAAGCCTTTTCATCTGCTTTTGATTGGTTACATCGCCAACAGCTGTTTTGCGAAGATTTCTCTTGCGCTTTGTGGTTTTCTTTGTAAGGATGTGAGAGGTGTAAGCATGAGCACGCTTAACCTTACCGCTTTTTGTGGTTTTGAAACGCTTTTTTGCGCCGCTGTGTGTTTTGATCTTAGGCATAATTATTCCTCCGTCATATTTTAATTATTTAGATAAAGTAAGATTTACTTACTTGAAGGTTTAAGGGAAACAAACATAAGAATCTGCCTGCCCTCAAGCTTCGGGGCTTTATCAACATTAACATCTTCGCCGAGAGCTTCAACAAAACGTTTCATATTGGCAACACCCAAATCGGAATGAGCCATTTCCCTGCCGCGAAGGCGGATTGAAACCTTTAATTTATCGCCCTTTGAAAGAAACTTTTTGGCTTGATTGACTTTTGTGTTGAAATCGCCGATATCGATATTGAGGGAAAGGCGGATTTCTTTAGTGTCAACAACCTTTTGCTTTTTGCGATTTTCTTTTTCGCGCTTAGCCTGCTCATAACGGAACTTGCTGTAATCCATTATCTTTACAACAGGCGGTTTTGCCTGAGGAGCAATCTTAACAAGATCCTGCCCTCTTTTTTCAGCCTCATGAAGCGCTTCCTTTGCGCTCATAATACCAAGCTGCTCGCCGCTTGCAGTGATAACTCGCAATTCTTTATCTTTAATTTCGTTATTAAGCTGCGGAGTTTCCTTGCTGATAAATAACACCTCATTTAAATAATTTAAAAGTGCGAGCATAAAATGCCCGCACCTCAATAAATCTTTTGAAATATTGCCCTTTTCGCTTTGCTGAAGGGGAGAACGGGTAAATGCTCTTCTTTGTTGTGAAAATATATTAACACAGGTGTGAGCAAATGTCAACACCGAATTTTATTTTTTGATGTAAAGCACATGCGAAAATTCAATTCCGCGCTCCTCAGAGTTTGAAAGCACTTCTCTGCTCCACAGGGATTTATCAAACTGCGGAAAGAAAGTATCCGCTTCGGGGCATTCTGCATCAATTTCGGTTAAATAAAGCTTTGATGCAAGCGGCAAAAACTCTGAGTAAATACGCCCGCCACCGATAATAAAAATATTATCGTTTTTCGCAATTTCAAGTGCCTCATCAACGGAATGGACAACCTCTGCACCGTCTATTTTAAGCGATTTATCGCCGCTGATAACGATATTACGCCTGTTAGGCAAAACCTTAGGCAACGATTCAAAAGTTTTTCTGCCCATAATCACGGTGTTGCCCGTGGTGGTTTCTCTGAAAAATTTCATATCCTCGTGAAAATGCCACACAAGATCGTTGTTTTTACCTATTTCGTTGTTTTTTCCGACGGAAAGTATGAGCGATATATCCATGAGCAAAGCTCCTTTACTGAGAAATCGGGAATTTAATTTTACCCAAATGCTTATAATCGATAAGCTTAACATCAAGCAAATCACGGCTGTTGTCAAACTTAAAGAAATCGTCAACATCGGGATTGAGCCAAAGCTTTGGAGCCGGCAAATCGCCATCTTCATCAAGGCGGCGAAGCTGTTCTTTAATGCCGTCTACCTGATTAACATAGATATGTGCGTCTTTAATACTCCAATCCATTGTGCCGGGCTTAAGACCCGTAACCTGAGCGAGCATGCACATAAGCACGGCATATTGAGTGACATTAAACGGCAAGCCGAGCGGCACGTCGCAAGAGCGTTGATGCACCCAGCAATTGAGATAACCGTTTGTAACATCCCATTCACTGCTCCAAACGCAGCTTGGAAGCACAGCAGTATCAAGATAATCATTTTGCCAAAGGGTCATAACCATTCGACGATCTTCGGGGTGGTTTTGAATTTTATCTATCAAATTTTGAGTCATTTGGAATTTATTTACTATATAGCCGTAAGCCGTGCCGATAGTGTGGGCAAATTCCTTTCCGAATTCCTTGGTAATTTGCTTTTTAACAAGATTTCCGTTTTCATCCGGAACAAGCTGGGTTGCATGCCATGTGCCGTTATCATCCGTTTCCCACTCATTCCAAATATTGACATCACGCTCACGAAGCCATCTTACATCGTTTGACTGCGCCTGATAAATCCAAAGCATTTCAAGCACCGCCTGCCTGATAAAAAGCTGCTTTGTGGTAAGAATCGGAAACTCTTCTTTTAAATCAAAATGAAAATGATGCGAGGGCACTTTTATTGAGTTTGTGCCGGTGCGGTTTACGACCTCAACACCTTCATCGAGTATTCTGCGGCACAGACCGAGATAATCCCTATCCCATTTAGACATAACTTACAATCCTTTCGCTGCCGCAGACTATTTCCACGGATATTTTTGTTTAAGCTGCTCAAATTCCTGACCTGTGGAAGCAAAATGAAATTCGCCCTGTAAATCGGAAAAGAAATAAAGATAATTCGTATCGGGATGATTGATTACGGCGTTGACTGTACTCATGCCCGAATTTGTTATGGGACCGCTCGGAAGCGCAGGGCACCTGTAGGTATAATAAGAGTCATAGGTATCCTTTGAAAAGCCGTAATCGAGCAGTTTTTTTGCATAATAATAAGTGACATCGCATTGAAGCTTGCTGCCCTTATTTAATCTGTTTATAAGCACGGAGGCGATATTGGCGGCACTGTCGTCGCTCAATGCCTCCTCCTGCACAATTGAACAAAGCGTTATAAACTGATAAAGGCTCATATTATTTGCTTTACAATATGCAGTCATTTTATCGCTGAGTCTGCTGTCAAATGCAGCAAGCATTTTATCAACGATAACTTCAGCATCGCTGTTCATTGAAAAATCATATGTGGCGGGGAACAAAAATCCCTCCAATATAAATCCGATATTCGAACGGTCCGTAGGAAAATCGGCGAGCCAATCGTAATCATAGCCCTCGGTTGTTGAAACAGCGGAATAAAAATCCTCAGCAGAGCAAATTTGATTTTCCTCAAGCGTTTTTGCTATGTCAAAAACATTATAACCCTCAGGAATGGCTACCGAAACAACCTTATGGCTGATATCCGGATTTTGCAGCTTTTGCGCAATTTCCTCGTAGCTCATATCGGATTTCATATAATATTCGCCGTTTATGTAAGTAAAATCGGGATAATGCTTATCCATCCACGCCGACCATATCGAATCCTCAACAACAATGCCGTTATCGGCAAGCATTTTTGAAACCTCGTATTGATAATCGCTTGACTCAATCACAAGTGTATATTCGGTTGGAGTGCCCTTTTCGTTACCGCTTATATCGTTTTTGATTTTAACACCGAAAACGGCGCAAGCGGCAGCTATTACGGCTACGGCAGCGCAAATGATTATTATTTTTACCGATTTTTTATTCATAGGCTAAACCTCATTCAACCTCGTGCACTTTAAGCATATTGGTGGTGCCGCTTTGACCGAGCGGAATACCTGCCGTGATAACCACGATATCGCCTCTTTTAATCATACCGGTTTCCTTTGCAACATCAACGGCATGCTCAAAAAGCTCATCCGTATTTGATTTCTCCTCGCACATAACGGGCAACACGCCCCATGAAAGATTGTTTTGGCGGCACACTTTTTTACTTGTGGTAGCAGAAATTATAAGACAGTGCGGTCTGTATTTTGAAATTTGACGTGCCGTGGTGCCGCTTTTGGTTACTGTGATAATTGCTTTGGCATTTAAATCATGCGCTGTCGTAACCGTTGCATGCGAAATAGCAGAAGTAATGTCCCCCGGCATATGCTTTGGCGCAAATTTTTCAAATCTGCCGACATAGTCTATATCGCGTTCTGCCGTTTTGGCAATAAGCGCCATTGTTTTAACAGTTTCCACAGGGTGCGCACCCATGGCGGTTTCACCCGAAAGCATAAGAGCCGATGTGCCGTCGTACACGGCGTTTGCAACATCCGTTATCTCTGCTCTTGTGGGACGCGGATTTTTAATCATTGATTCAAGCATTTGGGTGGCTGTTACAACGATTTTACCTGCCGCAAACACCTTTTCGATAATAACCTTTTGAATTGACGGAATCTTTTCAAACGGAATTTCAACGCCCATATCGCCGCGGGCAACCATAATACCGTCTGCTTCACGAATAATGTCGTCGATATTCTCAACGCCGTCGTTGTTTTCTATTTTGGCGATTATGCGCACATCATTCCAACCGAGAGCGTGGCAGAAATTACGCAGATAAACGATATCTGCACCAGTGCGGCAAAACGAAGCAGCAATAAAATCAAAGCCCATTTTCGCGCCGAATTTTAAATCCTGCATGTCCTTTTCGGAAAGATAAGGAAGTGCAAGCGTAACATTCGGCACATTAACGCCCTTGTGATCCGTTACAGGACCGCCTTCCACAACTTTGCATATAATATCATTATTTTTAACGGATTTAACTTCAAGCGAAATTAAGCCGTCATCTATCAAAATGACCGTACCTTTTTTAACATCATGCGGCAGATTTTTATATGAAATGCTGCATTTTTCCTTTGTTCCGATAACATCATCGGTTGTGAGTATAAATTCGTCTCCCGCATCAAGACAAATTCCATTTGGATCGCTGAAATTTCCCGTTCTTATTTCGGGACCTTTAGTATCAAGCAATGTTGCAACAGGAATGTTAAGTTCTTTCCTAACCTTTTCTATGGTTGCAAACCACTGTTCAAAGGTTTCATATTCCCCGTGCGAAAAGTTGAATCTTGCAACATCCATGCCTGCAAGCATAAGTTCGCGCAATGTATTTTCGCTGCTTGAAGCAGGCCCGATTGTGCAAATAATCTTTGTTTTTCTTCTGTAAGTATTCATATTTTGTGCCTCTTATAGATTGAAATATAAAAATTTGCTCATTGTTATTATAGCAGTATTTTTTTCAAAATCAATACGCAAATTGCAATAATATTTTAAAACTGCAAATAAAAAATGCGGCAGGTGAAAAAAGCACCTGCCGTGAAAAATAAAATATTGATTTTTATTATTTTGCAAGGTCACCGACAATCATCATATAATCGCCGATCATTGCTCCGAACTCAGGAGCCCCTTCCATAATAAGCTGCTTTGATTTAACCATTTCAAGCATATCGCCGGTGCCGAGCAAAATCATAAGAGCATGCTGCGGCGAATCGAATTTCATGCAGAAAAACGGCTTTGAACGCTTATATTCACCTCTGCCTGCGCGTGATTTGCCTGCCTTTATGCGCAGATAAGCGGTGCATTCGGGATGACCCTCAACAGCCCACTGATAAACGCGATCGGGGCTTTTAAGAGTCCAATCATGAATTGCCGGGTGACCCATTTTATTGAGCTGGCTTATGCCGCTTGAAAGCAAATAGAAATAAAGCTTGCAAAGCAAAAGCGAAAGTTGCTCGTCCTCGGGCGGCTCGGAAATACCGAGCAGGCTGCTCATTTTAAGCAGCACCGCCATAAATTTAACAAATTTACCTAAGGATTTTATTTTCATTTTCGGAAGCTTGCTCATATCGCCTTTCATAAAGGCGTTCATCTTTTCCATTGAGGAAAATTCAAGCTCCGCATCTATTTTTTGCTGACCGAAATATTCACCGAGTTTGCAGGACCATTCGCCGTTTTCAACAACAAAGTGAACGGCTTCCTTATCCTGCGCATTTGTTTTGGCAGAAACCTGATAAACGGCATTCACGCCCTCAAACTTTTTGGCGAGTTCGGGCACATCGGTGGCAATAGTTTTCATAAGCGGCAACGCAGCTGCCATGAAAACCTTATTGGTGTAGCGGGTTACATCGCTTGCCATAATAACACATTCCTTTCATTAAGATTTTAGGCGTAAAAGCTTAGAATTCATCGTCCCAAGCATCGTCAGCCTCAAAATCCTGATGCATTACTTCGGCAATTGTTTCCGCAATACCGTTTGCATCTATCTTTGCAAGGGACATAAGATCCTCGTGGAGACCGATAGTTGAGAAAGCATCCTGATGACCGAGCATTTTAAATGCGCATGCCTTGCCGCTTTTTGCAACAACATCGGCAACTGCCGAGCCGAGACCGCCCATCACGGTGTGATCCTCAACCGTGATAATTCTTCTTGTGTCCATAACAGCAGCCATAACAGCTTCTTCATCAATCGGCTTAATGGTATGCATATTCAAAACGCGAACTTTGATACCGGCATCTGCCTCTGCCATTTGAGCAGCCTGCATAGCCTGATAAACGCATGAACCGCAGGCGATAACGGTGATATCAGTGCCCTCGTTCATAACCTTTGCCTTGCCCACTTCAAAAGAGCAATCCTCAAGATTTTTATAAACGATTTGGTCAAATCCCCTGTTTATACGAATATAAACTGGACCCGGAGTTTCATAAGCTGCCTTAACAGCGTGATATGTTTCCGCACCGTCGCACGGGCAAATAACCGTCATATGCGGCAAAGCGCGCATACATGTCATGTCAATAAGTGAATGGTGGGTTGAGCCTGCCTGACCGAACGAAGTGCCGGCGTGGGTGGCTATGATTTTAACGGGCACATTTTGATAGCAAATATCTGTGTGAACCTGATCGAGCGAACGCGCCGACGCAAAAATTGCGAAAGTGGAAGCAAACGGAACAAGACCGTTTTTAGCAAGACCGGCTGCAACGCCGAACATATTTTGCTCCGCAATGCCCACATTAAAGAAACGCTCCGGGAACTTTTCACCGAACATACCGATTTTTGTGGATTTAGCTAAATCCGCCGTAAGAGCAACAACATCCTTGTGCTCCTCACCGAGCTCGCAAAGTGCTTTTCCGTAATACTCTGCAGTTGAAAGCTGAGTGGTTTCCGTCATAGTATAAGTCATACCGCTTGCCATTGCTTACGCCTCCTTTTCCGCGCGTGCCACACGAGCCGCATAATATTTATCAAGGCTTTCATAGCACTTCTTTTCTTTTTCGGCATCAAGTGCGCCGTAGTGCCAATGATAATCGTCTTCCATAAAATCAATTCCGGCGCCCTTAAAGGTATCCATAACGATGCAATAGGGTTTATCTCCGCCGTTTTTATGATTATTTATTGCGTTTTCGATTGCATTGTTGAGTTCTTTCATATTCTGACCGTCCACACGCTCGGTAATAAATCCAAACGATGCGAATTTTTCGTCAACCGGCTCAACTTTCATTTCATCGTCTACACGACCGTCAATCATACATTTGTTGTTATCAACAAGCACAACAACATTTGAAAGTTTAAACTGAGCCGCAGTCATTGCAGCCTCCCAGTTTGAGCCCTCATTCAATTCGCCGTCACCGGTGAGAACATAGTTCATATAATCAAGACCGTTTACCCTGCCTGCAAGCGCAAATCCGCAAGCAAGCGAAAGCCCGTGACCGAGAGAGCCACTGGAGCAATCTATGCCCTTGATTTTATTGCAATCAAGGTGCATACCGAACTGAGAACCCGTAAGGTTGAAATTATGAAGTCCCTCAACATCCATAAAACCGTAATCGCAGATAACGGGACCGTAACCTACGGCTGCATGACCCTTAGAAAGCACAAAGCGATCTCTGTCTGCCATATCGGGGCTGTTGACATCAAGCTTCATAAAGCGGTGGTAAAGAATAGTCATGGCGTCCATAGCGCTCATTGCGCCGCCTATATGACCGGAACCGCCCCAAACGGTTGTTTGCACGGTCAAACGCCTTAACTGATCCGCCTTTTTTTCGAGGCGGAGCCATTCTTCTTTATCGAACGGCTTGTAATTTGCTGGCATAAATTTTCCTCCTTAATAAGCAGCTGCGGCGTGAAGCCCGCAGACTGCCTTATATCTTAAATTATTTCAATCCCTCGATTTCAGGGTGCCTTGCGGCAACAACGCCGAAAGCATCCTCGGCAATATCAACGGCAAGCTTAACATCCTCATCCGTGATAGAAGCGTTGATAAAGTGATTGTGGTGCGACGCAAGGAATAAGCCTCTTGAAACGCATTCTGCAATCCATTCCTGATGAAGCATAAGGCTGTCGTCATTAGCAATTCTGAGATAGAAAAGCGCAGGTTCGCCGGACACAACAAGATCAAAGCCGTGTTCCTGAGCCGCAGCGGTAAAGCCGTCTGTGATTTGAGTGCCTATTTTGCGGAACATTGTGGGAGTATCAAGCTTTTTCATCTTAGGAATGCAAGCAAGGCAAGCCGCAAACGGCTCTGCGCTCATCCAATAAGAGCCTGTGTATGTAACGGAAGAAGCCGTTGTTTTCATATGATCGCCGCCGCATACTGCCGACATATTATAGCCGTTTGCAAGGGCTTTACAGAAGCAGATAAGATCAGCTTTAATACCGTAATAATGGTCGGAGCCTGCAAGATCAAGCCTGAAGCCGGTGCGAACATCGTCAAAAATCAGCACCATACCGTGCTCGTCGCAGAATTTGCGAACTGCCTGCCAATAATCCTTGGTGGCACATTCGTTATCCTTAAAGTTACCGTGGTCGTAAGGCTGAGCAATAAGGCCGGCAACATCGCCGCCGCATGCGTCATAAGCCTCCTGAAGTGCATCAAGGTCAAACCAAGGCACAACAACATTGTTTTGAACCTCTTCGGGAAGAATGCCGGGATAATCCACCTTTTGCGCCCATTGGAAATCGCCGTGATAATATCCCTGCAGGAAAAACATTTTCTTTTTTCCGGTATGTGCGCGGGCGCACATAACCGAGAAAGTTGTGGCGTCAGAGCCGTTTTTCATAAAGAATGCCCAATCTGCACAGGCAACCGTGTCCTTAAGAAGTTCAGCACATTCAACCATTTTGTAAGACGGTGATGTGGTGCAGTTGCCGGTGTGAAGCTGCTGAATTGCAGCCGCATCAACATCCTCGTCGCAATAACCGAGAACGTTAGGACCGTAAGCGCACATAAGATCAAGATATTTATTACCGTCAACATCCCAAAAATAAGTGCCCTTTGCGTGATCGCTCATCAAAGGCCATTTGCTGATGGGAAGAAAGAGACCCTCGCTGGGACCGAGATGGCCGTAAACGCCGGACGGAATTGCAGCAAGTGCCCTGCTGAACCATTCTTTACTTTTTTCGTGTGTATATTCGGGAAATTTGCTCATTATTTTTCCTCCTTAAGTAAGCGAGAGCAAACCGAGCGCAATTTGCACGCCGATTTCTCGCACAGCTTCGCTAAAATACCCGTTAATCCTCTTAACCGAGATAAACCGCAACTCTGTCAAGAATACGATTAAGATTATCTACCATTGAAATCATACCTGCCATATGAATATTGCCTTCGCAAAGCTCGGCAATAGTGGAAACAGTGCCGTTGAAAAGCCCGTAAGCAAGGTCTATATCCGCAAATTCCATAATTGCCCTGGGGTTTTTCGGCTTTTCTTTAATAGTGGTGAAATGATGATTCTTAACTTTCACCGTTGCATAGCAGGTATCCTTAATACCCATTGAAATAACGCCGTCCACGGTGGAGGCGGCAGTGAATTTTGAAATCGAATCCGAGTTTGCAAGTGCCGAAATTGCGCCTGCGATTGTGTAGAAAGTCAATATAGTGGATTCTTCAAAAAAGGCTCTGTTTTGCAAATCCTCTTTAGTTGGCATAAGCAGTTTTGTGAGCCTGTTTGTAAGCTTTGTGAACGGACCCATAAGGAACGAAAGCACCTGAACCATGCCCTTTGTGGGAACACCGGGCTTGCTGTTATCAATAAGATCATTGAATTTTTCAGGTGATTTAAAATTCATTTTGCAGGTACAGCCCTCCGAACCCTCGGTAAACTTGCATCCGCTTTTTGAAAAATGGAACGTGCCGCACGGACCGCCGGCAACCTCAAAACAAAGCGAAACCGGCGATTTAAGACCCGCAAGAATTTGTTTTGCCTCATCATCAACGGCACAGAGATTTTCAAGAGTTGCAAGAACGCCGTACATATTCACATACGCCATTGCTTTTGCTTCTTTCAAAATAATTCCTCCTTTTCAGTTTATCTATAAACTCTTGTTAATTATATCACATTCTTTATGTTACGGTCAATTACAAAGAGTAACAAATTTTACCTGTTCTTTTAGTCAAATTAAATAAAAGGCAAATTTGATAATCTTTTTACTTTCGGCGCATAAAAAAAGAGGAGCACGCCGCACCGGCTTGCTCCTCTTTGAGTAAGATGTGATTAACATATATGATTATAACATATTAAACGGCAAATTACAACAAGAAACCAACCTTTTTCATTGCTTTTTGCAAAGTTCTTGAGGCAAGACGCTCTGCGCGCTCGGCACCTGTTTTTTCGCATTCTTTAATATAAGCCGCATCTTTCATATAGCGATTAAATTTTTCCTGCACCGGCGCAAGCTCGGCAACAACAGCTTCGCCGACTGCTTTTTTGAAATCGCCGTAGCCCTTGCCCGAAAATTCAGATTCGATTTTTTCAAAATCAAGCCCCGTTACGGCGGAATAAATCGTCATAAGATTATTGATTCCGTCCTTACCGTCTGCATAGCGAACGCACATTTCGCTGTCCGTTACGGCGGACTTAAATTTCTTCATAATCGTTTCGGGCGCATCTGTAATAAACACGGTGCTCTTGGGATTCGAATCCGACTTACTCATTTTCTTTACCGGATCCTGAAGGCTCATAACCCTTGCTCCGTTTTTCGGAATATATGCCTCGGGCAGAGTGAACACATTGCCGTAAATGCCGTTAAAGCGGCTTGCGATATCGCGCGTGATTTCCAAATGCTGTTTTTGATCCGCGCCGACCGGCACAACATCCGTTTGATAAAGTAAAATATCGGCAGCCATAAGGCAGGGATAAGTGAAAAGACCGGCGTTGATATTATCGCTGTGCTGAGCGGATTTATCCTTAAACTGAGTCATTCTTGAAAGTTCGCCGAATTGGGTGTAGCAATTGAGAATCCAACCAAGCTGGCTGTGAGCCGGAACCTGAGACTGAATAAACAGAATGCTTTTTTCGGGATCGAGACCGAGAGCAAGCAAAACGGCAAACATTTCCGTGGTTTGCTTTCTGAGCTTTTGTGGGTCCTGCCTTACGGTGATGGAATGAAGATCCGCAACGCCGTAAATCGTGTCGAATTTATCCTGAAACTCGGGCCAACCTTTTAATGCGCCGAGATAATTTCCAAGAGTGGGAACGGATGTGGGCTGAATGAGCGAAAGGCATCTTTTGCGCCTTTGCTGAATTTCCTTATTTTCTTCCATAATAATCACCATAGCCTTTCAGGCAACAAATAGTTTATTAAAAATCACCGAATGCTCTGTGTTGCCTGAACAGGCGTGAATGGTGATTTCAGCCATTTCAAAATTATGCCGCAGGCAAATTTTGAAGGCAATATAATTTATAGTGTGATTTTTCACACTAACACTTCCTTATATTACGATAGCAAAACCTGCAAATTCGTTTCAATTATTCAAATTCCTTTGCGACCTCGCCCATTATTTGAACGCCTTTAATGATTTCCTCATCGCTTGGGGTGGAGAAATTAAGGCGAATATAGGAGCACGGTGCAGTGTCGTCGATCATAAACGCGCTGCCGGGCACTACAGCCACTTTATGCTCCAAAAGCCTGTTTACATATTTGAGCATATCAACCTTTTCGGGCAGCTTTGCCCAAACGAACAAACCGCCCTGCGGGCGAACATATTCTATAAAACCGCCGCAGTATTTATCGAGGCAATCGCACATAAGCGAAAGCTTGCGGCGATAGATTTTTCTGATTTCAACAATATGCTTATCAACATCATATTCCGAAAACCAGCGCGAAACAATCATTTGATTAAGCACACCGGTGTGAACATCGGAAACCTGTTTGCCGATTGTGAACGCTGCCGCGGTCTTAGAGGGCACAACAGCATATGCAACTCGAAGCCCGGGAGCAAGAATTTTTGAAAAAGAACCGGCATAGATAACAATACCGTCCTTATCCATACTTTTTATACTCGGAACTGAATCGCCATCCACGCGCAGATTGCCGTAAGGGTCGTCCTCCAAAACAAGCAAATCGTTTTGCCTTGCAAGCTCATAAAGCCTTTTGCGCTTTTCAAGGCTCATTGTGGTGCCGCCGGGGTTTTGGAAATTCGGAATGGTGTAAATAAATTTTGCATTCGGATTTGCAGCAATAACTTTTTCAAGAGCATCGATATTCATACCGTCTGCATCGATAGGCACACCGGCGAGCTTACAGCCATGGGAACGAAAGCAATTAAGAGAGCCGATAAACGAAGGCTCCTCGCAAATAACCGTATCGCCGGGAGAAGTCATAATACGCGTGGTTATATCCATAACCTGAGTGCCGCCTGCGGTGATGATAACACTGTCTTCCTCCGTGCCGATATTATCGCGCCTTTTAAGCCATTCGGCAACGGTTTTACGCAGCGGCTCGTAGCCCTCAGAAACACCGTACACAAGTGCCGAAACAGGATTTTCTTCAAGGATTTCAGCTGTTATTTTTTTTACCTCTTCACAAGGAAACGCTGCGGAATCCGGCGAACCGCCGGCAAAGGCAATCATGCCGGGCTGCGAGGTTACTTTTAATATTTCCCTGACAGCCGAGGGCTTCAGGGAAGCAAATTTTTCGGAAAGGGCATAAGCCATTTCAATCACTTCTTACTTTCTAATATAGTTTCAACAAAGCGTGCGCTTGAATTGCCGTCACAAAGAGAAACAAAACGCTGCCGAAATTTTTGCTGAACCTCGCCCGGCTCAGCCTGCAAAACAGCCTTCGGCAATTCCTCAAACGATTGCACAACACTGCCGCACGAATAATCTGTGTATTCAAAATAAAATCCCCTGCCGCCCGTATACTGCTCCAAATCCGGAGCATAAAGCACGCAAGCGTTGCCGATAACGGCGTTTTCAAATATAACAGAGGAATAATCAGTTACAAGCACATCCGTTATAAATAAAATATCGTTTATTTCCCTTTCGGCAGATAAATCAAACACGCGGTTTGAAACACTTTCGGGAATTTGCAAAGCCTTTTTGACAAACGGATGCATTTTTATGATTACCGCCCAATCATCGCCGAGAGCATTTGCAAATTTTTCGCAATCAAAAAAGCTTTCGGGATATTCGGCGTCGTGCACATTTGCCCCCCTGAATGTCGGTGCGAAAAGGCAAATCTTTTTACCGCGCAAAAGCGGATATTCGGCAAATAGCCTTTCCTTTGCGGTTGACACATAATCGTGATCGAAAAACACATCTGTGCGAGGTGTGCCGACCGGCTTGATTTTGCTTTCGTCTATACCGAATGCCTCGGCATAAACAGGCGCAATTTCAGGCGAGGAAACTATTGCCTCCGTATAATTTTTATGGGTAAGCGAATTTTTTTCGGCACTTGCTCTGCCGTAACCGAAACGCTTAAACGCACCCATTGCGTGCCAAACCTGCACAAGATGCTGATTTTCACGAAGTTTAAGCACATAAACAAGCGGCTCATAATCGTCAACAAGTATAAATCTGCTTTGAGCCATAAGAATTGCAAGCTTATCGGACGGCGGTATGCCGTTGCCGGCTGCAACGGTGATATCATAATCAAGCCCGTTTTTTTCTATATAATTTTTTATTGCAAGCAAATTGCCGCCGAGCCTGCCCTTTGATGTTGAATACATCAAAATTTTATTATCTGTCATCGGCTGCTTTTTTGCTTTTTCAAACATTGAAATAAAATCCGCATATTTTGCGCGCTGCAATATGGGATAAAGCGCGGATTTAATTTTACTCATCTTTTTCTGCCTCTGTTTCAGACGATTCGGGCTGAGATTTGCTTTCAGCCGATGCTGCATTATTAAACATTTCAAGCTCGCTTTCCGTAATTTTATCATTGGGCTGCAAAGCTTCGTCGTCTTTAACGCTTTCATCGGAAACCGCAGGATTTTCGGCTCCGTAGTTAAATCTGCCGTCATAACAGCCTTTGGCGAGTTCGTTCATAATTATTCCGTAAATCGCGGTAATTGATTTAAACCGCTTATTAACATAAGCATGCTTAAAGCTTTGCTCTTTTTCGGCGTCGCAACGCATACCGCCGGAGATAAAATCGCAAATTCCCTTTGCGTTTTTGGAATACATAGCCGGCAAATCGCGCCAAAAATCAATATAAAATCCGCGTTCGTCAATATATTTGTCACTGTCAAAGCAATAGATATAAAGCGGTAAATCGCGAAGCAAAGCCTCATAAAGTACAGAGCTGTAATCCGTTACCACAAAGTCGGCAACCGCCATAAAATCCATACCCGTAAAATATTCGCCCGTTATTTCGTTCATACGCGAATCGATATATATTTCTTCCTTATTTGTGTCCACAACATGGTGCTTAACAATAAGGTTATATTCGGTGTAATTAACCCTGTTTACAAGTTCTTGCGTGGCTTCGCGGAGTACTTTTGTGTCTGCCTCATTATCCCTGA
Organism: Clostridium sp. AF37-5; assembly: GCA_963625835.1. GTDB lineage: Bacteria > Bacillota > Clostridia > Oscillospirales > Acutalibacteraceae > Eubacterium_R. The sequence goes on along the minus strand of CAVFVA010000013.1, from coordinate 3,305 downwards.
ATGTTGGCACATAGAGTATATTTTTCTTGCCGTTTTCAAGCTGAGGATAGCGTGCAAAAATATTACCCCTGAGCCTGATTTTTTCGTTTTCATCCGTAAGATAATCCATTCTGGGAATACCGATAGGGATAAACTTGCTTTCGGGCTGACCGAATGCCTCAGCGAAAAAAGGAACACATGCGTCGCCGCTTGCGGCAATCAAATCATAATTATTGTGCATTTTAAAAGCTGCTGCGGTTTTTGATGAGTTTCCGCCCTCTTTATCGAGAATCGATTTTCCGAAGCGTTTAAACGCACCAAGCGCGTGCCATATCTGAATTATTTTTAAATCACTTTTATGCTTCAGCATGGAGGCGAGAATGCAATAGCCGTCCAGCACGGCAACCTTTGAAGTCGCAAGTGCCTTCATTTGGCGAAACATTTCGCCCGCATACTTGATTTTTCCGCCGGCGGAGGAAGGTATCATTTTACACAGCACCTCCACCTTATATTGCGGATAATTCGTTTTGATTTCGTTTATAAGATAGCGAAAATCAAGGGACGGCGTTTCGCTTTGGCGCGAAATAAAAACTATTTTATCCTCTGTTTTTTTGCGCTTGTAAAAAAGATAAAAAAAGTTCATTACAGCACCGAAAAGCTTTGCAAAAATGCCAACCATGATTTCCCTTCTCTCTTAAAAATACTTATTCGTAAAGCGGATATTTGGCGCAAATTTCCGCAACGCCGTTTGTGATATAATCCTTTTTGTTTTCAAAATCCGTAACGGCAAGATAAATAAACTCGGCGATTTTCTCGAAATCCGCTTCGTTAAGACCTCTTGTTGTTGCAGCCGGAGTGCCGATGCGCACGCCTGAGGTAACAAACGGAGAAAGCGGTTCATTCGGAACAGTGTTTTTGTTGAGCGTGATATGAACATCGTCGAGCCTTGCTTCAAGCTCTTTGCCCGTTACGCCTGTGCCTATAAGCGAAAGTAGCACAAGGTGGTTATCAGTGCCGCCCGAAACAAGATTAAGTCCTCTTGAGGTGAGCCCTTTTGCAAGAGCCTGAGCGTTATCGATAACTTTCTGCGAATACTCCTTAAATTCAGGCTTTAACGCCTCACCGAAGCACACGGCTTTGCCTGCGATAACATGCATAAGCGGACCGCCCTGCGTGCCCGGGAACACTGCCGAGTTAAGCTTTTTAATAAGATAAGGATTGTTGCAAAGGATAAGACCGCCTCTCGGTCCGCGAAGAGTTTTGTGAGTGGTGGTGGTAACAACATCCGCATAAGGAACCGGATTTTGATGAAGCCCTGCGGCAACGAGACCGGCGATATGAGCCATATCAACCATAAACATAGCACCGTTTGCATGAGCGATTTCAGCCATTGTTTTAAAATCAATGGCGCGCGGATAAGCAGAAGCACCGGCAACGATAAGCTTGGGCTTAACCTTATTTACCTGCTTTGCAAAAGCATCCAAATCAATATATCCCTCATCATTTACGCCATAAGGCACAAAGTTGAAATACTTGCCGCTGATGTTGGCAGGCGAACCGTGAGTAAGATGACCGCCATTATCAAGGCTCATTCCCATAACGGTGTCGCCGGGTTTAAGCAGTGCAAGATAAACCGCAGTGTTTGCCTGCGCGCCCGAGTGTGGTTGAACATTGGCATATTGCGCGCCGAAAAGCTCGCACGCTCTTTTGATTGCAATGTTCTCAACTATATCAACATATTGACATCCGCCGTAATAACGCTTGCCGGGAAGACCCTCGGCATATTTATTCGTGAGTACACTGCCCATAGCTGCCATAACCTGCGGTGAAACAAGGTTTTCAGATGCGATGAGTTCAATATTTTCTCTCTGGCGCTTTAATTCAAGAGCCATTGCATCCGCAACCTCTTTATCGGTTTCGGCAACTTTTGCGATGGAATCATAATAATCGGAATACATAAAAAGTTCTCCTTTAATTTTAAATTATATAATATCATACCATAAGCGATTTAAATAAACAATATTTAATTTTAAATTCGGCATATAAGCGCTACGGCGAAGATAATATTGTAAAATACGCAGACCTCTTTAAAAAGCTGCCCGACAGTGATATAATGTTGTTAATCCAGCGAATGGATGAGTTTGAAAAGAAATATCCCGAATATGTCGATTTAATGCCTATAAGGGAAAGTATTTACAAACTCAATCGCCTGGAGGGATTGCAAGAGAGCATACGCCTCCAGCAACGCGAGCTCGGCGCAATCACAGACCGCGAATTAAAAGAGCATTTGGCAAGCTTGGCTTATAAAAGCACCGGCGCAGCCAATAAAATAATGGGCTTGGCGGTCAACAGCTCGGCAATGAAGCTCTTTTCCGGCACGGCTTGGAGCGGCGAGGCTGATTTCTCGCAGCGCATATGGCAAAACACGGATAAGCTTGCGGATTATCTCAATAATGATATTGCAAACGGCTTTGCCCGGGGCGACAGCTATGAGCGCCTTGTGGGGCAGGTACGCAGCCGTTTCATCAATGTGGCAAAGAACGATGCTTATAGGCTTATTTACACCGAGGGCACCTATGTAATGAACGAAAGCTCGGCAGCTGTGTTCGCCGAGGATTTCGAGGATTACGAATTTCAGGTTGCGGATAACAATGCCTGCCCGGTGTGCAAAGCGCTGAACGGCAAAAAATTCAAGTTTTCGCAGCGCGTTCCGGGGCGAAACTTCCCGCCGATGCATCCGTGGTGTCGCTGCCATTACGGCATTGCCGTTGCCGATTGGGATAAGTGGCAGGATGAATATGTTAAGAAGCACGGCGGTAATGTATCACAAGAAACTCTGAACGACTTATCTGAACGCTTCGAGTTAAAGAAAAAAGCGAATATTTCTGATGATGTTATAAGAAATATAAAATCATTCAATCTGGACGAATTTACATGGCAGGAAAACGAGCAACTTAGAACAGCTGCACAAAACCTGCTGAAACAGGTAAAAAAGCTTCCAGAGGGTACGGAGTGTTTATATTATTATGATATGCATATGAATTTACTAAAACCGGCTGTTGGCAAAACCGGTGCAAACAAAGTGGCACACACTTACAAACCGCAATTTGATTATATTGTAATACATAATCATCCGGATAATGCTACATTGTCTCCTGGAGATCTAAAGCAACTTATCGATGATGATTTTTTGAAAATTGTTATCGCCGTGGGTAACAACGGCAAGCAATATAGTATTTCAAAATCGAAAGACTTTGCAAAAACATTATTTTGTAAATTGCAATAACAAATTGAACACCAATAAAAAAATCAATCACTTAATGAAT
>CAVFVA010000012.1:22766-56950 GCA_963625835.1 Clostridium sp. AF37-5 | reverse complement strand
AAAAATAAGGCGTTTCCGCGGCAAATTCCGCGCCGCAGGTGTCAACCATTTTATAAACGGCTTCCTTGTGGAACGCAAGGGGAGAGCCGCTTATTCGCTCAATAGCCTCGTCTGTGTATCCGTATTTTTTGCCTTTTAAATACAGCTCGTTGCTCACCGTCGAATTTTCGATTTGCGCTTCGTAATCCGCAAGGTTTTTAAGCTTGTATAAGAACCATTCGTCTATCATCGTTATGCGGTGAATTTCGTCAACGGAAATTCCGCTTTTAAGAGCGCGAAAAACGGTAAACAGCCTTAAGTCGTCCTGATTTGAAAGTGCCTGCGGCAAATCAAGCTTTGAAACGGCTTTGTTGTTGAGCGTGTCGAGTCCGATTTCTGCGCCGCGCACAGCTTTCATTATCGCCATCTCAAAGGATGGCGCAATGCTCATAACCTCACCGGTTGCTTTCATCTGCGTGCCGAGCTCGCGCGAAGCGTTTATAAATTTGTCAAAGGGCCATTTCGGCACCTTAACAACCACATAATCAAGAGTAGGCTCAAAGCAGGCGCAGGTTTTGCCCGTAACATCGTTTCTGATTTCATCAAGCGTGTAACCGAGCGCAATTTTTGTTGTAACTTTGGCAATCGGATATCCGGTTGCCTTTGAAGCAAGCGCAGAGGAACGCGAAACGCGTGGATTAACCTCAATAACGCTGTATTCAAAACTTTCGGGATTAAGCGCGAATTGGCAGTTGCAGCCGCCCTCAATTCCAAGCTCCGTGATAATGTCAAGCGAGGCACTGCGCAGCATTTGGTATTCCTTGTCGCCCAGAGTAACTGCAGGGGCAATAACTATGCTGTCGCCGGTGTGAACGCCTACGGGGTCAAAGTTTTCCATGGAGCAAACTGCAATAACATTGCCGACTCCGTCCCTCATAACCTCAAATTCGATTTCTTTCCATCCGGCTATGTATTTTTCAACAAGTATTTGCGTTATCGGGCTAAGCATAAGCCCGTGTTTAGCAATGCGGTCAAGCTCTTCCTTATTGTAAGCAACACCGCCGCCGGCGCCGCCGAGCGTGAATGCCGGTCTGATTATAACGGGATAGCCGATTTCATCCGCAATTTTTTCCGCGGTTTCAATATCGTTTGCAATGTCGGACGGAACAACGGGTTGACCTAATTTTACCATGGTGTCGCGGAAAAGTTGCCTGTCCTCGGCTTTGTCTATCGCTTCTGCGTCTGTTCCGAGCAGGCGAACACCCATTTTATCCAAATATCCGTCTCTTGCAAGCTGCATTGAAATTGTAAGTCCGGTTTGTCCGCCGAGACCGCCTAAAATGCTGTCCGGCCTTTCTTTTTCTATAATGCGCTTAACGGTTTCTTCCGTAAGCGGTTCAAGGTAAATGTGGTCGGCAAGTGCTTTGTCTGTCATTATGGTTGCCGGGTTTGAATTAACAAGCACCACTTCAACACCCTCGTCTTTAAGAACGCGGCAAGCTTGTGCGCCGGCATAGTCAAATTCCGCAGCCTGACCGATAACAATCGGACCTGAGCCGATAACAAGCACCTTTTTTATGCTTTTGTCAAGAGGCATTATTCGTTACCTCCCATCATTTTAATAAATTTGTCAAACAAAAATCTTGTGTCGTGCGGACCGCTGCACGCCTCCGGGTGAAATTGCACCGAAAAGGCATTCTTGTCGGGGTAATCTGCGCCCTCGTTTGTGCCGTCGTTTGCATTGACATAGCTTATAACGCCGCCGCTTTTTTCGATTTCGTCGTTTAAAACGGCATAGCCGTGGTTTTGCGATGAAATGTATGTTCTGCCCGTTTCAATGCATTTAACCGGTTGGTTAACACCTCTGTGTCCGTATTTCAGCTTTGTGGTTTTTGAGCCCATGGCAAGTGCCAAAAGCTGATGACCGAGGCAAATGCCGAAAATCGGTTTTTTGCCGATAAGCTTTTTCAGTTCGTTAATGCATTCCGTGTTATCGCTCGGGTCTCCGGGTCCGTTTGAAAGCATAATTCCGTCCGGATTAAGCTTCAGCACATCGTCAGCCTTTGTGTCGCTCGGCATAACCGCCACATTGCAGCCGCGTTTAACAAGCTCGCGTACAATGTTTTCTTTCTTGCCGTAATCCAGCAGCACAACATTATATTTTGGGTTTTCACAGGCAACGGGCAGGGGGGCTTTTGCTGTGACGGCTTCAACCGCGCCGCTTACTCTGTATGCCTCAACCTTGTCTTTGTCAAAATCCCTTGGGTCGGAGCATATCATTGCGTTCATAACGCCGCTTTCCCTGATGATTTTTGTTATTTCGCGTGTGTCAACATCATATATTCCGGGAATATTGTTGTCTTTCAAATATTTGTCGAGCGTTTCGTTGCATCTGAAATTCGATGGATTGTCGCACTTTTCACGCACAATGTATGCCGTAACATACGGCTTTGCGCTTTCAGCGTCGTCTGAAATAAAGCCGTAATTGCCTATAAGCGGAAATGTTTGCAGCACTATTTGCCCGTAATAGCTCGGGTCTGTAAGCGTTTCAATGTAGCCGCACATGCCTGTTGTGAAAACAAGCTCGCCGCAAACATTTCCGCCCGCGCCGAAGCGCTTTCCTTCAAATATATGCCCGTCTGCCAAGCATATATAAACTTTCTCATTATCCATTAAAAAACATCCGTTTCGGTTTTATTTGTTTTGACCGAGCAACTTAACAAGCACGGCCTTTTGAGCGTGAAGCCTGTTTTCGGCTTCATCGAATATCTCGTCTGCATGGGCTTCAAACACCTCTGCGGTGATTTCCTCGCCCCTGTGTGCCGGCAGGCAGTGAAGCACCATTGCATCCTTGTGCGCAGCAGCCATAACTTCACCGTTAACCTGATAATCCTTGAATATCTTTTCGCGCTCTGCTTTTTCCTGTTCCTGCCCCATTGAAGCCCAAACATCCGTGTAAATTACATCGGCGTCTTTCGCACAGGCAAGAATGTCGTCGCTGCATGTGAATTTGCCGTTTTCGCTTGCCCATTTCATAATTTCGGCATCGGCCTTGTAATCAGCCGGGCAGGCGATTGCGCATTCCATTCCCATTGTGATTGCACCCACAATAAGGCTGTTTGCCATGTTGTTGCCGTCGCCGATAAAACAGAATTTAAGCCCGTCAAATGTGTTTTTGTGCTCGCGAATTGTCATTAAATCGGCAAGTACCTGGCACGGATGGCAGTAATCGGTAAGCCCGTTTATAATCGGAATTGAGCCGTATTTGGCAAGATCCTCAACCTCTTTTTGCTCAAAGGTTCTGATCATAATGCCGTCAAGATAGCGCGAAAGCACTCTTGCCGTGTCCTGCACGGGTTCGCCTCTGCCGATTTGAAGATCTCTGTTTGAAAGGAATAATGCCTGACCGCCGAGCTGATACATACCCGTTTCAAAAGAAACACGCGTTCTTGTGGAACTCTTTTGGAAAATCATTCCAAGTGTTTTGCCTTTAAGCAAATGGTGCTCGATACCGTGCTTCGTTTCGTATTTAAGCTGATCGGCAAGATTCAGCAAATCAAGAATTTCGGTTTTATCCAAATCCTTTAATTTAAGTAAGTGTTTCATTTTTCAATAACCTCTTTCAATATATTAAGCCCTTTGTCAAGCTCGTTTTTGTTTATGTTAAGTGCAGGTAAAAGCCTGATTTTTGTTTTTGCAGTCAGTACAAGCAGTCCGTTTTTAAGGCACTGCGCCGCAATCTCTTTTGCCGGCTTTTCGGTTTCTATGCCAAGCATAAGCCCCATGCCGGAAATTGATTTAACGCCCTTGATTTTGCCGAGATATTCTCTGATATAATCGCCTTTTGCAGCAACATCGGCAAGGAATTTATCGTCAATTCTTTCAACAATGCTTATTGCGCCTGCGGCTGCAATCGGGTTTCCGCCGAAGGTTGAGCCGTGGGAACCGGGGGTAACCGTGTCGCCAAGCTTTTCTCCGAAAAGCACCGCTCCCATCGGCAGTCCGCCGGCGAGCCCTTTGGCTGTGGAAACGATGTCGGGCGTTATGCCGTAATTCATATATGCAAAATATTTGCCGGTTCTGCCATTACCCGTTTGAACTTCGTCAACGGCAATGAGAATGTCTTTTTTTGCACAGATTTTTGCGATTTCGTGCACAAATTCTTCCGTTAAATTAAGGACGCCGCCTTCGCCTTGAACGCATTCAAACATGATTGCGCACACGTCGTCCGTGATCATATTGTTAAGTGTTTCAATGTCGTTTGCCGGGCAGTATTTAAATCCGGGCGTGAACGGACCGAAAACAGTGTGAAAACCGTCCTGCCCAGTTGCCGAAAGCGTCGTTACCGTTCTGCCGTGGAACGAATTAACGAGAGTGATAATCGTTTTTCTGCCCTCGCCGTATTTATCAAAGCTGTATTTTCTTGCAAATTTAATCATGCCTTCATTCGCTTCGGCACCGCTGTTTGCAAAGAAAACCTTTTTCATTCCGGTTTTTTCACAGAGCAGCATTGCAAGGTCGGCACAAGGCTTTGTGTAATAAAGATTTGAGGTATGCTGGATTTTATCAAGCTGTGCCTCAACGGCGCTTTTCCATTCATCGTCTGCAATTCCGAATGCCGTAACGCCTATGCCGGAGCCGAAATCTATGTATTCTTTTCCGTTTTCATCCCACACGGTTGAGCCCTTGCCGCTTGAAAGCGCAACATCAAATCTGCCGTAAGCGTGGGAAACAAATTCATTGTCTTTTTCTTTTGTGTTCATGCCGTCACCTGCTTCTGAACATCGTGCCCATACCTTCATCCGTCAGCAATTCCATCAGAATGGAGTGTGGAACGCGCCCGTCAATAATAAATGCTTTTTTTACGCCCTCGCGAATGGCTTGGGTCATTGAATCAATTTTCGGAATCATGCCGCCCGTTATAATCCCCTCGGAAATAAGGCGCGGCACATCGGAAATGTAAACTCTGTGGATTAAAGTGCTGTCGTCGTCCTTATCTCGGAGCAAGCCCACAACATCCGTCATTGAAATAAGGGCTTCCGCTTTAAGCTTGCCTGCTACCGCAGCTGCAACCGTGTCTGCATTTATGTTGTAGCAATTGTTGTTTTCGTCGCAGCCGATTGTGGAAATAACAGGAATGAAATTGTTGCTTAAAACTTCGTCAATAACCTCGGTGTTCATATCAACAATATCGCCCACAAAGCCATGTCTGCCGTCAAGCGGTTGGCATTTTATCATATTGTCGTCCATTCCGGAAAGACCGATGGCATGACCGCCGAGATTTCCGATTTGGCAAACCAAATCTTTGTTTACCTTGCCTGCAAGCACCATTTGAACCACATTAACAGTGTCTTTATCCGTAACTCTAAGCCCGTTTTCAAATTTGCTTTCAATGTTCATTGCCTTAAGCGTTTTGTTTATTTCGGGACCGCCTCCGTGCACAAGCACCACCTTGATACCGATTGTTGTAAGCAGCACCAAATCGCGCATAACGGATTCTTTGAGCTCTTCGTTTATCATGGCGTTTCCGCCGTATTTAACAACTATTGTTTTCTTTCTGTAAAGCTGAATGTTTGGCAAAGCCCTTGCCAGCACTTCGGCTTTCATTGCGTTTGTTATATCCATTTTTGTTCTCCTTATGCCGCTTTATCAGGTGCGGTAATCTCCGTTGATTTTAACATAATCATATGTAAGGTCGCAGCCCCAGGCTGTTGCTTTCGCTTCGCCGGCATGCAAGTTTATCAGCACGAATATTTCGTCGCTTTTTAAAATTTCTGCTGCATTTTCTTCCGAAAATTCAACTCCTGCGCCGTTTCTGCAAACTGCGATTTCACCGTATTCGCTCTTTAAGTCAACATCAACCTTGTTTATGTCAAATTCTGCGTCGGCATAACCCACCGCACAAAGAATTCTGCCCCAGTTTGCATCCTCGCCGAAAATTGCACATTTGAACAGCGATGAGCCTATAACGGATTTCGCAACCGTGATGGCGTCGTCTTGGCTCGGTGCGCCCTCGCAAACGCATTCAATCAGCTTCGATGCGCCTTCGCCGTCCTTGGCAAGCATTCTTGTTAAATGCATCATAACTTCATAAAGAGCCGATTTGAAAAGCACAAATTCAACAGAGCCGCTTTTGATTTTCTCATTTTGCGCAAGCCCATTTGCCATAAGAGACACCATGTCGTTTGTGGATGTGTCGCCGTCAATCGAAAGGCAGTTGTAGGTGATTTTAACGATGTCATTTAAAGCCTCCTGTAAGGCATCTTTTTCTATTGCTGCGTCAGTCGTTATAAAATTAAGCGTGGTTGCCATGTTTGGGTGAATCATACCCGAACCCTTCGCCATGCCGCCGATTGTGCATTTAACTCCGCCGATTTCAAATTCAACGGCATATTCTTTTTTTATCGTGTCCGTTGTCATAATTGCGGTTGCCGCAGCTTCGTTGCCGGTGTAGGAAAGTCCGTTAACAAGCGGTTTAATTCCTGCCTCAATCGGTTCAATCGGCAAAATCTGCCCTATAACGCCGGTGGAGGCAACTATAACCTCCTCGCTTTTTATGCCCAACGCGTTTGCGGCAAGGCTGCACATTTTTTCGGCTTTTTCCTCGCCGTCCGCATTGCAGGTGTTTGCGTTTTTGGAATTGACTATAACAGCTCTTGCAATGCCGCCTGTCTTTTCAAGGTTTTTCTTTGTAACGATAATCGGTGCGCCCTTAACCTTGTTGGTGGTGTAAACCGCAGCCGCCGCGCAGGGAACATCGGAAACTATCATTCCCAAATCGTTTTTGTGCGCAGATGAATTGCTTTTTTTGATTCCGCAGTAAACGCCGCTTGCTTTGAATCCCTTTGCGGCGCAAACTCCTCCGTTTGTATATTTCATATTTTTACTCTCCGATATTCAGTGATTTACCGTCTTTAATGCCGCAGGCAATGTTCATGCATTCGATTGCTGCACCACTTGCGCCCTTGCCTAAATTATCAAATCTTGATGTGATAACAAATCTGTCGGCGTTGCCGTTAAGCTCAAGTTCCATATCGTCGCGCCCGTCAAAATTGTTTGCGCCTATCATATTTTCGCTGTAGCCCGCATTACGAACCTTAACAAATTCGCTTCCTGCATAATGCTCCTTAAGCACCTCACGCACTTCGTTTGGAGTTATACTTTTTGCAAGCATGCTTGTGAAAAGCGGAACGCTCACAACCATTCCGCATTTGTAATCGCAAATCATCGGCGAAAAAATCGGTGTGCGCTCAATACCCGTTATTGCTTGCATTTCCTTTAAATGCTTGTGCGTTTGAGCGAGTGCGTATTGCCTCGGCGAATCAAGCTCGGGGTCTCTTTCTGCCGCTTCATATTGTGCAATTGCCTTGTTTCCTCCGCCGCTGTAGCCCGAAACGGCAAAGCAGGTTATGGGATAATCTTTGCCGATGATTCCGTGAGCAATAAGCGGATAAACTATCGAAATAAATCCGCTTGCATAGCAGCCGGGATTTGCAATAAGCTGATTTTCCTCAATTCCTTTTCTGAATTCGGCCGAAAGTTCGGGAAATCCGTATGCCCAGCCCGGAGCGGTTCTGTGAGCTGTTGAAGCGTCTATAATTTTTGTGTGCTTGTTATTCTTGTCAAGCAGTGCAACGGCTTCTTTTGCCGCCTCGTCCGGCAGACAAAGAAATGTAACATCGCTTGCGTTGAGCAGCTTTTTAATTTCTGCGCTGTCCTTGCGCTTTTCGGGGTCTATTTCAAGCAGTTCAATATCATCTCGCTGCTGTAATCGGCTTTTGATTCGCAAGCCTGTTGTGCCAGCCTGCCCGTCTATGAATACTTTAGGCATAATATGCATCTCCGATACGATAATATAATTCTTTACTATTATACACTTGCAGATTTTAATGTCAATAGATTATTGCAAATTCGTAATAAATATACACAAATAATGCATAAATATACAACTGTTCCGTTCGCCGTATGTACTGTACAGCGCATATTGAATGGGAAATAATCGGGACGGTAAAAATAAAAAACTTGACTTTTTCGGATTTTTCGCTAATCTGTAAGGTTGCCTCAATAACAGCAAGGAAAGGAAGCGTTATTATCAGCGAAAATATCATAATTGCCCTGCTCTCGCTTATCGGCACATGCGCGGGTGCATTCGGCGGAATTTTAGCCTCCTCAAAGCTTACCAATTATCGAATTAAAAGGCTTGAGGAAAAGGTTGATAAGCATAATTCGTTTGCCGAGCGTATCCCGGTTCTTAAAGAACAGATAAAGGTTCTTAATCATAGAATAGAGGACATAGAGAATTTGTGCAATCGTGCGGCAAAAATGTGAATTTTGCTTTTTCTGCGTTGCACTTAAAATTGCAGCGGTGTAATATAAGATTTTCGGTATGCCGTGCGCTTTATAAGGCTACAGTAAGGCACACGGCTTTTAATTCAGTTGTAGCCGGAAAGGCTAAGGAAATTTAAATGAAGCAAAGATTAAAAAGCCCGATAGTTTGGCTTGCCGTTCTTGCTCAGATTTGTATTGTGCTTGCAATGTTTTCGCAGCAACTCGGAGATGAGGTAAAGGTTATCGGCACCTGCGTAGTTGAAATATTAACTTTGTTCGGAATATTAAACAATCCCTCGGATTGCAACAAATTTTAAGGGAGGCGGATTTAGTGTATTTAAAAGAATTTTTTGACTCGCTCAACGGCAAATATATTGATGTGGACGGTGCGGGCAGCAAAACAAACAAAAATCAATGCGTTGATGTTATGAAAGCGTATTGCAACAGGGTTTTTGGCGTGTCTGTTTCGTCAATGAACGGCTATGGTGACGCTTGGCAGTATTATGATAATTTTAATTCAAAATCGGCTATAACGCCGCATTTCACAAGGGTGGCGTATAAAAATGGTATGCAGCCGCGTGCAGGCGATGTGGTTGTTTGGCAGCGAAGCGTGAATTCGTCCGCAGCCGGGCATATTGCCGTTGCCTCGGGTGAAAGCAGTTCGGAAACTTTTGTGTCGTTTGACCAAAATTGGCCGTCCGGAAAGCCGTGCGGATTTGTAACCCACAGCTATAATAAGGTTAAGGGCTTTTTGCGCCCAAAGGATTACGGAAAGGTTATGGGTTTAACGGAACTTCAAGGAACCGGTGCTTTTCCTACACCCGTGAATTGGAAAAACGGAAAAACCAAGGAAACTGTTTTTAAGGATAATTTGCTTGCCGACGAAATCGGTTCACTGTCACCTTATGAATCGGCATTGTGCTACAGCAAATCCGGCAGCAGCTACGTTGTTGTTTATAAGTTGAGCGGCACCTCAAAGCATAAGGTGGGGTTTGTGGAATATTCTGGCGGTGTGGTAAAGGCTCCGCCGGAAAGTAAAACCTATAAAAACGGCTCAACTTCGGAAACCGTTTTTGCCGACACTGCAAAAAAACTAAAAGTCGGCTCGCTTGAAGCGAGGGAAACCTGCTATTGCCTGGGAAAAACGGATGGCATGTATCTTGTTCTGTATAATGCCGGCAACAAGCAAAAATGCGGCTTTGTCGAATACGGCGGCTCGGTTGATTAGTCTGTAAAATGTAATAAAATATAAAAAATCCCCGCAGGAGGGCAAATGCGCCGTGCCTGCGGGGTGATTTTATGCGAAAATCGCAATAAATAATAATACTATATACATATACCATAATATAATAAAAAAACTGCGCAGCGTTTGCTGCGCAGCTGGAGCTGATAGGCGGACTTGAACCGCCGACCTCGTCCTTACCAAGGACGCGCTCTACCGCCTGAGCCATATCAGCATATCTTATATTGGCGACCCGGAACGGACTCGAACCGTCGACCTCCTGCGTGACAGGCAGGCGTTCTAACCAGCTGAACTACCGGGCCAAATGCAATCACTTAATGTTTGCAAGTGGTATTATACGAAAAACCGCCGCGCTTGTCAAGTAAAGAGTATTGAATTTTTAAAAAAATGTGGTAAAATAATTTTACTATGAAAAATTATCACACTCACACAAGCCGTTGCCACCATGCCAAGGGCACGGATGAGGAATATGTTGCAGCTGCTGTTTCCTGCGGCTTTGAGGAACTCGGTTTTTCAGATCATGCTCCCATGCTGTTTCCGAAAAGCAGCGGTTATTATTCAAATTTCAGAATGGCACCCGAAACGGCGGCGGATTATGCAGCTTCAATCAAAAACTTAAAAAATAAATATTCCGGAAAGATTGATATCAGACTTGGCTTTGAGCTTGAATATTATCCTGCACTGTTTAAAGATGAAATTGCATTCTTAAAAAGCTTTGATATTGATTATCTTATTTTGGGTCAGCATTTTAATCTTAACGAATATGAACCAGCCGCTCATTACAGCGGTCATGAAACAGACAATGTCTGTGTTTTGGATTCGTATATCGCTCAGTGTATCGAGGGGCTTGAAACAGAAAAATTCTCTTATCTCGCTCACCCGGATTTGATAAATTTCACGGGTGACCGCGATGTTTATTGCGAAAAAATGTATCACTTTTGCAAAAGGCTAAAGAAACTCGGATACCCGATTGAATATAATTTCCTCGGCAGAATAACAAACCGCCATTATCCCAATCCGGATTTTTGGAAAATCGCCGCAGAGGTCGGTAACACGGCAATCCTCGGGCTTGATGCTCATAGTCCGGATGTTTTGAAAATGACTGATGAAATAGAAAATGTAATCTCCGATTTGCGCAGTATGGGCTTTGCTCCGCTTGAAACCCTTACCCTCATTAAGCCATAAAATTTCAACAGCAGCACTTTGCTGCTGTTTTTTGGTCATATACCATGATTATATTGACACAAGTTTTCCTTTTTGCAATAATTTATTTGGCGGGTAAATTCCGCCGCTCACAGAGGTAAATATGTATTATGAAAATAAACAACATTCGTATTCCTGAATGGCACGATTTGAAAACGGATAATATCATTGTTCGCGAAATTTCCGAGCCGCTTATCAAATTGCCCGAAGATTCGGCACGCATTATATACGAGCCGAAATACGCGTTGCAAAATATTCCGGGTGCAACCACGATTTGCCGCATGCGCCGTGAAGTTTTTATAATGCTCAATCGGGCAATTGACCTTTTGCCCGAAGGCTTTGGGTTTAAAATTTTTGACGCTTGGCGCCCTGTGGCTGTTCAAAAATTTCTGTTTGACAGATATGCAAATAAGCTTATTGCGGAAAAGGGCATAAGCAGGGAAAAAGCCGATTTGCTTGCAAGGCAATTTGTGTCTTACCCCGAGAAAAATCCCCTAAGACCGTTTGTCCATTCAACGGGTGGCGCTGTGGATTTAACGGTTATGGATTCCAACGGGCAAGAACTTGATATGGGTACGGATTTTGATGATTTTACCAGTAATGCATACACGGATGCTTTTGAAAATAAAGAAGACTGCGAGGCTTTCAAAAATCGCCGCCTTCTTTTTGAGGCGATGACTTCCGCAGGCTTTACAAATTATCCGAGCGAATGGTGGCATTACGATTATGGAGATCTGTTTTGGGCGGCAGAAACTGGTACGGATTGTGCTATGTACGGCGGTGTGTTTGAAGGTGGCAGTAAATGAAAAAAGCGAGAAATAAAATAGAGTTAAAAAACTATAATCATTGGCAGGAATATCAAAAGGTTAAAAAACGCGCATATAAAATCGTAGGCGGTTCAACAATTGCTGTATGGCTGCTCTTACTTATTGTAAAGCTTGTTGTCGCTGCTCATTCGGGAGTGCCGTTTTCGGAAGCTTTTCGTACAATAGGCGATGGGATTTTTGATAATATTCTCGGTATTCTTCCACCTATATTGCTGTTTGATTTCGGACTTGAATATATTCAGCAAGATAAAGTTTATGAGGAAATGACGGAGCAAATTACAGGCACAATTATGAGCCGCCCCGAGGTTATAAATTCGTTTGATTTTGATGCAAAAAAACGCTTTGTGGATGCCACTGTATTATCGATGGTGGATATGGATAAGGATGAATGCGCTATGGCTCTCGGTGCAATTGAACCTTATTTAAGTGATAAATATGATATCAAAACAAAATTTGAATATTTTATCGATATCAATGATTGCGATTGCTTTGATTGTTTTAACCCTGAAAAATATATGCTTGTGTGTGAGCAACTTTCATATAATATTACATATATTGCTACGGAGCCTATAGGCAATTGTGTTCACCTCGGCTTTTTTACGGAAAATAAAGAATTGGATCGTAAATTGCGCCACATGAGTGATAATTCAAAAAATGAAAAGGAAAGGCGTTTTGTTATCCGTGAAGCACTTACCGTAGATGTTGAGGATTTAAATGCTTTTATATCCGAAAAAAATGATGCCGAACTGAAAAAAGCAATGGAAACCCTTTTCTCGCCGAACTTGTATATAGATGACAGGAAATGGGAACTCGGCGATTTTGAAATTACCGAAAAAGGAATTGATTTTTCGTTTAAAGCAAGCGAAGATTTTTATAATGTAGGTAACAAAACAAACAAAATTATGATTTTTTTCAGAATGCCTCAGCTTAAGGCGCATACTTCATTTTTGGCATCAATTTCTCAGCCAGTCTACAGTCCTACCATTAGGTTTAATTATCCTGCGGAAAAATACGATGTTAAAATGTATCCTTTCTTCAATAATTCTGTGGAGGCAAGCGTTGAACAAGCAGAGCTTGGAGTAGGAAATTGCTATATAAACATAAATGAAAAATGGGTTCATCCTATGAGTGGCGTTGTTTTTATGATAAACGGAAAATAACTTGGATTTATTGTAACAAGTTCTAATATTAAGCATATAAACTATTATCACCCCAAGCATTGCAAAGTGCTTGGGGTGATTTTTACACAATATTTTTGTTGTAATGGGCTGTTTTCAATTAAACAAGACCCTGAGCAAGCATGGCGTCTGCAACTTTAATAAAGCCGGCAATGTTTGCACCGGCAACAAGATTACCTTCACAGCCGTATTCTTTGGCAGCTTCGCAGCTCTTGCTGTAAATGTTTTCCATAATGCTCATAAGCTCGCGGTCAACATCCTCAAAGCTCCAGGGGTGGCGTGAACTGTTTTGGCACATCTCAAGTGCAGATGTTGCAACACCGCCGGCATTTGTTGCCTTTGCCGGTCCGAAAAGTACGCCTTTCTTTTGGAATTCTGCGATTGCTTCGGGAGTGGATGGCATGTTCGCACCCTCGCAAACTGCATAAACGCCGTTTTTGATAAGCTTCTTTGCAGCATTGCCGTCAAGCTCGTTTTGTGTTGCGCAGGGGAGAGCGATGTCACACTTTACACTCCAAACGCCGCTGCAGCCCTCATGATATTCTGCTTCGGGATGGTGCTTAACATATTCTTTGATTCTTTTTCTCTTAACTTCTTTAAGCTCTTTAACAAGCGCAAGGTCGATGCCGCGCTTATCAATGATATAGCCGTTTGAATCGCTCATTGTGATAACCTTGGCACCAAGCTGAGTTGCTTTTTCGCATGCATAAATTGCAACATTTCCCGAACCGGAAATAACAACGCTTTTGCCCTTGAAGGATGTGTGGTGATGCTTGAGCATAACCTCGGTGTAGTAGCAAAGACCGTAGCCGGTTGCCTCGGTGCGAACGAGCGAGCCGCCGTAGTTGAGACCCTTGCCCGTAAGAACACCGTTGTTTTGATTAACTATTCTTTTGTATTGACCGAAAAGGTAGCCGATTTCTCTGCCGCCTACGCCGATATCACCGGCCGGAACATCGGTGTCTGCACCGATATGTCTGTAAAGCTCCGTCATAAAGCTTTGGCAAAAGCGCATAACTTCATTGTCGCTCTTGCCCTTTGGGTCAAAATCTGAGCCTCCCTTTGCGCCGCCTATCGGCAAACCGGTAAGGCTGTTTTTGAAAATCTGCTCAAAGCCGAGGAATTTTATGATTCCTTCGTAAACCGAGGGGTGAAAACGCAAGCCGCCCTTGTATGGTCCGATTGCGCTGTTAAACTGAACTCGGTAGCCTCTGTTTACCTGGATTTTTCCGTTGTCGTCCATCCACGGAACACGGAATTTGATAACTCTTTCCGGCTCAACAATCATGTCAAACACACCTTTTTCGATGTATTCGGGGTGCCTGTCGGCAACCGGGTCAAGCGTTTCAAGCATTTCCTCAACCGCCTGATGGAATTCGGGTTCGTTGGGGTTCCTTTTGATAACCCTTTCCATAAGGTCTGCAAGATATTTGTTTTTAATGCTCATTTTTTTGTCCTCTCTTTATAATAAAAATTACGATATAATTTTATCATTATTATATTTTGTTTACAATTAACAGCTTTAGAAAAATTATTCCGCCTTTTCACTGAAATATTATACATTTTTTCCAATAATTTGCCCTGATTTTGTGAGCGGTAATTCACAATGGACAGTTCTAAAAAAATTTCTTTGTTTTTGCTCCCCGTTATTGAAAATCAAAACGGTTTGTAATATAATGAAATCATAATATTTAAGAAAGAGGTCGGTTCCATGAAACTCACAAAAGGCGCTTCCGCAGCCACTCAAAAATATATGGTTGACGGAATTCGTTATGTTTGCGAAAATTTTAAAGAAAGATCCCCCGGTTCCCACAGTGAAAGAAAAGCTCAAAAATATCTTAAAGGCGAGCTTGAGCAGTGGGCGGATAAGGTTGAAATGGAAGACTTTTCCGTTCATCCCGCAGCGTTTATGGGTTGGATTCCCGTTGCCGGCTGCATAGGAATTATTTCCGTTGTGTGCTTTTGGCTCACTTATAAGGGCATTGTTTCCGGTCCCGGTCTTGCAATCGTGGCAACAGTGCTTGTGCTTCTTGCGCTTGCCTGCCTCGTTATTGAATTTCTTATGTATCGTGAATTTGTTGATTTCCTTTTCCCTCGTAAAGTTTCAAGAAATGTTATGGCGCGCCGTGCCCCGAGCGGAGAGGTTAAAAGAAGAATAATTTTCGGCGGTCACACCGATGCCGCAAATGAATGGACTTATTCGCTCCACGGCGGTCTCAAAAGCCTTGCAACGGTGATGTCCGGCTCAATCGGCGGCTTGATTGCTGTTTCGATTTTTGATGTAATCTGGGTTATTCACGCTTGTGTAAGCGGTGTTTATGTCAGCAAATTCTGGCTCGTTTGCGGAATTATTCAGCTTATTCTTATTCCGTTTTTCTTTGCTATTTGTTTCTTTATCAACTGGAAGGTTGTTGTTGACGGTGCCAACGATAACCTCACTGCCGATTTCATCGCAATGGGCGTTTTAAAGGAAATGGCAGATAACGATTTCAGATTTGAAAATACCGAGGTTTGCGCTCTTCTTGCAGGCTCTGAGGAAGCAGGATTAAGAGGCTCCGTTGCCTATGCAAAAAGGCATAAGGATGACCTTTCCGATGTTGAAACAATCTTCATTGCAATGGATACAATGCGCGAAATCGAGCAACTTCAAATCTATACAAACGGCTGCACAGGTACTCAGAAAAACTCTAATGCCGTTTCTGAAATTATCTATGAAGCCGGCGTAAACTGTGGAGTTGAAATGCCTGAAACCGAGCTTTATCCCGGCGCAATCGATGCCGAGGGCTTCAGCAGATACGGTCTTATGGCTTCGGGTTTCTGCGGTGTTAACCACGATCCTAAAACATATTATCACACCCGTCTTGACACACCGGATAATATGAGCGAGGAATGCATTAATCTTTCGCTTGATATTTGCCTTGAGGCTGCAAAGCTTTATGATGAAAAGGGCGGCTTGGATGCATTTAGGGAAGCAGGTAAAAAGCACTTCAAGAGAGGTCATAATAAATAAAATTCCTGTTGGGGCACATTCTACTTTGCATAGGGTGCCACTTACGGAAGCAATTTGATATCAATGAAAGCGGCAGTATGGATGGTACCCCATCTAAAGACTGCCGCTTTTCTTCTGTCTATATTCCGTATGTTCCGTCAGTCGCATCCTCAAAAAGGGGAATGAGCGGCGGCATAAATGTGAAAACGGTGAAAAGCAGGCAAATTATCACCGTGCATACAATCGAAATTGATTCGCGCACCCTGTTTTTCTTTGTGCAATTTTTCAATATAAAATAGCTTACTGCAAATGCCGCGCCTGTCCCAAAAACAAATGAAATTATATCAGCCGCCATGCTTTCTCTTCCGCTCGCGCCGGTGTAAATATAATGCACGGCAAGCGTTGCCGTCATTCCGCAGAGCGCACCGCAAAGCTTTGAAAAGGCAAGAGAGGCACGCTCGTTAAAAATACAGTATTCGGCGATTTCCCAAAATAAAAAAGGATAAAAAATCAGCTTTAGATGCTCCCAAACGCTTTCGTTTACGGGGCACAGTATTCCGATTATTGTTAATTCACCGCTCCATTCATAAAAGAAATGCATAAGTGTACCAAAAATGCAGCAAAACACAAATCCGCCGAGTTCATATTTAAATAATTTTTTCGCCATAATCAAGCCTCGCAATAGCAAATTCGGCACCGTTTGTTGCTGCCTAAAATTATTGTATGCGCTTTTTTGCATGATTATAAAATTTTGTGTTGACTTTTTTGCTTCGTTTTGGTATATTAGTTAAGCACCTTATCGGTGCAACAACTTGACAGTGTGTGTTTAAGTTAACGGTTTTGCAGATGTACTCAAGCTGGTGACGAGGCGCCCCTGCTAAGGGCGTAGGGTGGGTAACCGCCGCGAGAGTTCGAATCTCTCCATCTGCGCCAAAATCCCGACGGCATTTTGCCGCCGGGATTTTTTATCGGTGCAGGTAAACTTTATAGTTGATTTTCATGCGTAAATACGCACAAAAACATAAATGCATAAATGAATAATATTGAAAACAAAATTTCGTTATGTTATGATTATTGAAACTGTTAATGTATCTGATAAATAATTGTTTCGTGTTTATATTGTAAAATATGTTTGCCGCTTGGAGATTTAATATGTTCAGAGAAATGAGAAGAAATAAGCAGCAGCTTTCAAAAGATGAATGCTTTGAAATTCTTGATAATTCAAATACAGCCGTTTTGGCTTTGATAGGCGACGGTGGGTATCCTTATACCGTGCCGCTCAATTTTGTGCTAATCGACAATAAGGTGTATTTTCACTGTGCCAAAACAGGTCATAAAATTGATGCCGTTAAAAATTGCGATAAGGCATCGCTTTGTGTTGTTGTGCGCGATGAAGTGCTTCCCGAAAAATATACCACAAAGTATGAAAGTGTTGTTGCATTCGGTAAAGTGAAACTCGTTTCGGATGCCAGTGAAATGCGAACCGCCATTGAAAAATTTGCATTAAAATATTGCCCTGAAGAAAGCAAAAGCAATCGTGAAAAGGCAATTGAGGACGAGTGGAATATCCTTGAAATGATATCGTTTGATATAGAGCATTTAACAGGCAAAATCGGGCTTGAAGTGCTTGCCGAAAGGAATGAAAATAAATGATTGTTTATTTCACCGGCACGGGCAACAGCCGTTGGGTTGCCGAAAAAATCAGCCTTATTATCGGTGATGATGTCGTTAATTCGTTTGATTGTATAAAATCGCAAAAGAAAGCCGAGCTGTATTCGGAAAAGCCGTTTGTTTTTGTTTGCCCCACATACGGTTGGCGTATACCGCGCGTTTTTCAAAGTTTTGTCGAAAGTGCAGACTTTTCGGGCAGCAATAAGGCGTATTTCGTTATGGATTGCGGCGGCGAAATCGGCAATGCTTCGCCTTATATCGAAAAGCTTTGCCGCTTAAAAGGCTTTGAATATATGGGCGTTTTTGAAATTGTTATGCCAGAAAATTATATTGCGCTTTTCGGCGCACCCGACAGGGAAGAAGCGGCAAAAATCATCTCGTCTGCGGAACCGTATGTTGCTGAGTGCGCAAAGATTATTGTCGCAAATAAAAAATTCCGCCAACATAAGGTTGGAATTGTTGATAAGCTTAAAAGCGGAATCGTAAACGATGTGTTTTATAAACTTGTGATTTCGGATAAAAAATTTGTTGTCGGTGATAAGTGTGTTTCCTGCGGAAAATGTGCGGCGGTTTGTCCGCTCAATAATATAAAGTTTACCGAAGGCAAGCCGGATTGGCTCGGAAATTGCACTCATTGTATGGCGTGCATATGTTCTTGCCCTGTCCGCGCAATCGAATACGGAAAAAGCTCCGTCGGCAAGCCGCAATATTTTAATAATCAAAAGGTGCTTTGATAAAACAGTTATATCATAAAATAAATCCTGCCGGATATGCAATTGCGTTGCCGGCAGGATTTTGTTATTTGAAACTGTTGCGCTGGATGTACTGAAAAAGCACCCAAACTGATGTTTGGGTGCTTTTGTGGCGGAGAGGATGGGATTCGAACCCATGTGGCTTGCGCCAAACGGTTTTCAAGACCGCCTCGTTATGACCGCTTCGATACCTCTCCGTAACTGCTCGAATATAATATCATAATGCGCCGCACTTGTCAAGCCCGATTTTGCGGTGCAAAAGCATAAAAATACCGCCGCTCGGTTTAGGGCGGCGGTTAAAGCTTTTATCAGCCTTCGTTTTTCATTTTTTCAAAGCATTCGCTGCAATAAACAGGGCGATCGTCCTTTGGCTCAAAAGGCACTTTGCATTCTGCGCCGCAGCTTGCGCAAACAGCGTCGTGCATAACTCTGCCGGCTCTTGCTGATGCTTTCTTTGCGGCTCTGCATTCCTTACATCTTTGCGGCTCGTTTTCAAAACCTTTTTCCGCATAAAATTCCTGCTCACCTGCGGTGAATGTGAATTCCTTGCCACAGTCCTTGCAAATCAATGTTTTGTCCTGATACATAAATATTACCTCTCTTGCCGATTTTTCGGCTCTTTCTCGGGATTTTCAGAATGAAACCTCTTTAAGTTTCTTTCGGATACGCTGCAAAGCGTTGTCAATTGCCTTGGGACTTTTATCAAGCCTTTGTGCTATTTCGTTGTAACTGCAACCAACCAAAAACAATCTCAACACGCTGTTCTCCATCTTTGAGAGGCTTTCATCAAGCTGCTGTAATAACATTGAAACGCTTTCCTCTGCAAGGAAAGAATCTTCGGCGCTGAGGGAATTTGCTTTCCCGTCCACAAATTCTTTTTCAAAGGGAACAAGGCTGTTTTTAGGAAAATCCTTTTTTCTGTTCACTTTTCGAAGCGCCGTTTGAATGGAGTTGCCCACACAAGTATATGCATATGATAAAAACGAAATCTTCTTGCTTTCGTCATATGATTTGATTGCGGCAAGCAAGCCTATCATGCCCTCCTGCATTAAGTCCTCCGGCTCAATACAAGAATTTGTCCACTCGCTCGCAAGCTTAATTGAAATATACTTGTATTTTTGAATAATGAAACTTATCGCTTCATTGTCTCCGTTTTTGGCAAGATTAAGGATTTCGGTTTCGTTCATATTTTTAAACTTATCCATATAATCCTCCCACTCACCTTAGTTATATAATAAACCAAATAAAATTTATTGTCAAGTAATATCTATTTTTGTGTAAAATAGTTAATTTTTTAAACGTTGAACCTAAATTCTACAATGTCGCCGTCTTTCATAACATATTCTTTGCCTTCGCTGCGAACAAGTCCTTTTTCCTTGCATGCCGCAATTGAGCCGTTTGCCGTTAAGTCATCAAATGCCACAACCTCGGCTCTGATGAATCCTCTTTCAAAATCGGTGTGGATTTTGCCGGCAGCCTGCGGTGCTTTGGTGCCTTTTTTAATCGTCCATGCACGAACCTCTTTTTTTCCGGCGGTTAAAAACGAAATTAAACCCAGCAGGTGATAGCTTTTTTGAATAAGCCTGTCAAGTCCGCTTTTTTCAAGCCCCAAATCCTCAAGAAACATCTTTTTTTCTTCATCGTCAAGCGTGGCGATTTCGGCTTCGGTTTCGGCGCAGATCGGCAGCGTTTCGGCTCCTTCGGCGGCAGCTATTTCCTGCACCTTTTTGTAGTTTGCATTTGAATCTATTCCGTTTGCAAAATCTTCGTCGCTCATATTGCAGGCATAGATAACGGGCTTTAAGGTGAGCAGCGAAACCTCTTTCAGGTATTCTGCCTCGTCTTCATTTATCTCGCAGCTTCTTGCTGTTTTTCCGCTCTCCATTTCAGCTGAAAGTCTTTCAAGAAATGCAACCTCGGGAGCAATTGTTTTGTCGCCCTTCATGGCCTTTTTGCGGCTGTCCGTTCTTCTTGCAAGAATATCCAAATCCGAAAGAATAAGCTCTAAATTGATTGTTTCAATGTCTCTTGAAGGGTCTATGCTGCCGTCAACATGTGTAATATCGTCGTTTTCAAAGCAGCGAACAACATGAATGATTGCATCCACCTCTCTGATATGGCTCAAAAACTTGTTGCCGAGCCCTTCACCCTTTGACGCACCTTTTACAAGCCCTGCAATATCAACAAATTCAATTGTTGCCGGTGTGAATTTATCGGGGTCGTACATTTCGGCAAGCTTGTTAAGCCTTTCGTCGGGCACGCTGACCATGCCTACATTCGGCTCAATCGTGCAGAAAGGGTAGTTTGCGCTTTGTGCGCCTGCGTTTGTTATTGCGTTAAACAGTGTGCTTTTCCCAACATTGGGTAAGCCGACTATACCGAGCTTCATTTGCGTTTCTCCTTGATTTTCAAAAATTTCATTAAATAGTATATATCAAGCACAAACATTTGGCAAGAACAAAATTAGCCTTGACTTTGTAACACAAAAATACTAAAATATTCATAATATTTTAAACAATGCGTTTTTATACGCAAATGCGGATTTTTTTCTGCCGCATTTGTTATCGCTTGTATACGGAGGGAATTTTATGGAATTAAACGGCTCGCAGATCGTTCTTGAGGTTCTTAAAGAGCAGGGGGTAGACACTGTTTTCGGTTACCCCGGCGGAACGATTCTTAACATATTTGATGAGCTTTATAAATACGGCGATACATTTAATCATATTCTTACTTCTCATGAGCAGGGTGCTTCCCACGCGGCAGACGGCTATGCACGCGTAACGGGTAAGGTTGGCGTGTGCTTTGCAACATCCGGTCCGGGATCTACCAATCTCGTAACCGGCATCGCAACCGCCTATATGGATTCCGTGCCCATGGTTGCCATCACCTGCAATGTCGGCACTTCAATGATTGGTCGCGATTCTTTCCAAGAGGTTGATATCAAAGGCATCACAATGCCTATCACGAAGCATAATTACATGGTAAGAAGTGTTGAGGAACTTGCCGATGATTTGCGCAACGCTTTCAGAATTGCAATCAGCGGCAGAAAAGGTCCCGTTCTTGTTGATATCCCAAAGGATATAACTGCGGCTAAGTGCGAGTATTATCCTGCGCCGAAGCAGCAGCCGGATGAATGCGTTCATCCCAAAACAGTTGCACTTGAAAGAGCTACGGAGCTTCTCAATAACGCAAAAAAACCGCTTATTTATCTCGGAGGAGGCGCAATATCTGCCGATTGCAGCGCAGAAATTATGAAATTTGCCGAAAAAATAGATTGCCCCGTTGTTTCGTCGCTTATGGGGCTCGGCGCATTTCCGCATAATCACAGGCTGTATGTGGGTCTTGTTGGCATGCACGGCAGATTTGAATCAAACAAAGCCGCTTCGCAGTGTGATGTTCTTATTACCTGCGGCGCAAGATTTTCAGACCGCGTTGCCGGCAACAGGGCAAAATTCGCTCCGAAGGCGGAGGTTCTTCATATTGATATCGATTCTGCCGAAATGGATAAAAATGTTGTTTCACATTATCATGTTCACGGCGATCTTAAAGAAGTTTTGCCGCTTCTTACCGACGCCGTAAATGATGTTAAGCACGAATCTTGGCTTTCCGAAATCAACGGCTGGAAACGCCCGTTCCTTCAAAATCAAATTGATGAATATGTTAATCCGCAAAAGGTTATCGAGGCTGTGGACGCCAATACTCCGGACGACACAATTATCGTAACCGATGTCGGTCAGCACCAGCTTTGGGCTGCTCAGTTCTATAAATATCTTCAGCCGCGCACCTTGTTAACCAGCGGCGGTCTCGGCACTATGGGTTATTCAATGGGTGCGGCAATCGGTGCGGCGTTCGGCTGCCCGAATAAGAAAGTTGTTCTTTTTGCCGGCGACGGCGGCTTCCATATGAATTTAAACGAGCTCGCAACAATGCGTTCTTATAATGTGCCGGTTGTTATGATTATTATGAATAACCAGGTTCTCGGGATGGTTCGTCAGTGGCAAAAGCTGTTTTACGGCAATCGCTTTGCCGATACAGATCCGCATCGCAAAACGGATTTTGTTAAAGTTGCCGAGGCGTTCGGCGTTAAGGGCATGCGCATTTCAAATAACGGTGAAATCGATTCTGTAATTAAGGAAGCTGTTGATTATAACGGTCCTGTTGTTATCGATTGCCAAATTTCTCCGGATTCAAATGTTCTTCCGATGATTCCTCCCGGAGGCTCGGCAGACGATATTATTACCACATTCTGATTTATTTGATGTTTGTTTGAAAGGAGAAAGCATTGATGAAAGAAAAACTTATATTTTCGGTGCTTGTTGATAACCAAAGCGGTGTTTTGCAGCGTGTTGCAAGTCTTTTCGGCCGCAGAGGATATAATATTATTTCGCTTACCGTAAGCGAAACCGAAGACCCGGCTTTTTCAAGAATGACTATTGTTTCCGAAGCAAAGCCGAATATGACACGCCAAATAGTTATGCAGCTTTTAAAGCTCGAAATCGTTAAAAAGGTTGAGGTGCTCACCGAATCAAATTCCGTTTCATCGGAACTGCTGCTTATTAAGGTTCACGCAAAGGGTATCGAAACTAAAAATTCCCTGCTTGAGGTAAACAGAAAATTCGGCGCAAGAATTATTGATGTAACTCTTGAAAGCTTCACGCTTGAGCTTACCGGCAGACCGGAAACAATCGATCAGTTTATCGGCGAAATTTCCGATTTCGGCATTATCGAAATGGCGCGCACCGGCGAAACTGCTCTTGAAAGAGGCTCGGATTCCTTCTCCGAAAGAATTTAAAGCCGCAAGCTTTGCTTTCTTGCCGCATCCGCGGTGTGAAAGGCATACACATATATGTTCAATATGTTTTAAAGATTTATATAAATTTAAGGTGATTTTATGGGTATGACTATGACTCAAAAAATCCTCGCCGCACATGCAGGTCTTGAAAGTGTGCAGGCAGGTCAGCTTATTAACGCTAAGCTGGATATGGTGTTGGGCAATGACGTAACCTCGCCCGTTGCCATAAACGAAATGAATAAATTCGGCAAAAATTCCGTGTTTGATAAAACAAGAATTTCACTTGTTATGGACCATTTCACTCCCAACAAGGATATTCAGTCTGCGCAAAACTGCAAGCAGGTGCGCGAATTTGCAGCCGAACACGGTATTAAGCATTATTACGATGTCGGCACAATGGGCATTGAGCATGCGCTTCTTCCGGAGCAGGGCATTGTAACCTGCGGCGATTGCATTATCGGCGCAGACAGCCACACCTGCACCTACGGCGCACTCGGTGCGTTTTCAACCGGCGTTGGCTCAACCGATATGGCGGCAGGCATGGTAACCGGTATGGCTTGGTTTAAAGTACCTTCCGCAATCAAGGTTGTTATCACCGGCAAAAAATCAAAATATATCTGCGGTAAGGATGTTATTCTTGATATAATCGGCAGAATCGGCGTGGACGGCGCACTTTATCAAAGCCTTGAATTTACGGGCGATGGTGTTTCCGAGCTTTCTATGGACGACCGCTTCACAATCTGCAATATGGCAATTGAATGCGGTGCCAAAAACGGCATTTTCCCCGTTGATGAAAAAACGCTTGAATATGTAAACGGCAGAAGTGAGCGCGAATATAAAGTGTTTGAAGCTGATGCCGATGCGGAATATAACCGCACAATCACGGTTGATCTTTCAACGCTTAAATCCACTGTTGCATTTCCGCATCTTCCCGAAAACACACGCACATTTGACGATATCCCCGAAATTAAAATCGACCAGGTTGTTATCGGCTCGTGCACAAACGGCAGAATGGAAGATATGCGTATGGCTGCATCGGTGCTTAAGGGCAAAAAGGTTGCCAAAAATGTGCGCACAATCATAATTCCTGCCACTCAGCAGATTTATCTTCAGTGCATTAAAGAAGGGCTTGCCGAAATCTTTATTGAAGCCGGTGCAATAGTTTCAACGCCAACCTGCGGTCCGTGCCTCGGCGGTCATATGGGCATTTTGGCAAAGGGCGAAAAAGCCGTTTCCACTTCAAACAGAAACTTTGTAGGCAGAATGGGTCACACGGAATCGGAAATCTATCTTGCATCTCCGGCCGTTGCCGCCGCTTCTGCAATTAAGGGCTGCATAGCAGATCCTGCCACACTTTAAGGAGGTATTGGCTGTGATGAATAAAGCAAAAGGCACCGTTCATAAATTCGGTGATAATGTTGATACCGATGTTATAATCCCTGCAAGATATCTTAATAAGAGTGACGACGCTTGGCTCGCTTCGCACTGTATGGAAGATATCGATAAGGAGTTTGTAAATAAAGTAAAGCCCGGCGATATCATGGTTGCCGAGGCTAATTTCGGTTGCGGCTCTTCCAGAGAGCATGCTCCGATTGCAATTAAGGCAAGCGGCATTTCCTGCGTTATAGCTTCCACCTTTGCAAGGATTTTTTACAGAAATGCAATCAATATCGGTCTTCCGATTTTGGAATGCGATGAAGCCGCAAAGGAGATTAAAGAAGGCGATGAGGTTGAGGTTGATTTCAACTCCGGCGTAATCACCGATGTTACCACGGGCAAAAGCTACAAGGCTCAGCCTTTTCCGGATTTTATTCAAAACATTATCGCAAAAGGCGGCTTGCTTAATTCTATCGGCTGATTGCCGAGGGTGTTGGAGTTTTCATAATGAAGCTTGTTATAAATAAAGATTTGGTGCAAAAATGCGGAGGCGGTTCCTCGGAATATTGGTTTTCGTATAATGATTACACCGTAAAAAATATTATCGAAATAGAAGATCTCGACAGACCCGATGATATCGGTCAAACGGCTTATTTTGTTTCAATCGGGCTTATTCCGTTTATCTCGGTAAGCAATGAGGAAATTATGCGTGCTTTCGTCAGATTTAAAGGCTCTAAAAAGCTTAACGATATTCTGCAAAAGGTTAATTCGGATAATTTTATAGATACTTTTTGGAAATATTTTAATGTTTATCCCGAGCTTAAAGACGGGCTTGACGAATTTTCCGAAAAATTTATTGTTAAAAAAATCGCCGATTGGTGTTCGGAAAACAATATCGAATATGAAATTGCCGATTGATTTAATTTGATTTCAAAAAAATGCGCCGCCCGGCAGGGAAAATATCCCAACGGCGGTGTTTTTTTTTTGTGCGTTCTGTCGGCTTTTTGTGTTGCTTTTTGTGATTGCATATGCCGCTTTGCTATGATATAATATTAAGCGGTATTTATTTTAACTATTTTGTGCTGGAGGCTTCCTTTTGGCAGATAATCTTAAAACAATTAAGCAGGCTCTTGAAACAGACGGCGTTTATACCGGTCTCACAAAAGGTAATTCTATGGAGCCGCTTATTCATCATCAGCAGGATAATATAATCGTTGTGCGCCCGAGCGGCAGGCTTAAAAAATATGATGTTGCCGTTTATATTACAAAGAGCGGCAAATATATAATGCACCGTGTTGTTAAGGTGTGCCCCGATCATTATGTTATAATCGGCGATAACCGCCTTGAAAAGGAGTATGTAACCGATGATATGGTCATCGGCGTGCTTAAGGGCTTTTATAAAAGCGGCAAAAGATATATCGATTTGGATAAAAGCAGGGCATATAAAGCTTATTCGCGCTTTTGGGTGGCTTTTTATCCGATTCGCCCGCTGTTTTGTTTTTGCAATAAGGCGATTCACAAAATCAAAAGAATTTTAAGTAAACAGAGGTAATTGGTGTTGGCTGATTCACAAAGGCAAAAACCGAAAAAATCCGATATTGCGGTTGTTAAATGGATTCTTTCAATCGGCAAAAAGCAAATCGGAAAAATTATTTTTATAATATCGGTTAATATGCTGTGGGCAAGCCTTTCTGTTGTGTTTGCCAATTTTTCAAAAAATGTTATAGACGGCGCAGTGGTTATGCACGATCATAAATATGTTATCAAATATGCGATTGCGCTTTTCGGCATAATTATGCTTCAGCTGCTGATGAATTTAACAAGCAACAGCATGTCTGAAAGGTGCCGCGGTCGCCTGGATATGACCTTTAAGCAATATATGCTGCAGCAGGTTATGAAAAAAGATTATTCAGCCGTTTCCGCTTATCACACGGGCGAGCTTCAAAACAGAATGTTTAATGATGTTTCCGTTATATCCGAGGGCATTACGGGTATCGTGCCCGATTGTGCATTTTATGTTGTTAAGCTTGTCTGCGCATTTGTTTATCTTGTGGTTATCGACAAAATCTTCGCACTCGTTTTTCTCTGCGGCGGCATATTTGTTTTTATGTGCCTCACGCTGTTCAGAAAACCGCTTAAAAAGCTGCATAAAAGGGTGCAGGAAACAGAGGGCACAACTCGCTCGTTTTTCCAAGAGGCCATTATAAATCTGCTCGTTGTTAAATCGTTTTCGGCAGAGGAAAAATTTGCCTCAGAGGCACGCGATTTGCAGGAGGTAAATTATAAGGCAAGAATGAAACGCCGCTTTGTTACCATAGCTTCAAGGGGCGGAATTTCAACGGTCTTCAATCTTGGCTATGTGTTCGCGCTTGCGTTCGGTGCGCTTCGCCTGCTCGGTATCGGCGGCACAATGACCTACGGCACGGTGACTGCCATGCTTCAGCTTGTAAATCAGGTTCAGGGGCCTTTTGCCAATCTTTCAACAACGCTGCCCAAATATTATTCAATGATTGCTTCGGCGGAAAGACTTATGGAAATCGCCAATCTCCCAAATGAGTTTGAGGATAACAGCAGCGATATAGATGTTCAAAAAACATACAGCAAGCTTAAAACAATCAATTTCAATAATATCACCTTTAAATATGACAGGGATTTGATTTTGGATAATACATCTCTTCAAATAAATAAAGGCGATTTTGTGGCAATCACTGGCATTTCCGGCATAGGAAAAAGCACGCTGCTTAAGCTTTTGCTCGGCGTTTTCCGTGTTAAGGGCGGCAATATCGAGTTGCGCCTTGAAAACGGTGTCTTGCCCGTAGATAAGCACACAAGAAAGCTTTTTTCCTATGTTCCGCAGGGAAATATGCTGCTTTCTGGCACGATAAGAGATAATTTAACCTTTATAAATCCGAATGCCTCCCAAAGTGAAATTGATGAAGCCGTGCGTATATCCTGCGCCGATGAATTTATAAACGAACTTCCCGATGGGCTTGAAACTGTTATCGGCGAAAAGGGAATGGGGCTTTCCGAAGGGCAGGTTCAAAGGCTTGCTATCGCACGCTCCATGCTTTCCGATTCTCCTGTGCTTTTGCTTGATGAAGCAACCTCAGCACTTGACGAAAAAACAGAAAAAAAGTTTTTAACCAATTTAAAAGAACTGAAAAACGTTACCTGCATTATTGTCAGTCACAAAAGGGCTGCGCTTGAAATATGCAATAAATATGTTCGCATAGAAAATTCCAAAATTATAAGTGAGGAAAATGATTATGTTAACTGAATTCGGTGAAAAATTAGATAAATCCTGTCCGCTTTCCGAATATCCCCGTCCGCAATTGGTAAGAAACAGCTATATTAATTTAAACGGCGAATGGGAATGTGAATTCTCGCAATCTGCCGTTATTCCAAAAAACTTCGGCACCAAAATTATTGTTCCTTTTTCGCCTGAAGCACCGCTTTCGGGCGTCGGCAGAGTACTCGCTCCTAATGAATATCTGCACTATAAAAAGGTGTTTTTCGTGCCTGCTGATTTTAACAGGGGCAGAGTGCTTATTCATTTCGGCGCAGTTGATCAAATCGCCGAGGTGTATGTAAACGGCAAAAAAGCCGGCACGCATATCGGCGGCTACACTCCTTTCACCGTCCATGCCACCGAATTTATAAAGCCCGGTGAGGAAAACACAATTATTGTTTCAGTTAAGGATTATTCCGACACAAAGCAATATTCAAAGGGAAAGCAAAAGCTGAAAAGGGGCGGGATTTGGTACAGCCCTCAAAGCGGCATTTGGCAAACCGTTTGGGTGGAAAGCGTGCCGCACGATTATATTAAAAAGCTGCGCATAACTCCCGATATAGACAGGGAAGAGGTGCGCTTTGAATATGTCGGTACAGGCAAAGAAACCGTTACTGCCTCAATTTACGACGGTGATACGCTTATTGCCGAAACCTCCGACAAGGTTGTTAAGCTGCCGGATTGCAAGCTTTGGTCTCCGGAGCATCCTTTTCTTTATAATGTTGTTTTCACGGCAGGTGAGGATAGGGTTAAGTCTTATTTCGGTATGCGTAAATTCTCCGTCGGCACCGATGAAAACGGCATTAAAAGGCTATTTTTAAATAATAAACCTTATTTCCATAACGGCTTGCTCGATCAGGGCTATTATCCGGACGGATTTTTAACTCCGCCCTCCAATGCCGCCATGGAAAACGATGTTAAAGCGGTTAAAAGTATGGGCTTTAATATGCTCAGAAAGCATATTAAAATCGAGCCGCTTTTGTGGTATCATTATTGTGACGTAAACGGCATTATCGTTTGGCAGGATATGGTAAACGGCGGCGGCAACTACGGTGCCGAGATATCCGTTCTTCCTTTTGTGGGTATAAATCTTGACGACCATAATTATAAAAAATTCAAACGCACGGATGCCGAGCAGCGAGAAAATTATTACATTGAGCTTGCCGATGTGATTGACGAACTGTATAATTGTCCGTGCATAGCTGTTTGGGTTCCGTTTAATGAGGGATGGGGGCAGTTTGATTCCGCAAATGCCTATAATTTTATAAAGAACAGGGATTCCACCAGGATTGTCGATTCAGCTTCCGGATGGCACGACAGAGGGGTAACAGATGTTATTTCAAAGCACATCTATTTTACGCCTATAAAAGTTAAGACCGGTGATAAGCCGTATGTTCTTTCCGAATACGGCGGTTTTTCGCAGCGCATTAACGGGCACACGTTTAATAATAAAATGTTTGGCTATAAAATTTTTAAATCTAAGGAAAGCTTAACGGCGGCTTATAAAAATCTGTTTGAAAAGGTTATCATTCCGCAAATCAAAATGGGTCTTTCCGCTGCAGTTTACACTCAGGTAACGGATGTTGAGGATGAACTTAACGGTCTGCTTACTTATGACAGAAAAATTCAAAAAATAGATAATAGTATTTTAAAAGAAATCAATGAAAGGGTTAAATTATAATGAATCAGCTTAAAGTTACGGATGGCGTTAAAGCCAAAATCAAAACAAATATGGGCGATATGGAATTTGTTTTGTTCCCGGAGGTAGCTCCCAAGGCAGTCGAGAATTTTACAACGCATGCTAAAAACGGATATTATAACGGGCTTATTTTCCACAGAATTATCAGGGATTTTATGATTCAGGGCGGCGACCCAACTGGCACCGGCTGCGGCGGCGAATCCGTTTTCGGCAAAAATTTTGAGGATGAATTCAGCCTTGACGCACGCAATTATTACGGTGCACTTTCAATGGCAAATGCCGGTCCAAACACAAACGGCAGCCAGTTTTTCATTGTTCAGGCTAAATCCGTACCCGAAAATTTGCTTGCACAAATGGAACAGTTAAAGGATAACGGCTTTCCGCAGGAGGTTATCGATAATTACAAAGAAGTCGGCGGCACTCCGTGGCTTGATTTCCATCACACCGTTTTCGGTCAGTTAGTTTCAGGCGCAGATGTGCTTGAGGCGCTTGCGGCAGTTGAATGCGGCGCAAACGATAAGCCCGTAAACGACGCGGTTATAGAAGCAGTCGAAATTGCTGAATAATCTTTGTGAGGATTTGTTTATTTTATTAAATGCAATTTTAGTTTTGCAAAATTAAATATGAATAAATTCACCCCGAACGGAAAAATATCTGTTCGGGGTGTTTTGCGTCTTTCGTTCGACATTTATTTTGTCGCCCTTGCAGTATAATTCAAGTGCAGTTTGATTTGGGCGGTGATGCGAACGGTTGTTTATGCGGATGTGCTTGTTATCGTTAATTTTTTTATAACCTTTCTGTTGCTTCTTGCCTGTGCAAAGCTGTGTAAGGAGCAGGCAAAAACCGCGCGCTTTGTGCTTGCGGCATTCATCGGCGGCGGTTATTCGCTTGTGCTTTTGTTTGAAAAGCTTGCCTTTGCCGTTTCGCTGCTCGGCAAGCTGTGTGCGGCGTGCATAATTGTTTTTGCCGCGTTCGGTAAAAGGCAGTTTAAAATCTTTCTTAAAAATGTTGCCGTGTTTATGTTTGTGAATTTCGTTTTCCTGGGCATTATTATCGGCGGTTGGATGGTATTCAAGCCGCCCGGTGTTGTAATAAACAATTCAACGGTGTATTTTAATGTTTCTGCAAAGATGCTGCTTGCCTCAGCCGCTGCGGCATACGCCGTAACAGCAGTAATTATCAGGCTTTATAACCGCAGAATTTCAAAAAAAGAGCTTTATGATATTTCTGTGGAAAAGTGCGGTAAAAAATATCGCTTTTTTGCTTTTGCCGACAGCGGTAATAATCTTAAAGAACCTTTTACCGATTCACCGGTTATTGTTGCCGCTGCCGAGGTTTTTGCCGATGTGGAATGCAACCGTATAATTCCCGTAACCACCGTCGGCGGAGAGGGAATGCTCTGCGCCTTTAAACCCGACAGGGTAACGGTGCAAACGGCGCGCGGTCAAAGCGAACTCGGCTGCGTTTATATTGCCTTGAGCGATAATTTGAAAAAAGGGGAATATCAGGGAATAATAAATCCAAATTCCGTTTGCGAGGTTAAATATGCTTCAAAAAATTAAACTTTTTCTTTTAAGAATTTTCAAAAAAGAATGCTATTATATAAACGGTCCCGAAACTCTGCCTGCGCCTCTTTCAAAAGAGGAGGAGGAAACAGTTGTGGCAGAGTTGCGTGCCGGCATTGAAACGCATCGGGAATTGCTTATAACGCATAATTTGCGCCTTGTTGTTTATATTGCCAAAAAGTTTGACGGCTGCGCAACTTCAACAGAGGACCTTGTTTCAATCGGTACAATCGGGCTTATGAAAGCCGTTAAAACATTTAATCCGGATAAAAATATTAAGCTTGCCACCTATGCCTCACGGTGTATTGAAAACGAAATTTTGATGCACCTTCGCAAAATCGGCAATTCAAAGTTTGAAATGAGCTTTGACGAACCGCTCAGTGTGGATTGGGACGGTAATGAGCTTACCCTGCGTGATGTTCTCGGCAGCGACCCGGACGAAATATCCGGTGATATCGAATATAACGACGAAAAAGAAATGCTGCTCAAAATTATTCTTGCACTGCCTGAAAAAGAACGCAATTTAATGAAAATGCGCTTCGGAATACTCGGTGAAACAGAGCACACGCAAAAAGAACTTGCCGATATGATGGGCATTTCTCAAAGCTATATTTCAAGACTTGAAAAGCGAATTATCGGCAAAATCAAATCCGAAATATTGCGTGAATACGCGCGGTGATTATTCTTCAACCGTGCTTTTATTAAAAAGCAGACTGATGCACCAAATCGCCGCAAGCCCCACTATGCTGTAAATTATTCTGGCAAGCACGCTTTCCTGACCGCCGAAAATCCAGGCAACAAGGTCGAATTTGAATAATCCGATAAGTCCCCAGTTAAGACCTCCTATTATGCTTAAAATAAGCGCAATTCTGTTTATTACTTTCATAAAAACATCTCCAAATAAAAAGTTGTTAGTATATTGCCCGAATGCAAAGCCTTTTATTCGTTTGTTTTCATTTTTTATGCACAAAGTCAAAATCCGCCGAGTATATATGCTCGGCGGATTTTTTCGCAATACCGTTTTCTTTTGTTATATCTATATCTTTGTTAAAATAAATTCTCCGTTGCCATTGATTTCGTAATCGCCGAAGTTTGCAGGCACAAAAAAACTGTCGCCCTTTTTAAATTCACGGCTTCCGATTTTTCCGCTTCCGTCAACAACCAAAATGTTGTTAAAGCTGGTTTCGTCCGCATTAAGCGCAATTTTGCCGCAAAGCTCGTAATTATAAACGCTGAAAAGTCGGCATTCCGTCAGCATTTGGCGTGTGCCGCCCGATATTTCTTCTTTTTTGCCAAAAGGCTTTGTGCCGTATTTTGCAGGCTCTGTTTTTGAAACGTCAATTGCCTTTTGAATGTGAAGCTCGCGCGGCTTGCCGTCTTTTCCGAGTCTGCCGTAATCGTAAACTCTGTAGGTTGAATTGCTGTTTTGCTGAATTTCGGCAATCAGTGCGCCTTTGCCTATGGCGTGCACCGTGCCGGCTTCAATGAAAAACATATCTCCTTTTTTTACTTCCACCACATTCAGCACATCCAAAAGCGTGTTGTTTTCGATTGCCTGCTTAAATTCTTCTTTTCCTATTTTGTTTTTAAATCCGTAAATCAGCGTTGCGCCCGGCGCAGCGTCAAGCACATACCACATTTCCGTTTTGCCGAATTCGTGTTCAACCCTTGCCGCGTATTCATCGTCCGGATGCACCTGAACGGATAAATTGTCTTTTGCGTCTATAAGCTTAATAAGAACAGGAAAGTAGGGGAATTTCTCGCTGTTTGTGCCTGCAATTATTGCTTTGCCGCCTTCTTCTATAACGCTTTCAAGCGTTTTACCGTCATATTCGCCGCCGTCAACGGTGTTCATGCCGTCCTTGTGGCATGCAAGCATCCAGCCCTCGGCAACGGGATTTATATCCGTTTTAAGTCCGAAATCGTCTCTCAGGCGTGTGCCGCCCCAAATGTAATCCTTAAAAACGGGATTAAGCTTTAATATTTCCATATTTTAAACCTCATTTTTAATCTCTTTTCATTGTTTAAAATATAATATCAAAATTTTACTTCACATTCAAGGCTTTATAGTGTAAAATATATCGTGATTTATAATGTTCTCATGTAAATGGCATTATCTTTAATATGATATTAAAAGGGGGCGATTTTATGTCTTGCATAAGCGTTCAAAATTTAAGCCTTTCATTCGGGGAAAAAACCTTGTTCGATAATGTTTCATTTGATGTTTACGAAAAGGATAAAATCGGCTTCGTGGGTGCAAACGGGGTCGGCAAAACCTCGCTGTTTAAAATATTAACAGGTGAATATCAGCCTACTTCGGGCGCGGCTTTTTTGGGTAAAAATGTTAAACTTGGATATATGGAGCAACACACCTGCTCGGAAAACAAAACCGTTTATGAAGAGCTCGTAAGCGTTTTTGATGATTTGATAAAGCTTGAAAAAGAGCTTGATGATATTGCCTCGCGCCTCACTTTAGAACCGCTGCCGGAGCTTATTGCCAAGCAGGATTTGCTCAACGAGCAGTTCACAAGAAACGGCGGTTTAACATATAAAAGCCTCACCAAATCCTGCCTTATCGGAATGGGATTTTCCGAGTCTGATTTCGATAAGCCCACTTCAAAGCTGTCGGGCGGTCAGCGTTCAAAGCTGATTCTTTCCAAATTGCTTCTTTCAAAATGCGATTTGCTTTTGCTTGACGAACCTACAAACCACCTTGACATAAAATCCGTTGAGTGGTTGGAGGGCTTTCTTTCTTCTTTTTCGGGGGCATTTATAGTTATCTCGCACGACAGATATTTTCTTGACCGCGTAACCGATAAAACCGTTGAAATCGAAAATAAAAAAATGCGTTCATATAAGGGCAATTATTCCGAATTTCTTGTTAAAAAGCAGGCAGAGCAAAAAGCAATTGCCGAAAAATACGAAAATGACATGAAGGAAATAGAACGCCTTGAAGGCATTATTGCCCAGCAAAGGCAGTGGAACAGGGAAAAGAATATTAAAACGGCGGAAAGCAAAGAAAAGGTGATAGAACGCATTAAGGCGCAGCTTGTAGTTCCCGATGCCAAATTAAAGAAAATCCGCTTTGATTTCACTCCTAAATGCGTTTCCGGCGAGGATGTGCTCGACGTTTCGGATTTAAGCAAATCCTTCGGCGATAAAAGAATATTTGAAAACGCAAGTTTTTCCGTAAAAAAAGGCGAAAGAATTTTCCTTGTCGGTTCAAACGGCTGCGGCAAAACAACTTTGCTTAAAATAATTATGGGCGATTTGGCTGCAGACGGCGGTAAAT
>CAVFVA010000012.1:0-22756 GCA_963625835.1 Clostridium sp. AF37-5 | reverse complement strand
GGCTATTTTGACCAGGTTCAGGCAAAACTTGATTTAAGCAAAACCGCAATTGACGAGGTTTGGTCTGCTTTCCCGGCAATGACGGAAACAAAAATCCGAAATGCCTTGGCAGCATTCCTTTTCACGGGAGATGATGTTTATAAATGCCTTTCGGATTGTTCCGGCGGTGAGCGCGCAAGAATAGCGTTGCTCAAGCTTATGCTCGGGCAGTATAATTTTTTACTTTTGGACGAGCCAACCAATCATCTGGATGCTTATTCGAGGGAAGAACTTGAAAATACGCTTATGAACTACAGCGGTACAATGCTTATTGTTTCGCACGATAGATATTTTATAAACAAGCTTGCCACCTCAATAATCGAACTTACTCCTCACGGTATAAATAAATACGTTGGCAATTACGATGAGTATATTCTCGAAAGAGAAGAAACAGCTGAGCCGCAAAAGCAAAAAAAGGCACCGAAGCAAAATGATTATAAGCTTCAAAAGGAACGCCAAAGTGCACTGCGCAAGCTCAAAACTGCCGTTTCGCGTCTTGAGGGGCAGATAGAGGATTTGGAGGATGAGATTGCTTTGCTTGAAGAACAGCTGAATTGTAATCCGCCTTATGAGGAGTTTTTAAAAATAAGCTCCGAGCTTCAGCAAAAGTCAGAGCAAAGAGACACCGCTTACGAGGAATGGGCTGAAAAATCCGAGCGGCTTGCCGAACTTTCGGCTGAATAATCCGCATATTGCATAAAAAACGGTTAAAATTATATGAAAACAAATGTAATTATCGGCGCAGGTGCGGCAGGGCTTATGGCTGCTGCCGAAAGCGCAAAAAGAAACATCAATACAATTCTTATCGAAAAAATGCCGCGCTGCGCTTCAAAGGTGCGCATAACGGGCAAGGGCAGGTGCAATGTAACCAATGCCTGCTTTGATATGGAGGATTTAATATCAAATGTGCCGCGAAATCCACGCTTTCTTTATTCGGCTTTTTCGGCGTTTATGCCTTATGATACAATGGCATTTTTCGAGGATTTGGGTGTGCCGCTCAAAATTGAGCGAGGCAACCGGGTTTTTCCGCAGTCGGATAAAGCTGCGGATATCGCAAACGCACTTATAAAAAATGCCGAGCGTTCGGGCGTTCGCTTTGTGCGCGGCAATGCAAAAGCTTTTGAATTTAAAAACGGAAAAATTTCCGCCGTTGTGCTTGATGGCGGCGAAAAAATCGAATGCGATTCCGTTGCGGTTTGCACCGGCGGAAAAAGCTATCCTGCCACCGGTTCAACGGGGCAGGGCTATGCGCTTGCAAAAAGCGCAGGTCATAAAATTATTCCCGCTTCCGCTGCCCTTGTGCCCCTTTGCTGCAATAATGATTTTATTCCCGATTTGCAGGGCTTGAGCCTGAAAAATATTTCAATTGAGCTTCTTAAAAACGGCAAAAAGGTTTATTCCGATTTCGGCGAAATGCTTTTTACTCATTTCGGTGTAAGTGGACCCGTTGTGCTTTCCGCGTCAAGCCATATTGATGATGTTAAAAGCAATGCTTATTCTCTTGTTATTGATTTAAAGCCTGCGTTGGATGAAGCAACGCTCGATTCACGCATTTTGCGTGATTTCGGCGAATTTATCAATAAAGATTTTATCAATTCGCTTTCAAAGCTGTTGCCTAAAAAGCTTATTCCTGTTATAGTTAAATTAAGCGGTATTCCTGCAGATAAAAAGGTAAACGAAATAACCAAGCAGGAAAGGCACAGCCTTGTAACCTTAATTAAAAACTTCAAGGTCGATATATCTTCGCT
Organism: Clostridium sp. AF37-5; assembly: GCA_963625835.1. Taxonomy (GTDB): domain Bacteria; phylum Bacillota; class Clostridia; order Oscillospirales; family Acutalibacteraceae; genus Eubacterium_R. The sequence goes on along the minus strand of CAVFVA010000012.1, from coordinate 20,969 downwards.
TTATGATATTGAAACTGCTGTGGTTACACGGGGCGGAGTGGATACCAAGCAGATAGACCCAAAAACAATGTGCTCAAAGCTTGTTGAAAATCTTTATTTTGCCGGCGAGGTTATTGATGTGGATGCTTATACGGGCGGCTTCAATTTGCAAATTGCCTTTTCAACCGGTTTTTTGTGCGGTAATAATATGTGATTTATAAATAAAGAAGGGATGCTATTTATGATAAATGTTGCAATAGACGGTCCTGCAGGTGCAGGCAAAAGCACGGTAGCACGCGGTGCGGCAAAAGAACTCGGATATATTTATGTCGATACCGGTGCGCTTTACAGAACAGTTGCCCTTGCCGCCGAAAGAAACGGCGTGCTTCAAAGTGCAGAAAAAACCGAGCAAATGCTTGATGATATCACCGTTAATCTTGCATTTGACGGTTCGGGTGCACAGTGCGTTTATTTAAACGGCGAGGATGTTTCCGCGCTTATAAGAACTCCGGAAATTTCAATGGCTGCTTCAAATGTTTCCAAAATTCCTGCCGTGCGCGCTTTTTTGCTGGGGATTCAGCGCGATATTGCGGCAAAAAACAATGTTATTATGGATGGCAGAGATATTGCCACGGTTGTGCTTCCCGATGCGCAGGTTAAAATATTTCTAACAGCCTCACCCGAATGCAGGGCTGAAAGAAGATATAAAGAGCTTTTGGAAAAAGGTGAAAATGTTAAATACGGGGATGTTTTGGCAGATGTGAATGCTCGCGATTATCAGGACAGCCATCGCGAAATCGCACCGCTTAAGCCTGCCGAGGATTCTTTTGTTGCCGACACCACCGGTAAATCCCTGCCGCAAAGCGTTGAAATGATAGTATCTGTTATTAAGGAGAAAATAAATGGTCAGCTTTGATTATTCCGTTGTTAAGCATTACAAATTTTACGGCTTTGTTAAAAAGGTTTTCGGTCCGATTTTCAGAGCTGTGTATAAACTTGAATTTCGCGGGCTTGAAAATGTGCCTGCCGAAAACGATATGCGCTATATCGTGGCAATAAACCACACCTGTGCGCTTGATCCCGTTTTTGCTTCGATGCCGAAAAATGTGCCTCCGCTTCATTTTATGGCAAAGGTTGAGCTTTTTAAAAATCCCATAGTAGGCTGGGTGATAAAGCACCTTTACGGCTTCCCCGTAAAAAGAGGTAAGGGCGACACCTCTGCTATCGATTACGGTGAAAAAATAATCGAAGAGGGTCATGTTATGGCAATCTGCCCGGAAGGCAGAAGAGTTAAGGATAAAAACGGCGTGCCGCAGCGCGCAAAATCCGGCGTTGCCGTTATTGCAAAGGCAACAAACGCCTCGGTTTTACCGTGTGCCATTTATTGTGACGGTCCCATTAAACCCGGAAAAAAAGTTGTCATTACATATGGAAAAATGATTTCGCTTTCAGATATGGGGCTTGATAAAGAGGAAGTCGGTCCTCACGATATTAAGGACGCTGCAAATAAAGTTATGGGCAGCATACTCGAATTGTGGGAGGAAGCCGCAAAATGAAAGAAATAAGGCTTGCCGAAACCGCGGGCTTTTGCTTTGGGGTAAACAGAGCCGTTGATCTTGTTTACAGTCTTGTGGAAAAAGGTGAAAGGGTTTCAACCCTCGGTCCGATAATTCATAATAATCAGGTCGTTTCCGATTTGGAATCAAAGGGCGTTAAGGTGATTTCTTCGCCGGCTGAATGCGAAACCGGATATGAAATAGTTATTCGCACCCACGGCGTTGAAAAAAGCGTTATAGAGGATATCGAAAGCAGAGATATCCCTTATGTAAACGCCACTTGCCCGTTTGTTTTGAAAATACATAAAATAGTCAGCCAAAGGCAGCCGGGCGGCGTGACTCTTATTGCAGGCGATGCCGGTCATCCCGAGGTTTTGGGTATTCGCTCCTTTTGCACGGGCGAAAGTTATGTGTTTAAAAATGAAACAGAATTGCTTGAAATATTAAAAAGTCATAATATAGCGCAGAAAAATGATGTTATTTGCGTGTCACAAACGACATTCAGCCTTGAAGAATGGAAAAAATGCGAGAAAATTCTTAAAAAGGTATGTACAAACTGTGAAATATTTGATACAATATGTAATGCAACTTCCGATAGACAGCAGGAAGCATTCAAACTGTCCAGTCAGTGTGATGCAATGGTCGTTATCGGCGGTCGCCATTCTTCCAATACTTGCAAGTTGAAAGATGTATGTTCGCAAAATGCTCCCACCTTCTTAATAGAGTCGGCTGCCGAGCTTGCAGATAAGGATTTTTCGGGTTTCAATGTAGTTGGAGTTACTGCCGGGGCATCTACACCCTCGGTAATTATCAAGGAGGTACTAAAAACCATGTCCGAAGAAATTAAAGAAAAGGAAGTTGAAGCAACAGAATCTGTTGCCGAGACAGCAGAAACCGCTGAGGCCGATACGGCTGCTGTCGAAGTATCTGCTGATGGTGAAACCTTCGCAGAGATGCTCGAACAGTCCTTCAGCAACAACGATACCAGCAAAATCGTTAAGGGTATTGTTGTAAACATAACTCCCACGGAAGTATTTGTAGATGTTCCGGGAAGAAAACAAACGGGCGTTATCGCTCACGACGATCTTTCGGCAGAGCCGTTTGATAAGTGTGAAGATGTTGTTTCCGTTGGTGATGAGCTTGACCTTATCATTCTTAAAACAGACGATCAAGACGGCGTGCTTAAGCTTTCCAAAAAGCTTACCGATGCTTATAAAGGCTGGGATGATATCGTTAAGGCAAAGGAAGATGACGAGATTCTTGAAGGTCCCGTTGCAGCTGTTGTAAGAGGCGGCGTTCTCGCTTCCGTAAAGGGAACAAGAGTATTTATTCCCGCATCACTCACCGGTGTGCCTAAGAATGAGGAACTTTCCGTTCTTAAGGGTCAAACCGTAAGATTCAGAATTATCGACCTCAATGAGCAAAGAAGAAGAGCCGTTGGCTCCGTTAAAGCTGTTCTTAACGAGGAAAGAAAAAAGGCACGCGAGGAGCTTTGGGGCAAGCTTGAAGAAGGCATGAAGCTTCAGGGCACCGTTAAATCCCTCACTAATTACGGCGCATTCGTTGATATCGGCGGCGTAGACGGTATGATTCATATCAGCGAGCTTTCATGGACTCGCATTAAGCATCCGTCAGAGGTTGTTAATGTAGGCGATCAGGTTGAGGTTTATATTAAGGGTCTTGACCAGGAAAATAAAAAGATCTCTCTCGGCTTCAAGAAGATTGAGGATTCCCCGTGGGAAATTCTTAAAAGAGATTATCCCATCGGCACAAAGCTTACCGCTAAAATCGTTGGTCTCACCGCATTCGGTGCTTTCGCAACCGTAATTCCCGGTATCGAAGGTCTTATTCATATCAGTGAAATCAGCTGGGATCGCATTAAGACTCCAGCAGATGTACTTAATGTGGGCGACGAGGTAGAGGTTCTTATCACAGATGTCGATTTCGATAAGAAGAGAGTAAGCCTCTCAATGAAGCAAACCACCGAAAAGCCCGAAGAAACAATCGAGTTTGACGCTGAATAATCAATTGTCAATAAGATAATATAAATTAAAGCACCGAGTCATCGGTGCTTTTTTTTGCGCTTGTTTGATTTTTTTTCGTGCAATGTTTGCTTTGTGTGACGAATGTGCAGTTTTACCGTCGGCGGCTTTATTCGCTTTCAATTTCTGCGCTGAATAATGCGTCTATCACGGTGTTGTAAATTTTTACAGGGTTGTTGTAGTAGCTATCCTTAACCGTTTCTGCCTGTGCCGCGGTGGGTAAATTAAGCGTAAGTGCCATGAATTCCTTGTCACCGTCCGCAAGGTGCATCGTAACCGAATAATAATCACTGTGCTTTTTTATATCAACCTTGTTTTCTTTTTCAAATGTTTCGCGAACGGCAAGCTTGCGCGAAATTTCAATGCTTTTTTTTCTGATGGTGTACGGAAGGTCGTTCTCAACCAGGTCAACAAGGTTTTTGCAGCCGTCACCGGGGTGAAGATAGCCTTGACTGTCCTCGGTTATCATGCCTTTTTGCTTAAGCTTTTTAATTGCGTTAACCGTTTCAAAATAATTTGCGATTTCACCGCGCATCATTGTGTCTGCGATAACTTTTTCAGTTAACCTGCCGCGTGAATTAACCGTGATATAGCAAATCAGAAGGTTTATTTCAAGCGTTGATCTCAGTCCGCCGTCTGCAATTCCGCTTGCAAGTGCGTCAAATCTTAAATCTTCGTTTTCGCTTTCCGAAGCCGTGTTTTCGGGTTTGATTTCTTTTTCGCTCATCGTAATCACCTCGCTGAAAAATATATTAACATAATCTTTACTTGCTTGCAATAAGTTTTGTTTTATAATATAATACCGATAACAAATAATAAATTAAATAATAACGAAAGAGGTTTTTTATTATGGCTAAGGTAACAAAAGATACAATCATCGCAGAGGCTCTTCAAATCTGCCCCGATTCGGCAGAACTTTTTATGGAAATCGGTATGCATTGCCTTTATTGCCCGTCTGCGTCGGGCGAATCAATTGAGCAGGCTTGCATGGTTCACGGTTGCGATCCCGATAAGCTTGTTGAAGATATCAATAAGTTGATTGGTTAATAATTTGTATGATTAAGCTTTCAAATCGGCTCGCCGCTGCGGCAGAGCTTGTGCGCCCGGCAAAGGCGTTTGCCGATATCGGTTGCGACCACGGCTATCTGCCTGCGTATCTTGTTCAAAATAATATTATTCAAAAAGCATATGCGTGTGATATAAACGAAGGTCCGCTCTCCAAATGCCGTGAAGTTGCCGTGCAAGAGGGTGTTGCCGATAAGATTACCTGCATACTTGCGCCGGGTCTTTCGGGGGTGCGTGAAAACGATGTTTGTGAAATTGCAATTTGCGGCATGGGCGGCGAGCTTATTGCCGATATTATCGCGGATTGCCCGTTCGCCAAATCAAAGGATGTTCATTTTGTGCTCAATCCTATGACGCGCCAGCATGTGCTCCGCCGCAGGCTTTGCGAAAACGGATTTGAAATTGGCAAAGATATTATCGTTGCTGAGGGCAAGCGTTATTATAATGTTTTTGAAGCAAGCTACACCGGCAAAATTGTTGACCGTGATGAAAGCTATTATTTCCTGGGCAATATCCGGGATTTTTCCAATAAAGAATATTTTGAGCATTTGCTGAATTTTCTTGAAAACAAACAGAAAGGAAATGCGGATTATTCCGATGTGATTTCCGCCATTAAAGAAAAATTATGACTTCTGTTTTCGATATTTATAATTATCTCGATTCTGTTGCTCCGTTTTCCACGCAGGAGGAATGGGATAATTCCGGTCTTTTAATCGACAGCGGCAATGGCGCGGTTTCAAAGGCGGTGCTTTGCCTTGATGTCACAAAAGAAATTGTTCGCTATGCCTCGGATATCGGTGCCGAGCTTATTATTTCTCATCATCCGATTATATTTCACGGAATAAAATCAGTGAAGCCGTACACTGCCGTTTGTGAATGTGTTAAAAACGGCGTTGCCGTCATTTCTGCCCACACTTGCTTTGATAAGGCGAAAAACGGCATTAATATAAATTTGTGCAAGAGGCTAGGTCTTTCGGATATTAAACCCGTTGACGGCACTTTTATCGTTACAGCTGAGCTTGACACACCGATGAGTGCAGATGATTTTGCGCAATTTGTGAGTGATACGCTTGATGTGCACGGACTGAGATATACAGTTTCCGATACGCCGATTAAAACTGTTGCTCTCGGCGGCGGTGCGTGCGAGGAATATCTACCGCAGGCAATGGAATGCGCTGATTGCTTCGTTACCGGTGATATGAAATACCACGATTTTCTTGCCGCGGCAGAGGAAAATTTCTGTGTAATAAGCGCAGGTCACTTTGAAACGGAATCCGACTCATTCCGTATGTTGCTTGATGAACTTAAAAGTGAATTCCCGGATGTTGAATTTGCTTGGGGCAATCAGCAAAATCCTGTTTTGGCGGTGTGATTATGGCACTGGACGGAATATTTTTGCATCATCTTAAAAATGAAGTTGCCGAATTTGCAATTGGTTCAAGAATAGATAAAATTTATCAGCCCTCAAAAGAAGAACTTGTGCTTTCTTTGCGTTCGCGTGAGGGCAGCGAAAAGTTGTTGCTCTCTTGCCGTGCAAACACGGCGGGCATGTATTTCACAAAATATCCACCCGAAAATCCGGCAAAGCCTCCGATGCTTTGCATGCTTCTTCGTAAGCACCTTTGCGGCGGTAAAATTCTTTCAATAGAGCAGCAGGGGCTTGACAGAATAATAAAAATTACCGTGCGCTCTTCAAATGAACTCGGCGACGAGGTTTTCCTCACGCTTGTTGTTGAAATAATGGGCAGATACAGCAATATTATTCTGCTGAGCGAAAACGGCACGATTATTGACGCTTTGCGCCGTGTAGACGAAAACAGCTCACGCGTGCGCCGCGTTCTGCCCGGGCTTAAATATGAAGCTCCGCCGGCACAGGATAAACTGGATATTTTAACAGACGATATTGAAAAAATTAAATCAAGAATAGAGAACAGCACGAAATCTCCGTCAAATGCATTTCAAAGTGCGGTTATGGGCGTTTCACCGATTGTGTGCCGTGAATACGAAAACGGCGTTTCCGTTGAGCAAATAAAGCACTATGCCGAAAATCCGCACCCGAATGTTATTATAACTCAGGCTCCGTTTGATTTTTGCTTTATGCCCATAACTCAATACGGCTCGCTTGCAAGCGAAAGGAATTTTGAAACCTTTTCCGAAACGCTTGATTTCTTTTATTACGAAAAGGTTAGGGCGGATAGAATTCGCCAACGCTCCGGCGAGCTTTTCAAAACCCTTTCTAATTTAAAAGAACGCGCCGTTCGCAAGGCTGTAAACAGGAGCAAAGAACTTGAAGATTGCCGCGATAAGGATAAATATAAGATTTACGGCGATTTAATTGTTGCAAATCAGTACGCGCTTCAAAAGGGCTCAATATACTACGATTTGCAAAATTTTTACGATGATAATGCCAACATGCGTGTGCCCGCCGATCCTGCGCTTTCACCGATACAAAATGCGCAGAAATATTATAAGGAATATCGCAAAAAGCAAACCGCCGAAAGCAGGCTTTCCGATTTTATAAAGGCGGCAAATGATGAGGCTGCATATCTTGATTCCGTAACGGACGCTCTTTCAAGAGCACAAACCGACCCGGAAATTACCGAAATCAAAAACGAACTTGTGCAAACAGGTTTTTTAAAACGCAGACCGGCGAAAAATCAAAAAAATCAAAAGCAGCTTCGCCCCATGGAATTTGAAAGCTCCGAGGGCTTCAAAATATTTGTGGGTCGCAATAATATTATGAATGATAAACTTACGCTTAAAACCGCCAAAAATTATGATTTGTGGTTTCATGTCAAGGATGGCGCAGGTGCACATGTTGTCGTTCAAAGCGAAAACGGCAGGAAGTTTACCGATAAACTGATTCGTGAGGCGGCAATGCTTGCCGTGCAAAACAGCAAGGCGTCTTCATCTTCAAATGTTGCCGTTGATTATACGGTTATAAAAAATGTTAAAAAGCCAAACGGCGCAAAGCCCGGCATGGTTATTTACGACAATTATAAAACCGAGTATGTAACGCCCAATTTTGACGAACTTGAAAGGATAAAAAGAATTGTATAATATAGCAGTGGTTCTTGCGGCGGGAAACGGCACAAGAATGGGAATTGATAAAAGTAAGCTGCTTATCGATATTGGCGGCAAAACGGTTATCGAACGCAGCGTTGCCGTGTTTGAAGATATGGCTGAAATAGATGAAATTATCGTTGTTTGCCGCGAATGCGATGTTGAAATCTTTTCAAAATTGCTTTCGCAGGAAAATATCACCTTTGTTATCGGCGGCGAAACAAGGCAGCAAAGCGTTAAAAATGCCGTTGAAACAATTGATGAATGCGATTATATCGTTATTCACGACGGTGCGCGTCCGCTTGTCACTCCCGAAACGGTTGTCAAAACGCTTGATGAGGCACAAATTCGCAAGGCTGCCGCAACCGGCGTTTATGTTAAAGATACCGTTAAGGTTGTGGATGAAAATCTTAATATAGTCGGCACGCCAAACAGAAAAAATCTTGTGCTTATTCAAACTCCGCAGATTTTTGAATTTAATACATATAAAAAAGCGCTTGAAGTCGCTCAAAAGGACGGTAAGGATTACACGGACGATTGTCAGCTTGTAGAAAATATCGGCGTTGAATGCGGAGTTGTTATCGGCGAATACGAAAATATTAAAATCACCACTAAGGGCGATGTGCCGATGGCAGAAAGCATATTGAAAGCAAGAGCCGGAAAGGAACTTTGATATGAATATCAGAATAGGTCACGGATATGATGTGCATAAGCTTGTTGAGGGCAGAAAATGCATAATCGGCGGCGTTGATATTCCGAACGAACTCGGTCTCCTCGGTCATTCGGATGCCGATGTGTTGCTCCATGCCGTTTCCGATGCATTGCTCGGTGCGGCAGCACTCGGAGATATCGGCAAGCATTTTCCTGATACGGATGAACGCTTTGCCGGCGCAAATAGTTTTGTTCTGCTGCAAAATGTAGTGAAGCTTCTTGCCGAAAAAGGATATAAGGCGTCAAATATAGACGCCACAATCATTGCTCAGGTTCCGAAAATGGCGCCGCACATCTATGAAATGCGCACCAATATCGCAAAAGCATGCGATATTGATGTTGACTGCGTTTCCGTTAAGGCAACTACCGAGGAAAAACTCGGCTTCACGGGTGCCAAGCAGGGAATAGCCGCTCATTGTGTTTGCCTGATTGAAAAGACGTAAGCCAAAAACCGAGCGCGTTGCTCATGCATAAGATTTAAATATAATGTTAAGAATAAATCAAGCCGGACTTAAATATTATTTATTTGAGTGCGGCTTTTTCGTATGTTTTTTGGATTTTTTTTGAAATATTTGTAAACACTATTGACAAATAGGAAAAACTTGCTAAAATAGTAATTAGCACTCGAGGACAAAGAGTGCTAAAACATTTAAATAATTTTCAGAGGTGAAATTTTATTATGACTATTAAACCACTTGCAGATAAGGTACTGCTTGCTCCCATGGAGGCTGAGGAAACAACGGCTTCGGGGCTTTTCATTGCTGCATCTGCGCAGGAAAAACCTGAATTTATGACCGTTTCCGCTGTCGGTCCCGGCACGGAAAAATATCCCATGACCGTTAAGGTTGGAGATAAGGTTATCATCACAAAGTACAGCGGCACAAATGTTAAGGTAGACGGTAAAGAATACACTATCGCTTCCGTTAAAGACATTCTTGCGGTTGTTGACTGATTTATTAAAGCAGGAAAGGAATGATTGATTATGGCAAAGGATATAATCTATGGCGAAGAAGCCCGCAAGGCTCTTCAAAGCGGTATTGATAAGCTTGCAAATACCGTTAAAATCACACTCGGACCCAAGGGCAGAAATGTTGTTCTTGATAAGAAATACGGTTCACCGCTCATCACTAACGACGGTGTAACCATTGCTAAGGAAATTGAACTTGATAACCCATTTGAAAATATGGGTGCGCAGCTTGTTAAAGAGGTTTCCTCCAAAACAAACGACGATGCCGGCGACGGCACTACAACGGCAACCCTCCTTGCTCAGGCACTTGTTCGCGAGGGTATGAAGAATGTTGCCGCAGGTGCAAACCCAATGGTTGTTAAAAACGGCATTAAAGCAGCGGTAGATGCAGCTGTAGAAGCCGTTAAAGGCAACTCACAGCTGGTTAAAGGATCTGATGATATCGCAAGAGTCGCAACTGTTTCCGCAGCTGATGAATATGTAGGAAAACTTGTTGCCGACGCTATGGAAAAGGTTACGGCAGATGGCGTAATCACAGTTGAAGAATCAAAAACTGCCGAAACAACTTGCGAGGTTGTTGAGGGCATGCAGTTTGACCGCGGCTATATCAGCCCCTATATGGTAACGGATACCGATAAAATGGAAGCTGTTATTGACGACGCACTTCTTCTTATCACGGATAAGAAAATCTCAACCGTTCAGGATATTCTTCCTTTGCTTGAATCCGTTCTTAAGAGCGGTCAAAAGCTTGTTATCGTTGCTGAGGATGTTGAGGGCGAGGCTCTTCAAACAATCCTTCTCAATAAGCTTAGGGGCACATTTACCTGTGTTTGCGTAAAGGCTCCCGGTTTCGGCGACAGAAGAAAGGATATGCTTCAGGATATCGCAACTCTTACAGGCGGTCAGGTTATCACTTCAGATCTCGGTATCGAGCTTAAAGATGCCACTATGGATATGCTCGGCAAGGCTCGCCAGGTTAAGGTTACAAAAGAAAATACAATCATTGTTGACGGCGCAGGTTCCTCCGATGAAATCAAAGCAAGAGTTCATCAGATTAAATCCGCTATCGAAGTATCCACTTCGGATTTCGACAGAGAAAAGCTTCAGGAACGCCTTGCAAAGATGGCAGGCGGCGTAGCCGTAATCAAGGTCGGTGCTCCGTCCGAAACGGAAATGAAAGAAAAGAAGCTCCGCATCGAAGATGCTCTTGCAGCTACCAAGGCAGCAGTAGAAGAGGGTATCGTTGCAGGCGGCGGCGTTGCTCTCATCAATGCAATCCCGGCAGTTGAAAAGCTTCTTGACACAGAAGACGCAGATTTCAAAACCGGCGTTGCAATCGTGCTTAAAGCTCTTGAAGAGCCCGTTCGCCAAATTGCAGCAAATGCCGGCATGGAAGGCTCCGTAATTCTTGACAAGATTAAGAATGCCGATAAGGCAGGCTACGGCTATAACTTTGCAACAAACGAATATTGCGATATGATTGAAAGCGGCATTGTTGACCCTGCAAAGGTAACACGCTCCGCTATTCAGAACGCGGCTTCCGTTGCTTCCATGGTTCTCACCACGGAATCTCTTGTAACGGATATTAAAGACCCGAAAGAGGATGCAGCCAATGCGGCGGCAATGGCAGCGGCAGCTCAGGGCGGCATGTATTGATAAATAATCCGCAATAATAAAGCGGCTCACGAACTTAGCTTCGCGAGCCGCTTTTTGCGGTTGTTATATTAAGTGTTGATTTTTGTGTTTCGGCATATTGCTTTATCACATCTGGAATTTGCGAATGTATTCATCTATGCAGGTTTGGATAACGCCCTCTGCCGCTTCGCGGTTTTGCACTTCGATAATCGAGGTGGTTTTGCCTTTTTCAAGCGTTTTGTAAACCTCAAAGAAATGCTCGATTTCATCCATTCTGTGAGATGGAAGTTCGTCGATGTCTTTATAGCAATTGTAGTTCGGGTCGTTCACAGGCACTGCAATGATTTTTTCGTCGCGGCTGCCGCCGTCCTCCATAATAAGTACGCCGATTGGCGAGCATTCAACTATCGTCATCGGTAAAATTTCCTCGCTGCAAAGCACAAGCACATCAAGCGGGTCGTTGTCGTTTGCATATGTTCTGGGAATAAAGCCGTAGTTTGCCGGGTAGTGCGTGGAAGTGAAAAGTACGCGGTCAAGCTTCAGCATGCCGGTTTCTTTGTCAAGCTCATATTTGTTTTTGCCGCCCTTTGATATTTCGATAACTGCGTAAAATCTGTTCTTTTTAATTCTTTTGGGGCTTATGTTGTGCCAAATATTCATAATAGTTCCTCCTTGTCTTTACCTAATTTTATCATATGTTTTTTTGTTTAGCAATAGTTTCTTGACCTCTTTGCCCGTTTGGTATAAAATTTATATGTAATTTATTTTAGGAGATGTTATTATGCCTTTTATCAACACCACAACCAATGTTTCCGTTTCGCCGGAAAAGGAAATAGCGCTCAAAGAAAAGCTCGGCTCGGCAATCGAATTGCTCGGCAAAAGCAAAAGCTGGCTTATGCTTGCGTTCAACGGTAATACCGATATGTATTTTAAGGGCGATGATTCGCCCATGGCTTTTGTTGATATTGCCGTTTTCGGCAAATCCTCCGATTCGCAGTGCGAGGCTATGACTAAAGAGATTTGCAAAATAATGGGGGAGGAACTTTCGCTTCCGGCAAACAGGGTTTATGTTAAATATTCCGGCACAAATCAATGGGGCTGGAACAATATGAATTTTTAGGTGATAAAATGACTTTGCAGGAAATTATCGATTCAAGCAATAATATTGCGTTTTTCGGCGGCGCAGGCGTTTCAACCGAAAGCGGAATACCCGATTTCAGGTCTGTGGACGGGCTTTATAATCAAACCTATGATTATCCGCCGGAGGAGATTCTTTCACACGATTTCTTTTGGCAACATACCGATTATTTTTACCGTTTTTACCGCGATAAGCTGATTTGCCCCAATGCCAAGCCCAATGACGCGCACTGTAAGCTTGCGGAGCTTGAAAATGCAGGCAAGCTCAAAGCCGTTGTTACTCAAAATATAGACGGGCTTCACCAAAAAGCCGGCAGTAAAAATGTATTTGAGCTTCACGGCTCCACACTCAGAAATTATTGCACGGATTGCGGCAAGGCGTTTAATCAGGAATATATTTCACATTGCGGCGGTGTGCCGAAATGCGATAAATGCGGCGGTGTGATTAAGCCGGATGTTGTGCTTTACGGTGAGTCGCTTGATGATGCTGCGGTAAACGGCGCAATAAACGCCATTGCAAATGCCGATTGCCTCATCGTTGCAGGAACGAGCCTTGTGGTTTACCCTGCGGCAGGATTTATAAGATATTACAGAGGGGACAAATTCGTTTTGATTAACCGTGATCCCACTCAGGCGGATTCTGCAGCGAATCTTGTTATTCACGACAGTGTGGGTAAGGTGCTTTCACAAATTGAGGTAAGATAATATTACAGTGAAGCAAAAAATGCCATTGATTGTGCAATATGCACTAAAAACCAGCATATATTCATTTTGTGAATTTTCGCTCACTGTTTATTATGCACAAAAACAGATGTAAACAAATTGTTAACAAATATGTTTTTTTATTGACTTTAACTGCCAAATTCATATAATGAAGTTGCAACGGAAAAGAGCGTTGCAACTAATTTATTAGGAGGCGGTTTATATGTTTAAACTTCTTATGAAATGTGCTCAAATTCTTGCCGCCGGCGATTTAGCTTATACGGTCAGGAAATAATTATTTTCGGGGCGAGCACCCCCCAAATTTCTAAATTCTCCCCGCAGCATTTTCTGCGGGGTTTTCTTTTGCCTTTTTTCGGGTTTTACCGATTTGCCGAAATGTAATAAACAGTTGCCTAAATTGTAAACATTTACTCCTTTTTAAACAAAATCATTAAAAAATTCTTGCTTATTCATTAAAAATGTGTTAATTTATACTAAGCGCGTACAGAGAGAACGCGTCAGTTGATGATAAGGGGTGGTCAAATGGCTTCGTCACAAGCCGGACTCAAAGAAAAAATCGGTTCTGCAGTCGATAATCTCAGATATTATTGGAAAGAACCGCCCAAGGGCAGATTTATGTCCTTCAAGGAAATTGCATCATATGCTTTCGGCGGTATAGGTGCATACTTAATCGTAAGCATGAGCTGGATTTGCATGCTTGCAACCACAAATGTATTTATTACAGGCACTATCGGCATCACACCCACGGATATGTATATCATGTATGTTATTGCCGTGCTTGCCGGTATTCCGCTTACTGGTCTTCGTGCTTCAATTGTTGATAACACGCGCGGCAAGGCAGGTAAGTACAGACCTTATATTTTGCTTATGGGCATTCCTTCGGCAGTTATTTTCATTGCTATGGTATGGTTCCCGTACGATAAGCTTAAATATTTAGTTGGCGACGGTGTTGTTTTCGGCGGCAAAACAGCCGATTATCTTGCAAAATGCATAATTTTGCTTATTTTCAACATTATTCTTCAGTTTGTTTATAACTTTTTCTATGATGCATACGAAAACCTTATCCATGTTCTTTCTCCGAACTCTCAGGAAAGAGCGGATGTTGCATCAATCAAAAGTATCATATATTCGCTCGGTCCCTCGGTTGTAAACCTGATTATGCCGATTGTTGCGGAAAATGTTTTCCACACAAACCAAACGGATATCCGCGTTTACAGGCTTGTTTTCCCGATTTTGGGTGTGCTCGGTTCTGCGTTACTTGTTATTGTTTATGCCAACACACAGGAAAAAATCATTCAGGCAAAAACCCATGTTATTCAGGTTAAATTTACCGATGCATTTAAAGCAGTTGCAAAGAATAAGTATTTCTGGATTATCTCTCTCGCAAGCTGGATCGGCTTCCTTGAAACTGCTTACACAAACATCCTTGCATGGCTCTATAACTACGGCGGCGCATGCTCGGGTAATGTTTACAGTATTATCGTAACCCTAAACGGTAACTCTGCACTTTGGGGTATGATTATGGCACCGTTCTTTATTCGTAAGTACGGTAAAAAGAATGTTCAAATCGTAACAAACCTTTTAAATATCATTTTCATTCTTGCAATGATTCTCTTTACGGGCACAATCAACACAGCCACAATTTGGATGATTCTTATCTGCCTGTATTGTAACGGTATCGTAGGTGCGTTTGCGCATATCCTCAATCCCTCAATTCAGGCGGATATCCGTGATTATCAGCAGTATAAAACAGGTGAAAGAATCGACGGTATGTTTGCCGCTGTTGCAACAATCGGTTCCGTTATCACTCTTATTACCTCCAGCGTTATTCCCACGCTTCAGGAAAAGCTCGGCATGAATGTTGAAAACGCTAAGCGCGTTGTCAATAACAGCGAGCTTATGTCCCGTGTTCTTCCCGGCGCAGAGGAAACCATCGGTCAAATGCTTGCAAAGCAGGCTGCAAACGGTCAGGATATCTATAATGCTTCAAACGCTCTTTATGATGTTAACGGCGTTCTTATTCCGCTTCTTCGCGTGCTCATTCTTGTTGCCGCAGGCGGTGCACTTCTTAATGTTATTCCTTATTTCTTCTATGATTTCACAGAGCGTAAGCAAAAAGCCGTTATCCGTGTTCTTAAGGTTCGCGCACTGTTCGAGGACTATGCCAACGACGCTCTCTCTGACAGAGAACTTGTTGAAGCTATCGACCTTGTGAACGACGCTCGCGAAATGGCAGAAAAAACGCCTAAGGAAGTTTCAAAGAAGGATTATAAATCACTCAGCGGAAAGGCGAAAAAAGAGGCTAAAAAGGCTTATAACGAAGCTTTGGCATATAACGAAGAAATTGAGATTTCGCAGTTTGTTTGCGCCGAGCTTGATAAGTTCAATTCCGATAATGTTAAGCGCCAGGTAGCTCTTTATCAGGCTGTTTACGATGCCGGTCTTGACGGTATCGTAAATATGGATGTTGAAGCCGTTAAGAGAGAACTTGCTGCTGCAAAGGCTCTTCCGAAGAATACAGAGCAGGAAAAAGAAATGCGCAAGATCGAAATCGAGCTTGCAAAGAAAAAGCTTTC
Source organism: Clostridium sp. AF37-5 (assembly GCA_963625835.1). GTDB lineage: Bacteria > Bacillota > Clostridia > Oscillospirales > Acutalibacteraceae > Eubacterium_R. Next base: position 5,515 of record CAVFVA010000012.1, on the reverse strand, counting down.
TTCACACAAAAACTATGTTAAGCACTTCGGCACGGTAAAAGAGTTTGCTGAGCCCGATATGGCTGTTCTTGATAATTATTTTGCAATCGAGGATAAGTGCGACGACAGAATTACAGAACTCACCAAGGAAATCAACGAGGCTAAAAAAGCCGGCGATTCCCATGAGGTTGCCAAATTTAAGGCAGAACTCAAAAATGTTGCTGCAGAACGCAAAGATGTTCGTAAAAAGTCAAAAGAGGAAATGGATAAGCACGCAAGGTTTAACCGTGCGGCAGACGCTTATATTACTTCACGCAAGCTCCTCATTCAGCGCGAGAATTTCTCTCATCTTGATGAGATTGCCGCTAAGTATGACGAGTCTAAGGTTCGTGCAGAAGAGGATGAACGCTTAAAGCACGAAGAGGAAGAAGCAAAGCGTAAAGAACTTGAAGCAGAACTTGCCGCTCGCAAGGCTGCAAAAAAAGCAAAGAAAAACTCTAAAAAATAATGTTTTGATATTTTTGCCGAGGGCTTGTGCCCTCGGTTTTTTTGTACCCTTTTCGTATATAATCGCCGCGCATAGTGCAACGGTGCCGAAAAACCAAATTTCCCTTTTCGGCATATTATATAGTATGACTTGAAATGGGGTTATTTTTATGGCTTATTATATTAAAATCGGTTCGATAACAAATGCACAGCGAGGGCGTTCGCTCCTTCGTGCAAATTCAATGAATGTTCAAATCAGGCGGCTTGAAAATCCGGGTCCCGGCGAGGGCTGCGGCTATGTGCTTGCTTTGGAGGGCGATGCAGATAAAGCAATGCATTTGCTTCAAAAAAACGGATTGCGCGTTTTGGGAGTTGAGCGGTTATGATTTATCTTGATAACGGCGCAACATCTTATCCGAAGCCGCGCAGCGTGCTTGATGCATATGCCTCGGCAATGCGGCTTTATGGCTTTAATTCGGGCAGAGGCGGATACAAGCAGTCTGTTGCGGCTGCCGAAAAAATCTATGAAACGCGCGAAAAAATCGCAGATATGTTCGGTGCAGAGCCTCATAATGTTGCTTTCACAAAAAATTGCACCGAGGCACTGAATATCGCAATAAACGGCAGTGTTTTTCACGGATGCCGTGTTATAATTTCTTCGCTCGAGCATAATTCTGTTTGGCGTGTTGTGTCTAAGCTTCAGCAAGAGGGAAATATCGCTGTTGATATTGCCGATTATGATTTTGATGAAGATAAGTGTGCCGAAAATTTTGAAAAGCTTATAAAGCCCGAAACGAATCTTATAGTGTGTATGTCTGCTTCAAATGTTTTCGGTGTAACGTTTCCGATTTCAAAAATCGGAAAAATCGCAAAAAAGCACGGCGTGCGTTTTATTGTTGACGCGGCACAGTCCGCCGGAGTTTTGCCTTTGAATTTGAAAAAGGATAATATCGATATCATATGCGCTCCCGGGCATAAGTGCCTTTGCGGTCCAATGGGCACCGGCTTTATTGCACTGGGTGAAAATGTTGATGTGGCAACGTTTACCGTCGGCGGCACGGGCAGCAATTCGCTTGATTATGCTCAACCCGAATATATGCCGGATAAACTTGAAGCCGGCACGCTTAACAACCCTGGAATTATTGCACTCGGCGCAGGTATTGATTATATAAATAAACGAAAAATGAATCTGATTTGTTCGCACGAGCTTGCTCTTGCCCAAAGGTTTTATGAAGGCATTTCCGCCATGCCGAATGCATTGCTTTATTGCCGTAAACCCGAAATGGGCAAAAATGTGCCACTGCTGTCGTTCAATATAAAAGGCTTTAAAAGCGAAAAAGTTGCCGCATTTTTGGCGGATAACGATATTGCCGTAAGGGCAGGGTATCATTGTTCGCCGCTTGCTCACGCGTTTTTCGGCACATTGGCAACCGGCACGGTTCGCATTTGCCCGTCTGCATTCAACACATTAAATGAATGTGAAGTTTTTTTGAATACTGTAAAAAAACTATGATTTTCGCTTTATTATTCTAATTTATTATGCTAAAATAGATATATAAAATTATGAAAGAAAGTTTTTAAATGTGGAATGATATAACCGGTTTTTTCAATAAAGTTTTAAGTGTTTTCTCCACTTTCAGATTCGCCGATTTCCTCGATATTGTTGTTGTGGCGATTATCATTTATCTTTGCGTGCGAATCATAAGGGAAACAAGGGCAATGCAGCTTGCAAAGGGCATTGTTTTTATTGCTATTGTTTATTTTATTGTTAATTTGCTTAATATGGAGGCTTCAACTGCCATATTCAAAACCATATTCAATAATATTATTTTGATTATTGTTATTCTGTTTGCCCCCGAAATAAGAAATATTCTTGAGCAAATAGGCAAGGGCACTGCGCGCAAGAATTTCAAAACAATCGTTCACCCCGGTGTTGCCGTTGAACTCGCCGGTATTCAGGAAGGTATTGAAGCCACTATTCAGGCTTGTTCCGATTTGAGCGACACACGCACCGGTGCATTGATTGTATTTGAAAACGAAACACTGCTCGGTAATGTTATAGACAGCGGCACGCTTATGAACGCCAAGCCCTCAAAGGCGCTTATCAAAAATGTTTTCTATCCCAAAACTCCGCTGCATGACGGCGCAATGGTTATCAGAAACGGTAAAATTCTTGCTGCAGGTTGCATTTTGCCGCTCACAAAAAAGCAGCTTAACACTCGCTTCGGCACAAGGCATCGTGCAGCCGTGGGTCTTACGGAAGAAAGCGATGCCATCGTTGTTGTTGTTTCCGAAGAAACCGGCTCGATTTCCGTTGCCAGAAACGGCGTCCTCTCCAGTGATATTTCGGACGGCGAATTAAGAGATATCTTGATGAGCACCTTTATTCCAAGCGGTTCGTCCTCGGATGATAAAATCATCACTCGCCTTGTAAGGAGGATGAAAAAATAATGGCTGAAAAGAAAAAGAAAAAGTTTTCGCTGCGAAAGCTGATTTATAACGATAAATATTTAATAATTATTTCTATTTTTGCTGCAGTTGTGGTTTGGATAGCCACTTCTATAAACCTCAGCCCCGAAACAACAAAAAAAATCACTGTTCCCGTAACGGTGAATTTCAGCGGCACTTTGGCAGAACAGCTCGGTATCGAATATTTCGGCTCAACCGATATTTCAGTTGAAGTAACCGTATCATGCAAAAAATATCTTGCCAAGGATATTAAGGCAGATGATATTTCCGCTTCGCTTCAAACAAGCACGGTCACTTCTGCCGGCTATCATTCCGTGCCAATTCTTGTCAGCGCGGCAGACGGCGCAGAATTTACAATCGATAAATATTACCCCACATCGGCAGAGGGGTATTACGATGTTGTGCAGGAGGCAAGCTTCCCGATAGAGCTTAATTTCACAAACACCGATTTCACGGCAAGCGGCTATGTTGCAGGCAGCACCACTTTAAGCGAGGATGATGCTGTCGTTAAAGGTCCGAAAGCATATGTGGCTCAAATTTCAAAGGTTGTTGCAGATATAGACCTCGCCGGCAATTTAACGGAATCTCAGCTTGTTGATTTAAATCCTGTTGCGGTCGATTCCTCAGGCAAGAAAATCGATTATATAACCCTTAAAAATAAAATAACAGCCAATGTGCCTATTCTTAAGGTTGAAACGCTCAGTCCACAGGTTAATCTTGTTAACGCTCCTGTAAATGCACAAAATCTGTTTAAGATAACTTATTCAACGAGTAATGTTGAAGCCGGCGTTCTTGAAACGGCAGGCATAAATTCACTTAATCTCGGCGATATCGATTTTTCAAAAATCAACTCCGGCGACAATGAGTTCACGTTTGATATCACAAATATAAACGGTATTATGGTGCTGGACGGCACCACTCAGATAACCGTCAAGGTTTCGGCTTCGTCTGAACTGCAAACAAAGGAAATCACTGTTTCCGAAAGCGATGTAACTATCAGCACGGCAGACGGCTTTAAAGCACGCCCTGTTTCCGTTTCACCGAATAAAATCACGGTTGTGGGCACTAAGGATGCTCTTGATTCAATCAGCGCAGCAAACATAGTTATGTCACGCGATTTGAAATCGGAAAATCTTAAAGTGGGCACTTCGTCATATGATCTTTCCGTTTCCGTCAAGGATGCGCCGAATGTTTGGGTTTACGGGAGCTACAGTGTGAATGTGAACATAACAAAAAGTTGATAAATCCAAATAATAAAACCGCCCAAATCCACCCCGAAACATAACAGTTCGGAGTAACTTGGGCGGTTTTGTGCGCCTTAATGCATTTGTAATATGTTTTTTAATCTGTGTAGAACAATGCGTCTTTTTGATTTTTACTGTATCTGTAAACGGAAAGCACAATGCCGAGAGCCAAATAAATGCTCAGGCTCGATGAACCGCCGGATGAAAACAACGGCAGCGTTATTCCGATGCAGGGAAGCAGTGAAAGCTCCATTCCCACATTAACAAGAAGCTGTGCAAAAAGCATTATCGAAACGCCCATGCACATTAAGTAGCCAACATTGTCTCTTGCCTTTAAGCCAACAGTAATAACCCTTAAAATCAGCACTGCCAAAAGCAGTATAACCGCCATTGCGCCCACAAATCCGAATTCTTCGCCGGCAACAGTCAGTATCATATCGCTTTGATTAACAGGCACTGCTCCGCTTTGAGTCATCTTTCCGTGCAAAAAGCCCTGCCCAAACAATCCGCCGCTGCCGATTGCGATTTTGCCGTTTGTTTGCTGATACATAACATCCTCGTATTTATCGGGGTAAAACAGCGCAACGATTCTTTGTCTTTGTATTCCGCTGATTATATTCAGTTTCCACGCAGCCATAAATGCCACGATTATTCCGCAAAAGCCGGCAATGAAATAGCCAATGTTTATTTTTGCCATAAACAGCATGCCTATAAACATTATCAGGAATATCAGCGCAGAGCCTGCGTCACCCGTTAAAATGCAAAGCCCGATTGGAATAAGACCGTGAACCACAAGCGGTAAAATAATCTTGATTTTGTTTATTCTGTCCTTAACCAAATCAAGATGGTATGAAAACGAAATTATAAAGCCAACCTTCATAAGCTCGGATGTTTGAATGGTAAACGAGCCTATTTTAATCCAGCTTCGTGCCGTATCGCGGTCTGACGGGGCAACGCCGATGAAATACGTTAAAATCATTAAAAGCACGCAGCCTGCGGCGATAATCGGCCACAGCTTGCTTATAACCTCGTAATTTATTCGCGAAAGAATTATTGCCACCACAATACCGCCGGCAACGGTGATAAACATTGCAAGCAGAGAGGATGATATTTTTTTGCCGTTAAGCGAGGAATATGTGGCACTGTAAACAAGCGTAAGCCCGTATGCCGATGCTATAACGGCCGGTATTATTGTTGCATAATCAAGGCCGGAGAAAAAATCAAAAATGCTTGTTCTTTTCCTCAGCTCTGCCAAAACATCACCTCCGTTAAAATATGTAATTAGCCCTGAGCAAAACGCCAAAAGGCGCATAAACAAAGGGAAATCAGGGCAAAAA
>CAVFVA010000011.1:45740-60338 GCA_963625835.1 Clostridium sp. AF37-5 | reverse complement strand
TTTTTGCCCTGATTTCCCTTTGTTTATGCGCCTTTTGGCGTTTTGCTCAGGGCTATAAAAAGGGCTTATCGGAGGTGAGTTTTTGAAGAAAAGCGGAAAAATCATAATCGCGTTGATTTTGGCTGCAGCAATTGCCCTAACGGCAGGCATAGTTGTAAAAAAAACGGTTTCTTCTCCGAAAAGGCAGATAAAGGCAACTATAACAGAAGTTACCGAAGCCTATAACGCCGCAGACATAGAAAGAATGATAAAGTGCTTTGAGCCGAGTGTGCAAACCCTTTACAGCGGTGCGAATTCATTGCTCGGAAACATAACCGGCGTTGATATAAGCACACTTTCATCGCTTTTGCCGTTTGCTTCTTATCTTGATGAAGATGCGGCGGATATTTCCGAACTTCCCAAATTGGAGGTAACCGTTAACAATATTGATGTTACATCGGATTCAACCGCAGTTGCTTATTGCGCGGTTAAATTCGGCAATCTTGATCCGGAGGACAGTGCCATGAACATGGTAAAGGTTGACGGCAATTGGTATTTGGCTGTTGATTCGTTGTTTTAATTCGGAGCAATGATAAAAAATCATAATGTGTTTTAATAACGGTTTTATTAAACTGTAAATATTAAGACAAACCGTATGCTTTGCGCGGCTGCATGCAAAGCTTGGCGGATATAAATTATATGTAGCCGGAAAGGAAAAAATCATGGCATTTTGTACTAAATGCGGTCGCCCGCTTGCAGACGGCGAGGTTTGCGATTGCCAGAATCAGGCGGCGCGCCCCGAACGAAATCAACAAAACGGATTTAATCCCTATGAGGGTGCTTCACAGCAGGAAAAAACAATTCAAAACGAGAAAGATAATGTTGTTATCAATATCGATAAGGATAAGATGAAGCAAAATTTCAATAGCGCTGTTGATAAAATTCAAAGCGGTGTCGGAAAAGGCGTTAATAAAATAAACGAGGGCAGGGAAAAGTTGGAATCCTCGGATGCTTTTGAATACGGCTTAAAAATCGTGCCTGATTGCATTTCGGCGAACGACGGTGAAGTGCCGATTAAGCAATATGATTTTGCAAGGCTCAGAACAAGGCTTTTGTTTGAAAAGGCTCAAGGCAGATTGCAAATCACAAATAAAAGAGTTATTTTCAGGGCTGCGGGCCGTTCGCCGCTCGGCAAAAATATTTTCCACCAAGAATTCAGAATCGATCAGCTTGCAGGTGTTGAAATAAGATGCAAGCATGAATTTAATTTGCTTAATTTCTTTTTAGGCTTAATTATCACGGCTGCAATTGGAACCGGTTGTGCAATAATGGTCGAGCAGGAGGGGAGTATTATTTTTGCCCTTATCGTGCTTTTGGGCTGCGGAGCATTTGAATTTTATTGTAACAAGAAAAATGAAACGAACAGATTGTATTTAATGAGGCAAATTTTGCTTTCTGCCGCAACAGGCGGATTGATAGGCTCGGCATACAGTGATTTTATTATAGCTTCAGCTGTTGTTATGGGCTTGGCAACTTTTGTTAATCTTATAATGCTTTCAATTGTTCAAAATCTTGTTGCAGTTTTTAAAACCGGCGCGGCAGCTGCCATCGAAATTAAAAGAGAGCCTGTTTTGGGCATACTTGCTTTTCTGTTTCTTGCCAAGGAAGATAAATATTCCGGATTTAGCGAAATCCTTCCGTGGACGGATACGGATATTGCAATCAAAGAAGTGGGCACAATTATTGATGATATTAAGACTATGGGCGATGCCGCTATTGAAAAATGGAAGCAGGATTGATTTTGCCGTTGTGTGAAAATCAATTTTTTCTATTTTAAATTTTATGAAGCAGATGATTTTCATTGTCTGCTTTTTAAAGTTTAAAAACTAAATTAAGAGGATCTCTTATGGATTATAAAAAACTTTCGGCGGCACTTAAAGCATTTATTACCACAGAGCGCGATTATAATTTGGCAATGTTCAAAATCGGGCTTTTTGAGCCGGAGCTTACGGCTGCGCTTGGTGAATATTTGGAAACGGGTGTTTTGCCGCAAATTTCGGCAGACGGAATCGGTTTTAAAGAAATCATCGGCAAAACCGGGTGCAATGAAATGCAAGCCTTTTTCAATATGGATAATTTAATGAAAGATGCGGAATACAGAAAGTATTTTATGAATATGTCGTTTGGGAGAAAGTGATGGGGCTTTTTGATTTCTTTTCGGGTAAAAACAAAAAAGAATCTGCCAAGGAAAATGTTGTTGACGAAAAAGCTCCGGTTAATCAAATTCTTGCGCAACCCGATGATCCTTTTACAGCTCACAAAGATGTGTTTAAGAGCGAAAATTTCAAAAATGCATCCGTACAGGAAAGAATGGACGCTTATCAGGCACTGGAAAACAAATTGGCGCAGGATGAGGGCAGAACACCGCGAAAGCTTGTTTTTGACAGTGAAATTACAGACGGGATGGGATTTAACGAATACGGTCCCGAGAAATATTGCGGCTATTACAGCTCATATGATGATAAAATTCATATAAATCCTTACTATATTTCCGATGCTTGTGCCAATAACGGAGAACAGTTTGACGGTATGAATACCGTTGCTCACGAGGGCAGGCATGCATATCACTATGATGCAAGCCAAAATTTTGCACAGCGGCAGATGGAGGATTGGGCTTATCGCGACGATGCGATAAACCATCTGCTTGAAAAAAATCCGGAGCTTGCAAAGCAGCATGAAACGAATCTGAAAAACGGCGAAAATCCACAGGAATCATTGGAAAATCTTTTTGGAAGCAAGGATAATTTAAATGCCGATATTTATCGCGAAACTCAGGAAATGAAAGCTGAGCATCCGCCAAAGGAATATGCTGCGGATTATATTAACGCTGTTTCAGATAAGCACAATAATATTGAACCTACTCCCACCATGGCACAGTATAATACCCATATAATGGATGATAAAAATCCCGAGCCGGAAAACTATTCATCTGTTTCGGACGAAAACAGAAACGGTATCAATAATGTAAGCGAAAACATAAATGCCGCCGCTCAAAATCGTGAAAACGATTTGAAGGCGGGAAACGCAATGCGAGCCCATGCAGACACCGATAAAGCGCTCACCGACAGCGGAAAGTATAAATATTCGGTTGAAACCGTGCCGGCATCAAGTGTAGACACAAGCACGGCGATGGGGATGAATAATCCTAATTTTTGGAATCATCACGGCAACGATAAAGAGTCTTATATGCAGTTGGCGGAAAAATTGCCACAGGTGCAAAGCGAGTTTGACAGCGGCAAAACATATGATGAAATTCGCAATAATCCCGAACTTCATGATTGTGTTACCGCGTATTATGCACCCGATAAAATGATTTGTGCCGAAGAAAAAGACGGTAAATACGAATTTGTGGACGATGGTCGCCATAGGCTCGCTGCTGCACAGGAATTGGGTTATGATGTTCCGGTGCAAAATGTAAGCAAGCCGTGTATGGAAAATGCCAATTCGGATTTTGAAAGGCAGAGCGAAATTTCACAGCCCGATTATTCTGCCGCGCAAGATGCGCAGGCAAATAATATTCTTGCCGCGCGCGAAATCTCTCAAAACCCGGAGCAATCTTATAACTATGTTGATAGTGATGGGTATGAACCGGCGAAGGTTCTTGGCGGCAGCGGAAACAATTTTGAAAGCAAGCAGGCTCAAACGGAGCAGGATTATTATGAAAGTTGTGCCAATCCTCCCGCGTCAAACACACAAAGTGACCCTGAAAATATCAAAGCACCGCATAATGATAACGGCGATGAAAAAAGCAATTATTTGAGCGGGTATGAAGATTCGCGGGCTTTGGACAATTCGAATCATTACGAGGATTCCGAAAATGAAAACAATGGCAGTGAAATCGAATCGGAACCGGATAAATTAACTGCACAGGAACAAGCTGGTAATTACGAGCCGTCTCAAGAGCAAGAACAACCAAAAGCCCTTGACACGGAAAACGGCACCGAGCAGAGCAGCGGTCAAAAGCCGTCTCAAGAGCAGGAACAGCCCGAAACTCTTGACACGGAAAACGGCACCGAGCAGAGCAACGGTCAAAAGCCGTCTCGAGAGCAGGAACAGCCCGAAACTCTTGACACGGAAAACGGCACCGAGCAGAGCAACGGTCAAAAGCCGTCTCGAGAGCAGGAACAGCCCGAAACTCTTGACACGGAAAACGGCACCGAGCAGAGCAACGGTCAAAAGCCGTCTCGAGAGCAGGAACAGCCCGAAACTCTTGACACGGAAAACGGCACCGAGCAGAGCAACGGTCAAAAGCCGTCTCGAGAGCAGGAACAGCCCGAAACTCTTGACACGGAAAACGGCACCGAGCAGAGCAACGGTCAAAAGCCGTCTCGAGAGCAGGAACAGCCCGAAACTCTTGACACGGAAAACGGCACCGAGCAGAGCAGCGGTCAAAAGCTGTCTCAAGAGCAGGAACAGCCCGAAACTCTTGACACGGAAAACGGCACCGAACAGAGCAACGGTCAGAAGCCGTCTCAAGAAAACACTCAAGACAATGCACAAGTAGGCGGCAATGACAGTGCATCCGATTCGGCATCGGATAACAGCAGTTCGAAATCAAACGAAACGGACAACAGTAATTCAAATGATAACTCTCATGACAATGAAAATGTTGCGGCTCAGGCTGCAGAAAACGCGCCCGAGCAAGCCGGCGGAATGAGTATGTAATCCGTTTTTTTGGTAAAACACCAGCAACGAAAGGCAATGATGCGTAAAATGAATGAAAACACAAGAAATTTTTCTGTTTTATTCGGCGACAGCTTAAATAAAAAAGTGCCGGTTATTCAACTTGCCGATCCGACAAAAATGCCGGATGTTATTTTGAGCGGAACGGACGGATTTGGCAATTTTGCCCGTTTTCCCATTGATTCAAATATTTTAAGCAAGCATATAATGCTGATTGGCGGTATAGGCACAGGCAAAACGAATGCTTTTTTTCAAATTGTAAATCAACTCGGCGGAAAGATCACTGCCGAAGATGTTATGATTATTTTTGACACAAAAGGCGATTTTTATAATGAGTTTTATTCGCCCGGCGATATAGTTATCAGTAATGATTCCACTGCTATCGGAAACGGAGAGCTTGATTATTGGAACATTTTTAATGAAATCGAACCCGGCGAGCACATGCTTGAAAGTGTTATAGAAATTTCCAAAAGCCTTTTTGCCGAACAATGCAAAAACACGAATCAAATCTTTTTTCCGAATGCGGCAAAGGATATTTTTATGGCATGTGTGCTTCACTTTATGCGCTCGGTTCCGCCGCAGAGCCGCACCAATAAGGCACTTGTGCATTACATAAACTCAACACCAACGCGCGAAATCAAGGCAATGCTGGCTTCTTATGATGACTTAAGGGCTATGACGAGCTATATAGATAATGAGGATTCGGCGCAAACGCAGGGAGTTATGTCTGTTTTGCAGCAGGTTATCAGAGAAGTGTTTATCGGCAATTTCAGCAAGGTCGGCACTCTTTCATTGAGAAATCTTGTGCGCAAAAAAGGCGGCAAAAAAGTGTTTATCGAATATGATTTAAGTATCGGCAGCATGCTTTCGCCGGTTTACAGTTTAATGTTTGATATGGCGATTAAGGCGGCTCTCGGCAGAAAAAGAAGCGCAGGTAATGTTTATTTCATAACGGATGAATTTAGATTGCTTCCGAACTTGGAACATATCGACGATGCCGTTAACTTTGGCAGAAGTCTCGGTATTAAATTTATGATCGGTATTCAAAATGTGGAGCAAATTTATGAATGTTACGGTGAAGAACGGGCGAGAAGTATTTTAAGCGGATTTTTGACCAGCTTTTCATTTCGTGTAAATGATGCAAAATCAAGAGAGTACATTCAGCAGCTTTACGGAAAAAACCAAATCACCGAATCTTATTTGCCTATAAATAAAAGCAAAGGGCTTATCGAAAATCAGCGAGAGGCAAATGTTGTTGAGGATTGGGAGGTTTCCCGACTTTTAATAGGTCAGGCGATTATAGGTATGCCAAACACCGAACCGTTTATATTCAGATTCAGCGAATATAAATCTCAAAAAAATTGATTCAGATAATTAAGCAAGCGAAAGGAAATGTGTTATGATTTGTAAAAAATGCGGACAGCCTGTTAATGAAGGCGATATGTTTTGCGGCTATTGCGGCGCAAAACTCAACTATGAAAACGATGTTGAAAGCACGGAAACACAGCCGCTAAATGATGAAAAAGAGCTGCCGGCTGAAAACCCCGGTGCTTTTGACCCGTATGCGAAGCCTGATGAAGAAATCGGCTCAACTCAGGTTTTTTCAGAAGACGTTAACGAAAGTGCGCAGAATCAAACGGCAGAGGTTGGCGGTGAAAACACCGAGGCGTTTGGGAAAACTCAAAACAATGGCTTTGACTCGGCGAATGCTCCGTATATTGCAGCCGGTGTGAGTTCAAATATGGGAACAAATGTTAAAACCGTCCGTATAAATAAAAAAGCACTTATTATTGTAAGCAGCGTTCTTGTCGCTGTTATTGTGGCGGCAGTTTTGGCGTATGTTATTTACAATCGTGCGCCGATAAGCATAAATCTTAACGATTATGTATCCGATCAAATATATACGGATGAGTCGGTTAACGAATATTACGATACACATTCCGACGATTACACGGATTATGATTTGGAAGATTCCGGCAATGAGTTATACAGCGATTCCGATTACGAAGAATCTGTTGATACAAGTGATTTCACAAATTACGATTACGGTATAGGTCTTACCGTATGCGGCTACAATGAATATGCAACAATCGGTGAATGGGATTACAGGAATGTTGTTGATTGGTCACGTCTTATAGATGATGTTAATGCAAGGCTCGCTAAAAAGAAAAAGGTAAACGGCAGGCATTTGGATTTCTACGATTTTGCTTACTCGGACGCCTTTGCGGTAACCGTAGATAAAACCGAAAATATAAAAAATGGCGATGAAATAAATCTCGAAATCCAAGGCTTTAATTTGGAAAACAGCGGCATTACATTGCGCATTTCGGACGCTTCAAAAACATATAAAATCAGCGGCTTAAAGGTTGTTAACGCGTTTGATCCGTTTGATTATGTCGATATGGTTTTATATAATCCGGCAAACGGATTTGCAAATGCAAAATGTGTGGTTAATTCAAATCTTAACGAACCGCTTGAAGGCGACAACAGCTTTAATGTTGCTTATTATGACGATTCAACGGTTTCTATTATTAAAGACAATTCCATAGTTGCAAAAATCAGTTATTATTTTTACGATGAGGATGAAAAAAGAAAAGATTTGCAAAACGGAGAAAAGCTTACAATGTATTGCTATACCACAGGTGCAGATATAACAGAAGAATACAGCCTTTATATAGCAAGAAGCAGTAAAGAATTTGAAGTGGCGGGTCTCGGTGAATACGCTACAAAAACCACATCGTTTAATTCCGAACAGTTAGAACGCTTTAAAAGCAGTGCATCGGATTATCTTACCGCAAAATTTGCAAATTACAGCGGATACGGCGATATTAAATTTGTCGGTGCATATATTGCCGATTTAAAGGATAAGAGCAGCAGTTCAAGTTTCCACAATAATCTTCGCCTTGTTTATTCGTATAGCTATAGCTATTGGGGTGATGAAGCGGAAACAAAGTATGCTTATGTTTGCTATAAAAATGTTATAGTTGATTCCGACGGAACCGTTCCGTTTACTCCCGATACTTATTATGATGATTGCAGCACGGGATATTCAAGCACCGATGATGCATTAAAACGATATGATGCGGAAAGTTACAATGTTACAAAGCTTTCTTAAATAGAGGAAAACTATATGAAATGTAATAGTTGCGGCAGTGAAAATGCTGCGGATTCAAAGTTTTGTTATAACTGCGGGGCTTTGCTTGCGGCGGATACACAAGGTGCGTCACGGGTAAATTATTATGCTCCCGTGCAGCCAGAGGTTATGCCAAAATCTCAAAAACAAAAAAGAAAAAAAGCACAGGGTGGCAGAAAAGGATTTCTTATTGCGCTTGTTACTGTTATGGCAGTGCTCCTTATCGGCGGTATATCTGTGTTTGCAGCTCTGCCACAGATAGAACGCGCTTCGATGGGCGAAGCCGAATATTATCTGTACAAGGAATATAATAATGTTAAAAGCATTTTTGATGTTGATTTTCTTTCGGATTTACGCCATCCGCAAAGCTATTCGGCAAATTCACAAATCAAATTATCCGGGGATTACGGCGATTATGACGAGTACAGTGACTTCTTAGGTGAAATCATTGATTCCGTGAATGCCAATGCAAAGGTTGATTACGATAAAGATAAGAAAACCGTTTCGGTTAATTCGGATATTAAAAACAATGATGATACTCTCTTTACAATAAACGCAGGTTATTTTGACCATCGTGTCGTTATCGGTTCAAATCTTGAAAACAACAGTACCGTGCTTGATTTCAGACTTTTTTACGGTGGCTCATCGGATAATAAAAACGAATCGGCGGATAAAGCCTCCGAAACTAAAAAAACAGAAAAATCAAGCGACGACGATTCCGACGGTAACCTTGCTTTAAGCATGAAAAAAGTTTGCGACGAGCAAATAAACGATAAGTGCGTAAAATCAAAAGGCAAAGAAAAATATAACGGCAAATTATGCAGTTATGTTGAATTTGAATTTACGGACAGTCAAATCGACAAAATTGCTGTTGAGCTGTTAAAGGCAGTGGTAGCAAATAAGGACGATTTTGCTGCTCTTACCGATGGCATAAATCAATATAAAGATGTTATCGTAAAATATTTTCTCCTTGACGATGACGAAAACACCGATTTGCTTCAGCAGCTTATATCCGATATTGCAGAAGATGGACTTGTTTCCGGTGAATTTGATAAAATCAATTTTAAAGTTTATTACGATATTAGGGGAAATATAATTTCAAGGCAATTGATTGTTTACGATATGAATGATGAGGTACTTAATCTTACAATTGATTCCGATTTCGGAGGTTCAAGCGATTCGATTAATGTTATTGCCCAAAACGGCGATAATCAAGCTGTTACCGTAAGTTACATAAAATCAATGAACGGCGGTAAAATGAATTGCAATATAGATTATTTGTCAAGCACATTAATAGAAACAGATGAAGAAAATGTCGAAAATGAGTATAATCTCAACATCAAGTTTTCCGATATAGGGACTGAAACGGTAAACGGAATTTCGGTTTTAGGCGGCAATTTGAGCTTTTCGTATGCACACAATGATGATTATAAAATCGATTTTGAGGGCAGAGCCGAAGCCGGCGATAAATACGATATCGCATTGAAGCTTAAATTTAGCGGAGATAATATGGATAATATGCTGTTTAAAGCCAATCTAGCCACCGAGCTTTCGTTAAATCCCGATGTCTCGAGCTTTTCGATCACGGGTAAAGAGGACACGGAATGCAGCGATTATTTTGAAATTATGGTTGATGATATAGCCGATAAATTCAATGATGATTTAGTACGGCCGATTTATCAAAAATATTATTCGCAACATTTATCGAATTACGGTTATTCGGCTGATTATTATGATTCCGCAGATTCGTATGCTGATTATTATGACGACGGTTATTACACTTATGATGATGCCGGTTACAGTTATGGTTATTATGACGAGGATTATTATATGTAATTCTTTTGTGTTTTTGCGGTATTGACGCATCAAACAACAGTGTCGAAAGGGGATGAATCGGTGAAAAAAGCAGCTTCGGCATTGATGGCGATTATTCTTTTTATTTCCGTTATGCTGCCGGTATTTCAAACGGTAAGGGCGGAATCAATTTTCACCGTTGATGAAATAGGTAAAGAGGCAAAAAAAGTTATAAATGTTGTTTATGATGATTCGGGAAGCATGGTAAACGGAAACGAAACCGATGTTTCAAACGCTTCCGCATATGTTGCCACATGGGCACAGGCGAAATATTCACTTGAGGCTTTTGTTGCAATGATGAATTCGGATGATGTTATGAACATATATTGTATGTCCGGTTCGGGAAGCATTGCAAAAACGATAAAGGGCTCCGATAAAAACGGCGGTGTTTCGGATATTCATTCTAATTTGAAAACAGGGGATTATTCGGTTTCAACTCCGATTCAAACTCTTGAAAGCGCATATGACGGTCTTTTTTCGCAAGATTATTCCGATTATGAGCAATGGCTTGTGGTTTTAACCGACGGCGCATTCACTGTTTCCGACTCAAGCAATCAAAAGGTGAATGATTCCGAAGTGGAAAGTAAAATTTCATCTTACGGCAGCAGTCTTTCGGGCAGGGTTATATATATACCTATCGGCAGCAGCGCAAATGATTTTAACGGTTCTTCGTTTAAAACATTGAAAGCCACAAACGGGGCAGAAATTCTTAATCAGGTTAAGGCTGCCACGGAATATATTTATGACGGTCGCGTTAAGCGCGAGGTTTCGGATTCAATGCTTAATCTCGGTGTTTCAATGCGAAAAATGATTGTTTTTGCTCAGGGTGCAGGTGTTGAAATAAGCGGAGTCAGCAAAGGAAAAATAACTGATAATATATCTGTAAAATACACGGAAAGCTCAGATGCCGTCAATTATGACGGCGGCAAAGTCTCTTTCAGTTCAAACGAAGATAAAATTGTTACCGATAATACGCTTCAGGGTGTTGTTGCCACTGTGGAACCCACCGGTGACTGTATAGAACCGGGGCAATTTGATATAACTTTCGGCGAAGCAAAGCCTCAATCTTATACAATCTATTATGAGCCGGCGGTTAAAGCCTGTTATTCACTTGAAAAGGATGGGATTGAATATTTCTCAAGCGACGCACAAACTTCGGAGGGCTCTTTAAACCCAGGTACATACAAGCTTACCGCATATATCGGCGATGCTTATCAAAAAAACGATAAAGGCAAGCCGGTTGATGTTTCGGCAGCGGAGGAAATTCAGAATATTTCATTTGATGTGGTGCTCACAGGCTCAGGCGTTGTGGGCGGCAGGCAGGAATTTTCGTATGATCAGCTCAAAAAAGGCGCAGATGTTAAGCTTCAGCGCGGTGATATTGATTGTAATGTCGAAGCAACAATATTAAGCGGTAAATACAGTGTTGATACAAGCGCACTCAGCAATGCGTTTTCGGCGATAAAGGTTAAGGATACATACAGGATTGAAATTTCCTATGAAATGCCTACCGCAAAATGGCTCAGCTACCGCTTCAAAAAAACAAATTTCAATCTTCATTCACTTAATAAAAATTCCGATAAGGATAAAATGATAAAAACGGTAGCCACTTGCTACGACACAAACGGCAATCAGGTTGATATCACGGATGAGCAGTGGGCACAGATAACGGCACAAACGCTTAAACTTTATTCGGAAGACACATATGTGCAATATGATAACGGTGCTTTTGATTTTCATACCGAAAACGGCAAAGGCGTGTTTTATCTTTGCCCGCGTTATTGGCAGGAAAATGATAAACCGAGTAAGAAAAAAACAACTCACACAAATTATTTGCACGGTAAAAGACTGTGTAATGTAAGATCGGAAATATATATTGATGTTTCGGATTCACTTGCTTATTCCACACTCGGCACACCCGTTGCACAAAAATCCGCTGTTTACGAAATCAGCCTTTGCATGTGGCATACAATTATATTCCTTGTTGTTTTTTTCTGGATATTCTTTTGCATATTCAAAAAAAGGTTGCCGAAAGTTAAGGCGGGCAATCTGTGCCAGGTTGATTGTCTGCGCAGAGCACTTAACAGGCGCGGCAAGTGGGACTGGGAAACGGCAAAACCGCATTTTTACGACAGTGACACAACTGTTTACATAAAAAAGAAAATGAGCACGGTGCTTATTCCTTTTGTGCCACAAAAGGGAAAAATCGAACTCGGAAAAGGTATGCCCACATTAAAAATTGAGGCAATGGAAATATTCGGACCGCGTTCAAGGGTTAAACTTATAAACAGCCTTTCGGATTTCGGCGCGCTCGGAAATAACTATTCCGTTGCCACCGATAATTCATATTTAACAATAAAGGGTGTTTTCATAAACAAAGAAAATCTTGAAAACAAAAAAGGTAAATTTGAATTTTCAACAGGTCAATCGCTGATAAGCTTCGGCTGTTACGATTATACAATGTTCAAGAAATATAATTTACATTTTAAAAAGCAAAAGCATAAAAAGAAAGGAAAGAAAAAATGAGCACAGAAAAGTCATTTGAAGAAAGGCTGATTGAAAAAGATGAGCGTGCAATAGCTCCGAATATTTTTATCGGTCTCGGCGGTCAGGGTTGCAAAATGGTATCGTGGCTTGCAAAAAAGGCAAAGCAGGAAAAAAGTCCTGCCGAGTATTTAAGCTTTGTTGCCATTGACACCGATGTTAATGAACTGCGCAAAATCAAAGCCGTTTCAAACGATGTTGTCACAATTCAAACATCTTCAAGAATGACCATCGGCGAATATCTTGAATATGATTCAAATGCAAGGGAAAATTGGTTCCCGATAAATGATATTATTCTTGATAAAACTCCGAGCGAGGGCGCGGGTCAGGTGCGCGCAATTTCAAATCTTGTTGCGCACAATGCGATAAGAGAAGGCGAATTTACGGCACTTAATAACGCTGTTGACTCTCTTTTCCCTCTCAGTACCGATAATTATGAGCAATCCGTGCATGTAACAATTATAAGCACTCTTGCCGGCGGTACGGGTTCGGGTTTGATTCTTCCGGTTTCGCTTTATGTTAAAAATTATCTTGAAACTATCAGGCAGCAAAAATCCGCAGTTATCAGGGGATTTTTTATCTTGCCGGATGTTATGCAAAGCGTTATCACCAATGAGGTTGAAATCAATAACCAATATTCAAATGCCTATGCTTCTATTAGGGAAATAGATGCTTTAATGCGTCGCCCGTATGATGTTGAATTGCAGAAAAGATATCCGGATTTAAAGGTAATCGTTCCCAAAGTGGGCGGTGACGGATATGACGAGTTCAACAGCTCACCTTTTAATTTCTGTTTTCTTTTCAATAAAATCAATGTCAGAAGCACAGAAATGAAGGGCAAGGATCAATTGCTTCATCATGCTGTTGAATGTATTTATGATATGTCTATTTCCCCGATATGCACGCGTGTTAATTCGCAAGAGGATAATATTATCAGGGAAAAGATTTCATCGGGCAACCGATCAAGCTATGCCGGAGCAGGTGCTTCAAAATTAGTTTATCCGTATGATGCGGTTGTGGATTATGTTGCGCTTAATTGGGCAAAAAATTCCATTTCCAAAAAGTGGCTTGACGCAGATGGTCATATGGAAACACAAAAACGCGAAAAAAGCAGAAAGCAAAACGAAGGCGGCTTTGTGGATGCCATGGATGAAACATCCGAATTTGTTACATATGTTGAAAGTAAAATTGAATCCGACACATTTTATAAGTCTATCGTTGCCCAAACCAAATCAAAGCGACCGAATTCAATTGAAGTTGATGATAAAGCCGGTATGTATATCGACGATCTGAAAGCATACATCGAATATTCAAGGCAAAGAAGCCTTGCGGGTTCAAAGGCAAATGAGCTTCGCAGTGCATGTATCCTTTCGGCAAAGCAGGCGTCCGCCGCAAATGCGCGCGTTGATAACAGTACGGATAAAATTGACGAGGAAAGAAAAAAATGTGCAAATTCCGCTCAAGCGGCAATTTCGGAATTCTTAACCTGCCAGCAGTCAACAATTTTGAATGCAAAAACCATTGTTGATATTATTTCCGACAGCATTGTTACGGCAGATCCGGATAAAAACAAGGATAATGATGTGCCGGTGCTTGAAAAATATATGCGCCTTGACGATGAAATTTTTATGCACCCAAATGCGGCAAGATATTTTCTCGCAAAGATTTCTCTTGAAATAAAGCAGCAAATTGAAGACCTCAGAGAAGAATTTGAGGGCGAAAACGGCGTTGCAAAGAATTATGACGATTCGCTTAAAGAAATCAAAAGGCTTGCCGATATGGGCGATGAATATGAACACAGAAACGAATTCGCAAATATTGTAAGCGGAGTGTTTACAAAAAAGGTTGATTTAGAAGTTTCCGAGCGCATTCAGCATATTGTCTCTTATTTAAATACAATGCTTGTGGGCACTTCAAACGATGCAGACGGCTCGGCAGAATCCTCTAAGGCTTCAATGCCTCTGCTTGATAAATATTGCACGCTGCTTATAAATATAAATGTTTTGAAAAGAATATACAATTACATTGAAAATCTTTCCGAGGGTTTGAAGGAATTTTACTTTAAAATGGCAAGCGATATTTCAAAAATTCCCGAAAAAATTTCCGACATTGAAAACTACTATTCAAATGCCAAAGGGCTTGCACGCATTTATGTTTGCTCCTCAAAGAAATGCCTGCAAAGATTTTCTTCACAGTGCAAAAATACAATCGGAACATATGATTTACCCAAAGAATTTACAAGAAGCATTTTCAATAAAGCAAAAAGCTGGGCTGTCAAAAAGCAGGACGGCACCCTTGCCGATGAATACGGAATCGACGAAAGTGCGGATCAGGCTGCAAAAACA
>CAVFVA010000011.1:42963-45730 GCA_963625835.1 Clostridium sp. AF37-5 | reverse complement strand
GATATTATCATGGAATTTTGGAGAGAACGCGTTGAAAAGGATTGCAATGCCGTTCTTAACATGGATATCGTTTCCGCAATTTATAAAGAGGCTCAGTTTGAGGCTAATTGCATTTCTCAAAAAGAGAAAAATGAATATCTTAAAAAGGTAATCGGAGATGTAAAAAACCTTGCCTCACCGTTTATAGATGCTCCCCACGGTGTTCAAAGAAGAGAAATTCGCGCTTCGGCAATTAATCCGGAGGTTATTGACAAACTTCGCGAAGAAGATAAAAATTTCTTTGAAAACGAATGTCTCAATCCGTATAATCCGGAAAAATCAAGTGATGTTTCAAAATATCAAATTCTTTTCTTTGACGCACTTTATAATATTGCGGCTAAAAATTTGGCTAAGATGGTGGCACCTCGCCAAATAACCGCAACAAATTCAATAAATAAATCCAATAAGTGCGGCAAATATTTTGAGGTTTATCATAATCGTATAAAGAAAATCGAACCGTTGGACAGCGAAAACAGAGAAATTTCGCCGCATATTCAAAGAGATTGGCAATATCTCAATGTGTTGCCCGAGGTTGATCCCGAATATCAGGCTTATGAGGAAAAACGCATTGCAAAAGCATTTGTTTATGCTTTGATTTCCGGTAAAATCGGCTACAGAAAACATGATACAAAAGGGCATAATTACTGCTACGAGCTTATTGATGCAAAGCTCAGGAGCCCCGAACTTATTGTTTCCAACGGAACAAGTTGCGATCAGTTTTATGAAGTGCTTGACGCTCTTACGATTTGCCCCAGGTATGTAGATCGCCTGCTTGAAATGTATCAGGAAGAAAAACTTTTTGAGAGTGTAAACGGGGCACAGTTCAATGATACTCAGTTCAGAAAAATTTATACAAAATCCTTTGTTATCGATGAATTTTCCGATAAGCCGATTATGAATATATTCTTTATTCCGATTTTGTATAAAGCTTCTGCAGGTGCAAATTATATTGAGGCTTGGGGTCAGGCACTTGTTTCCGCTATTTTTGAAATGATTGATGATCAGGTCAAAACATTTGAGTCGGAAAAAGCGCGTGATGACACTAAGTGCGATTACCTGCTTGAAATCTATGATGAATTCAACAAAAATATCGCAGAGCTTGTTAAAATCGGCAGTAATAATTCAAATGTCATTAAGAAACATTCAAGGCTTAAAAGAATGTATAACGATTCCGTTACACTTCGCATTTACGACGAAATAGCCGGAATTCTTGAAGCTGTTGACGGTAAAAATTCAAGCGTGGATCAGTATGCCGATAAGGTTGATGAAATTATGGAAAGCAGACGCAATTTATCGGAAACAAAAATTTAATGCTTTGTTTTTAACAAAGAGGTGAGAATGTGCTTACAGTATTGGCAATAGATAAAAACATAATATGTGAGCTGGATGAATTTGAATCCCTCTTTTCCAATGTGGAAAAGAGGGGCAAGTTTAAAATTTGCAGTTGGAACAGAGAAGGAAAAAATCTTTTCCAAGCAATTCCTGCTTTGTTTGATCGCCATTTCATCAGCGAAAACGAATTACGCGAATGGAATATAATCATTGTTTCCGATAACAGAAACGGTAAATCCGGAAATCCTTTTGGCGGCGATTATATAAACGATCGTGAAAATTTACCGGATGCTCGGTTAAACGAAATAGCAAAAATGCTTGGAGTTGTTCCCACAAATTCCCGTTCTTGGTATGAAATTCCGAAAAATAAATTCGGAAATTTGAAATGGAATGTGGAAGTAAGCCGAGAATTAAGAAATGAAAAATTGGCAGAATACAAAATAACGGAGTTTGCGCGACCACAAAAAATATTTTTGTGGTCTGTAGTGCAAAAAAATGATGTTGATGTCGATAAATTTTCAAAAGCGCAAGCGGACGCGGAAAGCACTTTGCATAATTTTGGAATTAAGGCAAGATATCCGGTTAATTGTCGTTTTTTGCGCTTTAATTTAAGTTCGGTTTCCAACACAAACACAAGGGAAGATTATTTTCGCCTGTGGATGTCTCTTTTAATATTTGCGTATAACGATCCCGATGCGATTTTCCTTTCTCCGGACACACTTTATAATATTGATTGCAACATAGATAAGAGCGTGCTGAAAAATCAAATTTCAACCATCTATTCACGCGTTCATTATGTAAAAAAATCAACAACGCTCCGAATTGAAGAAATTGAAAGAATGCGTGTTCAAATAAAGCAAAAGCATTATGATGTGCCAAATTTGAATTCAAATATAAATGTTAAATTTGATGTAAATGACGAAGGTCTTTATCTGAATACAAAAAAATTCGGGTTGGCAAAGAATTGCCCGTGTGCCGACGAGCCTGAATATAAGTTTCAAAGAGAGCTTATTGAATCAAGAATATTCAGCTTTTTAAAAGCTCCGAAAAGAGCACTTAAGCGCGCTGTAAGAGCCACAAAGGAAAACAGCGTTTTTGTGGCTGAAACGGAGGAAAAAATTCACCTGGATGAAAATCAAACAGAGGATTTAAACGAAGAAATCGATAATCTTGAAGTGAATATTTTCGGTTCTGCCGCTGTTGATACATCATATGAGAAGCGCAATTTGCAAGCGCGTAAGAACAGCGATAAGGAAACGGAAAAAACAATGAAAAAGCGTTCACCAGTTATTGTTGTTGTTCTCGGCTCACTTGCGGCATTTTTGGCTGTTCTTGCGGGATTTATTCCATACATAGTCAATGCTTTTATTACAAAAAACAATCAAACGATTGCCGA
>CAVFVA010000011.1:36176-42953 GCA_963625835.1 Clostridium sp. AF37-5 | reverse complement strand
GTTTGTTATGGCGTTGGCAGGCTTCGTAACGCTTTTGATTTTAAGAATACCGCTTTCGCGAAATTTTAAGCAATTTAAAAAGATTATGAAAGAACTTGTCAGGGAAACAAAAGCTTTGGCACCGAAATATACATTGTTTCTTTCAAAATTTTC
This sequence comes from Clostridium sp. AF37-5, assembly GCA_963625835.1. Lineage (GTDB taxonomy): Bacteria > Bacillota > Clostridia > Oscillospirales > Acutalibacteraceae > Eubacterium_R. Next base: position 42,800 of record CAVFVA010000011.1, on the reverse strand, counting down.
ATCATTTATGAAAATGAATTCGTTCAATAATTATTTGCGCTGCAACAATAATGTATTTATGCTTGAAACAGAAATAATGTTGCGCAAAAATTGCGAATATTCCGAAAAGATAGAGCAAATGTGCCAAAGTTGGGGAAATGTTTTTGATTTTGAAGTTAAATACAGCGAAAAAAAGGCGAATAAGTATTTTGAGATTGATGAATGTCCCGAAAACAATCCGCTGTATTCGTTTGTAATTAAATCCGGCGAATATAAAATTTTTATGAACGATGTGCCGAGCAAGCTTTTGGCACCTTATGAATTTATTAAATCGGTAAATATCACTTTGGAGGAGAATGAATAATGGGAATTAAAAATATATTGCCTGTGATTCTTTCCTCTTTGCCGTTTGCTTTGCTTTGCGCTGTGTATAAATTCTCCAATTTGAAACGAGAGGAAAGAGGTTATCAATTTGCCTCCGTGTTTTTCGGAATAATATATTCGATAGCGGCAATATGCTATTCCGATAAGCTGTCGGATCAAATTTTGAATAAGCTTAAGTATTGGGCTGCAAGGCTTATGATTCTTGCGGAGCAAAAGCCTCAGTTTGCAACGGTCTTTCGCAAAATTGCAAATTTTATTAACACCGTTAATTGGGAAGTTTATATGATTTTCATAATAAATTTTCTTGCATTGGCGGCATTTATGATTATTAAAAAAGCATTGTTGCCGGTATTTAAATCTATTTGGAAAAACGAAAATCTGTTTAACGCAACTTCGGGCATTTGCTATGAATGGAGCGATGCCCGCCGTGCATATGTGCTTAAAGCAAAGTACTTTTCGCTCAGAACAATGATGAATGTTTATTATTCGGTTGCCGTAATTATAGTGCTTGTGTTGATAAACGCGTGCAGAATTCACCCCGATTGGCATGGATTTAATGCAGTGTTTTATCCTTTTGCAATAGTTGTTATTTTGGGCGAAATAGTTTTCTTCCTCGGAGGAAAAGCCGAAATGGAATTTGCCGATGATATCGGCGGTGACGGCGGTTCAAGCTTCAAAGTGGTTAATTATTACAGGCTGAGAAAGTATCTGACAATGGTGTTCGGAGACAGAATTATTGCGCAAGATACTAAAATGCCTAAATTTCGCTTGGCTCACAATAACAGCGAAATAGTAAAAAAATATGAAAATATAGATATCCAGGAAGCACGCATTGCAAATCTTTATTTTGAACGAAAAAATAAGGAGGGCGTGCAGCTTGATGAAGGATATGTTGAAGCAACATATCGCCTTATGAACGGTGAAAGTGTGCTTTTTGCCAATCCTTTTTACAAGGATTTTTCGGATTATATTTTCCTGCCGCTTAACAGAGCCGCAACCAAAGGAAATAAAATATTGTTTATTCTTGGGCAAAACGGCATAGAGGAGGATGTCGCGGCTTGGATTTTCGAGTCGTTTTTGGGCGTAACCGCCATTCCCGGCATGTGGGAAATCGGCAGACTTAATTCCAAGGACGCTTTCAACGGTGAGGTTGGAATAATTACGCCGCCGGATATTTTTAATCGAGACATAATTTCGCTTAATTCGGCATTTTTAAGCGGTGTTTCGGAGGTTGTTATGATAGAACCCTCTTGTTTTGTGGGCACATCGCAGCTTTCGATATCTTTGTATGTTTCCGAAATAAGGAAAAATGCAACTTTTTATATAATTGATAAAAACAGCGATGGGCTTGTTGATACAATGTCGCACATCGTGCGCCAAAGCATCAAAGAAGTTTCGGCAACAAACAGAGAAAAAAATCGCATTTCCTATATGCTTTGGAAAGCGGACAGCGAGCAGCTCAATCACCGCATATTCCCGAATGTTGCAAGATATTTGGGTGTTGGAACGGAACTGATGATTGCCGGCATTCGCAATCAGGTTAAGCTTGCGGAATGGTATTCTTATTCAAAATTTCCGGTAACGGATATGAAATGGATTTCCGGGCAGTATTATCAAACATTGTGCGAATACGCTTCGCTTAATCCAAAGCAAGAGGAAATTGAAAAAAGAATGCGCTTCAACAGCAATATGTGGTCTGCCGATAAAGCAGATTATAAATATCTTGTTGTTGAGGATGAGGCTTGCAATATCTTTGAAATATCGAGGCAGTTTTCTACTCGCGGTCGCCAAGAAACATTCGTAAATGTTGTTTCGCAAAACTATATGCTTAGGGATTATATGGAATATAATTCCGCCATATTTGAAACGGATCCGAAAGCAATTCCGGCTTTTTGCCCCGATTATTCCAGAACCGAGCGCAATATAATTATTGAGCTTTTGATGAGGCTTTCCTCCGGTTTCGTTTCGAAAGAAGAAATTCTTAAGGAACTGCAATATATAGAGGGGCTTGATATCACGGATAAATGCACTAAATATGAGCTTAAAAGCACAGTTTATGATTTGGTGTTTAAGTATTTTAAAGATGAATGTGCGCAATTTGTGGTTACGGAAACCACTCTTGTTGATGAACGCAATAATTTATTCACGATTTCAAACAGTGATTTTATAAATGCTGCCATAGGCACCTTGAAGTCTGCTTACTATGTGATTGAAGATGAGGAATCAGAAAAGCATTATCTTGATGCAAAATTGTTGGATCTTGTTTACCAGGCTCATTTGCCGGGTCAATTTATTGTTATAAGCGGCAAATATTATGAGGTGCTCTTCATTGCCGCCGACAGGGGCGTTGTAGTTAAGCGCGCCGCGGACAGTATTCATTCGCGCGAATATTACAGGCAACTCAGGCATTATAATATATCGTCGTTTGAATGCGATAAAAAAATCGGCTCAAGAAAAACAATGGGAAATATTGTTATCGAGCGCGGTTTTGCATCGTTTGATGTGCAAACCGAAGGATATATTTTGATGAATGATTACGGCGATATCAATCATTCATTCAAACGCCAAATAAGCAATATTCCTGTCAGAAACTATAGTTCAAAAAATGTTTTGAAAATAACTTTGCCGCAAACAAATGAAAAAATAAGAGCTACTGTTTGCATTTTGCTCAATGAAGTATTCAAAACAACTTATCCGGAGAATTGCAACTATATTTGTGCGGTAACAGAAATTTCCGATGATGCAAATTTAATTCCCGGAATTGTATATACCGCCGAATGTAATGACGGCAGTGATAATTGTATTTACATACTTGAAGATAGTATTTTGGATTTGGGTCTTATTTCATCAACAGATAGAAACCTGAAGCGATTTTTTGAAATCATCACCGATTTCCTTAAGTGGTACAAAGCGGCACTTTTGCCCGTGCCTAAAAAATCGGAATTTGTTGAAATCCACAAGGATCAAATCGATGTAAAAAAAGAAGATATTGAGCAATCTTTGAAAAGAGGCAAAAAGAAAAGGCGCGATCTTAAAAAACTTTTCGGACAAAAAAAGAAAAATAAGAAAAAAGTGCCCGCCGACAAGCCAAAACGCGGTCGTAATAAAGCGCGAAACGGTGCAGGAAATTCGGAAACACGAATTCCGAAGCCGGACGAAGAAGGTGATTTGGCAGCGAAAAAAAACACGAAAAAAGAATTGCAAATAAAGGAAGAAAGTGAGGCGGCTGTTGAAAATGAACGATGAAAAAATCATAAAATCAAATTCGGCTTCCGATGCCGCTTCGCTCGATAAAGAAAAAGAAAACGGGCAAGTAAAAAACGAACCCGCTTTCAACGATACTCTTTCCGATGAAGAAAATGACATCGTAAAAGAAACCGAAGACGAAAAATCGGACGATCCGAAATCGGAAACTGATGGGCTTAAAGCGGAGGATTCGGAGCCGAAAAATCCTGAAAGCAAGGAAACGGAAACAGATAATCAAAATGAGGTCAAAACCAATGAACAGGAGTCTGAATATGTTGAATCACCGTATGTGAAAGAACAGTTTTTACATTATGGGTTTGATGAAGATCTTGATTTTATTTCGGTTGATGAAACTTTTGATTATTTGAAAAAAAGTGGTTTTTCCGATAATTCGCTTACTCAGGCGCGCGAAAGAGTCATGGAATCACTTGTGTTCGAGTTGGCATATGATCCGCACAAGGACAATTGCAGATATTGCGATTTCTGCGGCGCAGAGCTCACCGGGGTTGAATACGAGATTATAGCAGACGGACGCGAACGCTGCAATGAATGTTCAAACACCGTTCTTAAAACCGTGGATGAGTTTAAAGAAGCTTTCCTGGAAGTCAGGAAAAATATGGAAGCTATGTTCGGAATAAAAATTTTGGCATCCGTGGATGTTAAAACAATGGACGCCAGAAAACTTGCCAGAAAGCTGCATATGAATTTTACTCCTACCCCGGGGTTTGATGGCAGAGTTCTCGGTGTTGCGATAAACGAAAAAGGTGTTTATCGCCTTTATGTTGAAAACCAATCTCCGTATTTAAATGCCGTGGCAACAATTGCTCACGAGCTGACACATATTTGGCAATATGTGAATTGGAATAGAAAAAGCATCATAAAAAAATACGGCAAGAAGTTGGAAAAATGCATATACGAAGGCATGGCAAAATGGGTGGAAATTCAATATTTGTATTTCATTAACGAACCCGAAAGAGCATATCGCGAATTATGCGCTACACTGCAAAGAGAAGATGAATATGGCTTTGGATTAAAACTGTATCTGGCAGAGTATGATTTATCGCGCGGTGTTAATGTGGATATAGTAACTCCTTTTTACGATGCTGATATGCCGCTTCACGATATTTAATCATATAAAAATATGCTTTTATTTGATGCCGCTCTTTTATAAATTGATTTGAGGTTTGATATGAATAATTACGGCAACAGTTATTCAAAATCTGGAAATATGCCTGTTAAAGAAATTACGATTGCAATTGTTCTTGTGATTGCAATAATAACAGGCACGGTTTTTTCGGTCGGAGCCGATATTGCACTCGGAGGAAATAATAAGGCGGCAGCTGTTTCGGCAGAAAGCACCTCGGCAGTGGCAGATGATGAGTCTGTATTTACCGATGATAATGAGGAAGAAAAACCGAATAATACAGATTTATCCGATTTGAAACTCAATTCAATAAACGATTTAACGGCGGATAATCACAAAATCAAGTGCCGTGACAATTTGAATGATTACGGAAAAAAGCTGTATGATGATTTGTATCAGGCGGTTTCAAAAGAAAAAAGCTTTGAATTCACAGATAATCAGCCGTATTCGGAAGAACGGGCATCGGCGTTGGGTGATATTTTCAATCAATTGCTTGCGAGCTTCATTCTGACGGATCACCCGGAAATTTTTTGGACTCAAGGCGGTCTTGAATCTCAGGCAATCCCTCTTGGCGATTCAACGCAATACAGCATTTCAATTGATTATGATTGCGACAAAAGCAAAATAAAGCAATATAAAAAAGAAATCGAAGCAAAGGTTGCCGAAATCATCGGTCAAATGCCAAATGCAGGTAAATATGATCAAGCTGTTTGGATTCATGATTATATTGTAAGAAACACCGTGTATAACAATGAGCAAACTTGGGCAAAAGGCAATGAAAAGAATTTCGGAGCATCAATTTATGCGCTTCTTCTGAAAAACGAATCCAATTGCAACGGGTATTCCAAAATGTATAAATATTTTATGGATATAATCGGGGTGCCCTGTACTGTTGTAACCGGAACCTGTACAAACGGCGAAAGACACGCATGGAATGTTGTTGAATTCGGCGGCGAATATTATCAGGTGGATGCAACTTGGGACGACCCGGTAGGCGGAGAACAAAAATTGCACCATAATTATTTTTGCATAACGGATGAGGAAATGTATATAAGCCGAGTTACGGATGATTATATAAGTCCTCCGATTTGCAATGCCAATGCCTATAACTATTATGTCTATAACAAGCTGAGTTTTTCGAGCATCGGCGATTCGGAATTTGAACAGGCTTTGCAATTTTATAAAAACAACAAGCTTGATCAAATTGAATTTAAAATGAATTCCGCACAGGCAAAGGAAAATGCTTTGTCATATGCCGAAAACGGCAGCGCCGTACGCAAAATTATTTCCGATAACGGATTAGACAGTAATTTGTCATATGCATATTGTGCATATGACGATATGAATGTTGTTGAGATTGTTGTTAATTAAAAGGAAACATAAATATGCTTTTTGAATTTTTTTTTATTGCATCGTTGGCAGTGCTTTGCGTCGGTGTTGCGATTTCGATTGATTTATGGAAAAATAAAAAAAGGAAAGAGCCGAAAAGCCCCTTCTATTGCTGTGCCGCTGCGGCGTTTTCTTCCGCCGCGGCACTGTTTGTTCCTATATATTACTGCATATTCAGTGACGATAAAATCAGAATTTTAAAAACATTTTTACTTTCTGTGCACAACACAATAAGAATTTTTATAGTAGACGGAGAGTTTGATATTATAACCGATTATGTGCCGCATGATTTACCGATTTATGAGGCATATACGGTTCTTGCAGCTATATTGTTTGTGGCTGCGCCTTTGCTCACATTCGGAATTGTGGCATCCTTTTTTAAAAATGTTTTTGCTTACCAAAAGCTCATAGTAAACAAAAATTCGGAAATGTATGTTTTTTCCGAGTTAAATGAAAAATCACTTATCCTTGCCAAGGACCTT
>CAVFVA010000011.1:8360-36166 GCA_963625835.1 Clostridium sp. AF37-5 | reverse complement strand
GTAAAAAAAACAAAAAAAGAATTATTGTGTTTACAGATGTTTTTGAAAGAAACGAAGAAGAAAATTATGAACTTGTCGATTCGGCAAAAAAATTAGGTGCCGTGTGTTTTAAAGAGGATATATCAAAACTTAATTTCGGCTTTCACGGCGGCAAAAAAGAATTGGTGTTCCTTATAACAGGTAAGAACGATTCCGAAAATATAACTCAATCACTTTCAATTATAAACCGTTATAAAAACAAGGACAATGTCAGGCTTTATATTTTTTCGCAAAGCGAGCAAAGCAAAATTGTTATAAGCGGAGCGGATTGCGGAAAAATTAAAGTTCGCCGAATAAATGAGGAACAGGCATTGATATTCAGAACACTTTTTGATAACGGCGGCAGGATTTTTGATGACGCACTTTGTATGAAAGGTGAACAGGACAAAATCATTTCGGCAATGATTATCGGAATGGGTGCTTACGGCACGGAAATGACAAAATGCCTTCCGTGGTTTTGCCAAATGAACGGATATAAGCTTTTTGTTAATGCCTTTGATAAAAATCCAAGCTCCGAAAGCAGGTTTAAGTCTCTTTGCCCTGAATTGCTTTCCGAAAAGCATAACGGCGATTTTTCAACACCGGGCGAAGCGCATTATAAAATTGATTTTTATTCTCAAACAGATGCTTTTACTAATGAATTTGATGAAATAGCTTATGCTTTGCCGTGCGTAACATATATTCTGATCTCTTTGGGCAGCGATGAGTTAAACATTAAAGCGGCATTGAAATTGCGAACAATATTTGCCAAAAGGAATTTGTATCCCGCCATTGATGCCGTTGTTTATAATTCAAGCTTTGTTAAAAATATTGATAAGCTTGTTAATTTCAAAAATCAGGATTTAATGATTGATTTTATCGGTAGCACGGAGAAATCTTATTCGGAAGAAGTTATATTTAATTCCGATGTTGAATCCGAAGCTTTAAAAAGGCATCTTAAATGGGGCAAAGAAGAAGAATTTTGGAAATTTGAATATAATTATTCTTCGTCCGTTGCAAGTGCAATTCACAGAAAAATGAAAGAATATTGCCGTATTCCGGGCATAGAAAAAGCCGTCGGAGATCGAACCGAATCGGAACTCAATGCTATTCGGGTGCTTGAACATATGCGATGGAATGCTTATATGCGTGCAGACGGTTATACATATTCGCCCGTAAGAAACGATTTGGCAAAGCAACACAATTGCCTTGTTGAGTTCGATAAATTAAATGAGGCGGATAAGTGTAAGGACGATGATTGATTTTTATATTTTGCCGTAAGAAAGACTGTATTTTATAACAACAGAAACACAGAAAGGCTTTGTGAAAAGTTATGGTGCATAAGGTTTTTATAAGTTATTCCTCAAAAGAAGTTGATACAGCGGTTAAAGTGTGTGAATATCTTGAAAGCAACGGGATAGAATGCTGGATGGCTCCACGCAATGTAGTCGCCGGCAGCAATTATGCAAGCCAAATTGTGAGTGCAATAAAAAACTGTTCCATATTGGTTCTGCTCGCTTCGGAAAACACAAATGCTTCGGGTCATGTAAGCAATGAAGTGAGCCTTGCTTTTGATAATAAATGCACAATTATTCCGTTTAAACTCCAGGATTTTGAGTTTACGGATGAATATTTGTATTTCCTCGGAAGAAAGCATTGGATTGAGGCGCATCTTGATTTAAACGAAGGGCTGTCTGTACTAAAAAAAACGATTTGCGAAATTTTGCAAAAGAGTGCAGAACAACAAAATTCAAATGTTGAAAACACGTCAAATCAGATTGTTCCCGACAGACTTGCCGTTTCGCAATCTTTAAACAAAAAAACCAATTTAAGCAGAAAAGAAATCGCAGATATAATAGCGGAAAAAAGCAAAAAATATCCTTATAATCTTTATAATAAATTGTCAACGCCCGAATCGTATTCAAAAACGAAAGCATATGCACAGCAACTTTTTTCGCACACAATGCGGTGCTATAAATTTAATGATGAAATACAATGCGGCAATCTTGTTGATTTGATTGTTGATGAAATTTCAACGTCTTCCAACAAATCAATCACGGTAAAGGGAATGCCGGGGTCGGCAAAAAATATGCTGCTGCAATTCGCTTTCTATAAAATGTTGCAAAATTTTGAAAGCGGAAAAAGCGATTATTTGCCTTTTTATGTTTCTGCAAGCTTTTATGAAAAGCTGCCGTATAACCCAGTTGATGTTTATTCGCAAATGCGTGATATTTTGGCAAAGGAATTTAAAGAACTTTTTGATTTTGTCGATTCCGATAAAAATATTAAGCCCGTACTCTTTATAGAGGCAATCAGGGAACATAATGTGTCAAAAATCGCGCCCGAGAATGTTGTGCTTGAACTGTGGCAAAAATACGGTAAATTTAACAGAATAACAACTGTTGACACCGGGCTTATAAAAAATAAAGCAAGGTTAAAAAGAGTTATTCCTATTTTGGGCGACGGTAACGGATACACAATTATAACCAATTCCGTTCCTATTGATGACAGAGATACCTGCAATTTTGTGATAGACGCTATCTGCGGAATATACGATTACGAAATTGACTGCTCAGCTGTTTATTCCGCAATGAAAGGGCTAAAGTTTACGACGGCGGATATATTTCTTGTAAGGCTCGTGATAAAGGAAATGCGGGTTACATACGATATTTCCAATATAAGCCTTTATGATATGTATGAAAAGCTGGCATTGTCGGAATTATACGGCGACGAGGAACGGCTGTTCGGTGTTGCACAAGAACTTTTTGAATATGTGTTTGATGAAGCTTATAATGTGAATACTGCCGAGTATAACGGTGCCATGTGGTCACTTCCGCATAAGCACGGCACATATTTGGAATTTTTAATAGCATATTATTTTATTAAAAAAATCGAAAAGTATAAGCACGGTGAAAATTGTGCTTTTTTCCGAACGGTGCTTACCTCAATGAGCAATCACTTTGTTGCTTCGTTTATAAGTGCAAACTATTATTTGCAGGAAACAATAGAAAGCTTTGTTGTATCAAATTATAACGATTTTGATGTTTTACAAAAAAGTAACGGAGCATATTGGCTTGGCAGGCTTTCTTACAGGCAGCTTGTCGATAAAGCTGTGCCGTTTTTGCTTTCGGAATTTGAAAAACTGAAAAAAGCCATAAAAACGAATAACAGAATGACTCAGGAAAACTGCGACAATCATTTTTTGTTCAGAGCCGTTTCAATGGGATTGCTTCATCAAAATCAGGAAAAAATTCTTGATGAATATTTGTGCATGATTGTTATTAACGATGTGGCAAATGCAATAAACAGGGGTGCGGCAATAGAATATTTCGGAAACGATTATCAAATCGCGGCACACGATTCTTATTGCACAGACGGCGACCTGCGTCTTGGCGAGCAGGTTATAAAAATTTTGAACGGCAGAATAGAATCCGCACTTGATATGAAAGGAAACGGCTTTGTCGAACCCGATTTGCTAACGCTGCTTACAATGCTTCAGGTCAGAACACAGGCAAATAAAAATGAGCTGAAATATGATCTTGGCAAATATATTGTTTTGGCTGAAAAATATCTGCAAATTTATAAAACACGACCGCAAAATGTTGTTTCGGGCAAACTCATGGCTTACTTTGCCGGAGTGGAAGAGGATTTTGCACAGTATTCCGAAACGGGACATTTGGATATTGCCCCTTCCGTTTATAACAAATTCAAAAATTTGCGCGATGTAAAAAGGAAGCAATGGGTTGATTACGGAATAGGCGATCCCGAAAGCGTGAGTGAACATACATACAATGTTTGGCTTATGGCAATGATGTTTTTACCGGAGGAATATGATGCCGATGGGTACAGTAAGAAAGAAATTCTTGATATGCTTTTGGTTCATGATTTGGCGGAATCCGCACTCGGCGATCAACAAATAAATTTAGTTGAGCCGCAAAAAGAATTGAAAATGCAAAACGAAGTTTTGAAAAAACTGTTCTTAAAAGGCACATATCCGGGAATTGCAAATCTAACTTATTATTATAATGTTTGGACGGGATATTATAACGGCTTGAATATCAATTCGCGCGTTGCAAGGGATTTGAATTTAATCCAAACCGTTTATACTTTTTGTGAATATTGCCGTGCTTATCCCGAAAAATTCGGCAATGACGAAGTTAAGAAGTGGCTGAGTCAAAAAGCAAAACTCGGCACCGATATAGGGTATGAACTTTATAACAGGCTTGTGGCAGGCAACAAGGAGTTTGAAAAGCTGGTTCGGCTTTGAGGAAATGCAAATGAAAGAAATAAAACAAGTTTTTATTAGTTATAAGTCAGAGGAATTTGATGATGCAAATTGGGTTAAATCCGTTTTGGAAAAAAACGGAATTTCATGCTGGATGGCGCCTATGTGTATTCGCGGCGGCTCGAATTATGCATCCGAAATTCCGCAGGCAATCAAAAATTGCACGGTGTTTGTGCTTATTCTTTCAAAAAATGCACAAAAATCCAAATGGGTGCCCAAAGAACTTGATCAGGCTATAAACGAAAACAAAATCGTTATGCCTTTTGCAATTGACGATTGTGCACTTCAGGATGATTTTAATTTTTATTTAACCAATGTGCAAAGATATAATGCATACCAAAATAAATTAAAAGCCATTGAAAAAATGCTTTCCGAAATCAAAGCAATTTTGGGCGTGCATGATGACTTGAATTCGGATTTTTATGCAAAAATCGAAAAAACGGAATCTGTCGGGCAGGTGCAAACCGAAAAAACAAAAGAACAGCCCGCAAAGCAAAATGCCGTGCAAACACCGCAAAAAAGCGAATTAAAAACAAAATGTGCAAAAAAGAATAAATCGCAAAAAAGCACAGTTGCAAAATCAAACGGCAAAAAAGGTATTATGATTGTGATTGTCGCAATTATTGCCGCTTTGATTTTAACGACTGTTGCAATTTCCGGCACTTTTTCCAAAAAGGTTGAAATCGGCGGCTCGAAATTTAAGGCAAGCACTTCATCGGTAATAATATATGATAAAGTTGAAATAACGCAAGACGATATCAGCAAAATGAAATCGCTTGAAAAATTAAATTTTGTTTCGTTGAACGGGTGCACCTTGCCCGATAGCGGTTTTGCAGAACTTGCTGCAATGAATTTGTCTTCACTTTCGCTTTCCGATTGTAATATTGACGATGCACAATTCGCAAAAGCCAAATCGATTAATCCGAATTTCACTAGCATTGATTTAAGTAATAATCAAATAACGGATATCTCGAAGTTGAGTGCCGCAAAGGATAAATTAAAAAGCCTTAATGTAAGTGGCAACTCGATTAAGGATTACAGTGTGCTTTCCGAGTTTAATTTCAGAGATTTCAGTGCAGACAATGCCGAAGTCTACGACATCTCGTTTCTTGCGGCTTCATCGGATTTGGAAGAACTTTCGTTAAAAGATAACGGGATTGAATCACTTTCGGCACTTTCTGCGTGCGAAAAGTTGCAAAGTGTTGAAGTGTCTGGAAACAAGCTTGCTGATTTAAGCGGTCTTGAACATTCTATTAAATTGGCATATCTTAAGGCTGCCGAAAACGAGATATCATCTTTGAACGGAATCGAAAATTGCACGGTTTTGAATTCTGTTCATTTAAGTTCTAACAAGCTTGTCGATATATCCGTTTTTGCGAAATCCGCCTCAACGCTTACAAATGTTTACTTAAGTAACAATGAGATTGTTGATATTTCGGCACTTGCCGATTGCACACTGCTTGAGAATGTATATTTGGATGATAATTCTATAAATTCAATTTCCGCACTTGCAAATAAATCTGCGCTTAAGAAAATATCGGTGCAAAACAATGCTGTTGATGATATAGCTATGCTGAAAGACTCTAAATCGCTGGAGTATGTAAATCTCGGGGGAAATGACATTTCCGATATGTCTGCGTTTTCCGGAATATGGAGCAAGAACTCGGTGTATATGGATTTAAGCGGCAATAATATTTCCGAGGCTTCATTAGCTGCTGTATCATATTCGTTTTTGAACTTGCATGGCAATCCTTTAAGCGATACAGGAAATTTACCGTCGGCTGATGTTTTTAATTTAATTCTTGATTATTCTGAAGGTATCGATTTTTCAGCGTTCAAAAACAGTGAATTTAATAAGGTATATGTTTCCGAATGCCCGCTTGATCGGCAGATTTCCGTTGCGGATTCAATCGGTGAATACAGAGTCGAATTCGTTACCTCCCGGCAGGCTGATGAGCTTCCCGCAGAACTTGTAAATTAAAATTCATTTTTGTGTTACAAAGTCATTGCTTTGTAAAATCAAAAATTAAATGTTAATAAAATAAAGAACAAATGTGTTGCCGTTTTGGCTTTGCAGCTATATAGTGGTGAGTGAAGTCAAGGGGAGGGATAAGCTGTGGAAAAAATTAAGTTTGGCTTTTTCCAGTATGTTTGGATCTTTATTGCCAGTTGCTATACCGGCTATTTGGTGGAAACCCTTTGGTGCCTTATTAAGCATGGGTTTATAGAAAGCCGCAAATCGCTTGTGCTGGGGCATTTAAGTGTTGCTTACGGCATGGGTGCGGTGCTTTTAACGCTGCTTTTGGTGCATTTTGAAAATGCACAGATTTGGAAAATCTTTTTGGCTGCTTTTGTAAGCGGCACTGCCGTCGAATATATATGCTCTCTTGGGCAGGAGATTTTGTTTGGCACGGTTGCGTGGGATTACAGCAATGTGCCGCTCAACATAAACGGCAGGGTTTGCCTGCTTTATTCGCTGTTTTGGGGCGTTCTCGGTGTTTTCTGGGTTAAAATTATGATTCCGTTTATGGGCAAAATTTTCGCTTCGGTGCATTTGCCGCACGAGCGGATTATCGTGTGGGCGTTTATTGCATTTTTCGTTTTTGATTGCGCTCTTTCAGGCTCCGCGGCATTCCGAATGAATCAAAGGGACGCCGGCGTGGCACCGTCAAATAAAATAGAGCAGTTTTTGGATTTGCATTATTCGGATGAAAAAATGCAGCAAATATATGCAAATTCAAAATCGGTTGATAAATAATTTAAGCGGGAAGTACTTGCTTCCCGCCGATTAATAAAAATATGTTTCTTTGAGCAGGTATGATTTAGGTTGTACCTGCTTTTTTGTTTCATCGTGAAAATTCATTCTGCACAGTTATGAATGCCATTCTGCTGTTCTTCCCTGAGCAGATGATACTGTCATTGTTTCAGCCATCTTATCCATCTCCTTCCTGTAATATTTCTTTTTTCATAGGTTTTGTCCCCCAAGCTTGTCTATGCCAAGCTTGCTCAATACAACCTTTGACGCTTCGCATCAAAGGTTTTCTTTCGCCAGAAGGGGCTGTCTGCCCCTTTCTGGACTTACCCCGACCCTGCGGGGCTTGCAAAAATATTCTTTACTGATTCTGTCCATAAAATAAATTTGTAACATTTTCGCTCTCCTGTTCATCAAAATTTTCAGCTGGAACAGATTCTTCCTGATGTGAAATTTGTGTCTGAACAGGTGTTGATTCATGCTCCGCATTTCTCGCTTTGCGATTTTTAAGAATGTGCTGATAAACTTCTTCCTCACGTTCATCAATTTCTTTCCAGAAGTTGATTTCTTTCTTCTGTCTCTTTACAGCAATATCTCTTTTTGCTTTCAGCTTTGCTTCAAATTCTTTGTAAGCTTTTCTTTCGTCCTCGCTCAAATAATTTAATAATTCATCTTTTTTACTCATGAAAATTTACCTCTACTTTCTATAAAATTTTGTAACAAAAAAGCGGCAAACAGAATCAAAAAACAATAAGTTTCCATCATCTGTTCACCGCTGCGTCTCTCACGTATTTTTATTTCAGAATACGCTTCTGCCAGAAGCTGTGCGTCCGTAAACAATTCGGTTTTCTACACCGTACTGCGTAGATATTTTTTTCATATCGGACATTCTCTCGTGAACTTTTTTATTTAATTGTTCAATGTAAATATAACAGATTTTGCTTCAAGAAGATAGTCTTCATATCATTTTATTTTTCACAAAGAAAAATCCAATGATTCAAACTTTTCAATCTCACTTTTAGCAGAATCCATCACGCTTTTCATATAGGATTCCATATATGCATAATCAGGATTTCCATTGTTATCTACAGGCAACATAATACGTTCATCCTTCAGAAGTTCAGGAAAAAGTCCAAAATTATACGGATATTTAAACACAACCGTTTGCAAACATGTAGCAAGAAATCTACATACGTTTGCACTATATTCTCTTGTATCGACATAATAAATATCACGTCCTGATAAAAAAGGTTCTTCTTGATAGAAGAAAGATGCATTTTCCGCTCCCCATGTAATAACACCAGCAGGACTTGGTTCCACATCATCTACTGGATGTACACGGCATTTAATTCCGTTGTTAAATTTATTTCGTACAACATATCGGATTCCATCACCATCCTCAACAACCTGACGCATATGTAACACAGATGGCTTAACCATATTAGGAAAAATCTCTCCAACAGCGAACTCTTTCCATTTTTTTATATCAATGTTTTCTTTGTTATTCTTTATTTGGCTCAAATTATTTGGCTCAAATTTTCAATACTGCTTTCAACTTCATTTAAGATATTCTGCATGTATTGTTCCATATATTTCCAATCAATTTCTCCTGTCGGAAGCACAGGCAACTTGATTTTATCAGCTATCATATCCTCTTGTTTCCATTTATCAATATAAATGTAATATATTATCCATGTTTTTCGCAAAGATGGAAGGAGCGTGCTAATAATGGGAAGTAGAGGCTCTTTCTTAGAAAGTGGTGGTTTTTCAACACCGGCAAGATGGCACACAGTAGATTATGTGGATGGAATAAAGGTTTTAGAACTTAAAAACTCTAATTCCAGTAGAAGCTTGCCGGAAAGGTCAAATACACCGGGAACATCTTACTTGCTTTACAGAAAGAATGGAGATTTTGACCAATTAAGAGTGTTCGCAGAAAACCGAATACCAAGATTTGATATAGATTATGGTGTTCATGATGGCAAGAAGTCGCTCCATGTACATTATTTTACAGACGGAAAGCGTAGTAAGACGCCAGACATTCTTCATCCCGGTGATGCACTCTATGAAAAATATAGAAAATTATTTAAGGGGGTTAAGTGATGAATGGAATTAAAATGGATGAATTGCAAGAATTAATCTCTCATTGCCATGAAGCAGAATTTGAATATAAAGGCACAACCTATGTTTTGCAACCGGAAGTTAATGAAGGTAAAGCATATCTTGTGATTTGGGATTGCACGCCGGATTCTGCAAAATGTATATGTAAACATGAAATTGGCGATGGGGGGATATTCCACAAGCTGTCATTGATGCTGTTCTTTCGGACAAGTGCTTTGACGGAAAATCCTTTTTAGAAATTGAGAAAGATATTACAGTAACAGTGATTTATTAATCATTATTATTATCGAATTGATTGAATAAGAGGTAAGTTGAAAATGATTAACGGAAATCCTAACGAGTTCATAGATACTATATATACCTGTCAGGATATTGTTTTTATTTATGACAAGGTTAAGTACTGGTTTCAGGGGTATGTAGTTGAAAGCAAGGTACATATGGAAGTGTTTCAATGTGAACCTGCAAAAGATGATTATGTTTGGGAATATAACGGACAATCTCTTAGCGAAGGGCAAGAAGAGTTTCAGGAAGCTCCTATCTTTAATGGAAAGACTTTTTGGCAAGTTGAGCAGGAAATCGAATGGGTAGACTGCTAACAGGTTTTGAAACTCGGAGAAGATGATATGAATATTCAAAAACTTAGAGAAGTTATTACTCAGTATATTTCGCTTGATGCTAATGATGATTTTGCAACAGAGAAATGCTGGAAAGAGATGACAACAATTCTTTCTGAGAATGTAATTGATACTATTAGCTTTTTTGAGAGCGAATGCACGTTAGAAGAATTTTATTGGCTCAGTTCCATATTTGAAGATGTAATTGCTGAAACGCAAAGTACAGCTTTAATTTCAATTTGGCGTTCTAAACTTTCTGATATTTCCCCTGAAAAATTCAAACAGGAAAAATTTAAATCGGAGCTAATGCAGTCATCTGTTACTTATGATGATTATATTAAAAGCATTAAGCAGGAAATAGATTTTGCCGAAGGCAAAATAGAGACAGATTAATATCTTTTACAATTTAATATCAGTTATTCAGAAGTGTCGCAAGTCAGCGGCACTTCTTTTTTTATGCTTCAAAAAATTCATAACAAAAGTTGACTTATTCTGCACATTTGAGTCTATGCGGTTTGCCGATGTTGTGTGGTACAGAGTCACCCGCGGCAGATAAGCGGAAAATAAAAGAGGAACGGCGAAAGCTTGCTAAATAAGGCTCGCATTTTCGCCGTTCCTTTTTGTTTTATTATTTATATTTTGCGCCGTTTGGCGCTTGCGTTTAATCGGGGGGGTATGCCGTTCTGCGCTCTGTTTTGCCGAGCACTTTCTGCGGCGTTTTAAGCGCCAGTTACGGAGCGCGATTTATTTAACGGAAAAGCGAAATTCCGTTACGGTTTTAAATTCCTTGTTAGGCTCAACATAGGAAAACGGAAATTCACAGGGGTGATTAACGCTGTCCGGATAAAACTGCGTTTCAAGCGCCACGCCTCTTCTGAAGGTTACATTGCCGTTTGATTTTTTGCCGGGATTGCCGTCTTTCTTCAGCCAGCCGCCGCAATAAAGCTGCACACCGGGCAAATCGGTGTAAACCTCCATTTTCCTGCCGCTTTCTTCATCATAAAGCACGGCGGCTTGAGTGAAATCGCGCGGATTTTTAGAAAGACAATAATTGTTGTCGTATCCGATACCGTCAATAATAGCTCTGAATGGCTCATCTATTTTGTCGCCTATTTTGTGTATTTCGGCAAAATCCATCATCGTGCCGGCAAGTTCGCCGAGTTCTCCGGTTGGCAATTGATCGTCGTCCGTTTCGGTAAATTTTGCGGCATTGATTTTAAGATAATGATTTTCAATCGTGCCTTCTGTTTTGCCCGAAAGATTGAAATATGCATGGTTTGTAGGTGCGGCAACGGTTTTTTCGTCGCTCAAAATGCCGTATTCAATGCGCAGAATGTTATCTTCCGTGAAAGTGTATTTCACCGTCATTGTGAAATTTCCGGGGAAACCGTCCTCTCCGTTTGGCGAAAATCTTTTAAGCGTTATGCTATTTTCGTCATCGTTTTTGCTTTCAATTTCCCACGGTGTAAAGCTGAATCTGCCGCCGCTGTGAAGAGTCCAGTTTCCCTGATTGTTCGGTGTGTGATATTCCTTGCCGTCTATTTTGAATTTGGCGTCTCTTATTCTGTTTGCAACTCTGCCCACAACAAGACCCTGGTAGCCCAAATCCGGATCGGTGTAATATTTCGGCTCGTCAAAGCCCAGCACCACATCGCCGAAGATACCGTTTTTATCGGGCACGAAAACCGACTGGATTCCTGCACCGAGCGTTTGAATCGAAACATGTGCGCCACTTTTGTTTGTGATTGTGTAAAGAAAAATTTCTTCGCCGCTCGGAAGCTTTCCGAATAAATTTTCAGTAATGCTCATAATTTTACCCCTTATAAATAAAATTTAAATACCGAACTGTATAGATTGAGTATAAACTGAATTGTAAAATAATTCAACCGAAACTTGACTTTTTATATTATTAAATATATTCTTATAATGAACCAATATTTTTTATTGCGGTTTTATGCGCTTGGCACAGCTTATCTGCATATCAAACCATGACGGTGCTTTATATTATATTTCATTAAGAAAGGCTTGTGAGTTTTTTGGATAATTTACTTTCGGTTTTAACAGCCGTTATGCGCTATGCGCTGCCGGCATCGGCGGTTACAGTGCTGTTCACCTGCGTGATTTCGCTTTTCAGAAACAGACCCAGAGTGCATAAAATGGCTCAGCTTACGGACGAAAATAACGGTGCGGTGATTGAAATAAACCACTGGGAAACCTCCGTCGGTAAATCAAAGGCAAACGATATTGTGCTGCCGCTTCCCACTGTTTCGCGTTTTCATGCCGTGATTGCGAAAAAGAAAAGAGATTGGGTTGTTACGGACACTTTTTCAAGAACGGGCATTTTGGTGAACGGCGAAAAGATAGACGGTAAAGCCGTTATTGAGGACGGCGATCTTATTTCCATCGGCACCGTGCCGCTTCGCTTTCAGTGTGCGGATGCAATTTCAAGCAAAACAAAGCAGCAAATCCGCAGCAGCGCAGGCGGAAATATTGCCTATGCCGTTTTGGTGGATGTTAAAAGCCGTAAGCCGGTTTATTTAAAGCGAAACGATGTGCTTATCGGCAGAGGCGAGCAATGCGATATCAGAATTTTATCTGACACGGTATCCTCCGAGCATGCCAGGATTTACAAAACAACAAAGGGCTGGGCACTTTGTGACCTTGATTCGCACAACGGCACAAAGTTGAACGGCAGATATATAAATCAAACTCAGCTGATTTTTGATGAGGACACCGTCACTTTCGGCGACAGAGTGTTCGTTTTCTACGAAAAGTGAGGTGGGGCAAATGGCAAAAAGCAAGCAAAAACGGCTTCCCAAAATAAAGCCGATAAATAATTTCCTGATGACGGCATTTTTAACCCTATTTCAGCTTGCCGTTTCATTTTGCGCGGCAAATGCCGGCGATGAATTTGAAATCAAGGTAATGGCGGCAATGGGGATTTTGATTGCCGTTGAATGGGTTTATCTTGTGTTTTTTTACACCGCAATGCACAGGCGGAATTTCGAGTTGGAAATAATTGCGTTTTTTCTGTGCTCCGTGGGGGTTGCCACAATCGGCTCAATGAATGCGGAGTCGGCAATAAAGCAAAGTCTTATGATTGTTGCCGGCGTTATAGTTTATATAGTAATGGTATTTTTAATGGGCAATGTGGATCTTTGCATGAAACTCAGGCTGCCCGTTGCAATCGGAGCTATTTTGCTTTTGATTGTAAATCTTGTTATCGCAGAAACCACCAACGGAGCAAGAAACTGGATAAAAATTGCCGGAATAACCCTGCAGCCCTCGGAATTTGTTAAAATAGCATTTATATTCGTTGGCGCAGCAACGCTTGAGAAAATTCAAACAAGCAAAAATATTTTTGCATATATTGCGTTTTCCGTTGCCTGTGTGGGCTCGCTTATTCTGATTAAGGATTTCGGCACCGCGCTTGTGTTTTTCATCACCTTTTTGATTATTGCGTTTATGACCTCCGGTGATATTAAAACAATTATCGCCGCCGTGGCGTCTGCCGTTCTCGGCGCAGGAATCGTTATTAAATACAAGGCGTATGTTACAAAGCGATTTGCCGTTTACCGCCATGTGTGGGAAAAGGAATACTACAACGCAAGCGGCTATCAGCAAACAAGAACCTTGGTTGGTATTGCCTCGGGCGGGCTTTTCGGGCTCGGAATCGGAAACGGCTACACACGCCGTGTTTTTGCCGCCTCAACGGATCTTATTTTCGGTGTTATATGCGAGGAATGGGGCTTCGTTTTCGGCGTGCTTTTGGTGCTTGCTTTTGTGGCAATAGCTGTTTCGGCACTTGTTAATTCAATAGCTTCGCGCTCCACCTTTTATTCAATTGCCGCTGTTGCAGGCGCAGCTATGCTGCTGTTTCAAACGGGACTTAATATTTTCGGCATAACGGATGTGCTCCCGCTAACCGGCGTAACCTTGCCGTTTGTGAGCCAGGGCGGCTCTTCAATGATTTGTTGCTGGGCAGTGCTTGCTTATGTTAAGGCGTCCGATGTGCGCACCTATAATTATCTTGGGGGTGCAAAAAAGAAATGAAAATGATAACCAAAAGAGGCATATTCCTTTGGGTGCTTTGCGCACTTTTTATTTGCGGTATTGCATTTTTAACCTTCAGCCTTGTTACGGACGGCTCAACCTGGGTTATGAAAAATTATAACCGCCATGTTTACAGCGACGGGCAATTGATTGCCGCCGGAAAAATCAAGGATAAAAACGGCGTTGTGCTTTCCGAATCGAAGGACGGCGAACGCGTTTACAGCGATGATAAGGAAATACGCCTTTCAACCCTGCATTTGGTTGGCGACACACGCGGATTTATTTCCACCGGTGTGCAAACAGTATTTGAAAAACAGCTTGTTGGCTACGATGTTGTGAACGGCGTTTATAATATTGATAAATACGGCGCAGGCAACGACCTTGTTTTAACGGTTGACAGTGAAATAAATAAAATCGCCTACGATGCACTCGGCGATAAAAAAGGCACAATTGCCGTTGTAAACTATAAAACAGGCGATATCGTGTGCATGGTTTCAAAGCCGAGCTACGATGTTAACAATGTGCCGTATAATATGGATTCCTCGGATGAATACGAGGGCGTTTATATAAACAGATTTTTAACCGGCCTTTACACTCCCGGCTCCACATTCAAAATTGTTACCTCAATCAGTGCACTTCAGAATATCGGCAGCGATATATATAACCGCAAATGGCAGTGCAACAAGGTTTATGATGTTGACGGAGTTGAAGAAGATAATATTATTTGCAACGCTCGCCACGGTAAGGTGGATTTTGAAACCGCGCTTGCAAAAAGCTGCAATATCACATTCAGCCAAATTGCAATAGAGATCGGACCCGAAAAGCTTGCGAACACGGTGGAAAGCCTTGGCTTAACCTCCTCTGTAACTGTAAGCGGTCAAATAAATTCGGCAAAGGGCAGATTTTATCTTAAAGCCGGTGACGCGGACGCTACAACAGGGTGGACGGGTATCGGTCAGGGTCAAACGCTTGTGTGCCCTGCCGCCATGCTTCGCCTTATGTGCGCAATTGCAAACGACGGAAAAGCAGTTCCGTTTAATATTGTGGATAGGTTTGAAAATCAAGCAGGCAAAACAATTAAATTTACACGCGATGCTGCCGAAACTCAGCTTCTCAGCAGTGATATTGCTTCACAGATGAAGGATTTAATGCGCAATAATGTTAAAACCCAATACGGCGATAATAAATATAAGGGACTTAATCTTTGCGCAAAATCCGGCACCGCTCAAATAGACAGCGTTGATGCTCACAACACAGCTTGGTTTGTGGGCTTTATGGATGATGACGAAAATCCCTATGCCTTTGTTGTTGTTGCCGAAAAAGGAAATTCCGGTTCGCAAACCGCAGGCCCCATGGCAAACAAAGTGCTTCAGGCAATCGTGAACGGCACCGATTGAATTTAAAGAGGTAAAAAATTGGCTTCAAAGCTTACTCAAATTAAAAAAGAAAACGAATATGAACGCGCACTTTTGATATCGGTGGATACAGGCGATTTTGACGCCGAAATATCCGCAAACGAGCTTGTCGAGCTTGCAAAAACCGCAGGAGCGGAGGTTGCAGGCATTATGATTCAAAAGCGCGAGGCACCGTCTGCCGCTTCATATGTGGGCAGCGGCAGGCTTGACGAAATTCGCGAATTTTGTGCGGCAAACGAAATTGAACTTGTGATTGCGGACGGCGAATTAACTCCCGTGCAGGCAAGAAATATCGAGGATGCGGCAAATGCACGCGTTGTGGATCGCACAATGCTGATTCTTGATATTTTCGCGCAGCGAGCGCGCTCTGCAGAGGGCAAAATACAGGTTGAACTGGCTCAGCTTAAATATTCACTTCCGCGACTTACGGGTAAAGGTGCGTCGCTTTCAAGGCTCGGCGGCGGGATCGGCACAAGGGGACCCGGCGAAACAAAGCTTGAAACGGATAAACGCCATATCAGGCGCAGAATTCAATATTTAAACGAAAGTTTGCAAAAACTGGAAAAGCGTCGCCTTGCAATGCATGATCGCAGGCAAAAAAACGGCGCACAGGCGGTTGCCATAGTGGGTTACACAAATGTGGGCAAATCAACCCTTATGAATTGCCTCACAAATGCCGGTGTGCTTGAGGAAAACAAGCTCTTTGCCACGCTTGATCCCACGGCAAGAAAGCTCACCCTGCCAAACGGCGAGGATGTTATGCTTGTAGACACGGTGGGTCTTGTTCGCCGCTTGCCGCATAAGCTTGTGGATGCTTTTCGTTCAACGCTTGAGGAGGCGCTTTGGGCTGATGTTGTGCTTAATGTGTGCGATGCGTCCAGCGCGGAATGCAACGAGCAGATTATGGTTACAAACGATTTGCTCGCTTCACTCGGATGCGGCGACAAACCCGTTATAAATGTTATGAATAAATGCGATCTTGTTCCGCGCGTAACGGAATTTCCGGTTGTCGGCAAATGCGTTTGCATAAGCGCGAAAAACGGCAGCGGCACGGAAAAACTGCTTGATGAAATTTCTGTCGCTTTGCCGCAAAAGCGCAGGCGTGTTTCTTTGCTGTTGCCGTTTTCGGCAGGCAAAATCACAGGCGAGTTGGAGAAAAACGGCGTTGTCTTTTCGCGCGAATATACGGAAAGCGGCATAAAAATGGATGTGCTGACCGAAATTTCATATCTTGATAAAATTAAGGATTATATTTTGCCCGAATAAATCATAAAATCATATTAGGTGATTTTATGAAAATGTTAACTTTAAGATTAAAGCCAAAAACTATTTTCGGTCTTATTTTGATTGCCGCCGGAATTATTGTTATATGCATAACATTTTATTCAAATCATGTAAGCAGCGTTTCAAATTCCGTTATGCTGGAAACGGATTCTGCGCGCGAGCAGTATTTAACCTCGCTCGGATGGGAATTTAAAACCCCGTGCGAGGAAAAGGAAGTGCAAATTCCGCAGCAGTTTAACGATACATATCTTAAATATAACGAAATTCAAAAGCAGCAGGGATTTGATCTTGAAAAATACAAGGGGAAAACCGCCACGGTTTACACCTATAACATCACTAATTATAAAGGGTATGAAAACAGGGATTGCGTTTATGCGGATCTTTTGGTTTGCTCGGGTGAGCTTATAGGCTGCGATGTTTATTCGGCATCGGTTTCAAACGGCTTTATGAAACCCCTTTCCGGCAAATGATTTAAAAGCAGATATCTTGAAACTCTGCATGCAAAATCGGCAAAGGAATCTCTCGGCTTTCATATTCGATTAAAGGATTTTAAATGGAAAGAATAGATAAATTACTTTCGCATTCGTTGAATATCACACGCAGCGAGGCGCACAGTCTTTTAAAAAAAGGCTCGGTACGCGTAAACGGCGCGGCGATTGCCTCTCCGGCGCAAAAAGCGGATGAACAAAAGGACGAAATAGAGGTAAACGGCGAAAAGCTTTGTTTTCAGAAATTTGTTTATATTATGATGAATAAGCCGCAGGGCGTTATTTCTTCAACGGATGGGCGCAAAACCGCTGAAAAAACGGTTATTGATATCCTGCCTCCCGAAATGCGGCGCAAAGGGCTTTTTCCTGCCGGCAGACTGGATAAAAACACTACAGGCTTTATGCTCATCACCGATGACGGTGCTTTTGCACACGATATTTTAAGCCCGAAAAAGCATATTTCAAAAACATATATTGCCGGGCTGGACAAGCCTTTTCCCGAATCTGCAATTGAAGAATTTGCGCGCGGAATCGAAATAGGCGATGAAGTTTGTATGCCTGCCGCGCTTTCGGCGGAAAACGAAATCCGCACGCTTGCCCGAGTTGTTATCAGGCAGGGAAAATACCACCAAATTAAGCGAATGTTTGCCGCGGTAGGTTGCGAAGTGGTTTCGCTTAAAAGAATTTTAATGGGTGATTTGCCGCTTGATGAAAATTTGGCTTTCGGCGAGTGCAAATATCTTTCCGATGAGGAAATTTTAAAAATCAAAAATATGTAAAACTTGTGAAATACAGCCGCCTTGGCACAATATATTGTGGTTTTTGGCGGCTTTTTCTTTTGCCTTGTGCAATCTAAACAAAAAATATGATAAACTTTATATAAAATGCTTGCAAATTGTTTAAGCACATTGTATAATATCAACAAGAGAAGTGACTTGCTTTTGTGCAACATTTCGGCATTCTATCAATAGGGGGAATACGCGTGCCAAACAGACTGTTTCAGGGCATTGTAAATCAAATGAGGGATACGCTCGATCGCAATATCGGTGTTGTAGACGAAGGGGGCACGGTTATTGCCTGCTCGGAGCTCGGTCAAATCGGCGAGGTGAGAAAGGGCGTTGTTTCTGCCGGCGTTTTCGCAGGGCTTCAAACCTGCGTTGACGGCTATACTTATAAAGCCTTCGGCAATTCGGTTCATCCGGAATATGCCGTTTTTCTTGAGGGCACTGATGATATGAGCAAGCATTTTGCCGATGTTATCGCAATTGCGCTTAATCAAATCAAGCAAACAAACGATGAAAAATTCGACAGGTCTAACTTTGTTAAAAATGTTATTCTTGATAATATTCTTCCCGGCGATATTTATATCAAAAGCCGCGAGCTCCATTTTAATAATGATGCCACAAGGGTTGTTTTCATAATCCGCGTGCCGCAAAAAACAGATGTTTCCGTGTTTGATGTTATTCAAAATTTCTTTCCCGATAAGGCAAAGGATTTTGTTATCAATGTTAATGAAACGGATATCGCTCTTGTTAAAGAGGTTCGCCCCAATGTTGAAATGAAGGATTTGGAAAAGCTTGCACGCTCTATTTGCGACACGCTTTCAACCGAATTTTATTGCAACGCCGTTGTGGGTATCGGCACCTGCGTAACGGGTGTTAAGGAACTTGCCCGCTCGTTTAAAGAAGCTCAGGTTTCGCTCGAGGTCGGCAAAGTGTTCGATACGGAGCAGCCGATTGCCAGCTACGAAAATTTGGGCATTGCGCGCCTGATTTATCAGCTTCCCACCACCCTCTGTGAAATGTATCTTAAAGAGGTGTTTAAGGCAGGTTCAATCGAATCGCTTGATCAGGAAACGCTGTTCACAATTCAAAAATTCTTTGAAAACAATCTTAATGTTTCGGAAACAAGCCGCAAGCTTTTCGTTCACAGAAACACGCTTGTTTACAGGCTTGAAAAAATTAAAAAAATCACCGGTCTTGATCTTAGAGAATTTGACGACGCTATTGTGTTTAAGGTTGCGCTTATGGTTAATAAATATCTTGAATCAAGCCCCGTTAAATATTGATCTTTTCGGCAGCGCCAAAGGGGCGCTGCCGATTTTTTATGATTTTAAATTGCCTGCGGCGGTGCTTTTTTGTGCGTTGATGCTTGATTTTTTTACTGCTTTTTTTACGATTGTTGTTACAAAATTATTACATAATTTACAAAAAAGCAACATTTGCATCTTGATTTATGCTCCGCTTTGCTATATTATATAAGAGGTAATAGTTAAAGTTCGCTTATTTGCGTTTTGTTAATGCCGGCGGTAATTAAATCCGCCGAAAAAAGAGGTAATTTTAAAGTGATTGAATTTCGTGATGTCACCAAGGTGTACGACAGTAACGGCACCAAGGCACTCAATAATGTTAATATTAAAATCGAGGATGGGGAATTTGTTTTCGTTGTCGGTGCATCCGGTGCAGGCAAAAGCACATTCTTAAAGCTTATTATGCACGAGGAAAAGCCAACAAGCGGCACGGTAATCGTGGGCGATTATTCTTCGGATACGATTAAGAAAAAGCAGGTTCCTTATTACAGAAGAACAATGGGAATTGTTTTTCAGGATTTCCGCCTTATTCCGAAAATGAGCGTTTATGATAATGTTGCATTCGCAATGCGTGTTATCGGCGCAAAGGAAAAGGATATCAGAAAGCGCGTTCCCTATATTTTGCAGCTTGTGGGTCTTTCCCACAAGGCGCGCTCAATGCCGAACGAGCTTTCGGGCGGCGAGCAGCAACGTGTTTCCCTTGCAAGGGCGCTTGTTAACAATCCCAAGCTTATCATTGCGGACGAGCCTACCGGAAATGTCGATCCCGAAATGAGTCAGGAAATCGTTGAAATGCTCACAAAAATCAACAACGGCGGCACAACGGTCATTATGGTTACTCACGAGCACAGCCTTGTGCGTGCCTTTCCGCGCCGCGTTATCGTTATCAAAAGCGGCGAGGTTGTGTCGGATACTCCCGATCCTTCCCACGCTCAGTTTGAGTCGGACGAGCCTCAAAAAACAACCGATATGTATTTCTTTAACGAGGATGTTAAGCTTGGCAGCGATATAGAGGATATTTTCGATTCAATAGAAAGCGATAATTCAAATCAGGAAAATTCCGAGGCTCCGGCAACAGAAGCGCAGGAAACTATTGACGGGGGTGAGGAATAATGAACGGTTCAAGTCTCAGATATCTCTTTAAAGAGGGCTTTAGAAATACATGGTCTAACAGAATGATGAGTATTGCGTCAATCTGTGTTTTGATGAGCTGCCTTGTTCTTATCGGCTGTGCGTCAATGATTTTTCTTAATATCGAATCGCTCCTCGGCAGAATCGAGGAAGAAAATGTTGTTATGGTTTATATTCAGGACGGCACTGCCGATGCAGATATAAACGCTATGGGCACTTCTCTTAAAAAAATGGATAATATTAAGGAAGTTGAATTTGTTTCAAAAGAATCCGCTTGGCAGGAGCAACTTGACACAATGGAAGAGGCTCAGGCAAAATTCTTCACGGAAATCAGTTCGGATATTCCGCTGCCGGATGCTTATAAGGTTACGGTAGAAGATCTTTCAAAATTTGATTCCACGGTTGATCAAATAAAGCAACTTCAGCATATAGACACAATCAGGGAAAATAAGGATTTGGCGCAAAAGCTTGTAACAATCAGGCACGGTGTTGAGGTTATTTCTATTGTTATCGTTGCCGTTTTGCTTGCAATCAGCGTATTCATTATTCAAAACACAATTAAGCTTACCGTTTATTCAAGGCGTTTGGAGATAAGCATTATGAAATCCGTCGGCGCAACAAACGGCTTTGTGCGTCTGCCGTTCGTGGTAGAGGGCATGATTTTGGGCGTTATCTCCGGCGTTATATCACTTGGGCTTGTTTGGGCGTTTTATGAATTTGCCGTCACGCAGTTCGGTGATTTGATTTCGTCTCTCGGTCTTGAAGCACTTAAATTTTCAAATTATGCATTGCCCATGCTCGGCATATTCGTAGCAATCGGCATCGTAACCGGCGTCGGCGGCGCGTTGCTTTCAATGGGCAAATATCTGAATAAGGAAGGCAGTGAAAGGCATGGGCTCTAAAAAAATTATTAAAGCTCTTTGCATTTTTTTCAGCTGTTTGATGATTTTTTCAACCTCGTTTGCGGCAGAGGCAAAATCCGTTTCCTCCCTTAAAAGCGAAAAAGAAAAAATACAGTCTGAAATCGAAGATCAGCAAAAAAAGCTTGATGCTCTTAAAGACAACATTTCAAACAATCAAACCTATGTGAATGAGCTTGTTAAAAAGGTTGATCTTTTGCAGGATAAACTTGATAATCTTGAGGACAGTAAAGCAGCCATTCAAGATGAAATAAATTCCGTTCAAAGCGATATCGATGAAACGCAGGCACAAATAGATGCTGCGCAAAAGGAAATCGAGGCTAAGGAAAAGGAATTTGAAAGCATTTATCAGCAATATTGCCAGCGGCTTCGCGCAATGTATATTTCCGGCAATGTGTCCACGCTTGAGGTTTTGCTTGAAAGCGGCGATATCAGTTCCGTGCTTACGCGCTCGGAAATGGTTAAATGCGTTTCAAAGCAGGATAATGCCACTCTTGACACTCTTATGAAAAAGATGCAGGAAATTCAAAACGAAAAGCAGGAAATGGAAAAGAACAAGCTGAAGCTTGAGGAGGATAAGAAAACCCTTACTCAGCGCAAGGCGGATCTTCAATCCTCAATAGATGATTATAATGCATCGAAAAAGGAACTTGATGCAGAGGTTTCCAAGGCAAATGCCGCTATTAAGAGCCTGCAAAGCGACAAAGCCGAAATGCAGGAGGCTATTTCCGCAAACAAAAGCGAAATTAAGCAGATAGACGCCGAAATCAGCTCTGCGCTTAATTCAAGCAGCGCAAATAAGCCCGGCAGCGATAATTACACTCCGGGAACGGGTCAGCTCGGTTATCCCACCAGCTATACCTCGATTTCAGCGGGATATCCGAATTACAGCAACGGCAGTTATCACGGCGGCGTTGATTTCCCGTGCCCTGTTGGAACGGCGGTTCATGCGTCGGATTCCGGCGTTGTTGTTATTGCAAAAAATCTTAACTACAGCTACGGTCATTATATTCTTATAGACCACGGCAATGGGCTTTCAACTCTTTATGCGCACAACAGCACTTTGTGCGTAAGCGTGGGTCAAAGTGTTTCAAAGGGGCAGGTTATCGCATATTCGGGTCAAACCGGTAATGCCACCGGTCCGCACTGCCATTTTGAAGTTCGCAAAAACGGCACTCGCGTTAATCCTATGAGTTATCTGTAAAAATTTAATAATCCGAATTAACATTACAATGCTGTAAATAATATTTACATAAAAGTTATTTTAATATATAATGGGAAGTGGAGCTAATGAAACGGTTTGATATGCTTAAAAAGAGTGTGTGCGTTCTGTTGGCTTCACTCTTTCTTTTATCCGGCAGCTGCATAACGGTGCCTGCGGCGGATTCCTCGCTTTCAAGCAAGCAGCAAGAGGCTGCGCTTATTGAACAGCGCATCAAAGAAACCGAAAGTAAGCTTGCAGAGCTTGGTGAAAAGTCTAAAGATACTCAGGAGTATCTTGATACTCTTACGGAAAAGATATCATATCTCAATCAGCAATACGATATGGTAAGCAGCGAGGTTGAAACGGATAAAAAGCAAATAGAAACCTTGAAAAAAACATATTCGGATAATGAGGCGCAAATTGCCGATATTAAAGAACAAATTGTTTCCCTCACTGCGCAAAGCGAAAAGGCAAGGCAGCAGTTTGACGATAATTATGCAGCCTATGCAAAGCGAATGCGCGCCATTTATATCAGTGGAGAAACAAATGTGCTTGCGCTTTTGCTCACAAGCGATGATATTTCTCAGCTGCTTACAAGGCTTGAAATGATAAAGCGTGTTTCTGCGCAGGACGGTAATTTGCTTTCGGATATTGATGATGAAATCAGCACCATTCAATATTCGCAGCAGGAAATTTCCGACAGGCAAACAGAACTTGAATCAAATCAGCAAAAGCTTGCCGAAACTCAAAAAACGCTTGAGGCTGCAGTGCCTCAGCTTGAAGAAAAGCAAAAAGAACTGACCGAGAAAAAGGCAGAGCTTGATAAGGAACGCAACAGTGCAAACACATTGCTTGCAAGCCTGAATAAGCAAACAGGGAACTATACCGAATATCTTGAGGATAATAAAAAGGCAATGGAGCAAATAGATGCCGAAATTGCCAATGCCGAAAAGAAATACGATACCACCACAACAACAACCGCAAAAAAAGAAACCACCACAAAGAATAATTCTGATGCAACCACAACCGCTAAAAACAGTGAAAGTGAAAGCAAATATATCAGCCTAACATTTCCGGTGCCGTCGCAAACCAAAATAACCTGCGGCTTTTACGGCTATTCGGGTCACAGCGGTGCGGATTTCAGTTGCCCAACAGGCTCAAAGGTTGTTGCTGCCGAGTCGGGCACGGTAATCATTTCTGCAGATTTGTACGATTCTAACGGCAACTACAGAAGTTACGGCAGATATATTGTTATAAAGCACGATAAAACAACATCGTCCGGCGCAGCGGTTTACACGCTTTATGCGCATAATTCCGAAAGGCTTGTTTCTGCCGGTCAATATGTTGAAAAAGGGCAGCAAATTGCAAAATCCGGCAGCACCGGCAATTCCACCGGTCCGCATTGCCATTTTGAGGTGCGCACTCCGAGTTCGTCATATACGGATTGCAAAGACCCTGCAAATTATCTGCCCTGATAAATCACAAAATCAAAGGCGCTGAGGCAAATGTTTTTTAAAAATCAAATAAAAAAAGTACTTTCTCTTGTGCTGGCGATTATATGTGCCGTAACCTGCACCGCAGCAAATTGCACAGCAGTGCTTGCGGAAGAAACTACCACGGCTCAGCAGGAAACCACCACGATGACCGAAGAGCAAAAAAAAGAAGCGGCGCGCAAAAAGCTTGAGGAACAAAAAGCCTTGCTCGATGCCGATTTGAAAAATGCCGAAAGCAAAATAGCCTCTCTTTCCGCCGAATCAAAGGAAACAGAGGAATACATAGACGCACTCGATACCAAAATAGGTATTATAAATAAGCAACTTACACTGCTTGATGAGCAGGTTGTGGATCTTGAAGCGGATATCACAACTTTGCAAGCAGGGATAGATGAAAATCAGGCTCAGGCAGATACTTTGCAGCAGGAGGTTGACAAGGTTCAGTCTGTGCTTGATGATTTAAATAAAAAGTTTTCCGCAAAATATAATGCTTATCGCACCAGAATGAGGGCAATTTATATTTCCGGCGATTACAATCTTTTAACCGCTTTGCTCACTTGCAAGGATATTTCCGGCTTCCTCACAAGATATGAAATGATAAAAGCCGTTTCAAAAAACGACGCTCAGCTTATGAAGGAAATTCAGGAGCAAACAGAGCAAATTCTTAAGCAAGAAAGCGATTTAACTCAAAAAAAATCCGAGTTGGAGGATATTAAAAATTCTCTGCTCGCTCAGCAAAACGAGCTTAAATACAAGCAAACATCTCTCACCCAAACCCAGGAAAGCATAGCTTCAAAAAAAATAACCCTTGCGCAGGACAGAGCCGAAAGCGATCAGCTTTTTGCCGTGCTTACGGCAAAAACGGGAATGTACACCGAATACAGAAATGAGGATGCGCAGCTTACAGCCGAGGCTGAAAAGCAGCTAAATGATTTGATGAACGGTATAATTTCTGCGGACGAGGTTAAGGATGTTACCACCGGCAACAGAAGCGATAATGCAAATATCACCTATAATAACACGGATGTTTATGCCAATTCCGACGGGGTTTATAATATGACCTATCCCGTGCCGGGGTGCTACACGATTTCTGCAGGTTTTCCGAATTACAGCAACGGCAGCTACCACGGCGGCATTGATTTTCCGTGCTCAGTAGGCACAAAGGTTGTTGCGGCGCAAAAGGGCGTTGTGGCAGGCGTTCAAAGACTGGATTACAGCTACGGCTATTATGTGCTCATCTATCACGGCACGGATGCAAGCGGCAGCAAGGTTTTCACCCTTTATGCTCACAATTCCTCAATTCTTGTTTCACCCGGTCAATCGGTTTATAAAGGTCAGCAGATAGCAAAATCCGGCAGCACCGGCAATTCCACCGGTCCTCACTGCCATTTTGAAATCCGCGTAGGCAGTTCAAGAATAAATCCGAAAAATTATTTAAGCAAATAATATGAACAAAGTCAATTATGCCAAAAAAACAGAATCAATTATTGAAAATAATAAGAGAGAGCATCTTCTGCCCTCTCTTTTAATTCATGCGTGCTGTGCGCCCTGTTCAAGTGCATGCCTTGAATATCTTAATAAATATTTTAAAATCACCGTGTTTTACTACAATCCCAACATCTCGCCCGAAGCAGAATTCGATAAAAGGCTGGCAGAGGAAAAAAGGCTGCTAAAAAGCATGCCTTTTGAAAATCCTGTTGATATTATAGACGGCGATTATGATTATAATGATTTTTTAAATATTGCGCGCGGGCTTGAAACCGTTCCTGAGGGCGGCGAACGCTGCTTTAAATGCTATCGCCTGCGGCTTGAAAAAACCGCAAAGCTTGCCAAGCAGCGCGGATTTGATTATTTTTGCACCACGCTTTCCATCAGCCCGCTTAAAAATTCGCAAAAAATAAATGAAATCGGCTATGCCGTTGCAGATGAATGCGGTGTTGCTTGGTTACCGTCCGATTTCAAGAAAAAAGAGGGCTATAAACGTTCAATTGAACTTTCAAGGCAATATAATCTTTACCGTCAAAATTTTTGCGGCTGTGCATTTTCAAAGGCTGCTTCCGATAAAATAAAAGGGGAGGGTGAAACAAATGAATGATCCTCTTGCTTCCAGAATACGACCTAATGTGCTTTCAGAGGTTGTCGGTCAACGCCATTTGCTTGCGCCCGGCAAGCCGCTTTATAATATGATTGAAAGCGGCAATATTCCAAACTTAATATTTTACGGTCCTTCGGGCACGGGAAAAACCACCGTTGCATCGATTATAGCAAAGCGCACAAACCGCACGTTGTTTAAATTAAACGGCACAAATGCCTCCACCAAAGATATTAAAGACATCGTTTCAAGGCTT
This sequence comes from Clostridium sp. AF37-5, assembly GCA_963625835.1. Lineage (GTDB taxonomy): Bacteria > Bacillota > Clostridia > Oscillospirales > Acutalibacteraceae > Eubacterium_R. The sequence goes on along the minus strand of CAVFVA010000011.1, from coordinate 9,951 downwards.
GATACTTTTGAAACCCAAAACGGCGTTTTGCTTTATCTTGATGAAATTCAGTATTTCAATAAGCGGCAACAGCAAAGCCTGCTTGAATATATCGAAAACGGTAAAATCGCCCTTATCGCCTCCACAACGGAAAATCCTTATTTTTATATTTATCCTGCCGTGCTTTCACGCTCAACCGTGTTTGAATTTAAAAGCGTTTCGGCTGCCGATGTTGCGCCGGTTGTAAGGCGCGGATTTGAGGCTTTGGCAAGGGAAAACAAAATTAAGGTTATTGCTGACGATGATGCCGTGGCAAGAATTTCATCCGGCTGCGGCGGAGACGTGCGAAAGGCACTAAACAGCGTTGAAAATTGCTTTTTCTCTTGCCGTGCGGAAAACGGCGAAAAGCATATAACGGCTCAGCTTGCCGCAGAATTAACACAATCAAGCGCAATTAAGTATGACCGCGAGGGCGACGAGCATTATGATGTGATATCTGCTTATCAAAAAAGCATGCGCGGCTCGGATCCGGACGCGGCACTGCATTATCTTGCAAGGCTTTTGCAGGCAGGCGATTTGCCTTCTGCCTGCCGCCGCCTTATGGTGTGCGCGTGCGAGGATGTGGGGCTTGCCTATCCGCAGATAATTCCCATCGTTAAGGCGGCTGTGGATGCTGCAATGATGGTGGGTTTGCCGGAAGCAAGAATTCCGCTTGCGGATGCGGTTATCCTTGTTGCATCTGCACCGAAAAGCAATGCCGGCGAAGCGGCAATAGACGCGGCAATGGCGGATGTTCAGCGCGGCAACTGCGGGTCTGTTCCCAGAAATCTGCAAAACAGGCATTTTGACGGGGAAGACGCCGCCGTTAAAGGGCAGTTTTACGTTTATCCCCACAATTTTGAAAATCATTGGGTGCGCCAGCAATATCTTCCCGATGCCATAAAAAATAAAAAATACTATGTGCCCGGCGAGAATAAAAACGAACAGGCGTTTAAAGCCTATTGGGATAAAATCAAGGGCAAAAAATAATTTTTTGCTGCCTTTTGCGCGGCGAGGAAGGGCTTTAAATTGACTAAAAAAGAAAGAGCACTTGCTGCGGTGAATTTGCTTCGGGAAATATATCCGAATGCGATTTGTTCGCTTGAATATGAATATCCCTTTCAGCTTTTGGTGGCTGTGCGCCTCTCTGCGCAGTGCACCGATGCAAGGGTTAATACGGTTACTCCTGCACTGTTTGAGCGGTATAAAACAATCGGGGATTTTGCGGCGGCAGATCCCGAAGAGGTTGGAAAATACATATATTCCTGCGGTTTTTACAAAAGTAAAGCACAGTCAATAGTGGGAATGGCTCAAAAAATTCTTTCGGATTTCGGCGGCAAGGTGCCGGATAATATCGACGATTTGCTTACTCTTCCCGGAGTGGGCAGAAAAACGGCAAATTTAATCGTGGGCGATATATACGGCAAAGCCGCAATTGTGGTGGATACGCATTGCATTCGTATCACAAACAGGCTCGGTCTTGTGTCGGAAAAAGACCCTAAAAAGATAGAATTTGCACTTAAAAAAATTATTCCCGAGCAGGAGGGATCGGATTTTTGCCACAGAATAGTGC
>CAVFVA010000011.1:0-8350 GCA_963625835.1 Clostridium sp. AF37-5 | reverse complement strand
GAATAGTGCTTTTTGGCAGAGATATTTGCACGGCAAGAAATCCCAAGTGTGATGAATGCCGCCTTGCTCAAATTTGCAAAAAAGAGGGAGTTAAAAAGAAATGACGGAAAATATCAGCAGCGAAAATGTTATTTTAATCGGTATGCCGGGTGCCGGCAAATCCACCTGCGGTGTGCTTGCGGCAAAGCTTTTGCTCAAAAATTTTTTTGACACGGATCTGCTTATTCAAAGCAGGGAAAAAAAGCGGCTTCAGCAAATTATAGATGAAAGCGGTCTTGCTTATTTCAAAAAGGCAGAGGAGGATGCAATTCTTTCTCTTGATATCGCCGGTGCGGTTATCGCAACGGGAGGCAGCGTTGTTTACAGCGATGCGGCAATGCGCCATTTAAAGCAAACCGGCAAGGTGATTTATCTGCATTTAAGCTTTGAAGAAATGCAAAATCGCATAAATAATTTAAGCTCCAGGGGAATTGCGCTTGAAAACGGCGAAACACTGCGCGATATGTATGAAAAAAGGCTGCCGCTTTATGAAAGGTATGCAGACGCAATTGTTAATTGCTGCGGAAACAGCGTTGAAACCACTGTGGAAAAAATCATTGCAGCCGTTCAAAAATAATACTTGAACAAAGGTGTGCAATTGTGCTATTATAAATAAAATAATTTAAAATTCAGGAGGATAACCATATGAGCGAATACGGCGCTAAATTTGTTAAAGAAGGGCTCACCTTTGACGATGTGCTTCTGATCCCTGCGGAAAGCGATGTTCTTCCCAATGAAGTTGATCTTTCAACTCAGCTTACTAAGAATATCAAACTTAATATTCCGCTTATGACCTCCGCTATGGACACGGTAACGGAATCCGGTATGGCAATCGCAATTGCGCGCGAGGGCGGTATCGGCGTAATTCATAAGAATATGACGATTGAGGATCAGGCAACAGAGGTTGATAAGGTTAAAAGATCCGAAAACGGCGTTATCACCGATCCTTTCTTCCTTTCACCGGAAAACACTGCGCTTGATGCAGAAACGCTTATGCGCAAATACAAAATCAGTGGTGTGCCGATTTGTGAAAAGGACGGCACTTTGGTGGGTATCCTCACAAACAGAGATATGAGATTTATGAGCGATTATTCCGTTAAAATCGCTTCTGTTATGACTCCTAAGGATAAGCTTGTAACCGGTGTTGCAGGCATGACTCTTGAAGAAGCCAAAAAAGTGCTTATGGCTTCAAAGGTTGAAAAGCTTCCTCTTATTGACAAAAACGGCAAGCTTACCGGTCTTGTTACCATTAAAGATATTGAAAAAAGCCTTAAATATCCCAACACTGCGCGCGATGCTAAGGATAGATTGCTTTGTGCTGCGGCTATCGGCGTAACAAACGATATGCTCGACAGGGCTAAGGCTTTGGCAGATGCTCAGGTAGACGCATTTATTCTTGATTCGGCTCACGGCCATTCAAAGAATATTCTTAAGGCAGTTGAAAAAGTTAAAAATGCATTTCCGGAAATCTCCCTTATTGCAGGTAATGTTGCCACGGCAGAGGGCACGGAGGCTCTTATCAAAGCAGGCGCAGATGCAGTTAAGGTTGGCATAGGTCCCGGCTCAATTTGCACCACGCGTGTTGTTGCCGGCATCGGCGTTCCGCAAATTACCGCCATTTATGACAGTGCGGAAGTTGCAGATAAATACGGCATTCCGATTATTGCTGACGGTGGTATCAAATACAGCGGCGAAATTGTTAAAGCCATTGCGGCAGGCGGCAGTGTTGTTATGGTCGGCTCGCTTGTTGCAGGTTGTGAGGAGTCGCCCGGAGATACGGAAATTTATCAGGGCCGTCAGTTTAAGGTTTATCGCGGCATGGGCTCTCTCGGCGCAATGAACAAAGGCTCGGCAGACAGATATTTCCAAACCGGTACCAAAAAGTTCGTTCCGGAAGGTGTAGAGGGTCGTGTACCTTATAAGGGAGCAGTCGGCGACACGGTATTTCAGATGATGGGCGGTCTTCGCTCAGGTATGGGCTATGTTGGTTGCCATAATATTCAAGAACTTCGCACAAATGCAAAATTCATAAAGATCACGGGCGCAGGCTTGGTTGAAAGCCATCCGCACGATGTTTATATCACCAAAGAAGCTCCTAACTATTCGGGCAGCAAACAGGATTGATCATTTAAAACCAAGGGGCATTAAACTGCAGTTGTTTAATGCCCTTTTCTATTGAGGGATGATGATGGAAAACAAGGTTTCCAAATGGCAAAAATTCAAAAAATTTCTGAAAAGGAATATGACCCCAACTTGGGCAAAGCATTTTGCCTATCAGGTGTCGGCTTTTATTGTTTCTGTTGCGCTTGTGGCAGGCGTGGCAACATATGCCATCACAAAAACCTATGATGAAAGGAAACTGAAATTTGTGGAAGGTTTCACAATCACTGCTCACACCGGTTCGTTTGGGGCAGAAGATAATTCGCTTGAATTTGTGCAGGCGGCAATTGATAACAATGTTGAAATTATTGAAATCGATATTCGTCAGCGTCCCGATAAAACACTTGTTATGAATCACGATATCGCCGTCACAAATAATGACGGTGTGCCGGTTTCGGACGCTTTTAAGCTCCTTCAGGCAGATGATTGCCGCATAAACCTCGATATTAAGGAAACACGCACACTAAATGCTTTGCATGATTTGCTTGTGGAATATAATTTGCTGGACAGGGCGTTTTTAACGGGCATAAAGCAGCTTGATGTTAAGGCTGTTAAGGAATCGGCGTGCAGGGATATGGAATATTATTTGAATTGTCAGCCCTCGCGCTTCAAAATTTTCGGCGAGGATTATCAAAAAAAACTGCTGCAAACACTTGAAGAATCTGGTGCGGTTGGCATAAATTGCAACTACACGGGTGCAAGTGCCACGCTTTCAACGCTGCTTCACGAAAATGGCTACAAGCTTTCGGTGTGGACTGTTAATCAAACGATTATTATGAAGAGAATTCTTATGCTTAAGCCCGATAATATCACCACAAAGCAATATGAAAAGCTTAATTCCGTTATAGAAAATTGGGGTGATTAAAATGACCAAAGAAGAATATTTGATTGCAATTGATAAACGCCGTTCGCGCCGTGCCTTTAAGACGAAGCCGCTCGGCGATGAAGTCAAGCAGCTTATAAAAGAACTTGTGGATTATGTTAACGAAAAAGCAGGGCTTGATTTTGTTTTTATTGACGACGCCAGATTTGCCTTTAATGTGCAGTCCGGTATGATGAGCCTTATCGCCGTTTGCGCTCCCGATACGATTCCGGCAAGGCAGTTATGCGGTTATTACGGCGAAACAATTGTGCTTCAATGTGCATTTCACGGCATTGCCACCTGCTGGGTGGGCAGCTACAATGAAAACAAGGTGCTTGAAAAGCTTGATTTGCCAAAAGGGCACAGGCTTTATTGCGTTATCGCCGTGGGCAATGCTTCCGACAAGCTCACCTTCAAAGAAAAAATGATTTATTCAGCCACGCACAAAAACAGCAAGCCTTATCAAAAAATGTTTGAATTTTGCGATGATGTTATATCGCCTCAGGTTGCATTCGCAATGCAACAGGTTGAAAAGGCACCCAGCTCGGTTAACCGCCGCCCGGTTAAATTCAGGTATGAAAACGGCGCAATTTCCGCTTATGTGGAGGAGCCGTATTCGGATAAAAGCATCGATTTCGGTATAGCACAGCTTCATTTCCAAATCGGAATGTCTGCCAAAGGGGTTAAAGGCAGATGGGAGGACGGTCGGTTTGTAATCGACTCGGGGCAAATTTTGAAATTCCCCAATGCGGCAAATTCAAAAAACGGAGATGATAAAGGCAATGAGTGAAAATAACACTGCCAAAAAGAAAATGAGCAAAAAGAAAAAAATATTGATTATCGTTCTCAGCGTGCTGCTTGCACTTGTTGTGCTTGTGGTTGCGGCAGGCTTGGTTGCTCTTAATCAATATTGCAAAACCGCGGATTACACCGTGTATCAAACCTCGGAAAATGTTAATCTTGTGGCTCACAGGGGATTTCGGGCGGTTGCTCCGGAAAACACAGCTCCCGCATTTGAAGAAGCCGGTAAGGCAGGCTTTTACGGCGCGGAGTGTGATGTTTACAGAACCAAGGATGGCACTTGGGTAATCCAGCACGATTTTAACACTTACCGTATGACGGACGGTGCTTCAAAGGTGGAAAGCAAAACGCTTGATGAACTTATGCAGGAAACCGTGGATAACGGTGTTAATATCGATAATTACAGCAATTTAAAGATTTGCACACTGGATGAATATTTCGCCATTTGCAGCAAATATTCAATGGTGCCCGTTATTGAACTTAAAAGTGCAAACAATACCGAGCATTATGATGAAATCATCGATTTGCTTGCGGCTTATCCCGATTTAAAGCCCGTGTTTATTTCTTTTAAATACGAAAATTTGCAGGCTGTGCGCAAACTTACGGATGCACCCTGCTGGTATCTTGTGCAAAAAATCACGGACGAGGATATCCAAAAGGCAGTTGAAATCGGCGGCGATTGCGGCATAGATTTTAACTATAAAAAAGAGGAAAACACTGATGAAATCATTAAAAAGTGCGTTGATGCCGGATTGACAACCGGCGCATGGACGGTTGATGACCCCGAAGCCGTTTCACGCCTTTCTTCGTTAGGTGTAAAATATATAACAACGGATAATATCGAATATTGATGCCAAATCAGGCGGCGATTATACTTCGCCGCCTGATTTTGAGGGTTTTTAATGGAGTTAAGCAATATAACAAACGAAATAAAAGCAGCCGTCGGCACAAAAACTCCGCTTGCGGATGTTGTGAATGTGTTTTGCGAAAAATGCACTTTGTCATTTTTGTGCAAAACTTTTGTTTTTGACACCGGAATTTACGAACTGACCTGCGATGAACTTTTTTGTTTTTCGCTTATATGCGAATATCAAAACGGGCAGGGTGAAATATGTGTTCAAATCGCTTATCCGCCGTGTGCGGAAATCTATGCATTTTCGTGCAGAAAAAAAGCGGAAAATGCGGCAGAGTTCAAAAAGACAGTGTTTGAATCAAAAGAGTTTGCGCTTTTGAAAAATAAAAATGCGCTTAAAATAAGCGTGTCTTGCGATTGATTCGGCTGTTTGGAGGAAAATATGAAAGAAAGCATTTTGCAATTCGGTACGGGCAATTTTCTGCGCGGCTTTGCCGATTGCTTTGTTGACGAAATGAATAAAAAGGGCTTGTATAACGGAAAAATCGTTATTGTTTCTCCCACGAATTCAAGAACCGTTGATAAAATAAACAGGCAAAACGGCGTTTATAACCTTATTTTAAGAGGCGTTGAAAACGGATGCAGGGTAAACGAAAGACACGAAATTCATTCCGTCAGCAGAGCGATAAATCCATATGCCGATTTTGCGTCGTTTATTGCTCTTGCAAAAAATCCTGATTTAAGATTTATAATTTCAAACACCACCGAGGCAGGTATAGAGTTTGACCCGTCGTGCAAATTCGGCGATGAACCGCCGTCAGCGTTCCCGGCAAAGCTGGCAAGGCTTTTGTATGAAAGATATTGTGAAAAATTGCCCGGGTTTGTTGTTTTGGCGTGCGAACTTATTGATAATAACGGAAAAGAACTTGAAAAATGCGTGCTTGAATATGCAAGGCTTTGGGGATTGGAACCCGAGTTTGCCGATTGGATTAAAAAGCAGAATCAATTTTGTTCCACATTGGTAGACAGAATTGTTACCGGTTATCCGAATACCGATGCAGAGCAAATTTTTTCCGAAATCGGCGTGCGTGATGAATTGCTGAACACGGCAGAACCGTATCATCTTTGGGTTATAGAGGGCGATTTTGAAGCCGAATTGCCGTTTCAGAGCGCAGGGCTGAATGTTGTGTGGGCAAAGGATGTTTCGCCTTATAAAAAAATGAAGGTGCGCGTTTTAAACGGCTCGCACACCTCGCTTGTTTTTCCTTCGCTGTTGTGCGGTGTTCAAACCGTTCGCGAAAGCCTTGAAGATGAATTGCTTGGCAAATTTTTAAATTGCTGCCTTTTTGATTATATTTTGCCCACCGTTTCGGAAAATGAAAATGCTCCCGAATTTGCAAATGCCGTGCTTGAGCGTTTTGCAAATCCTTACATCAGGCATATGTGGAAATCAATTGCCCTTAATTCAGTCAGCAAATATTCGGCTCGTGTGCTGCCCACGGTTTTGGATTATTACAGTGCCGAAAAGCAACTTCCGTTGCCGCTTGTTTTTTCGCTTGCCTGCCTGATTGAATATTATAAATCCGGCGAGCCGAGCGATAATGCTCAAACGGTGCAATATATAAAAGAGCATGATATTAAAGATATTCTTTCAAATGAAAATTTATGGAGCTTGGATTTAAGCTTTCTTGAAGAAATTGTGTGCAAAAGCACGGAAAAAATCCACACCCTCGGCGTGGCAGAGGCAATAAAATGGAGTATGTTGTAATCAATAAAAACGATAATGTTAAGGTTTGCCTCGAAAACGGGCACAAATATGCATTAAGAGATATAAATGCAGGGGAACAGGTAATAAAATACGGCTTCCCCATAGGCATTGCAAGCACAGATATTAAAGCAAATGAGCATGTGCACAGCCATAATCTTAAAACCGGGCTTTCGGGTTTAAAGGATTATGAATACTCGCCGGATTTCAAGCCGCAACCGGCGCAGGAACCGGCATATATAAATGCTTTTGTGCGCAAAAACGGCGATATAGGAATAAGAAACGATATTTGGATAGTGCCGACAGTAGGCTGTGTAAACGGAATTGCAAATGCGCTTGCACGCACCACCGGGGCTTTTGCGCTTACTCATCCGTATGGCTGCAGTCAGCTCGGCGATGATTTAAAAACCGCGCAAAACGTGCTTGCAGGGCTTGTGAAGCATCCTAATGCCGGCGGCGTGCTTGTGCTTGGGCTCGGTTGCGAAAACAATAATATTGCCGAATTTAAAAAAGTACTCGGTGAATATGACAGCGAAAGAGTACGCTTTTTAAACAGCCGCGATTGCGATGACGAAATCGCCCGCGGTAAGGAAATTATAGGTGAACTTCGCCAAATTGCCTGCGGCGACAAACGCGAAAAAGTGCCCGTTTCAAAGCTTAAAATAGGGCTTAAATGCGGCGGAAGCGATGGGCTGTCCGGCATAACTGCAAATCCGCTTTGCGGCAAAATCGCAGATAAATTAACTGCCATGGGCGGCACGGCTGTTTTAACAGAGGTGCCGGAAATGTTCGGCGCGGAGCAGCTGCTGATGAATCGTTGCGTTGATAAATCCGTTTTTGAAAAAACGGTAGGCTTGATAAACAATTACAAGCGTTATTTTATCATGCACAATCAGCCGATAAGCGAAAACCCATCTCCCGGCAACAAGGCAGGCGGCATAACAACGCTGGAGGAAAAGTCGCTCGGCTGTGTGCAAAAAGGCGGCAGTGCGCCCGTTACCGCTGTGCTTGATTACGGTGATGTTGCCGAAAAAGCAGGGCTGAATTTACTCAACGGGCCGGGTAATGATATCGTGGCTGTCACAAATCTTTGTGCTGCAGGTTGCCATCTGATTTTGTTCACCACCGGTCGGGGCACACCGCTCGGCGCGGCGGTTCCAACCGTTAAAATTGCCACAAATTCCGTTTTGGCATCACAAAAAAAGAACTGGATTGATTTTGATGCGCAAAAAAACGGCGAAGCCGCACTTTTGGATTTGATTTTGAGCGTGGCAGATGGCAACGAAACACGAAACGAAATCAACGGCATCCGCGAAATCGCGATTTTCAAAAGCGGCGTAACCCTTTAACCGTTGCAATAAAACGCATACAGGCAGTTTGTATTTGTTTTGCCGTATGTATTGTTATTTGCCAAAAATCAAGACTATATAATGAAGCGGTGGATTAAGAGAATTTTGAGCCGGTTGCTTTTTAGTACAATGTTATAATTTTCGCCTTTTGTGCGATAGTTGTACTTTTCTGATTTTTCTTGATATGTTATAAGAACAGTATGAGTGTTGTATAAGCTTAATCCTTTGTAAAGGATTTTTACAAATAAAAGTTTATAAAGTCCGATAAATTACACTATTGAGTTATTTTTTTGTGTTTTGTACTTATATTTCGCAAGGATTATGATAAAATTATTATTTAGTACAAATTTATTCTTGACAAATTTTTATAATCGGTTATAATAGAAAGCGCGTTGAGTAAACGCAATGAATATAGAGGTATAGTGTAACGGTAACACTCCGGACTCTGACTCTCCAGTGTAACCTAAATGATACAGTAGAGTTTCAACACTTCCCTATACATTCAACATATAGGCTTAAAA
>CAVFVA010000010.1:0-60607 GCA_963625835.1 Clostridium sp. AF37-5 | reverse complement strand
CTGTAAAATGGCACGCATTTCAGGTGTTGACTTACCAAACGATAAGCGAGTAGAAATCGGCCTTACCTATATTTTCGGTATCGGCAGAACAACCGCTACTCAAATTATCGAAGCTACGGGAATCAATCCGGACACTCGTTGCAGAGATTTGTCAGAGGATGAAGTTTCCAAAATTCGTGATTATATCGAAAAGAATGTAACTGTTGAAGGCGATCTTCGCAGAGATGTTGCATTCGATATCAAAAGACTTATAGAAATCGGTTGCTATCGCGGCATTCGTCACAGAAAGGGCCTTCCTGTAAGGGGTCAAACTTCCAAAAACAATGCACGCACAAGAAAAGGTCCGAAGAAGACCATAGCAAACAAGAAGAAATAATTGTAGGAGGAAACAGCACATATGGCTACTAAAAAGACCACAGCTACACGCAAACGCCGTGATAAGAAAAATATCGAGCGTGGTACAGTTCATATTCAGTCAACCTTCAACAACACTATCGTAACCGTTGCTGATATGCAGGGAAATGCAATTTCTTGGGCTTCTGCCGGCGAAATGGGCTTTAAGGGCTCAAAGAAATCCACTCCCTTTGCTGCACAAACCGCTGCTGAAACCGCAGCAAAAGCAGCTATGGAGCATGGTTTAAAAACTGTTGAAGTTTATGTTAAGGGACCGGGTTCGGGCCGTGAATCTGCTATCAGAGCATTGGAAACGGTTGGCCTGCAGGTTACTCTTATTAAAGATGTTACTCCTATCCCGCACAACGGCTGCCGTCCGCCTAAGAGACGCCGCGTATAGTTTTATTGGAGGTGTAATATATGGCAAAGAATATGGAGCCCATCGCAAAGCGCTGCAAAGCACTCGGCATTTCGCCGGCTGTTATGGGCTATACAAATAAGGAAACATTCAGAAATTCCTACACCAGAGCTCGCCGCAAAAAGAGCGAGTATGCTATGCAGCTTAACGAAAAGCAAAAAGTTAAGTTCATTTACGGTATTCTTGAAAAGCAATTCCACACTTATTATGAAAAGGCTGCAAAGGCAGAAGGTCAAACAGGTATTAACCTTCTCACAATGTGCGAATCACGCCTTGATAATGTTGCTTTCAGAACCGGCTTCTGTAAAACCCGCCGCGAAGCAAGGCAGGCAGTTACTCACGGCCATTTCACCGTAAACGGCAAAAGAGTTGATATTCCGTCTTATCTCGTTAAGGTTGGCGATGTTATCGCAGTTGCTGAAAACAGCAAGGATAACGGCAGATTTAAGCTTGTTAAGGAAGAAGGCGCTTATGCAACCGCTCCCAAGTGGCTTGAATCAAATGCAGCAGAGCTTTCTGCAAAGGTTGTTGCAGTGCCCGATCGCGACGATATCGATTACCCTGTTGAAGAGCGTTTGATCGTTGAGTTCTACTCTAAATAATAGTTAATCATTTCTGTTATTTAGTATCCAAAATATTTTTTAGGAGGCTTTTAAATGATTGAAATTGATAAGCCGAATATCGAGATAGTAGATTTATCTACCCAGGGAAGCAGAAGCGTGGGCAGATTTGTTGTTGAGCCCCTTGAAAGAGGGTTCGGCACAACTCTTGGAAACGGAATGAGAAGAGTTCTTCTCTCCTCACTTCCGGGCTATGCTATCACTTCCGTTAAGATTGATGGTGTTTTGCACGAATTTTCAACTATCCCTCATGTTAAAGAAGATGTAACGGAGATTGTTCTTAATCTTAAAAATGTTATTCTTAAAATACATGATGAAAGCCAGAAAACCCTTTATATCAAAGCAAACGGCGAGGGCGAAATAACCGCAGGTGATATTGAGCACGGTGCCGATGTAGAGATTCTTAACCCGGATCTTCACATTGCATATCTTGATGAGGGTGCAGAAGTCGTTATGGAAATCACTGCAGACAGCGGCAGAGGCTATGTTCCTTGCGATCGCAACAAGCAGCTTATGGATCTTCCCATCGGCACAATTGCCGTTGATTCCATTTACACTCCTGTTCTTAAGGTTAATTACACGGTTGAAAACACTCGTGTCGGCCAGCAAACTGATCTTGATAAGCTTGTTCTCGATGTTGAAACAGACGGAACAATCCCTGCGGACGAAGCTGCTTCGCTTGCCGCAAAAATCCTTAACGACCATCTTAAGCTTTTCGTTGATCTCTCCGAAGAGGTCGGCAATCAGGAAATTATGGTTGAAAAGGACGAGGATGGCAAAGAAAAGGTTCTTGAAATGACTATTGAAGAGCTTGATCTTTCCGTTCGCTCTTTCAACTGCTTAAAGAGAGCAGGTATAAACACTGTAGAAGATTTAATCGGAAAATCCGAAGAAGATATGATGAAAGTCAGAAACCTCGGCCGCAAGAGCCTTGATGAAGTTGTTAATAAGCTTGCATCTCTTGGTTTCTCACTCAGTCATGAAGACGACTAAAGGAGGGAATTTCTATGCCAGGTACCAGAAAATTGGGCAGACCTACCGATCACAGAAAGGCTATGCTCAGAGGAATGGTTACTCACCTTTTGGAAAACGGTAAAATCGAAACAACCGTTACCAGAGCTAAAGAAGTTCGCGCTATGACCGAGAAAATGATTACTCTCGGCAAGGAAAACACTCTTGCTTCAAGAAGACAGGTTCTTGCTTATGTAACTAAGGAAGATGTTGTTCAAAAGCTTTTTGTTGAGATTGCTCCTAAATATAGCGACAGAAACGGCGGCTATTGCCGCATTATTAAAACAGGCCCTCGCCGCGGCGACGCAGCAGAAATGTGCATCATTGAGCTTGTTTAAAATATAGCTTAAGTTCAGAGCGTTTCCTTAATTCGGAAACGCTCTTTTTTTATTTTTTAACACAGGATGTATTGTTTGCTATTGACTTTTATGCCAAATTAAATGTATAATATTTTCATATAAAAATAATGCATATATTATGCGCTGCACGTATAGTGCACTACGGAGGAAATTTTATGAAAAAGCGAATTATCGCAATAATGCTTGCGGCATTTATGGCTGTTTGTTCAATTCCGGTTTCTGCTTTGGCGGCAACAACGCTCACGTTTACCGACAGCACCGGTATCGGCACAGATAATTATTCTTTCACTCTTTATAACGGTGATGATTATATTGCCAATGTGCTTGAGGGTGCAGATAAAAATAAAACCCGAACGGTTGAATTGGGTGATACGGCTACATTTGTTTTAAATGCCGGTGAGTACACTTCGTCAACATATCCCAATATTGATTTCTCACAATACAATACAGGCTCGTATCATTACGGCAGTTCAAATAAATATTGCATTTCAACCGACGATGATTTTACTCTTGCTGGTGATGGCATAACTGCTTCTGTTTCGGGCTTCGGCTCCACAACCTATAAGGATAACAGCGGTTACGGCGGTTCTCAAACCAATAAATCAATTGCAACAACATTCACGATTGACACTTCTAATCTTGAGGTAGGCACTTACACTCTCAGTCTTACATATAAGTATCAGATGAAAAAGGATAACTGGGGCTGGAGCACAGCTAAAGAATATTCAGGCACGATAGACGGCATTAAGCTTGTTGTTACCGAGCCAATGAAAACAGAATCCGTAGGTGCGTCTATCAGAGTCGGCGAAAATGCGGGTCTTCGCTTCGGTTACACTACAAATGTTGCTCAAAGCGATGTTGCGGAATACGGCTTCCTTTACAGTAAGGACAGTGCTGCGGCAGAAGATATGACTGTTGAAGATGCAGGCTCAAACGGCGTTTATAAAAAGGTTGCCACTAATTATCTTTATCACGAAGACGGCGATTATACAAGCTTTAATCTTGTTTTCATAAACATAAAGAGTGTAAATTATTCTACTAAGATTTATTCACGCTCCTATGTTGTTCTTAACGACGGCACGGTGCTTTATTCGGATGTTGTGGATTATTGCTTCAACGATGTTGCAAACGCAGTGCTTGCGGATTCAGATGTTGACGATGCAACTAAAGATTCCGTTCGTGCAATGATTAACGCATAATTAAAAACAGTTTATCGGCTTTAAAGCCGAATGAGGTTTCGCTTGGCTGCGCGAAATTTGCGTTAATAAATCAGCAGTCGGAAAGGGTAGCTTTTTGTATGAAAGAACAGTATATTCAACCTGAGGTTAAGGTAGAACGCTTTACGGATGCAAAAATCCAAACTGCAGACGGCGACGATAATTTCGTTTCCTTTATCTGAGTTTTATGAAAAAGTATATTATTTGCGTTGCCGCCGTTGTTTTGGCGGCAATGCTTTTTGTTGCCTGCTCGCATAAAAATGCTGCCACTGAAAATTCATCAAACGAAGCGGTTGCATCCTCAACGCAGCAGCTTTTTGACGACGAAAGTTCATCGGCATCAAATTCATCCGAAAAATCCGGCACAACGAAAGCCGATTCAAATGATTCTTCCGGCAAATCCGGGTCGCAAAGCGAAAATTCACAAAACGCAGCTTCTGCGGCAAACGGCAAATCGGCGGATAATGAGGTGGATTTTAACGGCGGCTCGTCGTCAACAACTGCCTCTGCTGCAACCTCAAATGCAAAAAAGCAGAGCACAACAGCTTCAAAAGCAAAAGAACCTGCCACGGATTCCGAGGGTTGGGTAACAAAATGGTATTAAAAAAGCGTGATTTGGCATTTGCAGTGCCGAATCACGCTTTTTCATTATATTTTTGGTGAAAATCAGTTTCCTTTTTTCTTTTTGTTTTCTTCAGCTATGGCAATTTCTTTGTAAAAAGCATTTGCTTTCAAATAAACCATAATTATATCGTGTATCTGATCAAACATTTCGCCGGGCTTATACGGATTTGCCAGTGTGCGTTCATCGTCATCTATGCAAAGCGGACCCTTTTCGTAATCGTTAAACGTGGGCATAATCGAATATGTATTCTTCGTTTTAACAAGCGAAATAAGCGTAAGCTCACTTGTGGCTGCAACAAATCCTTTTTTCTTTGTGTATCTTTCAATGGTAGAAACCGGGCTCGCATCATTGTGCTTTTTTGTGTAGCAGGCGTCAAAAACCTGCTCAATAAACTGCTCTGTCTGCTCCTCGGTGTAGGGGGCTTTGAGCACCAGCACGGTGTCTATATCCGCAATTCCGTATTGCTCGCTTTCGCCGCAGGGAATTCCTATCAAATTTTCGTCCTTATCCACATAAACCGAAATGGTGTAAAATTCTCTTTCCGTTGTAATCACATCCGTTTTTGTATTCGGCAACGCCGTAAAATTTATCATACCATATTTTGTTGAAAAAAACAATAATCTGTGCTAATATATTCGTGCGTAATGCGCTTAATAATTTATCGGAGCAAAGTTATGAAAAATGTTCTTATCACGGGCGGTGCAACGGGAATAGGTAAAGCCTGCGCAAGGCTTTTTGCCGAAAAAGGCTATGATGTTTATATCACCTGTAACAAAACCTCTTCCGAAAGCATGCCGGGCGTAACGGCAATTAAATGTGATTTGGCAAGCGTGCAAAACATAAAAGCTGTTTTTAATCGCTTTGATAATCTTGATGTGCTTGTTAACAATGCCGGAATCAGCCTTATTAAAATGATAAACGACACAGAGGTTGCCGATTACGAAAATTTAATGGCTGTAAATTCCAAAGCGGTTTATTTTTGCGCAAAGGAAGCAGCATTAAGAATGATTAAAAATCACTGTGGCTCGATTGTGAATATTGCCTCAATGTGGGGCGAGGTCGGCGCATCTTGTGAAACTCTTTATTCAATGAGCAAGGCAGGCGTAATAGGCTTTACAAAAGCACTTGCTAAGGAGCTTGCACCGAGCGGAATAACCGTAAACAGCGTTTCACCCGGGATTATAGATACACGAATGAATGCCGCCTTTGATAAAGCCGAGCTTGCCGAAGAGGTGCCGCTTGAAAGGCTCGGCACACCCGATGAAGTTGCAAAAACGGTGCTTTTCCTTGCGGAAAACAAATATATAACGGGGCAGGATATTTCCGTTTCGGGCGGAATTGTTATCTGATTTTAAGACTTAAACCGTTTGAACAGTCGGTATGCTTCTTGTAACACTTCTTTTCGTTTTTCATAGTATGGTTTAGAAAAGCGAAGGGAGGTTCGATTATGGGTTGCGGTTGTAACAACGGCTGCGGTGGTTCTTCTTGGATTGTTATTCTTATTATAATCCTTCTCCTCTGCGGTGGATTTAATAACAGTTGCGGCAACGACTGCGGTTGCGGTTGCTGACCCTTAGTTAAAACTTCATAAAAAGGCGCCCGCGGATTTTCCGCGGGCGTTGATTTTTGACTGTTTATATTCTTGCGTGCTTGCAGGTTATTATGCCGTTTTCAACGTCAATAATTCCGTAGCCGGCGTCTGCCAATGCACCGGGGTTAAAGAAATATATTCCGTTCATTTCCTTGCAAACGGGGCAATGAGTGTGCCCGAAAAGTGCAATATCGGCTTTGCACGCCGTTGCTGCGGATAGGTAATCATGAAGCCCTGTTTTAACCCTGAAAGTGTGACCGTGGCACATAAAAACATTTTTGCCGCTGAATTTTACAAAAGATGTAAGCGGCAAATCGCTGCCCCAATCGCAGTTGCCCGCAACGCAGGCAAGTTTTAATTTTGAACCGAAATAAAGGAGTGCATCCTCTAAATCCCTTTGGGAATTACTGTCGCCCAGATTAACGAAAAGTTCCGTTTCGTGTATATGCTTTTCAACCACATTGAAAAATCCGCTTCTGTTCCCATGGCTGTCCGAAGTAACAATCATTCTCATTCATAATTCCTCCCGGCATTTCATAAATATAATTATACTTTATTTTAGGCGGTAATACAATGAGTGATTTTAATATTGATAAAAATGAATTGCAAAAAATGATGAATAAAGCCTCAAAAAAATCCGGAATAGATATGAAAAAATTAAAGCAGGCGGCAGACGGCGGCAAACTTGACGATTTTTTAAATCAAAATCTTTCGCCCGATGCCGGTAAAAGAATCAAAGAGGCCCTATCGGATAAAAACACGGCTCAGAAAATTATGAAAAGTAAGGAGGCTCAGGAGCTTTTAAAAAAGCTTCTTGATAAGTGATGGATAACATAAACGATATTATTTCAAGCCTTTCGCAGAGCGATATGGATATGCTCAAGGGTGTGGCACAATCAATCCTCGGCGGCGAGGGCGAGCAAGGTCAAAATCCGCAAGGCAGCAAAGCCTCACAAAATAAACAGCAAAATGCAAGTCAAAACGAAACGCCCTCTGCGCAAAATCTGCCGGCTCAGCTCGGCATAAACTCCGATGATTTTAATATGATGATGAAAGCGAAAAAAATATTTGATAAAATGAATTCCGCTTCTGATAAAAACACCGATTTGATTATGGCGCTCAAGCCGCATCTTTCGCCCGAAAACCGCAATAAGGCAGACACGGCAATTAAAATATTGCGCCTTTTTGACGCCCTGCCTTATTTAAAGGAGTTGTTTTAAACGGCAGATTTTTCGCGCAGTGAAATAGAGGAGGCAAAACGCCGCGTGCGCGAAATGCATTCACGGGCTTCTTCGTATTTGCAGTCGGAAACAGAGTGTGGGCGGCGTGCGGAAAATAAAAATTTAAATCAAAATAAGAATATTGCCGAATCGCCGGAAAAAAGCATGCCAAATAACGACGGCGGCACCGAAATAAATGATGACGGCAACGATTCGTCGCTGATTTTGATAATATTGATGATCTTGATTTCGCAGGGCAGGGCAGACGATAAATTGCTGCTTGCGCTGCTTTATTTGCTTTTTTGAAATGCTGAATAATGTTTAAATAAATAATGTGTGGAAATAATTGTAATATTGTGCTATTATATTTAATTGAGTAAGTGCAAAGCTTAACGGCTTTGCGCATTGCAGGAGGTAAAAATGCCGGATTATAAAATTGAAACTATCGGCTCCGGTGCGGAAATTATAGCTGTGCCTGCCGACAGATTTAAAACAAACGAACTTTCAATTTCATTTTTTATGCCGCTTGCGGATGAAACGGCTTCCGTAAATGCGGTTGTGCCGATGCTGCTTTCAAGAAATTCAATGCAGTATCCCACCATTTTAAGTTTAAACCGCAAGCTTGCTTCGCTTTACGGCGCCGTTATTGAGGCTTCTGTTGCCAAGGTGGGCGAAGTACAGCAACTGAAACTCGGTATGACCTGCCTTGACGATCGTTTCTCGCTTGACGGCGAAAAGATTACGGCTCAGTGCATAAAACTGCTCCTTTCAATGGCTTTTAATCCGCTGCTTGATGAAAACGGATGCTTCCCGGCAGACCGCACGGAGCGTGAAAAGCAGGTGCTTATCGAAAAAATCGAAAGCGACGAAAATGAAAAGCGCGTTTATGTGCTTAAAAAGGCAGAAGAACTTATGTTTGCCGGCGAACCGTATGCAATCGGCAAATACGGCACAAGGCAGCAAATTGCCGCAATAACTTCGCAGTCTGCCACGGCGGCGTGGAAGAATATTCTTAAATCCGCAAAAATCGTGCTCACGGTTGTTGGCAATGCGGATGTTGAAGCCGCAAAAGCCAATTTTGCGGAATATATCTGTAAAATCGAAAGAAATTATACTCCGCTTGATTACGCCAAAATCAGCTTTGATGTGCATGAGATTAAGCGAGCCGAAGAAGCACTCGATATTAAACAGGGCAAGCTTGTTATCGGCTTTCGTGCAGATTGCAGCCCGAAAAATGCCGATGAAGCGGCACAAATGCGCGCATTTTGCGATGTTTTCGGCGGAGGACCTTATTCAAAACTTTTTGCCAATGTGCGCGAAAAAATGAGCCTTTGCTATTATTGCTCTGCAAGGTTTGTTAAGCAGAAAAGCTTTATTATGGTGCAAAGCGGCTGTGAAGAGCCTAATATGGAAAAAGCGGAAAAAGAAATTTTGGCTCAAATTGAAGAAATCAAAAACGGCAATTTCGATTACGAATTTAATTCCTCAAAAGCAGGGCTTTCGGATGCGCTTCGCTCTGTTTGCGACGCTCCCGAATCGCTTGAAATGTGGTATGCTGCTCAGGCGCCGTTCGGCGAATATATTTCTCCGCTTGAAAGTGCGGCTCTTAACGACGGCGTAACTAAGCAGCAAATTATTGATTGTGCAAATAAAATTAAGCTTGATACCGTTTATAAGCTTGTTTGCACAAATTCATCAGAGGAGGGCGCAGAATGATGAAAACGGTTGATTCGGCAGTTCTTCACGAAAAATATTATGAAATAAATCACAAATCGGGTCTTAAAATTTTTGTTATGCCTAAGGAACATTACAGCTCCGCCTATGCCGTTATCGGCACGCATTACGGCTCGATAGATACTAAATTTAAGCGCAGCGACCGCGATGATTTTGTTACCGTTCCCGAGGGAATTGCGCATTTTCTTGAGCACAAGCTTTTTGAAAGTGAGGAACTGGACGCTTTTACGCGCTATGCCGAAACGGGTGCTTCGGCAAACGCCTACACTTCGTTTGACAAAACCTGCTATCTTTTTCAGTGCACGGACAGATTTGAGGACAGCCTGCGCATTTTGCTCGATTTCGTTACTCATCCCTATTTCACCAAGGAAACCGTGGAAAAGGAACAGGGCATTATAGGTCAGGAAATCACCATGTATTACGATGTGCCGGGCTGGATGAGCACCTTTAATCTGCTTAAATGCCTTTATAAAAATCACCCCGTGCGCATTGATATTGCAGGCACAGTTGAATCCATTTCGCATATTACGGACAGGCTTCTTTACGATTGCTACGACACTTTTTATAACTTAAATAATATGGCACTTGCCGTTGTGGGCAATGTTGATGTTGAAACCGTGCTTTCGGTTTGCGACGAGGTGCTGAAAAAATCTGCCGATGTTAAAATCGAACGGGCTTTTGAACCCGAGCCGCGCGAAACCGTTAAGACTTACGACGAATATTATCTTTCCGTGGGTATGCCCGTTTTTTCTTTCGGCTATAAAGAAGCCTGCAAAACCCCGCTTCGCACCGTTAAAGAGCTTGTTGAAATGAATGTTTTGCTCGAGATTTTAGCCGGCGAAACCTCGCCGTTGTACACAAGTCTTTTTGAAAAAGGGCTTATAAATTCGTCCTTTTCAAAGGAATATTTCGTCGGCAACGGGTACGAAGCTGTTATATTTGACGGCGAAAGCAACAATGCCGCCGAGGTTGCAAATGCAATTAAGGCAGAGGTTGAAAATCTGCGCAATAACGGCTTTTCCGATGAACGCTTTGAGGCTGCGCGCAGAAGCCTTTACGGCAAGGAAATAATGTCTTACAACGATATTGACGATGTTGCAAATTCAATGATTGCAAGCTGCTTCGGCGGTTTCGGCGTTTTTGATGCGCTTGATATTTATAAGCATGTTAAAAAAAGCGATATCGAAAAGCTGCTTGCCGAAAAGCTTGATGAAAAATACAGCGCATTGTCCGTTGTAAAATCAAAAGAAAATTAACGGAGCGGGCTATGGGAAATTCAACAACAGTTTTTTTTGACGGTCTCGGCATCAGCGTCAACGTGCCGTCGGTTGCTTTCACAATCGGCAGCTACGAGGTGCATTGGTACGGTATTATAATCGCCTTCGGCTTTGCGCTTGCCGTGCTTTACGGCGGCAGAACTGCCTATAAATGGAAAATGAGCCTGGACGGAATGACGGATGTTCTTATTTGGGGCACGATTTTCGGCATAGTGTGCGCAAGGGCATATTATGTGATTTTTGAGTGGGATTATTTTTCTGCTCACCCAAGCGAAATTATTCAAATTTGGAATGGCGGCATAGCTATTTACGGCGGCATTATCGGCGCAATTATCGGCGCGGCAATAGGTTGCAAAATCGGCAAAATCGATTTTTACAATTTGCTTGATATGGGTGCGCTCGGTTTGCTTATCGGGCAGGGAATAGGTCGCTGGGGAAATTTCTTTAATCAGGAAGCTTTCGGTATGAACACCGATACGGCGCTGTTTCGTATGTGGTCCGAAAAAATTAAGAATAATATAATTGCCAATCAAGGCACGCTGATTGAAAAAGGGCTTTCAGTTGACCCAAACACGGCGGTTCAGCCCACATTTCTTTATGAAAGCGTGTGGTGCATTGCGCTGTTTTTGATTTTGCATTTCTTTGTTATCAAACGCCGCAAATTTAAGGGCGAGGCATTTTTGCTTTACGGTATCGGCTACGGTCTTGAAAGAGCAGTGGTAGAGGGCATGAGAACGGATAGCCTTTATTTTGCCGGCACCACAGTTCGTGTGAGCCAGGTACTTTCCGCAGCGGTTGTGGTTGTGTTTGCAATATGGCTCATCGCAATGCTTATTAAGTTGAAAAAAGGCACCTTGCCGCGTAAATATCAAATCAATCCGGCACCGCTTGTGCCTGTTTATACGGATACGCAATCCGCTTATGAATATTCAAATTGCGTTTCAAAGCCCGATGGGGATTTCTTCTTCAGGGTTGTTAAATAAGGGTTATTATCCCAAACAACGGCGCAAATTTTGCGCAGCGCTTTGCCTGCCGCGGCAAGGCGTGTATATTTAAATAATATGCGGCGAAAGGTTGTTTAAATTATGGTTGTTATAGACGGAAAAGCCGTTTCACGCTCCGTTCGCGAGCGCGTTAAGCAGGAAACCGCCGAGCTAAAGGCAAAGGGAATCACTCCCGGTCTTGCGGTTATCGTTGTGGGCGACGATCCTGCTTCGGCTGTTTATGTAAAAAATAAGGAAAAGGCTTGCGACGAGGTTGGCTTTTACAGCGAAAAATACGCTCTGCCGGCAAGCACAACTCAGAAAGAATTAAACGATTTGGTGGATGAGCTTAATGCCCGCCCCGAAATCAGCGGCATACTCTGCCAGCTTCCTCTACCCGCTCATCTTGATGATAAAGAGGTTATCGCGCGCATCAGCCCGCTTAAGGATGTGGATGCGTTTCACCCCGTTAATGTGGGTGCAATTATGATTGGCGATTATAATTTTCTGCCCTGCACCCCTGCCGGTATTATGGAGCTTATCCATTCCGCAGGTGTTGACCCAATGGGCAAAAAGGCGGTTGTTATCGGCAGAAGCAATATTGTGGGCAAGCCTATGGCAATGCTGCTGCTTCATGAAAACGCAACGGTTGAAATCGCACATTCCAAAACCCAAAACCTGGCGGATGTAACCAAAACCGCGGATATTCTTGTGGCAGCGGTCGGTAAAGCAAAATTCGTAACCGCCGATATGGTTAAGCCCGGTGCGGTTGTTATCGATGTCGGTATGAACCGGGATGAAAACGGCAAGCTTTGCGGCGATGTGGA
The DNA here is from genome assembly GCA_963625835.1 of Clostridium sp. AF37-5. Taxonomy (GTDB): domain Bacteria; phylum Bacillota; class Clostridia; order Oscillospirales; family Acutalibacteraceae; genus Eubacterium_R. The sequence goes on along the minus strand of CAVFVA010000010.1, from coordinate 48,332 downwards.
TTTTGAAAGCGTTGCCCCCAAATGCTCGTTCATCACTCCCGTTCCCGGCGGAGTAGGCCCCATGACGATTTCAATGCTTATGCAAAACACACTCACCGCCGCCAAAATCCAAAACGGCGTTGAGTGATAAATACACATTAACAAAGAGGCAGTCTCACAATTTTTATGAGACTGCCTCTTTAATCGTTTTGCGAATTTACTGCTCTGCGGAATCGGCTGTTTTATCGCTGTTATAGATAAAATCAATCAGCTTTTCTTTATTTGAATCCACATCAAGCGTGATAACGCTTGCGCCGCCTTTATTGGCATATTTCCATGTGCCCTCAAACGGGCAGGAGGCTTGCTCGAATCCGCCCGAAACACAGCCGAGCGCGCTGAGCGCAATGCTTTTGATTTCGCTTTTTGAAAGATTTGTTTGAATATACGGCGCAACGGCCTTTGCCGTTTTGATTGCGCTTATCGGGCCGGAACTTGCAATGCCCTTGATTATCGCCTGCATAATCGTGCGCTGGCGCTCGGTGCGCTTCCAATCCGTGTCTATCTTTCTGATTCGGCAATAGGCAAGCGCCTGCTCGCCGGTTAATTTGTATTTGCCTGGTTCAAGCGTTACATTGCCGTATCTGCCGGGGTGGTTTGTAACCTCGTCTGCCTCTTTTTCGGAAATTTCGGCTTCAACTCCGCCGATACTGTCTACCATAACCTTAAACATTTCAAAGTCGGTAACAACATAGCCGTCGATTTTCACGCCGAAGTTATATTCAATCGTGTCAACAACTCCGCTGTATCCGCCGTAGGTGCAGGCGGCGTTGAGCCTTTGCTTTTTATCGGCTTTGGGGATATAAATCCAGGAATCGCGCTGAAACGATGTCATCTTTATGCAGCCGTGGGCTTTGTCTATCGAAATCAGCATCATGGTGTCGGCCCTGCTGGCTTCGTCCTTATCGTTTGAGCGGGCGTCAACCCCAAGCAGTAAAATGTTTTTAACCTTGTCGGAGGAGGTAAGATTGTCTGCCGCGATATATTCGTTTTGCGTTTTATCGTCGTAATTTATCTTGCCCAAAACGGATTCAAGCGAGCCGAAAAGTCCAAGCACCGTGGCAAGAATCACGGCAATAACGGCAATGGCAATAGTTTTGCCTTTTTTCTTTGATTTTTTATTTTTCTTCGGTTTTTTGCCGTTTGCTTCCTGTTGCTGCGGAGTTTGGTTTTTATAATTTAATCCGTTTTCCGAAGGGCGGTATTGATATTCCTGTGTGGGATTTATTCCGTTTTCTTCGCGATGCGATTCTTTGGCGTTGAAATTTAAATCCGGCAGAATGCGACCGTAATAATCCTCCTCAGGTGGAACTGTTCTGTCTCTTTCGTTATTGTTATTAAAATTATCGGGCACAAAATCACCTCATCTCTGCTTTTTCTATTATGATATTACAATATTTAAAAATCATTTGCAACAACCTTTATAAAAATATTGACACTTCTTAATTTATATTTTACAATATATTAGCGAGTTGATTGGGCAGTTGCGCACTGTGTATTTTGTATGCGGTGTGAGGAAAGTCCGAGCAGCACAGAGCAGGATAACGGCTAACGGCCGCCGAGGGTGACCTTAGGGAAAGTGCAACAGAAATAAACCGCCGCTTATGCGGTAAGGATGGAAAGGCGAGGTAAGAGCTCACCGAGTGGGTGGAGACATCCGCTGCCATGTAAACCCTATCCGCTGCAACACAGAAGGGGAGGATGCCGGCTCGGCACATAATCCCGAAATGTGGCTGGAGCGTATCAGCAATGGTGCGTCGAGATAGATAATTGCCTACAACAGAACTCGGCTTATAGATCAACTCGCATTTTTATAAAGCAAAGCGAAATTGCGACTCAAAATGAGGCGCATCTGTTTTTGGTTGCTTGTGCAGACTTTAACTGCATGCTTTGGGGGTTAATTTAATATGCTTGTTAATATGAGCAGCCTTTTGGCAAACGCTCAAAAGGGCGGTTATGCCGTCGGCTCATTTTCCGTTGCCAATATGGAAATGGTGCTTGGAATTATAAAAGCGGCAGAGGAGCTTTCCGCTCCGATTATAATTCAGATTGCGGAGGTTAGGCTCAAGCAATCGCCGCTTGATGTTATCGGTCCGCTTATGGTTGCCGCCGCAAAGGGTGCAAAGGTGCCTGTTGCCGTTCATTTTGACCACGGCAAAACAGAGGAAAAAATCTTTCGTGCTTTGGAGTTGGGCTTCACTTCGGTTATGTTTGACGGAAGCGGTCTTCCGCTTGAGGAGAATATTGCCGAAACAAAAAAGATTATGAAAAAAGCTGCGAAATACAATGCTGCCGTTGAAGCGGAAATCGGCTGTGTGGGCGGCTCGGAGGACGGAAGCGAGGATATTGCAATCAATTGCACAAATCCTGCAGACGCCGTAAGATTTGCCGCCGAAACAAATGTTGATGCACTTGCCGTTGCAATCGGTAACGCGCACGGAAATTATAAATTTGAGCCGAAGCTCAGGTTTGATATTTTGAAGCAGTGCGCCGAAAGCATAGAAACACCGCTTGTTTTGCACGGCGGCACCGGAATCAGTCCGGATGATTTTGTTAAATGCGCAAAAACAGGCATGAAAAAGATAAATATCGCAACTGCCACATTTGACTGCGTTGAGAAATCGGTAAGGCAGGCATATTCCGAAAACATAATTGCAGGTTACTATGATTTGCAGGCGGCAGAGGTTGAGGGCGCTTATGAAAACGCAAAACGCCATATCTTGATTTTCGGCAGCAATAATAAAGCATAATATATTTTAGGGAGTAAAAATTATGAAATACATTGAATTTGATATGAGCAAGCCGCTCGATTTTATTCCGATTGGCAGAATCGCGATAGATTTTAATCCAACGGATATGTACAGACCTCTTTCCGAGTCTTCAAATTTCAACAAATATGTGGGCGGTTCACCGGCAAACATTGCAGTCGGCTTGGCACGCCTCGGTTGCAAGGTTGGATTTGCAGGCTGCGTTTCGGCAGATCAATTCGGCGATTTTGCCGTTGATTATTTTGAAAAAGAGGGGATAGACACAAGCCATGTAACCCGTGCAAAAAACGGCGAATGCATCGGACTAACCTTCACTGAAATACTTTCCAAAGAGCAATCGTCAATTTTAATGTATCGCGATAACGTGGCGGATTTTTGCCTCGCTCCCGAGGATATAGATGAGGATTACATAGCTTCTGCCAAAGCGATAGTTATCAGCGGCACGGCACTTGCAAAAAGCCCGAGCCGCGAAGCGTGCCTCAAGGCGATTATGCTTGCAAAAAAGAACAATGTGCGCATTGTTTTTGATATAGATTACCGTGAATACACATGGAAATCCAAGGATGAAATCGCCGTTTATTACAGCCTTGCAGCTCAAAACGCCGATATTATTATGGGTTCGCGTGAGGAGTTTGACCTCACCGAAGGCATAGTGGGCATTAAGTCCTCCGACAGGGAATCGGCGGAATATTGGCAGTCATTCGGCGCAACGATTTGTGTTATTAAGCACGGCAAAGAGGGTTCAACAGCTTACACAAACGACGGCAAATTTTATAATATAAAGCCTTTTCCGGCAAATCTGCTTAAAGGCTTCGGCGGTGGAGACGGCTACGGCTCTTCGTTCCTTTACAGTCTGCTTCAGGGCAAGGATATTATCGATTGCCTCGAGTTCGGTTCTGCTTCGGCATCAATTCTTGTTTCGGCGCACAGTTGCTCGGATGCAATGCCATCCGCTTTGCAGGTGGAAACATTCATCAGGGAAAGCAAGGAAAAATACGGCGAAATGGTTGCCAGAGCATAAATTGAATATCGAAAAACGGAAAGCAGCCGCGAATTACAAAAAATTCGCGGCTGCTTTTATAGTTGTAAGCTTATTTAAGGAATGTTCTGTTTTCCGTGCGCCCTAAAAGGTAATCAACGGAAACATTAAAATAATCTGCAATTTTAATAAGTGTTTCATAATCTGCCTGGCGTTCCTCGGTTTCATATCTGCTGATTGAGTTTTGGTTCATTGATAAATCCATGGCAAGCTTCAGCTGGGAAATGCCCTTTTCTTTTCGCAGCTCTTTTAATTTCATAAAATCACCTTGACATAACTATACCAAAATGGTATTATTAAAATATCCCAAAACGGTATATTTATGAAAGGACGGTAAATTTTATGGAAAATCAAAACCCAAACCCAAACCAATATCAAAATCCGCAGGATAATAATGCTGCGGTTCAGTACGCAGTCAATCAGGCACTTGATGAGCAAAAGAAAAAGAAGAAGAAGAAAAAAAGATTGATTATTGCGGCTGTTGTCGTTGGAATTATTGTTATTATTGCGATTGCTGCTTCGTCGGGCGACAGCTCAAACTCCTCCTCGGGTGCGCAAACAACGGCAGGCTCCGCCGGTGAAACAACAAGTGCTGTTTCCGCGCAGGAAAAGGAAACAACCGAAGGTGAAATCGGCGATTATGTTTGCACCGTTAAATCCGCAGAAAAGTGCAAAAATTGGGAAGGTAAAAATTCTATTAAAATCACTTATAATTTCACAAATAATTCATCAGATGCGATAAGCTTTGATGTTGCGCTTAAGGATGAAGCTTATCAGGATGGCATCGGTCTCGAAAGTTCTTTCCTTGACGGCGGTTCAGATGAACTTGGATGGGATGTTAAAGTTAAGCCTGGCACAACAAAAGAAGTTTCCAAAGTTTATATTTTACGTGATGAGTCTACCCAAATCGAACTTGAAATCAGCGAGCTTATTTCTTTTAGTGACGATAAGCTTACTTACACGGTTGATTTGAGTAAATAATTATAATATTTATATTTAAATAAAAAGCACATCTTGCGTTCGGTTGAAGCAAGATGTGCTTTTTACTGTCGCATTTATGCACAAAAAAGCTCCCGAGCGTTTTGCCCGGGAGCCTGTGATTTGTAATCAGCCGTTAAGAATTTCAAAGTTCTTTTTGTTATCCTTATAAAGATTTTTGAAAACTCGGAAATTTCTGTCGTAAACTTCTTTGTTTGCCTTGTTGGGATGATAAGTTGTTTTAACCGGAATCAGCTTTTTAACATCCTTCATCGTGGGGATAAGTTGCATGCCGACCGCAATGCAGGCTGCTGCGCCCATTGCGCCAATGTTTTGCGGAGATTCGATAACAACAACATCTCTTTGAAGAATGTCGGAAAGAATTTGGCAGGTGGTTTCGCCGAGTGCGCCGCCGCCGCAGAAACGTACAGTGTCTTCTTTCTTATATTTACCAACCTTTTGCTCCTGCCTTTCAAGCATCCACCTCATATGGAAACAGATGCCCTCAACAACGGATCTGATAAGTTCAGTTTTGCCGGTTTCAAGGCGAATGTTAAAGAACATACCTGCCGCATTCGGGTCTTCAAACGGGCATCTGTTGCCGTGGAGCCACGGGGTAAATACAACTCCGTTTGAGCCAGCGGGAATGGTGTCTATAACTTCTTCAAGGTAATCGTAAAGGTTAAATTCAACCTGCTCAAAGCTGTCCGAAGCGTTGCCGTATTTTTTAAGGAATACGCCAATTTCGTCAAGCGCAAGGTGATCCTTAACCCAGCTTACGCATTTGTTTGATGTTTCGAGCTCGCCGAAATAGTTGTAAGCCTCGGGGTCAACGCCTACTATTGCAGCCATCATTGCGCCTGCGTCAATGATTTGCTCGGGCACAACCGTGCCTACCCAGCCCGATGTGCCGGAATAAATATGAGTGTCGCCGATTTCAACTGCGCCCGCGCCTACGCCGATAAGCGAAGCATCGCCGCCGCCGCCGTAAACGGCAGTGCCTTCTGCAAGGCCAAGCTCTTTTGCAGCTTTTTCGGTTACTTTGCCGACCTGCTCGGTGCTCTTTTTTATCGGTGGCATATGATTGATGTTTACGCCAACCATTTTGCAAACGGGTTGGCACCAGCCCTCGTGACCTTTTCTTGTGTCATAAAGCAGGGTGCTGAAAGCGGAATCCTGAGTCATAACAAATTCACCGCTTGCACGCAAAATAAGATATTCTTTAATATCAAGCCATTTATAAATCTTTTTAAAGTTTTCCGGCTCGTGTGCCTCAACCCATTTGTATTTCCAAATCGGATCTTTAACAGAGGAACTTACCGCACCCGTATATTTAATGTATTTAAGAAGCTTTGTAACCTCCGCGCCGGCAACCTGCACACCGTGGGCAATGCCTTTTTTGAGTTCTTCTCTTGCTCTTTGGTCCATATATGTCATGGGGCGGCGAATGCAATTGCCCTCTTTGTCAACAAGCACAAGCCCCTGCATTGCAGAGCAAAAGCTGATGCCCTCAACCATTTCTTTAGTAACATGGGGCACTTTGTTTAACACGGTTTTTGTGGTGGTGCACATAGCCTCCCACCATTCGTCCGCATCCTGCTCCGCGCCGCCTTTAACTCCTGTTTCATCGTCAACATAAAGATTGTAGCCCGCAGTTGAGGATGCAAGGATTTTCATTGATTCGTCAATTTCGATAAGGCATGTTTTAATTCCCGTTGTGCCTATATCGTAGGTGATAACATATTTTGCCATAGTGTTTGCCTTTCCGGCTACATGAATGTAATCACGGTGCCGCTGCTGTAGCCATACAGGGCGTGATTGTTTTGACCGCTCAGATCAGCAGTATATGCCGCAGGTGATTTTGAACGGTGATATAAGCGGCGCAAACAGCAAAGAACATTTTGCGATTTTTGCCGCAAAGCCGGCAAGCCGGCAAAATTTGCGGTGTTGATTGCTTTATTCCTTGGTGAATGTGAAAGCGGATTCCAAAAACTTAAGTAACTGGGAAACGATTTCATCGTCGTTAGCTTCGTCTATGTTCACACCTGTGTAAATGCTGAGTCTTTCTTTGTAGTAGGCGCAAGTGTAGGAAAACTGAAGCATTGTAAGCAGATTATCAAGGAAAAAGGCAAAAAGCCTTGGGTCAAGATCCTGGCGCACATCGCCGCAGGCAAGCGCCTGTGCAATCGCGGTTATGTAAATTCTGCTGGTGTGCCCCTCTATTTCCCGTGCAAAGGCAACGGCGCGTTCGCCGTCTTTCTCCGCAGTGATTTCATTATAAAGCTTAATGTAGTTTTTATATTCTCTTGAAAGCTCACAGCTTGCGCGGATAACCTTTTCGGCTTTTGTAAGCAATTTGTCGTGGCTTTTCATAATTTCTTCAAGCGTTTCGCGCAGCAGCACCATGCCTTTTGAAATGCAGGTTAAAAAAAGATCTTCTTTGGTTGCAAAATATTTATACATAAGACCTATGCTTATGCCGGCGTTTTTTGAAATTATATTTATGTTTGCGTTTTTATATCCTTTTGATGAAAATTCCTCAATGGCGGTTTCAAGAATTTCGTTTTGCCTTTCGGGGGAAATTCTGTCAAACGCTTCTTTGTTGTGTTTTTCTGTCATTTTTATCATTTTTGTAAGCTTGCACAAAGCATATTGCTTGCTTTTGTGCAATTCAAACAAAGGAAACCGCCTTTCGCAAAATATATGGTTTAAATACTAAACAGTATATTATCATAATTTTGATAATCCTGCAACCGTTCACAGAAATTTTAACAAAAAATGTTGATTACGGGTTTGACAAATCGTTGAAAAGTGATATACTTAATATGTACTTATTGTGAGTAATCGCTCACACCTGTTTTGCAGGCAGCGATTCTCGCTTAAAATACTATATTAAAATCAATTCAAGGAGGATCTATCTAATGGATACAAGATTCGCAATCACAGAGTATCCCGATGCAACAGTGCTTAATGCGGAACTCGATGCGCTTATCAAAAAGCCGATTTATTCAATCAGCAGATCTGCGCTTAAAGAATATGAGGAAGAATACTTCGCAAAGAAGTGCCAAAAGTCTAAGGAGCAGATTGAAGAGGCTAAAACAATTATCCCCGGCGGCGTTCAGCACAACCTTGCTTTCAACTATCCTTTCCCGATTGTTATGGTAAAAGCAAAGGGCAACAAGCTTTATGATGTTGACGGCAATGAATATTACGACTTCCTTCAGGCAGGCGGTCCCACAATCATCGGTTCTAACGATGATGTTGTAAGAGAAAAGGTTGTTGAGCTTCTTGAGGATTGCGGTCCTTCCACAGGTCTTTTCCATCCTTATGAATATAAGCTTGCAAAGAAGATTTCCGAATGTGTTCCCTCTGTTGAAATGTTCCGTATGCTCGGTTCGGGCACAGAGTCCTGCATGTGTGCAGTTCGTGTAGCACGTCTTGCAACAGGTCATAAAAACATTATCAAAATGGGCGGTGCTTACCACGGCTGGTCAGATCAGCTTGCATGGGGCATGCGTGTTCCCGGCACACTGAATCTTCAGTCTCACGGTGTTCCGCTTTTCGTATTCAAGCACACTCAGGAATTCTTCCCGAATGATCTTAAGAGCCTTGAAAGAAAGCTTATCCTCAATAAATTCCGTGGCGGCACAGCTGCCGTATTCATCGAGCCTTGCGGTCCCGAATCCGCAACACGCCCGGTTGATAAGGATTTCCCGAAGGGCGTTCAGGCTCTTTGCCGCAAGTACGGCGCACTTCTTGTTTGCGACGAAGTTGTAACAGGCTTCCGTATCGGTCTTTCCGGTGCTCAGGGCTATTACGGCATTGATCCCGATATCACCATCTTCGGCAAGATTATCGCAGGCGGCTATCCCGGTGCGGGCGGCATCGGCGGTCACAGAGAAGTTATGAAGTATCTCGGCGCAGGTCTTGATAAATCCGAAGGTAAGAAGATACATAAGGCAATGTGCGGCGGCACCATGGCTGCTACACCGATCTCTTGCTGCGCAGGCTACACCGTTATCTGCGAGATTGAAAAGAGAAATGCTTGCCAGGTTGCAGGTCAGATGGCAGATCGCCTTACAAAGGGCATCAACGAATCCATCAAAAAATATGATCTTCCCTTCATCTGCTACAATGTAGGTTCTATTTGCCAGCTTCACACGGTTGCAACAATGCAGTTTGCAATCAACTGGAAGAAGCCGTGGACTATTCCCACCGTTCTTAAGCAAACAGGCGTTCGCCAAACCGAAATGCAGTATATGGGTGCTGCTTACATGGCAGAAGGTCTTGTTACTCTTGCAGGCTCTCGTCTTTACACTTCAAGTGCTTACACCGAAGAGGATATCGATGAATGCATCCGCCGCTTCGATAAAGTGCTTTCCAAGTGCGAAAAGATTGATTACTAATTAAACTATGGGCGGTAATTGGCAAATTTTTAATTTACCATTCCGCCCTTTTTGTGTATCTTAAATTTATTGCACTATTGAAAGGGAAAAATTATGGCATATGAAATTGAAGAAGCAAAAAAACTTGTAGTTGAAGCAGGTAAAAAGCTTATCGAAACAGGTCTTATTGCGCGCACATGGGGAAATGTTTCCGCTCGTATTTCGGAAACTCAATTTGTTATCACACCGTCCGGCAGGGCATATGAAACCCTCACTCCGGATGATATTGTTGTTGTTAATATCGACGATTGTTCTTATGAGGGCGATATTAAGCCCTCGTCCGAAAAAGGCGTTCACGCAGCGGCTTACAGGCATCATCCCACGGTTGATTTTGTTATTCACACTCATCAAAAGTATGCAACAATCGTCAGCATCACAGGTATGGAAATCAGAAATGTTTACAGCGATTTGCAGCCTGTTCTCGGCGATAAGGTTCCCGTTGCCGATTATGCTATGTCAACCACCGAATCACTTCGCAAAAAGGTTGAAATGTGCATAATGATGAATCCCTCCGCACGCGCAATTATGCTTATGCACCACGGCACTCTTTGCATGGGCGACAGCTATGAGCATGCTTTCAAAATCGCAGGTGCTCTTGAAACTTGCTGCGAAAGAGTTATTAAGGATAATTATCTTCGCCACTCTTGGGCTAAATCCTATTCCGACGAGGATAAAAGAAATTATTTCCTTAAAAAAGAGGATTGCGGCACAATGCCGACCTCTATTTGCGATCTCGGTTCTTCCGTAAGAAACGGTAATATGTTTACTCTCACCGTCGGCGATGAATCGTATGATGTTGATATGGAAACATGCCTTGGTGTAAACGGCGCTGTTCCGAAATGCGCAAAAATTCACAAGGCTATTTATGATAATCAGAATGTTACTATCATTAAGCACCTTACCGAGCCGGATATAGTTGCCGTTTCTTGCACCGGTGAGGATATGAAGCCGATGATTGACGATTTTGCTCAAATCGTTGGCGTTGATGTTAAAAACTGCTCTTGGATAGACGGCGATACCGATGATTGCGCTGCAAAAATTGGCAAGGCTGCGGCAGGCAAAAATGCCGTTCTTATCGCAGGCAACGGTGCGCTTGTTTTCGGTAACAGCGACGGCGATATGCAGGCTCTTGAAATTATTATGGATAAGGGCTGCGAGGCAGTTGTGGATGTTAATATATTCAACCGTCCGCACTATGTTCCCAAAACAGAATGCTTCCTTATGAGAACGGTTTACCTTGCCAAATATTCCAAGGAAATCAACAAAAAGTAATTAAACAGATGCGGTTTTTGGGATTGTTTACCGATTGTTTATATTTGATGCCGCATTTTTAGCATTTTGATGATTGAAAATTGCGTCCGAATGTGGTATAATATAGGCAATATGAGGGAGTAATTCCGTGCCGGTTTCGGCGCTGATTAAATCAACATCGTGCTCATATAGAGCTGGTTTAATTTTAAAGAATGAGACTCGTATATGGTAGTAATACTATATACGGGTCTTTTTTAATAATAAAATCGGCAAAGCAAAGCGGTCCTCCCACAGCTTAATTCTTTTGCGAAAGGAATAAAAAATGAAAGAGTATCTAAAAAATTCGGCAGATGTGCTTGAGGAATTCAATTCATCCGAAACGGGGTTGGAGCAAGCCGAGGCGGAGAAACGCCTTGCCGAGCACGGCGAAAATAAGCTGGCACAGGGTAAAAAAGAATCCGTTTTTCATAAATTTCTTGTGCAGTTTTCGGATCCCATGATAATCATACTTATTGTTGCCGCAATTGTTTCAGCAGTAACATCTGCTTATAATCACGAATTTCCGGCAGATGTTATAATTATTATGATAGTTGTTTTGATAAACGCTGTGCTCGGGGTTTACCAGGAAACGAAAGCCGAAAAGGCGATAGACGCGCTTAAAGAAATGGCAGCTGCCAAAAGCCGCGTAAAGCGCGGCGGCAAAACGGTTTTAATAAATTCTTCTCTGCTTGTGCCCGGCGATGTTGTTGCGCTTGAAGCAGGCGACAGTGTGCCTGCCGATTGCCGCATTTTAAGTTGCGCTTCAATAAAAGCGGAGGAATCCGCTCTTACGGGCGAATCTGTGCCTGTCGAAAAAACAGCTGATGAAATCTCGGCTGCAGACGACGGCGATGTGCCCCTCGGCGACAGAAAAAATATGTGCTATATGGGTTCGAATATCGTTTACGGTCACGGTGAAGCTGTGGTTACGGCAACAGGTATGGAAACCGAAATGGGTAAAATCGCCACCGCAATAAATGACGCCGCAGACGGCGAAACGCCACTTCAAAAAAAGCTTAATCAGCTTTCAAAGGTGCTGTCGTATCTTGTGCTCGGAATATGCGTTGCAATTTTTTGCGTAGATGTTTTAAGAACCGTGCTTTCAGGAAATGCCGTAACATTCGACAGTATGCTCGGCACGTTTATGGTTGCCGTTTCGCTTGCTGTTGCCGCAATTCCCGAGGGTCTTGCCACGGTTGTTACAATCGTGCTTTCAATCGGCGTAACAAAAATGAGTAAGCGCAATGCCGTTGTTCGCAAGCTGACTGCTGTTGAAACTCTCGGCTGCACGCAGGTTATATGCTCTGATAAAACGGGCACTCTTACTCAAAATAAAATGACGGTAACGGAAGCAAAGGGCGATTCCGAAAAGCTCACAGCACAGGCTATGGCGCTTTGCTCAGATGCGTTTTTAGAGGACGGTAAGGTAACGGGCGAACCGACCGAAACTGCACTTGTTGAATGGGCAGAAAGCCTTGATATGAATAAATCGCGCCTTGAATCCGAATTTCCGCGCGTGGCAGAGGTTCCTTTTGATTCATCACGCAAGATGATGACCACAATTCATTCGGCAGAGGGAAACGGCTTCGTGCAATATACAAAGGGTGCGCCCGATGTTGTTCTGAGCAATTGTGCTTTTGCTCTTAAAAACGGAAAAAAAGTGCCGATGACGGATGAGATTCGTGCCGAAATAGCTGCGCAAAACAAAGAAATGGCAGATAAGGCTCTCCGTGTGCTTTGCGTTGCAATGAAAACATATTCTTCGGTTCCGCACGGTGTTTCTGCTGCCGTTGAAACGGAACTTTGCTATGTCGGGCTTGCCGGAATGATAGACCCGGTTCGTCCCGAGGTTTGCGATGCAATTCAGGAGGCTAAGGAAGCCGGCATTAAGCCTGTTATGATAACCGGCGACCATAGGGACACTGCATTTGCAATCGCCAAAACGCTTGGCATTGCCGAAAAGCCGTCAGAGGTTATAACCGGCTCGGAACTCAACGAGCTTTCGGACGATGAGCTTGATAAAAACATTGAAAGTTACAGTGTTTTTGCCCGTGTTCAGCCCGAACATAAGGTAAGAATAGTCAATGCCTGGCGTTCAAAGGGCATGGTAACTGCCATGACGGGCGACGGTGTAAACGACGCTCCGTCAATTAAAAATGCCGATATCGGTATCGGTATGGGTATCACAGGCACGGATGTAACGAAAAATGTGGCTGATATGGTGCTTGCAGACGATAATTTTGCCACAATTATTTCGGCGGTTGAAGAGGGCAGGCGCATTTACGATAATATTCGTAAATCAATTCAGTTTTTGCTTTCTTCAAACCTTTCGGAAGTGCTCACGATTTTTGCCGCAACCCTGATTGGATTCACGGTGTTGGAACCGGTTCATCTGCTGTGGATAAATTTGATTACGGATGCCTTTCCGGCAATGGCTCTCGGCGTTGAAAAAGGTGAGCCGAATATTATGAAGCGCGCTCCGCGCAGTGAAAAGGACGGCATTTTTGCAAACGGAATGGGCTTTGATGTTGCGTGGCAGGGCGTTATGGTGGCTGCGCTTACGCTGCTTTCCTATTATGCCGGCATTCACCTTGCCCAAGGCAGCGGCGAGCTTATTCACCAAAACGGAATGACCATGGCATTCTTAACCCTTTCGCTTTCCGAAATCTTTCATTCGTTTAATATGCGCTCAAGGCGTCAATCCGTTTTTGCGCTTAAATCGCACAATAAGTATTTGTATGGCGCAATGGCACTCAGTCTTGTTCTTTGCACGGCGGTTATCTACATTCCGTTCCTTGCAAATGCATTTGATTTTGCCGCGGTTTCGGCACTTGAATATTTGATTGCGCTTGCGCTTGCATTTGCGGTTATTCCGATTGTGGAAATTGTTAAGCTTATTCAGCGCAAAATCGGCAAGTGATAAATCGGTAAAAACTAATCAGTAAAGCAAATGATAAATCCGTTCCGAGCGGCTTGCCGTAAAGAGCGGATTTTTTGTGTTTGCCTGCGCAGCTAAATGCTGCCGAAATCGCGAGTGAATATTTTAAATTTGCATAAATTCTCTTTATATTTTTAATTATATATGCTATTATATACAGTGGTGGTTTGTATTGAGTCTTAAAAAGAACGACGAAATAAAACTTAATATCGATTCCGTCACTTCCGAGGGCAGTGCGCTCGGCAGATACGACGGGCTTGCCGTTTTTGTTTTCGGTGCGGTGCCCGGCGATGTTGTTGAGGCGCATATTATAAAAGCTTCAAAAAGTTATGCCGTTGGCATAATGAAAGAAATAATCGAAAAATCGCCTTTCAGAATTGAAAGCGATTGCCCTGTTTCGGATAAATGCGGCGGGTGCACGTTCCGTTCCATGACCTATGAAAAAGAGCTTGAAAGCAAACTGGATTTTGTAAACGGCAATATGGAGCGTATTGCGAAATTGCCGATAAGGTGCGAGGGGATTATTGGTGCTTCGGATATTTTGCGTTATCGAAACAAGGCGCAATATCCTGTTTCAATAAGAGGTGCCGATTTTTTCGCAGGATTTTATGCATATAAAAGTCACAGAATAGTGCCTGCGGCGGATTGCCTGCTTCAGCCGGTGGAGTTTAAAGCCGGAATCAAGGCTTTTGAAAAATGGGCTCTTGCGGCGCATGTTTCTTCGTTTGACGAAAAAAGCGGCAAAGGGCTTTTGCGGCATGTTTATTTTCGCAAGGCATTTGCAACCGGAGAAATCATGGCGTGTGCCGTTATAAACGGAAATTCCGTGCCCGAACCGCAAATGCTGGTTTCTCTTTTGCAAGCGGCTTTGCCGGGGCTTAAAAGCGTTGTGCTCAATATAAACAAAAAGAAAACAAATGTTATTCTCGGCGAAAAAACAAAACTGCTGTGGGGCAGCGAGAAAATAACGGATATTCTTCTCGGTAAAAAATTCGTTATTTCGCCCCAAAGCTTTTATCAGGTAAATCATGCGCAGTGCGAAAAGCTTTATTCCGCAGCTGCGGAGTTTGCAGGGCTTTCCGGCAGCGAAACCGTGCTTGATATGTATTGCGGTGCAGGCACCGTCGGCATTTCGCTTTCCGATAAATGCAAATCGCTTTACGGGATAGAAATTGTGCCGCAGGCGGTTGAAAACGCAATCGAAAATGCAAAACTCAATAATATTTCAAACGCCGAATTTATTTGCGCAGATGCTTATGAGGGCGCAAAAATACTCACCGAAAAGGGCGTTCGCCCCGACGTTGTGATTTTGGACCCTCCGCGAAAAGGCTGCCAAAAAGAGCTTTTTGATGTTATTGCAGGGCTTGGGGTTGAAAAAATAGTGTATATATCTTGCAACAGTGCAACTCTTGCCCGAGATTTGCAAATTCTTTCGCACTCGGGATATTGCGCAAGGCGGCTTAAAGCGGTTGATCTTTTTCCGCGCACTCCCCATATAGAATGCGTGGCTTTGATTGAAAAACAAAATCCAAAAAATACGGCAATATAATTTTAATGCGAAAGGCGTTGGATAAAATGAAACTCAATAAAGATATAATGCTCGGCAACATAGACGGCAAGGATTTTGCCATTGCAACGGGCAACCTTTCAAAATCCTTTAACGGAATTATAAACAATAATCCCACGGCAAATTATATTTTTACTTTGCTTAAAACAGAGCAAACGGAGGACAGTATTGTTGCTGCAATGCTTGAAAAATACGATGCACCTGAGGATGTTATCCGTGCCGATGTGCGCGAGGTTATTGAAATAATCCGCCAAACAGGTATTCTTGAGGAATAAGCAATTTTTTGATTTGCCCGTGCGGCGAATAAATATTTTTGCGGCTTGCGATTATGCCGGTCGCCCGAAATGTGTGAAATAATATGATAAAAACGGAAAACGCAGAGGTGGATTATCTTCTTTGCCTTTTAAAATGCTCACTGCTTGGCAGCAAGGTGTTATTGCCGCAAAAAGAAATAAATCATCGTCAGCTTTTTGAGTTGGCGAATAAGCAGCAGGTTTACAACATAATTTTGCCGTCGCTTCAAAAAACTGGGATTTTAACCGCAACCGAAGAATCGGCGTGGAACGATTGCCGCCTTTCGGAGCTTAGGCGAACGATTGTTGTGAACAATGAACGCTCTGCAATATGCGCCATGCTTGATGAAGCAGGCATTAAATATATGTTTTTGAAAGGGCTTGTGATAAGAGAATATTATCCGAGCACCTTTATGCGCCAAATGAGCGATAACGATATTTTGTATGATAAGGCAATGCGCGATAAGCTGGTTAAAATTATGAAGCACCGTGGCTTTTATTTGGGCACGGCGTCCGAAAATTCGGATGATTTTTACAAAAAGCCCTATTGTTCGTTTGAAATGCACAGGGATTTGTTTTTTGAAGGCTCGGAATTTTGCCCCGGGCTTAATCCTTGGGAACATGCAAAAAAAGCCGAGGGCTGCCGCTTTGAAATGAGCCTGGAAGATAACTATATCTATGCGCTTGCGCATATGTATAAGCATTACACCTGCGGCAACGGATGCGGCGTGCGCTTTCTTTGTGATATGTATTTGCTGTCGCACGGCGGAGATAAGCTTGATTTGGATTATATAAATTCCAAACTTGCCGAATTCGGGCTTGCGGATTTTCACCGCACCGTGCTTTCGCTTGCCGATTGCGTTTTTGAGGAAAAGCAACCGGGCGCGGAGGAAAAAGCACTGCTTTCAAAAATGTTTGACGGCGGCGTTTTCGGCAAATTCGAACGCAATATCACTGAAGAGGTAAACAGCTACGGCGGCAAATTCGGTTGGCTTATGCACAGGCTGTTTCCTGAAAAAAGCGAAATGAAGGCGCAATACAAAAGTCTTGAAAAAAAGCCGTTTTTATTGCCTTTTTATTATATATATCGTCTGGCGGATAAATACAGGCACAACAAAAAAGTTATGATAAACGATTTAAAAGAACTAAAGGATAATTATTCGGAGGATAAATAATTTTGTCTGTAAACAAAGAACATATCAGAAATTTTTCAATAATAGCGCATATAGACCACGGTAAATCTACCCTTGCGGACAGACTTTTGGAACTTACCGAATCCGTTCAAAAACGCGATATGCAGGAACAGATTTTGGACGATATGGATTTGGAGCGCGAACGCGGAATCACGATTAAAGCCCATGCCGTTAAGCTTGATTACACGGCAAAAAACGGCGAAAAATATGCTTTTAATCTTATTGATACTCCGGGTCATGTGGATTTTAATTACGAGGTTTCAAGATCCCTTGCCGCCTGTGAGGGAGCACTGCTTATAGTGGACGCTTCACAGGGCGTTGAAGCTCAAACCTTGGCAAACACATATCTTGCACTTGATCACGATTTGGATATTTTGCCCGTTATAAACAAAATTGATTTACCGGCGGCAGATCCTCAGGCGGTTGCAGAAGAGGTGGAAGAAGTTATCGGAATTCCGTGCCTTGATGCACCGCGTGTTTCGGCAAAAACCGGCGAAAATGTGGAGCAAATACTCGAATATATCGTTAATGAGGTTCGTCCGCCGCAGGGCGACGATTCAAAGCCTTTGCGCGCTCTGATATTCGACTCTGTTTATGATTCTTATCGCGGAGTTATAGTTTATGTGCGCATTATGGACGGTAAAATTAAAGCCGGCGACACAATGCGTATGATGGCAACGGGTGCGGAATTTACGGTTGTTGAGGTTGGCTATATGCGAGCCACATTTATGGAAAAGGCTGCCGAGCTTACGGCAGGCGAGGTTGGCTACATAACCGCCTCCATTAAAACCGTGCATGACGCTCATGTGGGCGATACGGTTACCACGGCGGAAAATCCCGCTGCCGAACCGCTTCCCGGTTACAGAAAAGTTAATCCCATGGTTTTCTGCGGCGTTTATCCGGCAGACGGTGCGGATTACGAGGCTTTGCGCGACGCACTTGAAAAATTGCAGCTAAACGACGCTTCGCTTTCGTTTGAACCCGAAACTTCTGGCGCACTTGGGTTTGGCTTTCGCTGCGGTTTCCTCGGGCTTTTGCATCTTGAAATTATTCAGGAAAGGCTTGAAAGGGAATATAATCTTGATCTTGTTACCACCGTGCCGAGCGTTGTTTATAAAATTCATATGGCAGACGGCACTATGCGCGAAATTGATAATCCGACAAATTATCCCGACCCTGCGCTGATAGATTATTGCGAGGAACCGTTTTGCAACGCCAATATCTATGCGCCGAGCGAATTTGTGGGCACGATTATGGATATGTGCCAAGACAGACGAGGCATATTCAAAACGATGACTTATATCACGCCGGACAGAGTTGATATCAGCTACGAACTGCCGCTTAACGAAATAATTTACGATTTCTTTGATGCGCTTAAATCGCGCACACGGGGCTATGCTTCGTTTGATTACGAGATTTCGGAATACAGGCGCAGCAATCTTGTTAAGGTGGATGTTATGCTTAACGGCGATGTAATAGACGCTCTTTCGTTTATCATTCATGCGGACAAAGCTTATCCCCGCGCAAGAAAAATTGCCGAAAAGCTTAAAGAGCATATTCCGCGCCACCTCTTTGAAATTCCGATTCAGGTGGCTATCGGCGGCAAGGTTATTGCAAGGGAAACGGTTAAGGCGCTTCGCAAGGATGTGCTTGCCAAATGCTACGGCGGAGATGTTACACGAAAGAAAAAATTGCTTGAAAAGCAAAAAGAGGGTAAAAAGCGCATGCGCCATTTCGGCACGGTTGAGGTGCCGCAGGAGGCGTTTATGGCGGTGCTTAAATTATCCTCGGATGACGATAAATAATTTTTTTGCGAAAGGTTAAACTTTTTAAGCTATGGCAAAATACGAAAGACTTTCCGATGATGTTTATATAGAGGTAACAGCCGAGCACACCTTTGGTACGGATGCATTGCTTTTGGCTGATTTTGCCGCACCAAAAGATAAGGATAAGGCAATCGATATGGGCACAGGCTGCGGAATTATTCCTTTTTTGTGGCTCAGAAAGCCTAAGCCTGAAAAAATTGAATGCCTTGATATTCAGCAAAATGCGGTAGATCAGGTTCGACGAAGCATAGAGCATAATGCGCTTCAAAATCGCTTAACCGTTCATCATTGCGATTTAAGGCAAATCAGGCAAAGCTTTCCGGCAGAGGGCTTTTCGCTTGTTACGATGAATCCGCCCTATAAGCCGGTGGGCACCGGGATTGAATCACTCGGCGAAAGCGCAAAAATCGCGCGCCACGAAATTTGCTGCAATATTGAGGATGCGGTGCTTGCCGCAAATTATCTTCTTAAATACGGCGGCAGGTTTTGTATGTGCCATCGTCCGGAAAGGCTTGTGGATGCACTTGAAATTATGCGCCGCCACAGTTTGGAGCCTAAAAGGCTTCGCTTTGTGGTTGATAAAAGCGGTGAAGAGCCGTTTCTGTTTCTTGTGGAGGGCAAAAAGAATGCAAAGCCGTTTATCCGCATAGAGCCTTTGCTGCAAATAAAAAAAGAAAACGGCAAATTTACCGATGAAATGCTTAAAATTTACGGTTCTTATGCCGACGGGTATGATAAATGAGCGGAAAATTATTTGTTGTGGGCACGCCAATCGGGAATCTTTCCGACCTTTCGCCGCGTGCCGTGCAAACTCTTGCCGATGTGGATTTTATCGCCGCGGAGGACACAAGAGTTACTCTTAAAATACTTAATCATTTTGATATAAAAAAAGAAGCCGTCAGCTATTATGAGCATAATAAGCGAGAAAAAGGCGAACTCATATGCGCCAGAATAGCGGCAGGCGAAAATTGCGCAATAGTTACGGATGCCGGCATGCCGGCAATTTCCGATCCGGGTCAGGAGCTTGTGGAGCAATGCCACGAGCGCGGAATACAGGTTGTTTCCGTTCCGGGTCCAACGGCTTTTGCCACTGCCCTTGCGATATCGGGTATGGATACGGGTCGATTCACTTTTGAAGGCTTTTTGAGCGTTTCAAAAAAATCGCGCTTTGAGCACCTTGACGAAATCAAGGATGAAAGGCGCACAATGGTGTTTTATGAGGCGCCGCACAAGCTTGTAAATACGCTCAGGGATTTATATGCCGCACTCGGAAACAGAAAAATCGCCATAGTTCGTGAAATCACAAAAATTCACGAAGAGGTTATAAAAACCACGCTTAAAGAAGCAAACGAACTTTACGGTGATGGGCATTTAAAAGGCGAAATGGTGCTGATTATAGAGGGCAAAAAGCAGGAGGCAATTCAGGAAATCACGCTTGAGGATGCCGTTAAAAAAGCTGCAGAGCTTGTGTCGGCAGGAATGACGATGAGCCGTGCTGCAAAAGAGGCTGCGGCAACCACGCCCTTTAAAAAATCCGATATTTACAAGGAACTTGTTGAAAGCGAAATATGATTTGTTATCAATGCCCCAGAATGTGTGGGGTGAACAGAGCAGAAAACCGCGGATTCTGCGACTCATCTGCGGAATTCAAGCTTGCAAGGGCTGCACTTCATTATTGGGAAGAACCTTGTATAAGCGGCAAAAGCGGTAGCGGCACGGTGTTTTTCAGCGGTTGCAACCTTAAATGTGTTTTTTGCCAAAATCATGAAATCAGCCTTGAAAACAAAGGTGTTGCCGTTTCAAACGAAAAGCTTGTCGAAATATTTGAACGGCTTATTGAAAACGGCGCAAATAATATAAATCTTGTTAATCCCACCCATTATGCACTGCGTATTGCCGAGGTGCTGTCAAAATGGCATTGCCCCGTGCCGATTGTTTATAATTCGGGCGGTTATGAAAATGTTTCCGTGCTTAAATGCCTTGAGGGGCTTGTGGATATCTATTTGCCGGATTTTAAATATATCAGGGCCGATAAGGCACAAAGATACGGCAAAGCAAAGGATTATCCCGAAATCGCAAAGGCGGCAATTGCCGAAATGGTGCGCCAGCAGCCGAAATGCGAATTTAACGGCGATATTATGCAAAAGGGTGTTATAATTCGCCATTTGATTTTGCCGCAAAACACAAATTCGGCAATTGAAATTATCGATTATGCGGCAAAGAATTTTCCGCAGGCTTATTTAAGCCTTATGGCGCAATATACTCCGTGCGGCGATTTATCCGCCTGCCCGGAAATAAACAGAAAAATCACTAAGCGCGAATATGAAAAGGTGGTTTCGCACGCAATCGACATGCATCTTGAAAATATCTTTGTGCAGGAGCGCGATTCTGCCTGTGAGGATTTTATTCCGCCTTTTGATTTTACCGGTGTTTTGTGACGCCGTTTTATAACAAATTCGCTTCGGCAGGAGTTTAGGGGCTTTGCCGAGGCAGATATAAAATTTATGTTAGGGGTTTTATTTATGAAAACTAAGGATTTTTCTTTCAAATCCGCCACCGGTGTGTGCCAAATAAACGGCACCGCATTTTTGCCGGATGGCGATGTTAAAGCCGTTGTTGTGTTTCACCACGGCATGGCAGAGCATATCGGCAGATATGCCGATTATGTTGCGCATTTAACGGCAAGGGGATATGCCGTTTTTATGCACGATATGGCAAATCACGGAAAATCAAATCAAGAACCGAAATTGCTTGGCTTTTTCGGTGAAAAAAACGGTTATAAAAATCTTGTTAAGGATTTAAAATCAGTTTACGACCTTGCAAAAAAAGAATTTCCCGATAAAAAAATATTTGTTTACGGGCATTCAATGGGCTCATTTATCGTGCGCTGCTTCGATTGCACTTATCCGGGCGCAAGCAACGCTTCGGTTTATATGGGCACCGGCGGCAGCAATCCGGCTTCAGGCATGGGCAAAGCGATTTCAAATTTTGTTGCCTCCGTTAAAGGAAACACTTATAAATCAAAAACGCTTGATAAAATGACTTTCGGCAGCTATAACAAAAAAACGGATAAGAAAACGCCGTTTGATTGGCTCACAAGGGATGATGCAACCGTTCAAAAATATATAAACGACGAATATTGCGGCTTCCTGTTTTCGGCAAAAGGCATGAACGATTTAGTTATGCTTAATGCTTGGGCAAACAGTTCAGAGTGTTATGGCAAGGTGGAAAAGGATTTGCCGATTTTGCTTGTTGCCGGGGCAGACGATCCTGTCGGCGCATATTCAAAGGGAATAAACGAAATTGCCGAAAAACTTAAAGCCACTGGTCATTCAAAAGTTACTGTTAAGCTGTTTCCCGGCGGTCGCCACGAGATTTTAAATGAAACAAACAAACAGGAAGTTTATGAATATATCGATGCGTTTTTAGACGCAAATTGCGCGGATTAAGGAGATGCTTTTATGCTTTCAAAACCAAAATACGATGAAAACGGAAAAAAGGTGCTTTGCGAGATGGGCGGCATAAATTCCGAAATGAATATGGATATTTATGTTAAAAAGTTTGCCGTTGGCGAAGCACTCGATATTTGCGAGGATAAAAACGAGTGCGCCGTGTTGCTGCTTTCAGGCAAGGTGCATTTTGAAGTGGGCGAAATTAGCGAAATTTGCAAAAGGGAAAATCCGTTTGAAAAAAAGCCATATGCCGTTCATTTTTCAAGGGGCACGGCAGCGCGTATAACGGCAATCGAGCCTGCCGAGGTGCTTGTGCAGCAAACGGATAACGAAAAAACTTGGCAGCCTGTTTTTTATAACCCACAAAATTGCCTTTACCAAGAATTCGGAAAGGGTCAATGGGGCGGTGCCGGTCACAGAATTGTTTCCACAATGTTTGATCTGGATAATGCGCCTTATTCAAATATGGTTATGGGCGAGGTGTTTAATCAGCCCGGAAAATGGTCGTCATATCCGCCTCACCACCATCCGCAGCCGGAACTTTATTATTATCGCTTCAGCAGACCGGAGGGTTTCGGTGTCGGTTTTGAGGGTGATACGCCCTATAAAACGCAGGACGGTGATTGCCTTTGCATAAGGGGCGGCAATGCCCACGAGCAGGTCGTGGCTCCCGGCTATGAAATGTATTATGTGTGGCTTATCAGGCATATAGATGCTGATCCGTGGGATAAAACCAGAATTTATGTTTCGGAATACGAGTGGCTTGCTAATGCCGAATAAGGGATATATTTTAAGGGATTTGCAGGAATTTGCTCGCTTTGCGAACTGCAAAAAGCCGTTTTTGTGCTGCGGAAAATCCTTTATGAAAACAGATGCATTTAAATTTCTTTGTGCTGAATTTGATTTAACGGTGTGGAGCACTGTGCGCCCAAACCCGAGATTTGAGGATATGCTTTCCGCCGCCGAGCTTTATAAAAGCGCAGGCTGCGATTATGTGATAGGTGCCGGCGGAGGCTCGGTGCTTGATTCTGCAAAAATGATAAAGCTGCTTATTACAAATGATTCCAAAACTGCGCTCGAGCAGCCTATGGATGATAATGATATCGGCTTTTTCGCAATTCCCACCACCTCGGGCACCGGGTCAGAAGCAACGCGCTATTCAATATTTTATGTAAACGGTGCCGAAAAGCATTCAATCACCCACAGCGGCTTTTTGCCGAATTTGGTGCTGCTTGACGAAAGCTTTTTAAAAACCGTGCCGCCTTATCAGCGCAGATGTACGGCTATGGATGCGCTTTGCCATGCGATTGAAAGCTATTGGAATGTTAAAAGCAATGCCGAAAGCAAGGAATATGCCGCAAAGGCGATAAAGCTTTTTGTGCAAAACAAAGAAGGCTATATTGCAAATGAAACCGAGGCAAACCGCGGTATGCTGATGGCTTCTTATTATGCAGGTAAGGCTATAAACATAACCTCCACCACATCGGCGCATGCCATGTGCTATAATATCACGATAAACTGTCACACGGCTCACGGCCATTCCGTTGCCGTTAATTTGGCAGAGATTTGGGATTATATGAATCAAAACAATTCTGCAGTAAACGATAAGCGCGGCAGGGAATATGTGCTTAAAGCGCTTGATGAGCTCGGCATTATGCTCGGCGCAAAAAATTCTGCAGGAGGTGCGGCTGCGTTCAGGGCACTTGTGGATGATTTCGGTCTGGATTCTCCGCATGCGGAAAAATCGCTTGTTGAAAGCTTTGCCGCAAGTGTTAATCCGGACAGACTGTTAAATAATCCCACAACGCTTTCTGCTGCGGATGTTGAAAAAATATATAAAAGAGTGTTTAAAATAAATGAGTGAATCAAAAAAATCAAGCTTATCGAGGCTCGGTGTGATGCTGCCGCTGGCAGTCCTATGCTGCTTGTTGTGGGGATCGGCGTTTCCGGTTATTAAAATAGGCTATAAACTTTTCGGTGTTTCTTCGGCAAATACGGCGGCTCAGATCCTTTTTGCCGGAATAAGATTTACAATTGCCGGAGTGCTCGTTATAATTTTCGGATCTGCAATTGCCAAAAAACCGCTTTTGCTTCGCGGCAAATCGCAAATAGGGCATTGCTTCATTCTTTGCGCGTTTCAAACCGTTATGCAATATACTATGTTTTATATCGGACTTGCACATACAAGCGGAGTAAAAGCAAGCGTGCTTGATTCACTCAGCGTTTTTCTTTCGCTTATTATTTCAACCGTTTTTTTCAAAATGGAAAAGCTCACGGCTGCTAAAATAATCGGTGCGGCAGTTGGCTTTGCCGGTGTTGTGCTGATAAATTTTCAGTCCGGCGGTTTCGGCGGGTTTTCTTTGAATGGGGACGGCGCAATCGTTCTCTCCGCACTTGCATATTCAATATCCGGCGTGCTTATCAAAAGGTTTTCTCAGGCGGATAATCCTGTTGCGCTTTCGGGTTGGCAATTTCTTGCCGGCGGAATTATAATGAGCGTTTGCGCATTTTCCTTCGGCGGCAGAGTTCATATGCAGTCGGGCTTGAAAAGCATTTTGATTTTGCTTTATCTTGCGCTTATTTCCGCGGTTGCTTACACAGTTTGGGGTTTGCTTTTAAAGCACAATCCCGTTTCGCGTGTGGCTGTAACCGGCTTTATGAATCCGGTGTTCGGCGTCCTGCTTTCGGCACTTATGCTTGGTGAAACGGCAGAGGCATTTAATTTAAGAAGCCTTGCTTCGCTGCTTTTGGTGTGTGTCGGAATTTATGTTGTGAATGCAAATTTTAAAGGCAAAGAAAAAAGCCCTGCAAGCGGCGCACTCCATAAAAAATAATTGCTCAATAAATTAAATACAGGCATAAAAAAGGGCTGTGCGGCGTGATTGCCGTGCAGCCCTTTTGTGCCTGTGAATGTTTTCGGTTTTTATCTTATTTCGTGGATTTCGTTGAAAACCGCAGTCATCTTTTTGCTTATCTGCATATCGGTGTGAAGAGAACCGAAATACCAGTGGTAATAATCAACATTTTTGGTAAGCTCCTGCAAATATGTGTTGAGGGCAGAGATTTTTGCCGCTTCTTTTAAATGCAACTTTAAGAAATCCTTTGCAACGGCTGGAGCTTCGTAGGATAATATGTAGTTCACATTATAATTGGCGTCTTTAAGATTATCCTCGGCATTTTTGATTTCCTCGGCACTTGGCATTTCCTCTTCCCACCAGGAAATGCCCGTTTCGCGCATATCACGGTCGTCGCTTTCGCCGCCGCCCATAACAAAAAATGTTTTATTATCCAGCGTGAAAATTTCACCGCGCATCAGGTGGAAAATGTTGTTTGCGATTTTGTGGGCATTTCCGCCTTTCCAGCGATATGGAGTGTAAGCGTTAAGCATATCAAAATTTTCGTGAGCACCGTCCAAAAAGCAAATTGTGTATTTTTTACTTTTTAGGATTTCTAAATTTTTCTTTTCTGCCTCGCTTTTCGGGTCCCACAAAAAGCCGAAATCGCCGCAAACTATCAAAATATCCTTTTCGCCAAGCTTTTTTAGCTTTGGGTTTTTAAACCATGATATATCGCCATGGGTGTCGCCTGTAATATAAACCATAAACTCGCCGAGCCTTTCGCTTAATCTGAAATTTATTCAATCTTAATATTTTTTTATTCAATAGCCCTTTTAAACGCTGCACAAAAATGTTAAAATAAAAATGCGCCGCAAGTGGCGTTACTTATATAATATATTTTATTGCAAAAGGTGTCAAGAGTATGAAAAAGTTTGCCGCGTTTTTTTCTGCGTTGGTTTTAATAATAATTTCCGTTTTTGCCGATATTTCGGCATCTGCCGCAACATACGCGCCTGATGTTACGCTTTATTCAAAGGCATATATGCTAATAAATATGGACGACGATTCCTATCCCATTGTGGCTGAGAAAAATCAGGATGAAAAAATGTATCCCGCATCGCTCACAAAAATTGTTACGGCAATGGTAACGCTTGAAAATGTGCAGGACTTGCAGCAGGAGGTAACCGTTTCAAAAGAGGCATATAATATTTTGCTCGGCACCGGTGCTCAGGTTGCAGGGCTGAAAATAGGCGAAACGCTCACTGTTGAGCAACTTCTTTATTTAACGATGGTTCATTCTGCGTGCGATGCCACCGAGGTGCTTGCCGAATTCGTCGGCGGCACAAGAGATGCTTTTGTTCAAAAAATGAATGAATATGCAAAATCGCTTGGCTGCGAAAACACGAATTTTGTTAATCCGGACGGCTTGCATGACGAAAATCACTACACAACTGCGTCGGATATGTCGAAAATCGCTCTGGCTGCACTCAAAAATTCTGAATTTACAAAGATTTGCAACACCGTTGAATACGAATATAACGGCAAAAAGTTCTATCACACAAATCTTATGCTTCGCAAGGGCTATGTTTCTTATTATTACAAATATGCAAAGGGCGTTAAGACAGGCTCAACGGATGAGGCAGGCTATTGTGTTATCACCACGGCAAGCAAGGACGGATATAATTACCTTGCAATCGTTTTGGGTGCGCCCGTAACTGATTATAATAAAGACGGCTATGTTGAAAAATGCTCGTTTATAGACGCTGCTACGCTTTTTGATTGGGCGTTCTCGCAGCTGAAATATTCCACGGTGCTCGAGCAAAGCGAGGTTGTGGACGAAGTGCCAGTTAAAAACGGCAAAAATGCCGACACGGTGCGCCTTGTTTCCAAGGATGATGTAACGGCGATTGTGCCGGTTGGGCTTGATAAATCAACCGTTATAATTAAGGTTCAAAATAAGCCGGAAGAAATTAAAGCACCTGTTAAAAAAGGTGATGAAATTTGCACGGCGGATATAATTTACGGCGATCAGGTGGTTGCCACCGCAACGCTTGTGGCAGCCGATGATGTTGAACTTTCAACCTTGCTCAAGGTGCTTAATTCAATCAAAGCCTTTTTCTCGCTCACTGTTGTTAAAATCGTTATAGCCGCAGCTGTTGTTTTTGTGACTGTTTATATCGCTTTTACCGTAAGCAATGCGAAAAAGCGCAAAGCACGCCGCCGCAAAGCACTTGAAGACACAGAAAGTGATGAATAAATAATTTTAATTAAGTTAATAAATAAACGCAGGAATAAATTGCCGGTAAAGCAAAACGGATGCATCTGATATGACGCATCCGTTTTTTGTTGATAAATAATCGTTCTTTAATCAAGTTTATCTGTTTTTTTCTGCTTTGCCGTTTGCATTTTTTATTGAAAGCAAAAGCCCAAAAAGCAATAAAACGGGGAACACGATTGCAGATAAAATCCCGGCTCTTAAATTATTGCCGAATTTGCCTGAAACAAATCCTGCAAGGGTCGGTCCGGCGGAGCAGCCGAGGTCGCCTGCCAAAGCAAGCATGGCAAAAAGCAGTGTGCCTCCGCCCTTGATTGCCGCAGAGGCTTTGCTGAAAGTGGCAGGCCAAAGTATGCCAACGGAAAATCCGCAAACGGCGCAGCCTATCAGCCCGATTGCCGAATTCGGCACAAGCGAAATGCACATATATGCCGCAATGCACAAAATGCAGCTGAAGCCCATAAATTTGTTTATATCCATTTTGTGCCCGAACTTTCCGTAAATAAGCCTTGATGTGCCCATCAAAGCGGCAAATGCCGTGGGACCTGCAAGGTCCCCAATTGTTTTGCTGATTCCGAGTCCCTCTTCGGCAAAGGCAGATGCCCATTGGCTCACAGATTGCTCACTTGCGCCGGAACAAACCATCATCAGCATCATAATCCAAAAGGTTTTGTTGGCGGCAAGCTGTTTAAATGTGAGCCCTTTTTCATCTTCTTCAACAAGCGGATAAATCGGCACTCGGGAGAAAAACACGGCGTTTAAAACAGGTATAGCAGCCCAAATCAAGGCAAGTGCTTTCCAGTTTTCTATGCCGAAAATCGCAAAGAAAGCGGTGGAAAGCAGAACTACTCCCATATGCCCCCAGCAATAAAACGAATGCAAAAGGCTCATGGCTTTTTCCTTGTTGTCCGTGGGGCACGCTTCGATAATCGGGCTCAAAAGAACCTCAAGCAGTCCGCCGCCGATTGCATATATGATAACGGAAATCACTATTCCGGCATATGCGTTCGGCAAAAGTTCCGGTAACATTGTAAGCAATATAAGTCCTGCGGCAGAGCAGCCGTGTGCAATCAGTACGGACGCACGGTAACCGATTTTGTCTATAAAATATGCCGAAGCCAAATCAATGCAAAGCTGAATAACAAAATTTATCGTTATCAGTACCGTGATTTTTGAAAGCTCAACAGAATAGCTTTTTTGAAATGTAACAAAAAGAAGCGGCGCAAAATTATTAACTATCGCCTGAATTATGTAGCCGATAAAGCAGGCGTTTATCGTTTGTTTGCAATTGTTTTTCATGTTAAAATTCTCCGTTTTATGTGTGTTCGCATATTTTAGCATATTTCTTTTTTAAAATCCATAGCTTCGTTTGATTTGTGCAGATAAAAAGCGTTCCTTTGCTTTCGCAAAAGAACGCTGAATTTTTATTTGCTTTGTGTTACTCCGGCAGAATCGGATGAGTGAAATCGCTGTAAATTTTGCCGCCGTCATAATTTTTCCAACAGCGGATGCGAACATAATAATTTTCGGCAGAGCCGTCGGTTGTGACGGTGTAATTTTCGGTGAATGTGTTGTTTATCCATTCACCGTGCACATTGTTTTTAAACTCGGGATCGGTGCTCCACTGAATGTAATATCCGTGGCAAACCGCATAATCCCATGTTGCCGAAATTGTGTTGTTGTCCGTAACGGTTGCACTAAAGTTTTCAACGGGCGGGCACGCCGCGCAAAATCTGTAGGAATCGCTTATTGCACAGGCGTTGCCGTCTTTATCAAAGCCCACAATCACAACATCGTATTCCCAAGATGGATTAAGATTTGTGAATGTGAAATTGCTTTCGGTTGCCGTGCCCACTGCGTTGTATTCATCGTTTGTAACATCGATAATGCCGTAAACAACCGCATCTTTTGCGTCTGCCCAATCAAGCCACAAGGCTTTGCCGCCGTCGCCTCTGCCGGTAACGGCAAAGCTGTCCGTCGGGATAATTTCCAATGCCTTTACGGCGTCGGTGAAATCGCTGTAAATCTTGCCGTTGTCATAATTCTTCCAGCAACGAATGCGTACATAGTAATTCTGTGCCGATTCCTCGGTCTCAATCGTGCATTCCTCGGCAAATGTGTTGTTTATCCATTTGCCGTGCACATCGTTTTTAAATTCGGAGTCTGTGCTCCACTGAATGTAATACCCGTGGCAAACTGCATAATCCCAGCTTGCGGTGATTTCGTAATCGTCTGTTGCAAAGGCAATAAAGTTTTCAACCGGAGCGCACGCCGCGCAAACTCTGTAGGTTGAATTTGAAGTGCCGCCGTTTGCATCAATTGCCACAACTTTTACATCATATTCCCAGGCAGGATTTAAATCTCCGAATTTAATCTCGCTTTCCGTTACGGTGTCCTTTAATGTGCTCTCGCCGTTTGTAACATCGTAAACCTCGTATTTCACTGCGCCGTCAACATCGCTCCAGTCAAGCCACAGTGCCTTGCCGCCGTCGCCTCTGCCGGTAACGGTAAAGTCTGTGGGAGGCAGCATGCCGTTTGCCTTAATGCCGTTTGTGAAATCGCTGTAAATTTTGCCGCCGTCGTAATTTTTCCAACAGCGAATACGAATATAATAATTGTTTGCCGTGCCGTCGGTTGTGACGGTGTAATTTTCGGTGAATGTGTTGTTTATCCATTCGCCGTGCACATTGTTTTTAAATTCGGGGTCCGTGCTCCACTGAATGTAATACCCGTGGCAAACTGCATAATCCCAGGTGGCTTCTATTTCATTTGTGCCTTTAACTGTTGCGGCAAAATTTTGAACCGGTGCGCACGCTGCGCAAATTCTGCAGGTTGCATTTGATGTGATGCCGTCTGCGCCGATTGCAACCACCTTGATATCGTATTCCCAGGCAGGATTCAAATTCACAAATGTGAATCGGCTTTCGCCGTCGCTTATGCCTTTAAGCGTGCTTGCTCCGTTTGTAACATCATAAATTTCGTATTGTGTTGCGCCCGGAACATCGTTCCAATCAAGCCACAGTGCCGTGCCGCCCTCGCCTCTGCCGGTAACGGTAAAGCCGCTCGGCGGAAGAAGACCTGTTGCTGCGGCAGCTTCCGAAAAGTCACCGTAAACCGTGTTGCTTTGGAAGGTTTTCCAGCCGCGAACGCGAACAAAGTATCGGCTTGCGATTGAATCGGTTGTTATATTGTGCGATGTAGTTGCAGAGCCGCTTACCCATTCACCGTGAAGGTCGGATTTAAAGCTGCTGTCGGTGCTCCACTGAACATAATACCCGTGGCAAACCGAACTGTTCCACGAAACACTCAGCTCGTTTTCACCGGTAATTGTTGCGCTTACTCCGCTCACGGGCGGACACGCCGCACAAATTCTGTAGGAGGTGTTTTGAGCCAAAACGGTGCCGCTTGACGAATATGCCACAACCTTAATATCATATTCCCAGGCAGGAGTTAAATCCGTAAATTTAAATTCGGATTCCGTAACCGTGCCTTTCAGCGTGTTTGCACCGTTTGTAACATCGTAAATGCTGTATTTTGCCGCACCTGCAACATCATACCAATCAAGCCACAAGGCTTTGCCGCCGTCGCCTCTGCCGGTAACGGTGAAACCTCCGATCTCACTGTCAAGTCCGCTGTAAATCGGAATATAAAATGTTTTTGCTGCGGAAAGCAGGTCGGCACTGCTGTAAGCTTTGTATGTGTTTGAAGCTTCGGAAGCGGCAGCCTGCACATTTGCCATGTATTCGTGTCCGTATCTGTTTGAAGACGCGGGATTTACATTGAATTTTTGCAAATAGCCCGTGTTTTGCGTGCTTGTGAAATTGTTTGAAATGTACTTAGCGCCGTTGTAAATTGAGCGGTAAGGATTTGTCCACGGTCTGCCGTATTGCTCGCCGAGCAAATCGCTGCGAATGTAGCCCGTTAATGTTTTTCCGTTGTAGTTCACATTAACATAATACCAAACATAGCCGTCGCTTTGTTTTTCGGTTGTTGAAATAAGCGTGGCATTTGTGTTGTTCGGCAGCGTTGCAATAATTTGGCTCGAGGTGTTGGGTTGTGATCTAAGGCGCACGTTTGAAGTGTTTGTTGCAAATCCGTCTGCCCCGGATGAAGCCCATTTAAGCCCGCCCTCAGCACCGGTGTTCGCACCGATATTGTAATAATTGTAAATCCCGGGATAATTTGAATTTGTGCCGCTTGCTCCTGCCGCAGTAGGGGATTTTCCGCCTACCTCCTGCACAATTTTTGAGGCAAGATAGTATGCCGAAAGTCCGCTGTATTTTGCTGCGTCAAGAATTGCCTGCGAATACTTTACGCCGTTAGGGTAGGCTTGGCTTTCGTATTTCTGTGTGTTTCCGTTTGAATCTTTGTAGGAAATATACGAATTATACATCCATGTGTTTTTTATGATGGTTTCAATACCGTCGATTGATTGAGCACTTTCGTAAGATGTGGATTCAAATTGAAAAATATATTTTTCATCAAGAAAATTAAGCGGATTCATATAATATTCAACTGCCGTTTCGGAGGCGGAAACCCAGGTGCTGCCCTCGCGGATAATATAGTTTCCGTTTACGTAGCAATCCGAGCAGCGGCATAAGTAGCCCTTTGATTCGTTTGAATCCGTTTTTTGAATAAGCTGTTGGCTGTGCTTTTTGCGCTCGTTTGAAACAGCTTCGTCAAGGCTCAGATTTGTTACCAGCGGCACAAAATTCCAATTTGGATATTTGTCGTGCAGCTTTGAAAGAGCAGATATATACGATGGGGTAAAGCCTGCTTTTGCAAGGCTTGCTTGATAGTCGCTTGCAAAGCTTGTGCCCGGAATAAACAGCGCGGAAACAGCCATTATAACCGCAAGCAGCAGGCTTGAAAGCTTTTTTGTTTTTTTCATATGTAATCCTCCGATAACAGTATTGTGCAGCTAATTCGTAAATACTTTGCGGTGCGTTTTTTTTGTTTATAAACAGTGAAAACACCTTGATTGCATTATAGTAAATAGGGCGTAGCTTGTCAATAAAGGGGAAAATATTTACAAAGCAGTTTAATAATGAATATATATGTTAGAAAAAGTTAAAATAATGTGAATTATGTTGACGGTATCTTTCATTCTGTGTATAATAATCACATAATATATGAAGAGGAGAAGTGATTCTGATGCATGCAAAGTCGGATTTGGCATTAAGGCTTAAATTGCTTAGGAAAGAGAGGGGGCTGACCTCCGATCAGGTGGCAGAAGCGGTTGGCGTTAAAAGCGCAACATATCGCCGATATGAAATAGATACTAAACCGAAGGACGGCGTTTACCTTGCCCTTGCGGATTTTTTCGGCGTAACGGTTGACTTTTTAATGAGCGGCAAGGTGCCGAAATCGGAATACCGCCTTGCAGACGGCAGCGTTTACAGAAGCAGCGGCGAAATTATGGAACTTTCCGACAGGGAAGCCGCTTTCGTGAGCAAATTGCGCGGTCTTTCTCAGGAGGATTGCGACGAGGTTATGAAATTTATCGAATGGAAGAAATCGCAAAGCAGCGCAAAATGATTTTTTTGTTGACAGATATGTCCTTTATGGTATAATTATTAAAAAAATAATTTATCTCTTTAGGAGGAATCATTATGAAATATGCAAAAAAGCTTTTGGCGGTTTTGCTTTCCGTGCTTCTTATTGCGGCTATTTTTGCGGGTTGCTCTGCAAGCAGCGAGAATTCGGGCAGCAGCACCTCGGGCAAGGTTGCAATTTTGCAATATATGCCCCATTCAAGCCTTGATAACTGCACTCAGGGTGTAAAAAACGCACTTGACGCCGCAGGCATTGAATATGATGTTCAAATCGGCTCAAGCGGCAGCGCAGACACGGATTGCCAAAGTTATGCGGAGCAAATGGCGTCTTCGGGCAATTATTCGGCAATCATTGCTGTTGCAACTCCGGCAGCGGTAAGCGCATATTCCGCAGTTCGCAATGCTTCTTTGGATATTCCGGTTATTTTCTGCGCGGTTTCCGATCCCGTTTCGACCGGTCTTGTAAATTCACTTGAATCTCCGGGCAATAATTGCACCGGCACTGCTGATGCGGTTGATATTGCCGGTCAGGTTAAGCTTATTAAAGAAATGCAGCCGGATCTTAAAAATCTCGGTGTTATTTACACCACAACAGAGGCTAATTCAATCAGCCAGCTCGCAACTCTTAAAGCAGAGTGCGAGGCAAACGGAATCAATCTTGTTCAAAAGGGCATTAACGAGGCTTCCGAACTTCAGGCTGTTGCCGTTTCTCTTGTTAACGAGGTTGATGCCATCACAAATTTAACCGACAATAATGTTGTTGATAATATGAGCGTTGTTCTTGAGCAGGCAAATCAAAAGGGTATTCCGATTTACGGCTCCGAAATCGAACAGGTTAAAAAAGGTTGCCTTGCTTCCGCATCAATCGATTATGTTGCACTCGGTGAAAAAACAGGTCAAATCGCCGTGGATGTTCTCGGCGGCAAATCTGCTGCAACCTATCCGGTTGTTACTGTTTCGGATTCGTTCCTTGTTGTTAATCCCGATGTTGCTTCATCGCTCGGCATCACAATCCCCACAGAACTCAGCGATGCCGAAAAAGTTTCAACTTCCGCCGCGCAATAAGCGCACGGCGTCGGTCGGCACATATTTTAACTGTTCGTCGGCACGCAATCTTTGCGTGCCGATTTGTGTGCTTTTATATGATGTAAAAAATAACGGGCTTTGCCCGCTAAGGTGATTTGTTATTATGGAATTTATGAATATTCTGAAAGTTGTGCTTGAAGAGGGCTTTAAATATGCCATTTTGGCACTCGGTGTTTATCTCTCTTACAGCATTTTGGATTTTCCGGATCTTTCGGTGGACGGCACTATGCCGCTCGGCGCAATCGTTTCGGCAATTCTTATTTTGCAAGGCGTCAATCCGTGGATAAGCCTTGTGGCAGCGTTTGCATGCGGTCTAGCCGCAGGCTGCCTTACCGGGCTTTTGCATGTTAAGCTTAAATTGCAGCCTTTGCTTTCGGGAATTTTGGTTTATACACTGTTGCTTTCAATAAATCTTGTGCTTGTTAAGCTTGGTACGGGCGGTCAGTCGATAGCCTCAACTTTCGGCAGGGATAATGTGTTTAACAGCGGCATTGCAAATGCGTTACCCACAAATATCGGCGGTCTTAATATAAGAAAGCTCACCGTGCTATTTATATTCGTTGTGCTCATCAAAATAGTTATCGACCTTTATCTTAAAACAAAATCCGGCATGCTGCTTCGTGCCACGGGTTCAAATCAGCAATATGTGGTTATGCTTGCAAGAAATCCCGGTGCTTCAAAAATTCTCGGTCTTGCAATCGGAAACGGGCTTGCGGCTCTCAGCGGCGCAATTGTTGCGCAAAGCACGGAAACTGCAAATACGCAAATGGGCGTGGGTATGGTTGTTTTTGGCCTTTCAAGCGTTATCATCGGGCTTTCGCTCTTTAAAAATATTGGCTTTATGAAAGCCACCACAATGGTCATTCTCGGCACGGTCATATATAAAGCCTGCCTGCAAATTGCCGTTGTTATCGGCTTGCCGAGCGATTATAATAAACTGCTGATGGCAGTGCTGTTTGTGGTTGCTCTTCTTTTCGGCAAAACAGGTAATTTAAAGCTTAAAAGGAGGGAAAAGAATGCTTGAACTCGTTAATATAACAAAGCGTTTCAACGCAGGCACTCCGGACGAATCCACGGTGTTTGATAATTTTAATTTTAATGTAAACGACGGCGAATTTGTTTCCGTTATCGGTTCAAACGGCAGCGGCAAAACAACCATGCTCAATATTATCTGCGGCTCTTACAAGCCGGATGGCGGCAGCATTCTTTTTGACGGCAAGGATATCACAAATGCCACCGAATATAAAAGGGCAAAAATTATCGGCCGTGTTTTTCAGGATCCCAAGGCAGGCACCTGCCCTGATTTAACAATTCTTGAAAATATGGCTCTTGCCGATAATAAAAACAAGCCGTTCGGTCTCGGCAAATGTGTAAACAAAAAAAGAATTGATTATTATAAATCATTGCTCGAGCAGTGCGAAATGGGGCTTGAGGACAGGCTTGCCGCTCAGGTGGGAACTCTTTCGGGCGGTCAACGCCAGGCACTTGCGCTTATCATTGCCAATATGACGGATATTAAGCTTCTTATTCTCGACGAACATATTGCCGCGCTTGATCCGAAATCCTCCGAGAGGGTAATGATGCTTACAAACAAACTTGTGAAAGCAAATAAAATCACTACGCTTATGGTAACCCATAACCTGCGCTTTGCCGCAGAATACGGAAATCGCCTTGTTATGATGCATAACGGCAAAGCCGTGCTTGATATTAAAGACAAGGAAAAAGAAAATGCCGAGGTTGAGGATTTGCTCGAAATATTCGATCAAATCAGTATCGAAAAAGGTAATTGATTGCGCAGTTTGAAGCGTTTTTTCATTTGGCGCATTTTGTAAAAAAATCCAAGGCGGATTGGCAAAAAATTAACAAATAATTTTTGCCACACACAGGATTGCTTGTGCATAATGCACTAAAAAATAATTAAATATTATAAATTCTGCTCATAGATTAAATGCCTCCTTTAAACTATAATTAATTTAGTAAGAAAGGAGGCATTTTTTGTGAATGCTTATATCGACAGTGTAATAAAAACTGTTCAAAGGCGTGATAACGCCAAGCCGGAATATATTCAGGCTGTTAAAGAAACATTTGGTTCGCTTGAAAAGGTAATAGAGGCTCATCCCGAATATGTTGAGGATGATTTGCTTACAAGAATGGTAGAGCCCGACAGACTTATCACATTCAGAATTGCTTGGGTTGACGATGAAGGTAAAACAAGGGTAAACAGAGGCTACCGCGTTCAGTTTAACTCCGCAATCGGCCCGTATAAAGGCGGTTTGCGTTTTCATCCCAGTGTTAATTCAAGTATTATGTATTTCCTCGGTTTTGAGCAAACATTTAAGAATTCGCTTACAGGTCTTCCGATGGGCGGCGCAAAGGGCGGCTCCGATTTTGATCCGCGCGGTAAAAGCAAGGGCGAAATTATGCGTTTTTGCCAGGCATTTATGACGGAGCTTTACAGGCATATCGGTCCGAACATCGATGTTCCGGCAGGTGATATCGGCGTGGGCTCAAGGGAAATCGGCTTTCTTTTCGGTCAGTATAAAAGAATAACGGACGCTTTTGAAAACGGCGTTATCACCGGCAAAGGTATCTCTTACGGCGGCTCGCTTGTTCGCCCGGAGGCAACGGGCTTTGGCGCGGTTTATTATCTTTGTGAGGTGCTTAGTCACGAAAACGATACGATAAAGGGCAAAAGGGTTGCTCTTTCCGGATTCGGCAATGTTGCTTGGGGTGCCGTTAAAAAGCTTAACGAGCTCGGTGCAATTCCGCTCACAATCAGCGGTCCTTCAGGATATGTTTATGATAAGGACGGCATTTGCACTCCCGAAAAAATCAATTACCTGCTTGAGATGCGCGCAAGCGGCAGAGACAGGGTAGAGGATTACAGCGATAAATTCCCGTCGGCAGTATTTGTTCCCGGCGAAAGACCGTGGGGCATTGAAAATGTGGATGTTATTATGCCGTGTGCAACTCAAAACGAGGTTTGCCTTGAGGATGCAAAGAAAATTGTTGCAAACGGCGTTAAGTATTATATGGAAGTATCGAATATGCCCACTATGGCCGACGCTCAGGAATATCTTATTAAAGCACCGGGCGTTATCGTTGCACCGTCAAAGGCGGTTAATGCCGGCGGTGTTTGCGTATCCGGTCTTGAAATGAGCCAAAACAGCCAAAGGCTTTCGTGGACAGCCGAAGAGGTTGACGCAAAGCTTCACCACGCAATGATTGATATACATAAACATTCCGTTGAGGCTGCCGAAAAATACGGTCTTGGCTATGATTTGGTTGCCGGAGCAAATATCGCAGGCTTTGAAAAGGTTGCCGAGGCGATGATGGCTCAGGGAATCTATTGATTTAATCATTTGATTTTAATAAGTGTTTTTGATAATATAAATATTGCACGGCATATGTTTGATTCATATGCCGTGTGTCTGTTTGGAGAAGATTATGGCTGAAATTACACCGAACACCTCTTTGAAAGAAGCAATGAAAAACCCTATGGCAAAGGATATGCTTGAAAAGCTTATGCTTGCGCTGCGTCTGCCCACGGAAACGCTTGAAAAGCCTGCTGTTGCCAATTTGAAAATGAATGCGCTCACCACATTTACCCTTGGTTTGCTTGATAAAAAAACCGTCCAAACCATATGCAATATGTTTAATTTGGAACAGGATGCAATCATCACGGATGAGGGCGTATTGGAGCCGAAATGGTGGAAAGAGGCAATTATTTATCAAATTTATCCGCGCTCGTTTTACGACAGTGACGGCGACGGTATCGGCGATTTAAAAGGTATAACGGAAAAACTGGATTATCTTAAGGATTTGGGCGTGACGGCGATTTGGTGCTCGCCGTTTTATGATTCACCGAACGACGATAACGGTTATGATATTCGCGATTACAAAAAGATTATGGCGGAATTCGGCACAATGGAGGATTTTGACACCATGCTTGCCGAAATTCACAAGCGTGGAATGAAACTGATTATCGATTTGGTTGTTAATCACACCTCAGATGAGCACGAATGGTTTAAGGAAGCATGCAAGTCTAAAGATAATCCTTATCACGATTATTATATTTGGCAGGATGCAACAGACTCCGGCATAACTCCGCCCAATAATTGGATTTCGCTTTTTCAGGGTTCTGCTTGGAATTATTATGAAAATTTAAATCAGTGGGCGATGCATCTTTTCTCAAAAAAGCAAATGGATTTAAATTGGGAAAACGAAAAAGTGCGCAACAGTGTTTACGAAATGATGCGCTGGTGGCTTGATAAGGGGATAGACGGCTTCAGAATGGATGTTATCAATTTCATCAGCAAAACACCCGGTTTGCCCGATGCCAATGCTTTCCTCGGGATTTTAACGGGATATAAAGGAGCGGAATATTATTTTTACGGTCCGCGCCTGCACGAATATCTGCGTGAAATGCGTGAAAAGGCGTTCGGTGATTATGATGTTTACACTGTCGGCGAATGCGGCGGCGCAGGTATTGAAATGGATAAAATGCTTACGGCGGATTACCGCAAAGAGCTTGACACGGTTTTTAATTTCGATTTCCTTATAAATCAGGGGCACGATAAATACGACACCTTTGATTACAGTCTATATAAAGTTATGCAGGATTTTGAAAAATTCCAAACAGGATATACAAATCATTGCTGGCCTGCCGTTTTCTTTGAAAATCACGATAACCCCAGAATTGTTACCAAGGTTGATAAAACGAATGCTTACAGAGAGGATATTTCAAAAATCTGTGCACTCATAGAGCTGACCCTGCGCGGCACGCCGTATATCTATCAGGGACAGGAAATTTCAATGGGTAATGTTGATTTTAAATCGGCAGATGAACTCAATGATGTTGAGGCGGTCAATCTCTATAAAAAGCTTGTTGAAAAAGGCAAAAGCAAAGAAAAGGCTTTTAAGCGTGCAGCCACTGGCACACGCGATAATGCTCGCAGCCCGTTTCAGTGGAGCGACAGCGAAAACGCAGGCTTCACAACAGGTAAACCATGGCTTAAAATCAGCTCGGATTATAGGCGTTATAATGCTGAGGACGAGCAAAACAGGGCAGACAGCGTTTTTAATTTTTATAAAAAAGCAATCGCCATGCGCAAAAGCACGCCTGCGCTTGTTTACGGTGTGTTTAAAAAAATGGAGCTTGCCAAAGAACCGCTTTATTGCTATTACCGTGAATATAACGGCGAACTTTATTATGTTGAACTCAATCTCGGCAAAAAGCCCGAAAAGCACCCGTGCGATGTTACGAATTTTGAACTGCTTCTTTCCACAAGGGGCGGCAGCGCAGATGTGCTCAGACCGTTTGAGGGCAATCTCTATAAAATCAAGTGATAAAATAATTCTTGACAATAAATAATTTATATATTATAGTATTAGCGTAAGAATATAAACGAAAGGTGAGAGTGGCAGCAATGCCGCTCTCATATTATTGTTGGCGGTTTTTTGCGAAAATCGGAAAATCCACCGGGAAAGGAGCAGATATGGCACAGAATATTTCAGATAAGGTGCTTGCAATCATTATGCCTTTTGCCGATGAACTTTCGCTGCAAATATGGGATATCGTGTTTAAAAAAGAGGGCACGGATTGGTATTTGCGCATTTTCATCGATAAAGAGGGAGGCGTAAGCGTTGATGACTGCGTTGATTTAACGCATCTTATTACCGAGCCGCTTGATGAGGCGGATCTTATTTCACATTCATACACCTTGGAGGTTTCTTCCCCGGGAATAGAACGCGAGCTTAAAAAGGAAGAACATTTCCTTAAATATATCGGTGCTGCTGTTATGCTGCGCACCATTCGCCCTGTAGACGGCGTTCGCGATTTTACCGGCACGCTCAAAAGCTATGACGGAGGCAAAATCACCGTTTCGCTTCAGGACGGCAACGATATAACCGTTGATAAAAAAGAAACATCCTATGTTAAATTGGATGATTTTGATATAAATGATTTTAATAAATAACAGAAAGGTTGATAGGAAAAATGAGCAAAGAATTTTTTGAAGCTGTGAAAATGCTTGAGCAGGAAAAGGGTATTCCCGCAGATTATCTTTATGATAAAATTTCGGCGGCTATCGTTGTTGCCGCAAAGCACGATTACAACGGCAAGGATATCGTGCACTGCGATATCGATCCGGAAAAGGAAAAAATCAAGGTTTATGTAACAAAAAATGTTGTTGAGGAAATTGAAGACCCCGACACGGATTTAACGCTTGAAGAAGCGCAGCAAATTCGCAAATCCGCAAAGGTTGGCAAAACAATCGATATTCCGCTCAAAACAAAAGAATTCGGCAGAATTATTGCGCAAAATGCAAAGCATGTTATCCGCCAGGGTATTCGTGAGGCTGAACGCGGTAAGCAGCTTGCAGAATTCCAAAGCAAAAATCAGGAGCTTGTAACGGCAAAGGTAAACCGCATTGATCCGGTAACGGGCAGCGCAACGGTTGAAATCGGCAAAACAATTGCCGTGCTTCCCAAAATGGAGCAAATCCCCGGAGAGATTATCACGGAGGGTGAAAATCTTAAAATCTTTGTTGTGGATGTTAAAGATTCCGGCAAAGGCCCCAAGATTATGATTTCACGCACACATC
Source organism: Clostridium sp. AF37-5 (assembly GCA_963625835.1). Taxonomy (GTDB): domain Bacteria; phylum Bacillota; class Clostridia; order Oscillospirales; family Acutalibacteraceae; genus Eubacterium_R. The sequence continues at coordinate 8,149 of CAVFVA010000010.1, read as the reverse complement.
CCGGTCTTGTAAGAAGGCTGTTTGAAACCGAGGTTCCCGAGATTTACGACGGCACAATCGAAATCAAATCCGTTTCGCGTGAAGCCGGTTCCAGAACAAAAATCGCAGTTTACAGCAAGGATGATGAAATTGACCCCATCGGCGCCTGCATCGGTCCCAAAGGTCAGCGTGTTTCAAATATTGTTGATGCTCTCGGCGGCGAAAAAATCGATATTGTTAAATACAGTGATGATGTTGCGGAATTTGTTTCGGCTTCGCTTGCACCGTCGGCTGTTTGCAGCGTTGAAATCCTCGATGAAGAGGCAAAATTCTGCCGTGCAACCGTTCCGGACGATCAGCTCAGCCTTGCAATCGGCAACAAGGGTCAAAATGTTCGCCTTGCAGCAAAGCTTACGGGTTGGAAAATAGATATTAAGCCCGAATCGGGATTTTATGAAGGCTCACAGGAGTAATCAAAATGAAAACTAAGCGAGAGGTTAAGCGTATGTGCGTGGGCTGCGGCGAAATGTTTGATAAGCGTGAACTTATCAGAGTTGTAAAAAGCCCCGAAGGCGAGGTAAGCCTTGATTTAACCGGCAAGAAAAACGGCCGCGGCGCATATGTGTGCAACAATCCCGAATGCCTTAAAAAGGCAAGAAAAAGAAAATCGATAGAACGCGCCTTTTCAATGAAAATAGAAGACGCGGTTTATGATAAAATGGAAGAAGAAATCACAAGTGCAAAAGGATAAAATTCTTTCAATGCTCGGTCTTGCAAGGCGCGCAGGCAAGCTTTCAATGGGTCATGACGCAGCAGTCGGCTCAATTCGCTCAAAAAAAGCAAAGCTTGTGCTTGTGTGCGATGATATTTCGCAGGGCACAAAAAAAGATATTGAATTCACCGTTAATAAATTTTCGCCGCGCACCCCGGTGGCAATTGCCGATATCGGCGTGGATGAAATTTATTTTGCCTGCGGCTATAAAGCAGGTGTGATTGCGGTGGAGGACGAAAATTTCAGTAATAAAATTATTTCGCTGCTAAGCGAATAAAATCGGTTAAGGAGGAATCGTTTATATGGTAATTAAGGTCAAGGTTTCCGATGTTGCCAAGGATTTCGGAAAGAGCAATAAGGAAATTATAGAACTGCTCGATAAATATTGTGGCGGTCCGGCCAAGAAAGCTTCCACAGTCCTCGAAGAAAAAGAACTTAACATACTTTTTGATAAAATTACAATTCAAAACAGTGTTAAAAGCTTTGACGCTTATTTTAAATCCGGTGAGGCTAAGGCAAAAAAAGAAAAGCCGGCAGTTAAAAAGCAGGATAAGCCGGCAAAGAAAGCCGAAACCGCAAAGGATAAAAAGCGCGAAAGCCAGGCGGCTATTTTGCAAATGGCAGAGCAGGCGGCAAAGCGTGCCGAGGAGAAGGCAAAGAAAAAGGCAGAGGCTCAGCCCCAGGCTCGCACCAAGGGCGAGGCTCGCCACATAGATACCCGTGTTAATAATGTTGATCTTGAAAAATATAATCAAAAATACGAGGATATCGCCCCCGCATCCTCAATGGGCGATTTTCAAAAGAAGCAAAAGCTTAATCAAAAATCAAAGCAATACAGAAAGAAAAAGCCTCAGGGCATCAGGGCTCATTCCAAAAGGGAAACTGAGCAGCAACGCCTTGCCAGAATTGCCGAGCAAAGAAAGAAGCAGCAGATTAAAATTCAGGTTCCCGATGAAATCACTGTCGGCGATCTTGCAAGCCTGCTCAGAATGACGGCAAATGAGGTTATCAAAAAGCTTATTTCCCTCGGCGTTATGGCAACAGTTAATGAGGTTATTGATTACGACACTGCCGAAATTGTTGCAACGGAGCTTGGCGCAAAGGTTGAAAAGAAAGTTGAAATATCGATTGAAGATCAAATTATCGAGGAAGAGGTTGAGGACGATGAAAATGCAGTTACCCGCCCGCCGGTAGTTTGTGTTATGGGTCATGTTGACCACGGTAAAACATCCGTGCTTGACGCTATTCGTCACACCGATGTAACTTCAACTGAGGCAGGCGGCATTACTCAGGCAATCGGTGCTTACCAGGTTGATGTTAACAATCAAAAAATCACCTTCCTTGACACTCCCGGTCACGCCGCATTCACCGCAATGCGCGCAAGGGGTGCCATGGCAACTGATATTGCGGTGCTTGTTGTTGCCGCAGATGACGGTATTATGCCCCAAACTATTGAGGCTATCAACCACGCAAAGGCTGCTAACGTGCAGATTATCGTGGCTATAAATAAAATGGATAAAGAGGGAGCCAATCCGGAAAGAGTTATGGAGCAGCTCACAGAGCAGGAACTTGTGCCCGAGGAATGGGGCGGCGATGTTATCTGTGTTCCCGTTTCGGCAAAAACCGGCATGGGCATTGATAAATTGCTTGAAACCATTTTGCTTGTTGCCGAAATGTGCGAGCTTAAAGCCAATCCAAACAGAGCGGCTAAGGGCGTTGTTATTGAAGCAAAGCTTGATAAGGGCAGGGGTCCGATTGCAACATTTCTTGTGCAAAACGGCACTCTTAAATCAGGCGATTATGTTGTTGCCGGCACGGCGGTAGGTCGTGTCAGGGCAATGACGGATTATCGCGGTAAAAAACTCAACGGTGCGGGTCCGTCTGTTCCTGTTGAAATTATGGGTCTTGATCAAGCACCGATGAGCGGCGATGAATTTAATGCCGTAACAAATGAAAAGCTTGCAAAGCAGCTTGTTGAGCAAAGAAAAGAAAAGGCCAAGGAAGAGGAATTCAAGCAATTCCACAAGGTTACTCTCGACACTCTGTTCTCCACTCTTGAAGAGGGTCAGATGAAAGAGCTTAACATTATTATTAAGGCGGATGTTCAGGGCTCTGTTGAGGCTGTTAAGCAATCGCTTCTTAAAATCGAAAACGACGAGGTTCGCGTAAGAATCATTCACGGCGCAGTAGGTGCGGTAAACGATTCCGATGTTATGCTTGCAAACGCTTCAAACGCAATCATTGTTGCATTTACAACGGATGTTGAGCAGGTTGCTGCAGATAATGCGGCGCGCGACGGTATTGAAATCAAGCAATACAGTATTATTTACGACCTTATTGAGGATATCGAATCCGCAATGAGAGGCATGCGTTCCGTTAAATACCGTAATGTAGACACCGGCACTGCCGAGGTTCGCGAGGTTTACACCGTTTCAACCGTAGGCTCAATCGCAGGTTCGCTTGTAACTAGCGGCACAATCCGCAGAAACGGAAAGATTCGTGTTATGAGAAACGGTAAGCAGCTTGCGGATACGCCGATTAAAAATCTTAAGAGATTCAAAGATGATGTTAAGGATGTTTCTTCCGGTTACGAGTGCGGTATCTCGCTTGAAAACTGGAACGATATTAAACCCGGCGACATTTTTGAATGTTATGTTGTTGAAGAATACAGGGATTGATCATGGCAGGTTATCGTATAGACAGAATATCCGAAGATATTAAGCGTGAGCTTATCTCGCTTATGAGAGAACTTAAAGATCCGCGAGTTTCAGGCAAAATGCTTACGGTTGTAAATGTTAAGGTTTCAAATGATTTAAGTTATGCCAAGGTGTATGTCAGCGCAATGGAAGGGATTAACGCCGCCAAAGAGGCATGCAAAGGTCTTGATTCGGCTCAGGGCTATCTTCGCAGATCGCTCGGCAATAATCTTCATTTAAGAAAGGCACCGGAACTCAGTTTTGTTGCCGACGATTCCATTAAAAAGGGAATGGAGATATTTGAAAAGCTAAAGGAAACTTCAAATGAAAATTGATGTTAAAGAATGTGCAAATCTGCTTTTGCAGCAGGATAATATCTTGATTTTAACCCATGCTCATCCGGACGGCGATACGCTCGGTTCCGGCTTTGCGCTTTGCCGTGCTCTTTTAAAGCTCGGCAAAAAAGCAAGGGTTATCAACTGCGATGCGATTCCGAAAAAATACAATTATCTTTATGAAGATATCGATTTTCCGGAATTTGAAGAGGAATATATTGTTGCCGTTGATGTTGCCACCGAAAATTTGCTCGGCGATTTGCAAAGCGACTATGCCGGCAAAACAGAACTTTGCATAGACCATCATTTAACCAACACGGAATATGCAAAATATCTTTTGCTTCGCGATTATCCGGCGGCGTGTGAAATTATCTATATGCTCATAAACGAAATGGGTGTTGAAATCGATAAAAAAATCGCCGATTGCCTTTATACGGGAATTTCTACGGACACAGGTTGCTTCAGGTATGCTTCCACCACGGCGCAGTCGTATCGCATTGCGGCAGAGCTTATCGAGCACGGTGCGGATAACGGCAAAATCAACCGCGCTATGTTTGAAACAAAAACAAAAACATATGTTGCTCTTGAAAAAATCGCGCTCAATAATATGAAAATGTTTTGCAACGATCGAGTTGCCGTTATCACGGTTACTCAGGATATGTATGCAAAAACAGGCTCAAATGAGCAGGAAACCGAGGCACTCGCTCCGCTTACAAGGCAAATCGAGGGCGTTGAAATCGGCATAACTGTTCGCGAAAAGGCAGATAAAACCTGCAAAGCCTCAATCAGAACATATGAAAGCGTAAATGCCGCGGAGCTTGCAAAAAATTTCGGCGGCGGCGGTCACCCTCAGGCAGCAGCATGCAGATTTAATTGCTCGGTTGACGAGGCTTTAAAAAAGATTATCGATAAATGCGGAGAATATCTTAAATGACGGGTATTATTTGCATTGATAAGCCGCAGGATATGACTTCTTTCGCAGTGTGTGCAAGGCTCAGAAAAATATTCGGTGAAAAAAAAGTGGGTCATGCGGGCACGCTTGATCCGCTTGCAACGGGTGTTTTGCCTGTTATGATAGGCGGAGCCACAAAATTTTTATGCCATTTGCCGGAACACGATAAAGGCTATCGAGCCGAGTTTATCCTTGGCAAAACTACGGACACCCTTGATATTACCGGCAATGTAACCGCCGAATATCCCGTTTGTTGCACGGATGCGGATGTGGAAGCGGTGTGTGAGGATATTAAAGGCAAAATAATGCAGGTGCCGCCGATGTATTCGGCTGTGTCCGTTGGCGGAAAAAGGCTTTACGAGCTTGCAAGAAGCGGCGTTGAGGTTGAGCGTCAGGCTCGTGAGGTTGAAATAAAAAGGCTTGATATGCTGCCGAAAAACGGTGATGCATATGTGATTGATGTGCTTTGCTCAAAGGGCACATATATCCGCTCGCTTATTGATGATATCGGTAATAAACTCGGCACCGGTGCAGTTATGACTTCACTGTGCCGCACGCAGGCATGCGGTTTTACGCTTGCCGATTGTGCCGATTTGGAATCGCTTTTTGTTGCAAAAGAGGCGGGGGAGGATATGCACAAATATCTGCTTCCGGTTGAAAACGCGTTTTTTCAATATGAAAAATTAACGGTTTCGCCGGCCCAAGCAATCCGTTTTAAAAACGGCGGCGCTCTCGATGCCGAAAGAATAAAAAGCCAAATCTCAAACAACACTGTTTATCGCGTTTATTCGCCCGATGATGTGTTTTTGGGAATCGGCAAAGAAGAAAATTCACAGTTAAAGGTAAAGCGTTTGCTTGTGGAATAATTTATGGATTACAATTACGGTAAAAACAGAATAGCCGTTGCGCTCGGCGATTTTGACGGTATGCACCTTGCACACAAAACCGTTGTTACGGGTGCGGATCACACCGTTATTTATTGCGTGCACAATAAGTTTTCGCTGCTTCAAAAAAGCATATTTGAAAAACGCTATCCCAATGCCGTGTTTGCGGATTTTGATAATATTAAAAATTATTCCGGCGAGGAATTTATTCAAAAAATTCTTGTTGATAAATTCGGCGCACAAACTGTGCTTTGCGGCTTTAATTTCCGCTTCGGCAAAAATGCTTCGTGGTCTGCACTTGATATGCGTAAATATCTTGAACAGCGTGATATTTGGGTGCGCATTCTTGAGGCTCAGGATTACGAGGGTTTGCCGATAAGTTCCACCAGAATCAGAAGAGCTGTTTCCGAGGGCAGAATAATAGCCGCAAACGAAATGCTTGGTTACAACTTCACATATGAAGCCCCCGTTGTTAACGGTGACCAACGGGGGCGCACCATTGGCTTTCCCACAATAAATCAGCATTTGCCGAAAGGGCTTACCGTGCCGCGCTTCGGAGTTTATGAAAGTCGTGTGCTTATAGGCAAAAAATCATATAAGGCGTTCACCAATATCGGTATTCGCCCTACTTGGAAGGTGGATGAGCCGCTTTCCGAAACGCACATTTTTGATTTTGACGGTAATCTTTACGGCGAAACCGTAACTGTTGAGCTGGTTGATTATCTTCGCCCGGAAAAATTGTTTAAAAATAAGGATGAGCTTAAAAAGCAACTCGATTATGATAAAAGCAGTATTATTTGATTTTGACGAAACCTTGCAGGACCGCACTGCCGCATTTGACAGATATACGGAGTCGTTTACTGCGGAATTTATGCCGCAACTCGGTAATGACAAAAGGCAAAAGCTCAGAGCCGATATGGTTAAAACAGGAAACGGCGGTTATGTGAATCGCGTTGAATGGTTTGCCGGGCTTATCAAATTGTGGAATTGGGAAAATTCGCCGGGTGCAGAAGCTCTTGCAAAGCACTACGATGAAAATTTCGGAAATTTCTGCGTTATTTTTGACGATGCGATTCCGCTTTTAAAGGCATTGCAACAAAAGAATATAAAAACAGGAATAATAACAAACGGACCGTCCGTTTTACAGCACACAAAGCTTGAAAACAGCGGACTTTTGCCGTATTGTGATATTGCTATTGTGTCCGGCGATTTGGATTGGAATAAGCCGCAGCCGGAAATATTTCTTTACACGGCAGAAAGACTTGGCTTGAAGCCTTGTGAATGTATGTATGTGGGCGATCACCCCGTAAATGATATCGAGGGTGCGCTTGGTGCCGGAATGAAAGCACTGCGAATGAATTGGGGTTGGTTTAAAGATCGCGATCTTCGCCCGGATGTGCCTGTTGTTAATAAAATATACGATGTGATAAATAATGTGTAAAAAGTTTTTAACCGCCGAAACGGTTGATAAATTGGTGCAAAAAAATTGGCATATTTCTTTTGCGGAAAGCTGCACGGGCGGAAAATGCTGCGGCGCACTTGTTGATGAGCCCGGCGCATCCTCCGTTTTGGATGTTTCTTTCGTAACATATGCCAATGAAGCTAAAATCAAATATCTCGGCGTTTTGCCGCAAACGGTTGAGCAATTCGGAGTTGTTTCCGAGCAGGTTGCTCACCAAATGGCGTGCGGAGTTGCCAAAAATGCAAATTCACAAGTGGGTGTCGGTATCACCGGTGTTGCGGGTCCCACCGGCGGCACGGCGGCGAAGCCCGTCGGTATGGTTTGCTTCGGCTTTTATGTAAACGGCAGCGTTCAAACGTTTACAAAGCACTTTGGCAATATAGGCAGAAATCGGGTGCGTGAGGAAAGCGTTTGCTTCGTTTTTGAAAAACTGTGCGAACTTCTTTAAATTCTCTTGACCTCGTGCCTTTTTTATTGTATAATTGCTAATGCAATTTGAAAGTTTCGGTTGCGATATTCAATGCTGATATGGCTCAGTTGGTAGAGCAGATCATTCGTAAACGGAAGGCTGTTCGCCGATTTAGGCTCAAAGCAAGCGAAAAATTGAATAAATGCTGATATGGCTCAGTTGGTAGAGCAGATCATTCGTAATGATCAGGCCGTCGGTTCGAGTCCGACTATCAGCTCCAAAACCTGCTTAAACACTGTGTTTTTGCAGGTTTTTTCTTTTAGAAAATGAATTTTAAAACTCAATATGCAACAAAAAATCTCACTCTTTTTTACGGAGTGAGATTTTGTTCGTTTATTCGATTTTTAGCCCAAGACCATCTATTGACCATTTATGAATTTGCCACATTTCCGCCGAGTAAATTGCCCATCGTGTTTGCAACATTTTCTTGCATGGAATCCGTTACATGCATATAAGTGTTCATCGTAAATCCTGCGTCTGTGTGTCCTAACATGTGTGATACGGTTTTAATATCCATTCCTTGTTCAAGCGATAAGGTCGCAAAACTGTGCCGTAAATCGTGAAAGCGTATTCTCGGCACACCTGCTCTGTCCTGTATTC
>CAVFVA010000009.1:39178-63088 GCA_963625835.1 Clostridium sp. AF37-5 | reverse complement strand
CTGCCAATACTTGCGTATTGGCAGATTTTTTTAATAGTGCAACGGGCAAAACTCTGAAAGCTTAAACCACATTCTTCTTTATGGAGTGTGCCCCAAGGGTGCTTTTTTTATACAAATTTGCATATAATAAACACGCGCAAAACAATGCAACAAAGCGCACATATCACTCGGCAACAGGTATATAATAATGTTAATAAAATATAAACGAAATATGAACGCACTGTTGAGCAAAGATAATTAAATTGCAATAAAATGCAATAAATGTCTTTATATATAATTCACGGTGTGAATATTTGCCAATAATTCTTATTACAGTTGGCTCTATTTGTATAAAATTAACAGTAAATTGTAAATTTTTTATTGACAAATAATCTTTAGTATATTATTATAAGCTTGTAATTTAATACAGTCGCGTAATATGCGGCTTTGATATCCGCGCAAATCGGCAGTGAATGCAGTCAGTAAATTCCGTCTTTTCGCTCGGTATCTTAAAAGGAGGAAAAATTATGAAGAAACATTTATCCAAAAAAGCCATTGCGCTGTTTCTTGCGGTTCTTATGCTTGTTTCAAGCGCGCCGATAGTTGCGTTTGCGCAGGGCACCACTTGGACTCGCGTTGCTTCAACTAACTTCAGAACTTCAAGTTGGGGCGATGAAACAAAAGTCGGCAGCCACAGCACAGGCACAAATTATCGCCGCAATATTACGGGTGCAACCTATAATGAAAGCGATAAATCAATGAACTGGGCTGCTATTCATTATAAAGGCTGGGCTTCCGGTACTGCTGATGAGAATATGACGCTCGACAGCACCGGTCTTTATATAGGCGACGGCTATACCTACATGAGCTTCTACAGCGGCACGGGTAATACCCCCATCACCGGTGCGGATAGCTTTAAGATTGACCTTGAATGGACTATCGGCGAAGACTCATCATCCGTTGCCGGCAGATACGGCTTCCTGATGATAGGTGAATCTGACAGTGCCGTTCAGGGCAAGCAAAACGCAGATATGAACGATTCAAGCTGGGCTTTCGCGCAGGACCTTTGCGGTCCCGCTTATGCAGAGGGTACAACGCTTAGCAGTTATTCGGGTTCCTCATATAACCTTAGCCACAGTTCATCCGTTTTAACTCAGGGCTCAACATATCATTATATCGTAACTTATAATGACGGCTATTTCCATTCTTATATCACGGATGCAAGCGGCAAAACCGTTCAAAATCTGTGGAGCGGCAAAAAAACGATCGACACTTCCAAAATTACAAATATCGCTATCGGCGATGATAATGATTCTCAATACTGTAAAAAGCAGCATTATAATGCTATCACATTCTATACCGGAACTAAGGACACTTCTGCTCCCAACACTTTGCCTAAGGATGTTAATAAATACCTCTTCGCATATTTCACCGGCAACGACAATGAATATATTCGCTTTGCCGTTTCTGACGACGGTGAAAACTTTGAGGCATTAAACGGCAACAGAACTTTCATTAATCAAACCACAACCGAATCGTATCCTAAGGTTGACGGCGTTGCGGACACGGGTTCCGGCCCTGCGGCAACGGGTCATGCGCGCGATCCTTATATTTTCCGCGCGGAGGACGGTTCTTACTATATGCTCGCAACCGATATGGACACTAATAACGGTTCCACCTGGAGCGGCAACAGCAAAATTATGTGCTGGCATATTGACGACCTCACCAATGTTGAAAATGTTACTCCGTGGAATATCGATTTCAGGGATATTTTCGGCAAAGATGTAGACCGCGCTTGGGCTCCCCAGGCAATTTGGGATTCCGCACGCCAGGAATATATGCTTTATCTTTCTGTTAAAACTGCGGATAACGGCTCAACTATGCTGTATTATGTTTACACACCCGATTTCAAAACATTCACTTCCGAGCCTCAACTCCTTATTTCGAATACTTCGGGTAAATACAGCTCTTCCAATAAAACCGTAGATACGATTGACGGCGATATCACTTACGATTCTGCCAAGAATATCTATTATCTGTTCTATAAGAACGACGACAGTGACGATATCTATTGGGCAACAAGCTCTAATATAAACGGTCCTTATGCCGGAACTTATGTTCTTAACGGCGACGGCGGCGATAAAGATATTTCGGCTCTTGAGGGTGTTCAGGTTTACAGAAACCTTTCGGACGAATCTTATTACCTTATTGCCGATACTTACGGCAACCCCGTCTTTGCTCAGTTTAGCGGCAACGACCTTGACGAAATTTACGGTCAAAGAAGTTCGTCGGGTAATATCAACCACCTCAGTCCCCGCCACGGCTCCGTAACATATATTTCCCAATCCGATTATCAGGCACTTGCAGATAAATGGGGCAAGGAAACTTACGATTCCTCGGGCGTTAAAGAGGGCGAAGATGTTAACGATTACCTTGTTGGCAGATATTTCACAAATTCCGATGTAACTTATGACGCTGCAGCAAATAACGGCAGAAACACCCTCACCAATGTGGGCGTAACAGCTGTTACAACAACCGATAACAACGGCAACAAAATTGCGGCTGCACAGTTTACCGGCGGTTCAAACAAGTCAAGCACCAAAACAGGCGGTTATGCATATGTTGATAACACCACAGAACTTCTTAACGGCATCAGCGGTTCAACCGGCGTAACCTTCTCTTGGTACGGCTATTCCGATAAAACTAATATTGACGGCAATAACGACTACAGCGGTCACTTCTTTGACTGGTCAACAGCCAAAGATCCCGGCACACTCGTTTGGGGTGCAGACTCCGGCTCTCAAAACGATAATGCCTACACTTATGTTACCGCCGGCAACTCCCTCGGCGTAAACAATAAAGGCTCAAATAACTTTATGAAGGGTTATATGGGCACTTCAAATCTTAATAAATGGCATCTTTACACGATGACCATCACCGATTGCTATATCCATTATTTTGTAGACGGCACTCTTCTTAAAACCGTTTATTCAAAGGATATGAAGTCTGTTTCAACTCAGGGCACACCGCTCTATTTCTCTCAGTCGGCAGAGGAAGGTTTCAGCACACTTCTCAGCGGCAATCTTTATTTCGGTATCTCATCATATGCACAGGATTTAATGCTCAACGGTTATATTTCCGATTTCCGTGTTTATAACAGAGCACTTTCCGCAAGCGATATCACCACATCTCTTGCAGAACTCAATGCATATTATCCCACAACTGAGCTTGATAAAACAGCCCGTTCTTATTATGACCCGTATGAGAATACCACGGTTGATTCAACCGCTTACACCGCTTACGATGCAACGGTAACAGACCCGAACGGTATTCACGATCAGGTCGGCAGCTTTGCACAGGCAGGCGGCAACGGCTTTGATTCTCACTACACCTATGCTGCAAACGATTCTGCAACAAAGGGCTACACAATCAGCATGTATTATAACCCGGGCGAAACTGTTGATTCGGGCACCGTATTCTCCGTCGGCAAGGCTGCAACAGGTTCTGCCGCAACACGCTCTTATTTTGAGCTTACGGAGGATGGCTCACTTCACTATGCATGGGAAGAGGGCAGCGATAAATCAACTGTTGATATCGCAAATATCTTTGGCGAATCTTCGCTTACGGCAAATAAATGGAATCATATCGTTATGCAGGTTGAACCCTCCGGCGATTATGATATTATTTACACTTATATTGACGGCAGATTGGTTAGCACGGTAAATACCTATCTTGTTGACAATTCGCTTGTTAAGGGCAAAGCAATTCACAATTATCTTGCTCAGGAGCACACTGTTGCATACGGTAAGAGTAACGGCGGCTACACAAGCGCTGCAGACGGTTATATCGACACATTCTCAATCTACGGCGGCGTTTATTCCGCAAGCGATATTTATCTTAACGATAATCAGGAAATCGCAGATTCACTCCTTAATGAAACCATTAAAGAGTTTGAAGAAAAAATGAACACCATCACCAATGATATGGGCACCGTATTCACAAATATGGGCACTGCTTATAATATCTATGATGAGGCACAGCGTTATAAGGCGGCTGTTGAAAACGGCGAAAAGGTTGCCGATCCCGAAGAAATTTCTCAGCTTTATACTCAAATGAGCACCGCTCTTAACAGCGATAACATGAAAGAGTATTCAAAGCCGGAAACTATATCAGGCTTAACCACTGAGGATGGCACTGCAATTGACGCTCAATATACTCAAAATTTGCTTTCTTCTGTTGATACAAAAAATACGGAAAAGCTTGCGGAAACAGAACAAAATTTCTGTTACATGGTTTCAAAAACAAACTTTGTTTGGCTTTATGACGGCGATACAACATTGACTGCTCCTGTTAATGCGGCAACTTATCGAAAATCAGCAGCTCTTACAAGTATTTATACTGCTGCAATTTATGTAAACAGCGGCGAAATTCAGCTTAATGATTTGTGGCATTTTGATGAAAGTGTTACTTATAATAACGATGACGCCAGTAGATATTTACCCAATTGGTATATCAGCGGTACAACCAATGTTAACAGCACGAAGGTTGAGAGTACTAATAATATTATGTCCAACACCGATGGTAAGTGGAAGCCCGGTTCTAACCATATTTCATACACAGGTACCGGACCGAGTGAAACTGCTCACGATAATGTGAATTCTTATTACACTTCAACGGCAGTTACATTTGCAGCCAAATCAAGATATACGGGAGTTTGGAGTGGTTATAATACTCATTCAGCTGTTTCCACCGGCAAAATCTATCTTATCAGCTATGTTCCCGTTAAAGAAGCTTTGTTTAACGAAGAACGCATGAAGCTCCTGGCTCATATTTATGATTATGACCCGGTTTCCGCTCATGAATTGCTTGATGCTTATGACGCACTCACAAGCCAAAGTTATTTGATTGATTCCGTTAATGCAGCTGATGTTGAAGAGCTTGCAGATACACTTTGCAAGGGTGTTCAGAGGCTTGAAAATGTTGATTTAACCACGATTCAAAAGAAAGCCGATTACACAGATCTTATTAACACTGCCAAAGAATATACGGATGAATATCAAAACGCGCTTCAGCATAAGGATGAATACACCACCGATGCTTGGAACGCTTTTGAAAGCGCATATAACGCGGTTAAGGAGCATTTCACTTCTCTTGACCCGTTTGGCGATAATCAAAACTTCGTAACAAAGCAATCAACCGTTACCCGCCTTGCAAACAACATTAAAAATGCTTACGAGCATTTAACGAACAGGGCAGATTATTCACCGGTTGACGATAAAGTTGCGGACGGCACTGTTTACACAATTAACTATAACCAAAATAATACCGACACCTCCGGCGAGCAGAAATACACCTACAACACCTATAAGGCGTTTACAGACGGCTATGATGCAGCAGATGAAATTTCTTCCACGGATGATGCGGTTAAGAAAAACACTGCTAAATATGTTGTAAGCTACAAGCACACGGATTCGGCAAACGATGAATACGGTCCTTACATCGCTTATGATAAATTGGGAAATGTTGTTAAATCCGGCTTCGTTTACGATGAAAGCGGCAATCTGAATCTCACTGCTTCCGGCGTTGATAAGCTTGTTTATGTCGGTCAGTATTACAACGCTAATTCCGACGGCACTTACACTGAGGATAGGCTTGAAGAGGGCGACTACATTAAGGACGATAAAGCAGGCTATGTTAATATTAAGGACGCAAGATTCACTGTTAATGCTGTAAGCGATTCTGAGCTTTCAACGGCACAAAAGAATATCAATCTTGCAAGCGATAATCTTGTTACTGCAAATGATAATCTTGCAGCGGTTGCAGATTACACGGCTTACAATGCCGCAGTTAATGTGCTTAAATATCAGGACATGGCTGCATTTACCGAGGATTACAGAGCTAATATCGGCACATCGGCAGACCAATCCGTTTACGGCGTTGTAACCGCAAACGGCACAAAGGATTCCACCGTAACCTATGCAAACGGCGTAAGCGAGGGTTATTCAATTAAAACTCCGTCTTACACTTCTGCAGGTGCTTCGGCTTATGTTTTGGCAAACGACGCTTCCTTTAAGGATTTCTCATCTGCCGATCAGGATAAGCTCGACAGCTATACTTCAAAGATTCTTTCCGATCTTAATGAAGCAAACACGGATAACAATTCAACTATCCGCAGCAGCTACACTGTTACTCTTACCGTTAAGTTTGACGACGGCACTTCCGATTATGCAACCGAGCAAGTGCTTAAATACGGCAACACTTATTCGGTAGATATCAGCAGCCTTGCAGGCATGCCCGAGGGTTACAATTGCTACCGCTGGTCTGTTGAATCCGGCTCCACAAAGCAGGATAACATCCCGGCTTCTCAAACCTATAATCTTAAGATTAACGCAAACACTCAAATCACGGCTTATTGCTCTAAGAAGGCTGTGGATGAAAATTATGTTAAGGTTCAGATTTACGATAAGTTCGGCTATCTTGTTCAGGAGCACAATGTTGCCAAGGATACCGAAATCACGCTTAACAGCGGCGCATACACAATCGGTTCCTCAACATTCGATTCAAGCAATCTCACTTCGCTTGAAAACACTCCTTATTACACCTTTAAGGATTGGAAGATAGACGGCACCGAGCTTGCAAACGGCACCACAATCACTGCCGATGACTATGCAAACTCCGATAAGATTGTTAGAATCCATATGGTATTTGACCAAATTGAAGAGCGTGTAACGGTTACTATGGACGGCGTTCCGACGTATCATCAGTACGACAGCTACACCACCGTTAAAGCTGCAGACGGCGCATACGGTATTGCAGTTCAAATTAACGGTTCTTCCTATGCTGTTTCCTATTCGGACAGCTATTCATTCCTCACTTCCGGTGATTTGGATTTCTATTCAATCTACAAAGCCGACGACGGCACTTACACCGTTAATGGTGACACACTTACAGATACTCAGCATATAGTTATGCTTGACAATAAGCTGCCTTTCGTGTATTCTATAGGTAAGCTTGTAACGGTTGACGACAATAACTTGCTCGTTATGTACAGCGGCACCACCACAAATAATCTCGGCACTGATGTTGAGATTACCGAAATGGGCACGCTCTACACCACCGATGAATCGGTTATCACAAATCCGAGCAACTTTGTTATCGGCGCAGACGGTGTAACTGCCGTTCCTGCAAAGAATCCTTCCGGCGACAATCAATTTATGGCAAAAATTTCCTGCAACGGTTCCGGTCAGGTTTATGCAAGAGCCTATGCTAAATATAAATGCCATGTTGATATTGACGGCGACGGCAAGTATGAAGCAACTACCGTTCAAACAATAACTTACGGCAATATTTGCCATAACTGAGGAGGAGTATAACTGTGAGAAAATTATATGAATCTCCTTCTGCGGAGATAGAAAAATTCACTGTTGCCGAGCAAATCACCACTTCATGGGACATCCACGGCGACAACACGGTTGACGACACCGGAATGCGTGAATTCTGATTCTTCAAATGATTGAGCAGGGGCTAAGCCCCTGCTCTTTATTTTGCATAATCAGTTGTAAACAAATAATGAACATTGTAAACATTATATTAACAAACTCTTGACCTTAATATCACACAGTTTTATAATATTTAAAAATATAAACGGCGCAGTCATCTGCGCCTGTTTGATTATGTGGAGATTATAATATGCTTAAATCAATGACCGGCTTTGGCAGAGCCGCAAAGGAGATAGACGGCTATGTTATTTCCGTTGAGCTTAAATCCGTTAATCACAGGTATTTTGAGTTCAATTGCCGCCTTCCGCGCCAATACGGCTTTGCCGAGGAAAAATTAAAATCATATATCAATTCAAAGGTTTCACGCGGCAAGGTTGATTGCTATCTCGGCGTTGAAGCACTCAACACCGATAATGCCGAGGTTGCCGTTAATCACACCTTGGCAAGCGCATATGTTAAGGCC
This sequence comes from Clostridium sp. AF37-5, assembly GCA_963625835.1. Lineage (GTDB taxonomy): Bacteria > Bacillota > Clostridia > Oscillospirales > Acutalibacteraceae > Eubacterium_R. The sequence continues at coordinate 55,147 of CAVFVA010000009.1, read as the reverse complement.
CTTGCCGAAATCAGCGAAAAGTATTCGCTTAAAGCAGATTACGGAACCGTTGCCGTTGCAAAATTCTCCGATGTGCTTGTTGTTAAAAAAGCCGAGGAGGATGAAGAAAAGCTTTGGTCTTATATTCGCCGGGTTGCCGACGAAGCTATCGAAAAATTCGTTTCAATGCGCGAGGTTGAGGGCGAAAAGATGAAAGCTGATGTTGAATCAAGAGCCGCTTATATCCTTGATTGTGTTAAATTTATCGAGGAGCGTTCACCGCAAACTGTTAAGGAATATAACGATAAATTGATTGCCCGAGTTCATGAAATAATCGGCGACGCTTCGCTTGATGAAGCACGCATAATTCAAGAAGTTGCAATTTATGCCGACAAGGTTGCCGTTGCCGAGGAAACGGTGCGTCTGCGCTCGCATATTGAGCAGCTCGGCACATTCCTGCAAAGCGACGAGCCGATCGGCAGAAAAATGGATTTCCTTGTGCAGGAAATGAACCGAGAGGCTAACACTATCGGTTCAAAAGCAGCCGATGTTTCAATTGCACGCAAGGTTGTGGATATTAAGGCGGAAATCGAAAAAATCAGAGAGCAAATTCAAAACATTGAATAATCGAGGTGCGTTTATGAATTTGGTTAATATCGGCTTCGGCAATCTCGTTAATGCAGACAGGGTTATTTCAATCGTCAGCCCTGAATCCGCACCGGTAAAGCGCATTGTGCAGGACGCTAAATCAAACGGCGTTTTGATAGACGCCACTCACGGCAGAAAAACAATGAGCGTTATCGTTATGGATTCCTACAATGTGATTCTTTCCTATCTTGATTTATCGAAAATTGCCGAAAAATTCGGTGCGGAGGTTGATGCGCAATGAAAAAAACAGGCATGATAGTTATACTTTCCGCCCCAAGCGGATGCGGCAAAGACACCGTATTTAAAGAAATATCAAAAATCAGGGGCGATGTGTGCGAATCGATTTCAGCCACCACAAGGTCTCCGAGAAAAGGCGAAATCGACGGAGTTAATTACTTTTTCAAATCAACTGCCGATTTTGAAAGTATGATAGAGGAAGACAGTTTTCTTGAATACGCGTGCTATAACGGCTGTTATTACGGCACACCGGCAGCCCCGGCACTTGCCGCGGTAAACAAGGGCAAAATCTGCTTTCTTATTATTGAGCGCAAGGGTGCTCAAAAGGTTATGAAAAATTACCCGGATGCCGTGTCGGTCTTTCTTATGCCGCCTGATATAAAAACGCTTGAGCACAGGCTTAAAAAGCGCAACACGGAAAGCGACGAGGCTATCAAAAAACGCCTCAAAATTGCAGAAGAAGAAATTGAATACGCCTCAACCTTTAACTATGTTATCGTTAACAACAAGCTTGAAAAAGCCGTTGAAGAGCTTAACGAAATTTTAGATAAAGAGCTTGAAAAGCGTAATAAATAATATTAAATAAATCATTAAAACACTCATTAAAGGAGCTTAAATTATGTTTAATCCCGATCTTAAAAAATTACTTAAAAATTGCAGCAGCAGATACAGCCTTGTAGTTGGCATTGCAGAAAGAGCAAGGCAAATCAGGGACGATGCTGTTGAAAACGATGTTTTGCTTGATGTTAAAACCGTTTCCACGGCAATCAATGAAATTTACAACGGCAAATATGTTGTTCTTGAGCCCGATGAAATTAAATCGGAAGAAGAAATTAAAAGAGAAGAGGAAGAAAAAGTCGCTCGTGAAAAGGAAGTTGAAGCGGCAGTTGAGGCTGTTGCCGAGGCAAATGAAGAAGTTTCCTCCGAATCGGAAGATAACGGCTCCGAAGAATAATGAATCGCTTAATCGCAACCGTTGCGGTTGAAAACACCTTTTTTAACACCGAGTCGGATTACGATTATTATGTGCCGCAAAGGCTGGAAAACAGCATTAAATGCGGCTCAAAAGTTAAGGTTCCGTTCGGCAGGGGAAATATGCTGCGAAGCGGCATTGTTTTAAGCATTTTCAGCGGCATAAATTCCGAATTAAAGGAAATTTATTCAGCCGACGATAAAATCATTCCTCTTGATGAAGAAATGGTGAGTCTTGCGCTTTGGCTTAAGGAGAGGTGCTTTTGCACCACTTATGATTGCCTGCGCCAGATGTTGCCGCGCGGTGTTGATAAAATTTCGGATAAATGCAGCAAAATGATAAGGCTTTGCGAAAGCAACGCATGCCCCAAACTTACGCCGAAGCAGAAAAGCGTTTATGATCTGCTTTGCGATGTTGGCTGCGCAACGGTCAACGAGGTAACTGAATTTTGCTCTGTCGGAAAAGGCGTGCTTGATAATCTTGTCAAATATAATGTTTGTGAATATTTTGAAAAAGAAATTTATCGCATGCCGTATAATAATATTTCCGAAAGCGGTAATGCAAAGCCGATTGTTCTTTCTGACGAGCAGCAGAATGCATTTAATATTTATAATAAAATGCTTCACGGCAGCGGAGGCACCGGACTTCTTTTTGGCGTAACGGGCAGTGGAAAAACGCAGGTCTATTTAAGCCTTATTGATGAAGCCGTTGCCGCAGGCAAGGATGTTATAGTTCTAGTGCCGGAAATTTCTCTCACGCCTCAAATGCTTTCGATTTTCCACGAAAGATACGGCAGGCAGGTAGCTGTGCTTCACAGCGGACTTTCTGTCGGCGAACGCAGCGATGAATATAAACGCGCCGCAAGAGGTGAAGCAAAAATTGTTGTGGGCACACGAAGTGCGGTTTTCGCTCCGCTTCACAATCTCGGTCTTGTCATTATGGACGAAGAGCAGGAACACACCTATAAAAGCGAACGCACGCCGCGTTACCATGCGCGTGAGGTTGCAAATTTCAGGTGTAAATACAAAAAAGCATTGTTTTTAATGACTTCTGCTACACCGAGCGTTGAAACTTATTCCGCTGCGTTGGGCGGTAAATATGTGCTTTGCGAGCTTACGCACCGCTACGGCGAAGCAAAATTGCCGAAAGTAATAACGGTTGATATGAAAGCCGAAATGAAAAGCGGCAACAAATCGCCGATATCAAAGCGGCTCACTGAGCTTATGCGCGAAAATCTTGATGCAAAAAAGCAAACCATTTTGCTGATGAATCGCCGAGGTTATAACACTTTTATCGCATGCAACAGCTGCGGTCATGTGCTCACTTGCCCGAATTGCAGCATCAGCTTAACTTATCACAGCTATAACAACCGCCTTATGTGCCATTATTGCGGCTACACTAAGCCGCTTGATAACATTTGCCCGGAATGCGGAAAAAATACTATAAGATACAGCGGCTTCGGCACTCAGCGCATTGAAGACGAGATTGCACGCTTGTTTCCCGATGCACGCGTGCTCCGTATGGATGCGGATACAACCTCCGGAAAATTCAGCCATCAGCGGCTGTTTGAGTCTTTTTCTGCCGGTGATTACGATATTCTTGTCGGCACTCAAATGGTGGCAAAAGGGCTTGATTTTCCGAATGTAACGCTTGTGGGCGTAGTGAATGCAGATAATTCGTTATATGATGAAAATTATACGGCACAGGAAAGGTCTTTCGACCTTATAACACAAGTTGTAGGCAGAAGCGGCAGGCGCAGCGAAGAGGGCAAAGCCGTTATTCAGACGATAAATCCTTATAATGAAATTATCGAATATGCTGCCGATCAGGACTACAAATCATTTTACAAAAACGAAATTTCTTTAAGGCGATTGCTCACTTATCCGCCTTATTGCGATATTTATTCTGTTTCATTCGTAAGCGAGGATGAAAATTCCGCCGCGCTTTGCTCCAAAGCATTTCTTGAAAAGCTTGCCGAACTTAATAAATCTGAATATCAGAACGAAAAGCTGATTGTGCTCGGTCCCGGACCGGCAAAAATTTGCAAAATAAACAATAATTTCAGATACAGATTATCGATTAAATGCAAAAATTCAAAATCAGTTCGTAAATTGTTAAACGAGATATTAAAATATACAGCTAAAATAAAGGAATATAAGGATGTTGCCGTTACGGTAGACTTAAATCCTTATGAATTAAATTAGGAGAAGAATATGGCACTCAGAAACATAGTTAAATTGGGTGATCCGATACTCAATAAAACGAGCCGCAAGGTTGAAAAATTCGACGGCAAGCTTGCCGCTCTTATTGACGATATGCTTGAAACGATGTATAACGCAAACGGAGTCGGTCTTGCCGCAGTTCAGGTCGGAATACTCAAGAGAGTTGTTGTTATCGATATCGGAGAAGGTCCGATGGAACTTGTTAATCCCGAAATCACAATGAAAGAAGGCGAGCAGCAGGAAAGCGAAGGCTGCCTTTCTCTGCCCGGCAAATACGGCGTAACAAGCAGACCGCAAAAGGTTCAGGTTAAAGCGCAGGACAGAAACGGTAAATGGCAGGTTTTTACGGGTGAAGACCTTAAAGCACGCGCGTTTTGCCACGAAATCGACCATTTGGACGGTATACTGTTCACCTCACACCTTGTTACCGGTAAATTGGAGGAACAATGAAAGTAGTTTTTATGGGCACACCGGATTTTGCCGTGCCGTGTCTGCAAAAATTGATTGACAGTAACTATGATATCGCAGCGGTTTTCACGCAGCCGGATAAAAAAGTCGGCAGAAAGCAACTGCTTACGCCTCCTCCTGTTAAGGCATTGGCACAGGAAAACAACATTCCGGTTTATCAGCCTGCTTCTTTAAAAGACGGCAATGCCGCAGATATCATCTCAAATATCAATCCCGATATTATAATTGTTGTTGCGTACGGGAAAATTCTTCCGTCAGCAGTGCTTTCCGTTCCTAAATACGGTTGCATAAATGTGCACGCTTCGCTTTTGCCGAAATACAGAGGCGCGGCTCCGATTCAGTGGGCTGTTTTAAACGGTGACACCGAAACAGGCGTTTGCATAATGCAAATGGATGAGGGGCTAGATACCGGAGATATAATTTCGGAAGTTAAAACAGATATTGATATAAACGAAACCTCCGAGCAGCTTTTTGACAGGCTTTCCGTAATCGGCGCAGATGCGCTTATTGACGCTTTGCCGAAAATCAAATCAGGAAGTATCAGCCTGCAAGCGCAAATTGGCGAATCAAGCTATGCTTCAATGATATCCCGTGATTTAAGTCCGATAGATTGGAATAAATCAGCATTTGAAATTCATAATCAGATTAGAGGGCTTAATTCATGGCCGGGCGCAAGCACCGTAATTGCCGACAAACAGATTAAAATTCATTCTTCGCTGCTCAGCAATAAGCAGGGCTCAAAACCCGGTGAAATCATTTCTATAGGCGATGTTATCACCGTTTCGTGCGGTGACGGGCATTGCATAGATATTACTGAGCTTCAGCCTGCCGGCAAAAAGAAAATGGATTCCAAATCCTTTGCGGCAGGAAACAAAATCTCCGTCGGTGATATTCTAGGCTCCTGATTTAAATTTACTTTGAAAGCAGGTTTTCAAATGGATGTTATTGCTTATTATTTAACAAGTTTTATTATGGTGCCTGTTATCATTTTTTCAATGATATGCCAGGCAAAGGTTAATTCAAATTTCAGAAAATATGGCAGAATTCCGAATTCGCGCTCAATGACCGGTGCTCAGGCTGCTGCAGAATTGCTGAGGCTCAACGGAATTACCGATGTTGGTATCAGAATGATACCCGGCAATTTAACCGATAATTATAATCCTACCACAAAAATGATTTCGCTTTCAGAAGCTGTTTATAATTCAAACAGCATTGCCGCCGTCGGAATTGCTTGCCACGAGGCAGGTCACGCCTGCCAGCACGCACAGGGCTATTTTCCGATAAAAATCAGGAATTTTATTATTCCGTTAACTAAATTCGGCTCAAATCTCGGAATACCTCTTGCGATTTTCGGTTTGGTTTTTAATTTTCAACCACTGCTTTATGCCGGAATAATTTTATACTCCGCAGTGGCTTTGTTTCAGTTTATTACTCTTCCAGTTGAATTTAACGCCTCCAAGCGTGCGCTTAATACAATTTCTCAAAACGGATTTTTAATCGGCGCAGAATATAACGGTGCAAAAAAGGTGCTCACCGCTGCCGCACTCACTTATGTGGCAGCGCTTGCATCCTCGCTTGCAACGCTTTTGAGGCTGATTTTATTATCGGAGCGCAGGCGATGAACGATTCACGAAATGCCGCTTTTGCGGCTCTATATAAAATAATTTACGGCGGTGCGTATTCAAATATCGCAGTAAATAATGAAATAGAAAAGCTTCAAGGCGGCAAGGCGTTTACCGCAAGGCTCATTTACGGAGTACTTGAGCGCAGGCTCACACTTGAGTATTTGATTGATAAATTTTGCAAAAAACCTAAACCGAAGGTTAATATTTTGCTAATGCTCGGCGCATATCAGCTTAAATTTATGGATAAGGTGCCGTCTAGTGCAGCGATAAACGAAAGTGTTGCTCTTGCCAAAAGTAATGGGCTTGGATATTACGGCGGGATGATTAATGCCGTTCTTCACAAAATCGATTCATTGGATTTTGATGTAAATGCACTTGATGATTTATCTGTAAAATATTCCGTGCCTCAAAATCTTATAAACATGTGGAAAAAAGCATACGGCACCGATGCTGTTGAGGCTTTTCTTCCTTATGTAAACGGCAGACCGCCGATTTATGCCGTTCCCAATTCCAAATTTACAGACGCCGAAGAGTTGCAATATGAGCTTACTGATTGCGGAGCACTTTGCGATGTTTTCGGCGATGTTGTTAAAATAGATTCTGTTTCCGATATTGCCGAAACTGCTGCGTTTAAAAACGGATTGTTCCATATTCAGGATTTGTCTTGTTATAATGCCGTTAAAATGCTTGATGCTAAGAATGGCGAAACGGTGCTTGATATGTGTGCCGCACCGGGCGGAAAGTCATTCACAGCCTCTGATTTGGCGGGAGGCGGATGTGAAATTTACGCCTACGATTGCTACGAAAGCAGAGTTAATCTGATTGCACAGGGGGCAAAAAGGCTCTGCCTTGATAATATACATATCGCAGTCAACGACGCTTCCGTTTACAACGAGAATATTCCGTTTGCGGATAAAATAATTTGCGATGTGCCGTGCAGTGGGCTCGGTACGGTTCGCCGTAAGCCCGAAATAAGATATAAAGACCTTGATTCCATAAAGTCATTGCCCGAGCTTCAGCTTAAAATTCTTGAAACCTCGGCGAAATATCTAAAAAAAGGCGGCAGGCTGCTTTATTCCACCTGCACGCTTAATTTGAGAGAAAATGAAAAAGTTGTTGCTGCTTTTTTGAACGGGTACAATGATTTTAACGAAATATCTTCAAAAACATTTTTCCCGAATGAAAATGGGGGAGACGGCTTCTTTTGTGCCGTTCTCGAAAGGAATTAAATGAAAACGGATATTAAATCACTGCCGCTCGATTCGATTTTGAATGCCGCTAAGAATATGGGGCAACCCTCATTCAGGGCAAAGCAAATTTTTACTTGGCTTCATAAATTTGGCGTTGAATCGTTTGATGAAATGACTAATCTGCCTAAAATTATGCGCGAAAAGCTTGCCGAGGATTATTATGTTTCCTCCTGCAAAATCGAAAAAAAACTCGTTTCAAAAAAAGACGGCACCGTTAAATATCTTTTTTCGCTTTGCGACGGTGAATATGTTGAATCCGTTATTATGAAATATAAATACGGCTACACAATTTGCGTTTCAAGCCAAGTGGGCTGTAAAATGGGTTGCCGGTTTTGCGCATCAACGCTTGCAGGCTTTGTGCGTAATTTAACTGCCGGCGAAATTGAAAGTCAGCTTCACACAGCACAAAAGGATCTTGATATCAGAATTTCAAATATTGTGCTTATGGGAATAGGTGAGCCGCTTGATAATTACGATAATGTTATTTTATTTATGCGCAATGCGAACAGCGAAAACGGGCTGAATATTTCAATGAGAAACATTACCCTGTCTACCTGTGGCGTTGTACCTCGCATTTATGATTTGATGAATGAAAATCTGCAAATCACCTTAACAATTTCTCTTCATGCGCCTAATAATGAAATTCGCAGCAAAACAATGCCCGTTAATAACAGATGGGGAATAGATGAAGTCCTTAAAGCATGCAGGGATTATATTAGTAAAACAAATCGCCGTGTTTCTTTTGAATACACTCTTATTAACAATGTGAATGACACTCCGCAGTGTGCAAACGAGCTTTGTTCAAAGCTGCGCGGAATGCTTTGCCACGTTAATTTGATACCTGTTAATGATGTTGAAGAACGCGGAAATGTTCGCAGCAGCGATGACAGTGTAAATAAATTTCTTCAAATATTGCAAAATAGCGGCATAAATGCTACAATAAGGCGAACGCTCGGCAGCGATATCAACGCATCGTGCGGTCAGCTCAGAAGAAAAAGTCAGGGGTGAATTTTTTTGAAAATTGTTGCCAAAACCGATAAGGGCAAAGTAAGATCCTCAAATCAGGACGCTTATGCCGTTGGTGAATTTCCGGACGAGGTTGCTTGGGCTGTTGTTTGCGATGGCATGGGCGGTGCGGCAGGCGGAAATATCGCCTCGGCTCTTGCAGTTAAGGTTATCAGTGATAAAATCAACGCTTCTTACAGAGAAAATATGAAGCCCTCTTCAATCAAAAACATGCTTGATTCCGCGCTTGTTGCCGCTAATATCGAGGTTTATGATATGGCGGATGCCAAGCCGGAGCTTCACGGAATGGGTACAACGGTTGTGTGCACAGTTGTTAAGGACGGATGCGCTTATATTGCCCATGCAGGCGACAGCCGTGCATATGTTTTCAGAAACAACAGGCTGGAACAGGTAACAACAGATCATTCACTTGTGCAAGATCTTGTTAATAAGGGCAAAATTACCAAGGAAGAAGCGGAGCATCATCCTAATAAAAATCTTATTACCCGTGCTATCGGCGTTGATAAGATCATAGACATAGATTTTGACGAGGTTGATTTGGAAAGCGACGATGTGCTGATAATCTGCACGGACGGACTCTCAAATTATGTTACAGACGACGAAATGATCAACGAGGTTTCGGACGGCAGATATTATGCTTTTGCCGATCGACTTGTAAAAAAAGCAAACAATAACGGCGGCGGCGACAATATTACTGTTGTTGCCATTGCCGAATAATTATATTAAATTTGCCTGAAAGGCTGTGTAGTTATTTATGGAAAATTATGTGGGAAAACGGCTGGACGGACGCTATGAGGTTCAGGAAATAATCGGTGTCGGCGGTATGTCTGTTGTTTATAAGGCATACGATAATGTTGACGACCGCATCGTTGCAATTAAGGTTTTAAAAGACGAATATTCAAATGACGCTGAATTTGTAAGGCGATTTAAAAATGAAAGCAAGGCAATTGCAGTACTTTCTCACCCGAATATCGTTAAGGTTTATGATGTAAGCTTCGGTGAAAAGGTGCAATATATTGTTATGGAATATGTTGACGGCATTACGCTCAAAGAATATATTCAAAAGCAGCATATTATCGCTTGGAATGACGCCGTGTTTTTCACCACTCAAATTCTGCGCGCACTTCAGCATGCGCACGATAAGGGCATTGTGCACCGCGATATAAAGCCGCAAAATATTATATTGCTGCCGACAGGCAATATTAAAGTTACCGACTTCGGTATTGCGCGTTTTTCACGCACGGAAACAAGAACATTAACTGAAAATGCTATAGGTTCAGTTCACTATATTTCTCCGGAGCAAGCTAAGGGTGAATTCACGGATGAACGCGCCGATATTTATTCGGTGGGTGTTGTGCTTTATGAAATGCTAACCGGCAGTGTGCCGTTTGATGCAGACAGTGCTGTTTCCGTTGCGCTTATGCAGCTTCAAAAGGAACCTAAAAAGATTACCGAGATAAATCCGAATATTCCGCTTGGCATTGAACAAATCTGCTTCCATGCAATGCAAAAAAATCCTCAGGACAGATATCAAACAGCCACTGAAATGCTGCTTGATTTAGAGGATGTTATCAGAAATCCAAACGCAACATTTGATTACAGCTATTTTGTTGATAAAAGCCCCACTAAATATGTTTTTAAAGAGGAAAACTTAAAGAATGCTTCGGAGGTTTCGGCAGAGAATGAATTTGACGAAACCGATAACTATGATCCAAACCATAAGAAAAAAGTTATAACGGCAGTTATTGTCGGCGTTGTTTTTCTGATTGCGGCAATTGTCGGTCTTGTTGTGTTTATGACTCAGGGTGTAAATACTGAAAGTCAAAAGCTTGAAAACTTTGTCGGTCAGTCATACGATGCGCTTGTTTCAAACACAAATTATAAATATAATTTTGTTGCCGAGTATGAAAAAACAGATGAATATGATGCAGGTATCGTAATAGATCAGTCACCAAAAGCCGGTGAACGCGTAATTTCAGGCTCAACCGTAACATTAAAGGTTGCGGCAAGCGCAGAGGATATAACCGTTCCTAACTGCTACAATCTTACTCTTGATAAAGCTGAAAAGCTTCTTCAGCAAAGCAAGCTTACTAATTTTAAAGTTACGGAAATGTCAAACGAAAATGTTGCTTCCGGGTCAGTTATATACACCGATCCTAAGGCTAACTCGGTTGTTTCAGCCGATCAGGAAATTACGATATATGTTTCTTCAGGTCCATCAACTACAAAGTTGCAAACATATTCCGTGCCGGATGTGACCGGGCTTACCCAAAGTGATGCAAAAACATTTCTTGAAAAATCCGGCTTTAAGAATGTTTCTGTAGAAACCCAGGATTCCACAGTTCGGAAAGGAATTGTGCTTGATCAATCTCCTAAATCAGGCAGAACGGCAACTGAAAATGAAACAATAAAGATTTATGTTTCTTCCGGTGTAACCACCACCGAATCAACAACAACCGCTCAATATACAGCAACAATAAATGTTAAATTGCCGTCTTATTCCGGCACTCCGAGCGATACGGTTACGGTAAGTGTTAACGGCAGCAAATATACTTCTCAGGCAGTTAAGCTCGACGGTTCAACAGTTAAAATTGCCGTTCCTGCAGATGCAGGCAGCAAAATTGAACTTACGGTTCAGCTGACAGAGGTAAGCGAAAATTACAGCGGTTCGTATACTATGAATTCAGATAAAACAATTAATGTTGATTTTTCAAGGAGCCACAGTGAGTAAGAAAAAAGGAAAAATTATTAAAGGAATCGGCGGTTTCTACTATGTGGAAACCGCCGGTGCGGTTTATGAGTGCAAGGCGAGGGGAAATTTCAGAAATCAAAAACTCACTCCAACAGTGGGTGATAATGTTGAAATAACCGTTAATGAAAATTCAGAAAACAGAATAGAGGTAATTTTACCTCGCAAAAACAATCTTGTGCGTCCTCCGCTTGCAAATTTGGACATTCTTTTTATCGTTTCTTCAATAGTTGATCCTGTAATAAATACATTTAATATAGATAAAATGACCGCGCTCGCCGATTATAAAAATATAAACCCGGTTATTGTTTTTACAAAAACCGATTTGGAACCGAATTACGGCGAATATGAAAAAATATATAAAAACGCCGGGTTTGATGTTTATTGTTGTAATCCTGCGGAGCATAGAGACACAGAGCAGATAAAATCGCTTTTAAGCGGCAAATGCTCGGCTTTTACCGGAAACACAGGTGTGGGAAAGTCCACACTTTTAAATGCAATTGAAGCTGAGCTGGAGCTTCCCACGGGCGAAACAAGCAAAAAGCTCGGAAGAGGAAAGCATACTACGCGTCATTGCGAGCTTTTTAAGGTTTGCGGCGGCTATGTTGCGGATACTCCCGGTTTTTCCTCGATTGATTTTGAGCGTTGCCTGAGTATTTCCAAGGATGAACTTTTTGATTGTTTCAGAGAATTTGAACCGTATTTCGGAAAATGCAAATTTTCAACCTGCACTCACACGGTTGAAAAGGGCTGTGCCGTTTGCGAGGCGGTTAAAAGCGGCTTAATCTCCGAAAACAGGCACGCAAGCTATGTTAAAATGTACAACGATTTAAAAAATGTTAAGGAATGGATGCTGAAAAAATGAAATATACCGTGGTTTCGGGTGCGCCTTGCCATGCCGAAGATTTGGAATATTTAAAAAGCAATATAGATGTAAATTCAACGGTTATTGCCGCCGATCACGGATATGAAACATGCAAAAGAGCAGGCGTAATTCCCGATATTATTGTCGGTGATTTTGATTCCTCCGCGTTTCCCGATTTGAATTCGGAAGTTATAAAATTGCCGCACGAAAAAGATGATACGGACACTTTTTATTGCATTAAAGAAGCCGTAAGTCGCGGCGCTGATATAATTGAAATTTTTTGTGCGCTCGGCGGCAGAATGGATCATTCACTTTCAAATATTATTGCCCTCAAATATTGCCTTGACAACTGTGTTTATGCCGTTATTAAAGACAGAAATAACGAAATTTCAATGCACGATAAGGCTTTTTACATTCCGAAATCGAAGAAACACAAATATTATTCCGTCTTTGCTTTCGGAGCGCCGGTTACAGGTCTTATTCAAAAAGGTGCTGCATATGAACTGAATGGCATAACGCTTTCACCTTATGACAATTTCAGCATAAGCAATGAGGTTTCGGACGATAAAGCCTTTGTTGATTTCAAAAGCGGAATAATTATACTTGTTTTGAGTAACGATTAGTTTTTTACAGCATATAATACAGTAGTTGCAGCTCAGAGGTGTTATTACTGTGAAAAAGATGTGCCGGCGTGATTTTCTTTGGTTAGCATTCGGTATCGGGTGCGTTGTCACAATATGCCTGCCGGAGGCATGGCTTGTCCGCGTGCTTGCCGTAACGGTAATAATTCTCGGTATTATTTGCTGCAAAAAATGATGGAGGAAATCATATGAAAGTTGTTGTTGTAAATCCGCCGAAATTTGCGGCTCCAATCCTCAGAAAAATTTTTAAAATAAAGAAAGTAAACGGCTGACATAAAAAACGCTTCCGATATTTAATCGGGAGCGTTTTTTGTTATATAACGCATATTTTGTGCATATAAATTTAACAGAAAATAAAAAGGAGCGTTCATATGGAACAATGCAAAAAGGAAATATGCACAAAAAACTGTGTTTTTTCAAAAAGTGCGGATGCGGATTTTGATTATCAGGAAAATTTACTTTCCTACAACGATGATTTGCTTAAAGTTGTCAGGTGCTGTGTTAATAATTTTATTGTAAATACGGCATTTCAAAATTCGCAAATAACAGTTTACGGAAAAACGAAGATAACGTTAACATATATAAGTGAAAGCTCCGGTTGCCTTAACTGTGCCGAATTTGAAGAGAATTTTGAAAAATCATTTCAAATCGACGCTGCTTATGAGGAACTGTTTGTTGAGGCAAATATAACGGATAAATACAGCAATTGGCGAGTGATAAATCAGCGCAGAGTGGATATTCACAATTCATTTGCCGTTTCCGTTTGTGCCTATGCGCAGTGCAAAGCTGATATGGCTGACAGTGCGGACGGCGTTATGATAGATAAACAACGGGTTGATTACATATCGAAGGTTGGTTTTGCGTATGTAAAGGCTGAATTTGAGGATGAATCCGCCGTAACGGACGGCTCTCCGATTCAAAAAATAATAAATGTTTTTGCAAATGCATATTGCAACGAAACAAAAATTATTGCCGACAAAATGCTTGTTAAAACAACTCTGCGCTTTTCCGTACTTTACACTGCCGATTCAGATAAACAAAATGATGTGCGCCGCTGTGAAAAAGTATCGGAAATCAGCACAATAGCAGATATAAGCGGAATTGCAGAGGGTGATATTGCTCTTGTTTATGCAAAGCCGGGTAATCTTTTTTTTAAAACCAAAACCGATAAAAACAATGAATTGACTGTTATTGATTTGGCAGGCGATATTAATCTTTCCTGCTGCGTTTATCGCAAATGCTCGGCATATTTGTCAGACGACGCTTATTCCGTCAATCACGATGTTAAAAACACTTTTACTCCCATCGAACTTAATGTTGATTACAGCTTTGCCAAGGAATCGTATTCAAGTATGATTAAATATGAATTTGATTCCGTTGATATATCCGAAGTTCTTGATCTTAATGCGTCATTTAAATGTGATAACACAGTTGAACTTTCTGCCTTTGTTTTAAATAAAAGGGGAGAGCTGCTGTTTATTTCGGATAAAAAGCAAATAGAGTTTGGAGAATATCAAAAATGCTGCGCATATATTTCATCATATGATTATGTTTTAAAATCCGATAATGCAATTGAACTCAGAATTGCCGTTGTTTACACCGCCTTAAGGTACAAACAAAGTAAATTCAATTTGCTTTCCGAAGTTGAATTGAAAACCGGCATCGAATGCGAATCTCCGGCGCTTGCCGTTTATTTTGCGGATAAAGACGAACGCCTTTGGGATATTGCAAAATGCTTTAAAAGCTCTGTTGAGCTTATTAAAAGAGAAAATGAACTTACGGACGATATTGTGGATGCAAACAGAATTCTTTTGATACCGGGAATGTAACGGCAGGTTAGGAGTGATTGAATTGAATATTTATAATGATATTTCGGCAAGAACACAGGGCGATATTTACATCGGCGTTGTCGGTCCCGTCCGTACCGGCAAGTCAACTTTTATAAAAAAATTTATTGAATCGCTTGTTATTCCGAATATAAGCGGTGAGTTTCAAAAAGAACGGGCTCGTGACGAATTGCCTCAAAGTGCTGCAGGCAGAACGATTATGACAACCGAACCGAAATTTATTCCCGAGGAAGCAATAGAACTTTCAATGGAGGATAATATTCATTTTCGGGTAAGGCTTATTGATTGTGTTGGATATATTGTTCCGAGCGCAGTGGGTTATATTGAGGACGATCAGCCGCGTATGGTGCGAACACCTTGGTTTGACGAGGAAATACCTTTTAATATGGCAGCTGAAATCGGAACGCAAAAAGTTATTAATGAGCATTCCACAATAGGTCTTGTTGTCACAACAGACGGCTCAATAAGCCAAATTCCGCGCGAAGAATATGCCGAAGCAGAAGAACGGGTGATTAACGAGCTTAATGAAATAAATAAACCTTTTGTTGTTGCTCTTAATTGCATCGAACCTGAAAGCAAGGAAGCTGTTTCTCTTGCAAAATCGCTTGCCGAAAAATATAACGTACCCGTTGTGCCTGTAAACTGCCTTGAACTTGATACAGCCGGGATTAACAGTTTGCTGGAAAAGGCGTTGTATGAATTTCCGGCAAAACGCATAGAACTTAATTTTCCGAGTTGGATTAAAAGCCTTGATGAAAACGACGAATTTAAATCAAATATGTTTGCATTTATCGGTGAAAGTGCAAAAAGCATAACAAATATACGAAGCGTTAAGGCATTTGCCGGTTCACTCGGTGAATATAAAGATATTGAGTCAACTTTGATTTCCGACTCGGATTTGGCCGTCGGTAAAGTTTGCATAACGGTTCGCATAAGCAACGCTTATTATTACACAGTGCTTTCCTCTAAATGCGGATGTGATATCAAAAATGACAAGGATTTAATGTCTGTTGTTTGTGAATTATCGAAAACAAAAGCCAAATTCGCAAAATTTAACTCCGCCCTTGCTGAGGTAGAACGAACAGGCTACGGCATTGTTATGCCGGATATAGATGAATTAACGCTTGAAGAACCGGAAATAGTTAAACAAAGCGGTCGATACGGTGTTAAATTGAAGGCGCAGGCACCTTCCATCCATATGATTCGCTGTAACACACGCACTGAAGTAGCTCCGATTGTGGGAAGCGAAAGCCAATCACAGGAGCTTGTTATGTATCTGCTGCGCGAATTTCAGGAAAATCCCGGCAAAATTTGGGAAACCGATTTATTCGGAAAGTCATTACATGAACTTGTAAACGAGGGATTGCGCGGCAAGCTGGAGCGGATGCCGGATGATGCGCGTGATAAATTCAGAGAAACCATCGAAAAGGTTATAAATG
>CAVFVA010000009.1:23576-39105 GCA_963625835.1 Clostridium sp. AF37-5 | reverse complement strand
ATGTATAATTTTATAAAAAAACAAGAGGAGCAGTTGCTCCTCTTGAATTCGAGTTTAATTACAGACAAGTCTTAATTTGAATGCAAAATTTATTCGTGTTTATTTTTTGAATTGCTTAAGTTCTCTTAAATCATAATCGCCGATTGCATATTTTTCGCCTTTTTGCAGTGCGTCACCCTGGCTTTCGTCAACAGTGAAAACAGACGCACATTTAGGGCAAACAAGAAAATATACAGCTTCGGAATTTATCAACGGAAATTCCGGAATCAATCTTGTGTCCATATTGCTGAAAACACTGAATCTTACCCTGCTTTTGCATTTTGGGCACTCGATTTTGGAGGTTGCGCCTTTTTCTTTAATTCTTTCGGAATTTCCGAGTCTGTAATCCATTATAAACACGCCTTTCTGATGTTCTATATATATTTTTGCAAATTTAAGGGAAAGTGTCAAGTATGAAAAAAGTTTTTGCACTTATTTTATGTGTTTCTTTGTTGTTTTGCGGTTGTTCGACCGTGCCTCGGGTTGAAAACAGCGGCACATCTTCATTGCCGGAAACCGTTAAATCTGTTTGGATGGCTTATTTTGAACTTGAGAAATACACATCCGAATGTAGGGACGAAAACAGCTTTGAAACTGAAATCAAATCGCTCTTCAAAAAGGTTAAATCACTTGGTCTGAACACGGTAACCGTGCAGGTTCGCCCGTGTGCCGACGCATTTTATAAATCGGATTATTTTCCTGTTTCCAAATATTGCTTCGGTGTGCAGGGCAGTGAGCTTATATATGACCCTCTTGCCGTTATGGTTAAAACAGCGCACAGTCTTAATCTTAGAATAGAAGCGTGGATAAATCCTTACAGAGTGTCGCAGGATGTCAATATAGGCGAGCTCTCGTCTGAAAATCAAGCAAAAAAGTGGCTTGAGGATTCGGAAAAATCAAGCTATGTTTATGTTGCCGATAAAATCTACTTTAATCCTGCGTGCAGTGAGGTTACCGAACTTATAGTAAACGGCGTCAGGGAAATAGTCAAAAATTATGCGGTTGACGGCATTCACTTTGACGATTATTTTTATCCCACCACAAGTGAAGATATTGATGGAAAAGAGTATGCACAGTATCAAAACAGCGGTGGTGATATGTCGCTTTCCGATTGGCGAAGGAATAATGTTTCCGAAATGATAAAAGCCGTTTATAAAGCCGTTAAGGAAGAAAATGATTCCGTATTATTTGGAATAAGTCCGCAATCTAAGGTTTCAACCGATTATTCAACGTTATATGCCGATGTCGAAAAATGGGCGAGTGAGCCTGGATATGCAGATTACATATGCCCTCAAATATATTTTGGTTTCTATAACGAAGTGCAGCCGTTTACACGCACTGCAAAGGAATGGAGCGAGCGTGCAACCGCAGTTAGATTATATGTTGGCTTGCCGCTTTACAAAGCCGGAAAAGAGGATAAATTCGCCTCTGCCGAGCAAAGTTATGCTATAAATGAATTTGTTGAAAACAATAATATAATTTCAAGGCAAATCACATATTTAAATCAACTTGATAATGTTGGAGGATATTATATTTATTCGTTAAGCTATCTTGTTGATTCGCAGGACGATGCCGTTTCGGCAGAAGTTGAAAACATCAGAAATCTAAATTAGCAAGGCAAATATCGTTTGCGGCGTCAACACTTTCGATTACGCATTCTAACTCGGTGCCTTTGATGTTTTTTGAAGATTTAACCTCAACCGGAATATAATTTTTTGTGTAGCCCCTGAATGTTTCGGTGGCTGTTTCGTTTTCAAAAAGCACATTGACTTTTTTGCCAATGAGGCTTTCAAAATATTTTTCTCGTATTTTTTCAGTTTCGGCAGCCATTATTGCCGCACGGCGTTCCTTTTCCTGCTTTGAAACGGAATCGCCTCGGCGTGATGCTGCAGTGCCTGTTCGCTCAGAATAGGGAAACACATGTACCTTTTCAAAACCGATGTTTTTAACAAATTCAAGACTTTCGTTAAAATCGTTTTCGCTTTCCTCATTAAATCCCACCATAACATCGGTTGTGATTGACGAATCGTTAAATGCGAATCGCAGCTTATCGCAAAGCTCAGAGTATTCGGTGGCATTGTAGTGCCTGTTCATATCTTTAAGCGTTTTATCGCATCCGCTCTGCAATGAAATATGAAATTGAGGGCAAAATTCATCGATTTCTGCAAGCTGCTTTATAATTTCATCCGTAATATGATCCGGTTCAAGGCTGCCGAGGCGAACACGAAGTATTCCGTCTGTTTCTGCACAAATTTTGACAGCGTCAACTATATTGAACTCTTCGCCTTTACCGTATGCAGAAAGATTTATGCCAACGAGCACAATTTCCTTTATGCCGTTTTCCGATAAAATTTTAATGTCGTTTTTTAGCTGCTCCGGCTTTTTTGACCTCACTCTGCCTCTGCTTTTCGGAATTATGCAATAGGAGCAAAATCTGTCGCATCCGTCTTCTATCTTAACAAAGGCACGCACTCTTTCATTGAATTTTGAAATCGAGCATTGGCGAAATTCATCACCCGTTTCGTGTTGCTCAATATTAACTATTCTGTTGTGTTCAAGATTATATTTGTTTATCATATCAAGAATATCGCCGTCGTTTTTATTGCCGAAAACGATATCCGCCTGTTCCAACTCTGCCGCTGCCTGCGGAAAAGCCTGTGGCATACATCCCGTAAGTATAACTACCGAATCGGGATGGCGGCGCTTGAATTTTCTTATGTTTTGGCGTGTTTTTTGGTCTGCCGTGGCAGTTACAGTGCATGAATTAACTATATAATAATCCGCTTCTTCGCTCGGTGGAACAATCTCAAATCCCGCTTTGCTTAAAAGCTCTGCCATATATTCGCTTTCAGACTGATTAACCTTGCAACCGAGCGTGTAAAATGCTGCTTTCATATTCATCTCTCCTGTTTGATTTTAATATTATAACAAAACAGGGTTATTTAAGCAATGCTTTTTGAATATGATTTAACGGTGATATTTATGAAAAAAACAATTGCGTGCCTGCTTGCGGTATTTGCCGTGATCATATTTCCGCTTCAATGCTTTGCAGAACCGGATGCCGTAGAAAATAATGACACAATCGAGGATTACGCCAAATCTTCGATTTTAATGTGCGCCGATACGGGCGACATCATTTACGAAAAAAACGCTTACGAGCATCTTTCGCCAGCTTCTGTAACTAAAATTATGAGCATTTTACTTGTGCTTGAGGCATTGGACAGCGGTAAAATCTCGCTTGATGACGAAGTATCGGCAGGGGAAAACGCCGTTAAAATGGGCGGTTCACAGATTTGGCTTGAACTCGGCGAAAAAATGACGGTTGACGAGCTTTTTAAAGCCGTTGTTGTTGCGTCTGCAAACGATGCATGCATCGCGCTCGGTGAATACATTGCCGGCTCTTCTCAGGCTTTTGTTAAGATGATGAACGAAAGAACGCAGGAACTCGGGCTTGAAAATACCTGTTTTGAAAATTGCACCGGGCTTGACGACACAATAAAAAATCATTATTCCTGTGCTTATGATTTAGCAGTTATCGCAAAGGAAGTCCTCAGTCACGATTTAATTTATAGTTATTCAACAGTATGGCTTGATTATCTGAGAAACGGTGAAACGGAGCTTAACAACACAAATAAACTCGTTAACAAATATGACGGTATAACAGGTCTGAAAACAGGCACAACATCTAAAGCAGGCTTTTGTTTTTGCGCTACTGCCGAAAGAGACGGTATGAATTTAATTGCAGTGGTACTCGGTGCGGAAACAAGCGATAAACGCTTTCAAACGGCTTCTAACCTGCTTGATTTCGGCTTTGCCGAATACGCCGTTGTTACCCCGCAAATTGATGAAGCGCAAATAACTTCGGTTAAAATAAAAAACGGCAAGGTAAAATCTGTCGTTCCCATATATAACCAAACTGATAAGCTGCTTGTTAAAAAAGGTAACGCCGATATAACATATAATTATGAGATTGAAGAAAGTGTTTTTGCTCCTGTTGAAAACGGAGCGGAACTCGGCGAAATTTTAGTTAAAAGCGGCGATGAAGTTATTAAAACAATATCGCTTGTGTCGCCGAAAGCAATTGAAAAAATCGGATTTAATTATATATTAAAAGAAATGTTACGGAATATTTAGTAAAAACTGTTGATTATCGCCGCATTTTGATGTAAAATAGGCAACTGTAAATTTAAATCAGAAAAGAGGATTTTATATGCAAGAGTTGAAGCTTGTAAATAAATATGCTGAAAAATTCCTTTCGGAAACCGCAATTAACGAAACTGCACCGAAAGGCGTTGAAGCACTCAGAACACTTCATTCAAAGTCCGGTGCCGGAAATGATTTTCTCGGATGGCTTACACTTCCGACGGATTATGATAAAGATGAATTTGTAAGAATTAAAAAGGCTGCGGAATATATTAAGAAAAATTCAGATATTCTTATTGTTATCGGCATCGGCGGCTCTTATCTCGGTGCAAGAGCGGTAATAGAGGCACTTAAATCGCCAAATTACAATGCACTCGCAAAGGACACTCCGCAAATTTATTTTATCGGCAACACAATCAGTCCCTCAATGCTTAATGAGCTTCTTGAAATTTGCGAAGATAAAGACATCTGCGTGAATGTTATTTCAAAGAGCGGCACAACAACAGAGCCTGCAATAGCTTTCCGCGTATTCAGAGAGCTTGTTTATAAGAAATACTCTGCTGAGGAAGCAGCAAAGCGCATTTTCTGCACGACCGACAAAGCAAAAGGCACTCTTAAAAGCCTTGCAGATGAAGAAGGCTATGAAAGTTTTGTTGTTCCGGATGATGTCGGCGGCAGATATTCTGTACTTACTGCAGTTGGTTTGCTTCCTATTGCATGCGCAGGTATTGATATTGATGCACTTATGAAAGGTGCTCAGCTTGCTCAAAACAGCTTTAACAGCGAAAATATCGCCGAAAACGATGTTCTCAAATATGCCGTTATCAGAAATTGCTTCTATAATATGGGCAAACGCCTTGAATGTTTCATTTGCTACGAACCCTGCATGACGATGTTTAACGAGTGGCTCAAGCAACTTTTCGCCGAAAGCGAGGGCAAGGACGGTAAGGGTCTTTATCCCGTTTCCTGCATTTTTTCAACAGATCTTCATTCGGTGGGTCAGTATATTCAGGAAAGCGGCTCAAGCCTTATGTTTGAAACCTGCATTAAATTCAATAATCCGGCAAGCGACTTCACAATTCAATCAGAAGAGGGCAATATTGACGGTCTTAATTTCCTCGCAGGCAAAACGATGAGCTATGTTAACGAAAAAGCTCGTGAGGGCACACTTCTTGCCCACACAGAAGGCGGCGTTGCCAACCTTGTTCTTGAGGCAAACGGTATAACTGCCGAGAATATTGGATTTATGATTTATTTCTTCGAGAAAACTTGCGCTGTTTCCGGCTATATGCTCGGTGTAAATCCGTTCAACCAGCCCGGAGTTGAAAGCTATAAGAAAAATATGTTTGCCCTGCTGGGCAAGCCCGGCTACGAAAGCGAAAAAGAAAGGCTTGAAAAAGAGCTCGGCATATGATATTATATAGTTGAAATCAATCCTTGGAGGAATAATAAATGATTAAACTTATTATTGGTAATAAAGGTTCGGGAAAAACAAAAAAGCTCGTTGAGCTTGTTAATTCATGTGTTGAAAATTCGGACGGCAATGTTGTTTGCGTTGAAAAATCACCGAAACTCACATATGATATATCTTCAAAAGCAAGATTGCTTGAAACCGAAACATACAGCATCAACGGTTGCAAGGCGTTTTACGGCTTCCTTGCCGGAATTTGCGCCGGTAATTACGATGTAACGGATGTTCTTATCGATGCAACGTTCAAAATTGTAGGTCGTGATTATTCAAAACTTCCTCAGTTTTTCGATATGCTTTCAGAACTTTCCGAGGCTACGGATGTCAATTTCTATTTCACAATCAGCTGCGATAAAGAAGATCTTCCTGTTGAGATCTTCGATTACTGCGAAGAACTGTAAAAAAACTTACAAGGCGTGGGTTTTCCACGCCTTTTTTATAATTTATTATTGACAAACCTTTATGCAGTATGTATAATACTAAAGGCAAGATGAGGTGGGTTTATGAAAATTGATGTTACCGGTCTTTTCAACGGTGATAACACACTGATTGATATAAATTACACCTTGGATCTTCACACTATTGTTTACGGCGATTATCGACCGCTTCAAAACGGTGTTTCGGTTAAGGGCGCCGTGGAGCAGCATGCAGGCATAGTTTGCCTTAATGCCGATATTTCTTTTCTGTTTAGCGGTGTGTGCGACAGATGTGCCGAGGATGTAAGCAAGCAAATGAACTTTTCGGTTGATAAAATCCTTGTTAGAGAATTGGCTAATGATGCCGATGCGGATTCGGATGAATATATTGTTTTGGAATCCGGAATTCTTGATTTGGACGATTATATCAGAGAAGAGGTTCAGTTATTTTTGCCCAGCAAAATATTGTGCAAGTCCGATTGCAAAGGTTTGTGCAGCAATTGCGGTAAAAATTTGAATTTAGGTGATTGCGATTGTAAAAAAGCGGTCGATCCCAGAATGGCTGCTCTGCTGCAATTGCTTGATGAAGATAACAATTCAGATGTTGAATAAAGGAGGCTATAAAAATGGCAGTACCCAAGAGAAGAACTTCTACGGCAAGAAAAAACAAGAGGCGTTCAAGCGTTTGGAAAATGAGCGCGCCCACACTTGTAAAGTGCTCTAATTGCGGAGCATACACAGTGCCGCATAAAGTATGCTCGGAGTGCGGATACTACAACGGAAAAGAAGTAGTTTCCAAGGAAGCATAAGCATCTTAACATTTCTGACGGGCAATTTTTGCCCGTCTTTTCTCTTTTTATTATCTTTTAAGGAGGTTGTGCAGTGAAAAGTGTGGTAGCGATAGTCGGCAGACCGAATGTCGGCAAATCAACTCTTTTTAATAAGCTTATCGGCACAAGGCGTTCAATTGTTGACGATACCCCCGGTGTTACGAGAGACAGAATTTACGGCGATTGCGAATGGCTCGGAAGAAAATTCTTGCTTGTTGACACAGGCGGAATTGAACCTAACACTGATAATGTGATATTAAAACAAATGCGCGAACAGGCTGAAATTGCAATTTCCACCGCCGATGTCATTATTCTTGTTACGGATCTTACCTGCGGCATTTTGGCGGCAGACAGCGATGTTGCGGCAATACTTCAAAAAAGCGGCAAGCCTGTTATTCTTTGCGTTAACAAATGCGACAGCGTAGGTGCTCCAAAGCCGGAATTCTATGAATTCTATAATCTCGGTCTCGGTGATCCTATTGCCGTTTCATCCGTTCACGGTCACGGTACGGGCGATTTGCTTGATGAAGTTATTAAGTATCTTCCCGAAGAATCTGAATCCGATGATGAAAATGATGAAATCATAAATGTTGCCGTTATAGGTAAGCCGAATGTCGGTAAATCATCGCTTATAAATAAAATAAGCGGCGAAAACCGCACCATTGTTTCAAATATCGCCGGCACAACCCGTGATTCTACCGATACTTTTATAGAAAATAAATTCGGCAAATTTAATATGATAGACACGGCAGGTATCAGGCGCAAGAGCAAAATAGTCGATTCTGTTGAAAAATTCAGCATTATAAGAGCAAAATCCGCCGTTGAAAGAGCAAATGTTTGCGTTATTATGATTGATGCAACAGAGGGTTTCACCGAGCAGGATTCCAAGGTTGCCGGAATTGCACTCGAAGCAGGAAAAGCCTGCATTATCGCCGTTAATAAGTGGGATGCCGTTGAAAAAGACGGCAATACGATGAATGAATTCAAGAAAAAGCTTGCAAATGATTTTTCGTTTATGAGCTATGCGCCGGTTGTGTTTATCTCGGCGGCAACAGGGCTTAGAATCGATAAACTTTTTGATTTAATTTCATTTGTGCATTCTCAAAATTCAATGCGCATTTCCACCGGTAAGCTCAACGAGGTGCTTGCTGCGGCAACCGCGCGCGTTCAACCGCCAACTGATAAAGGCAGAAGATTAAAAATTTACTATATGACCCAGGCAAGTACAAGACCGCCTACATTTGTTTTCTTTGTAAACAGTGCTCAACTTTTTCATTTTTCATATCAAAGATATCTTGAAAATCAGCTCCGCGAGATTTTTGGTCTTGACGGTACACCTGTTCGTTTTATTGTAAGAGAAAGGGGAGAGGGCAAAAAATAATGCAAACTTCCCTGATTCTAAAATGTGTTTTAATTGCTGTTATCGCTTATTTGCTCGGCAGCCTTAATTTCGGGGTTATCCTTTCAAAAAGCATGAAAAAAGAAGATGTAAGAAACTCCGGTTCGGGCAATGCGGGAACAACAAATATGATGCGCACCTACGGCAAGGTGTGGGGATTTTTAACAATTGCCGGCGATATCTTAAAGGTTGTGCTTGCAATTTTTATTGCATTTAAAATCGTGCCGATTGATGAACTCAAAGCAACCGTCGGCGGTATTTCCAATTATCCTCAGGTTGTTCTTAAATCATTTGCAGGGCTTTTTGCTGTGCTTGGGCATATCTTTCCTTGCTATTTTCAGTTTAAAGGCGGCAAGGGCGTTGCAACGAGCGGAGGAATGGTTATAGTGATTGATTGGAAAATTGCGCTGATTTTGCTTGCGATTTTTGCTTTGGCAATATTGTTCACAAAATATGTAAGCCTCGGCTCGATTCTTATGGCAATATTTTATCCGGTCTTTATCGGAGTTTTTTACAAAGATATTGTTCTTGTGTCGATTGCACTTGTGTTTACTGTTATAGTTGTAGTTGCTCACCGAGAAAATGTAAAACGCCTTTTAAAAGGCACCGAAAATAAAATATCCTTTAAAAGAAAAAAGAGCAGTTGATTGCCTGCTCTTTTTTCTTCTGCACATATATATGATATGTGTTTTTTGCATTTTTCAAAAAAAATAAGCCGCCTTAACAGACGGCTTTAGTATTAACAATTACGCTCTTTCAACTTTACCGGAGCGAAGACATCTTGTGCAAACATAAACTCTTTTAGGAGAGCCGTTTACAATAGCCTTAACTCTTTTAACATTGGGCTTCCAAGTTCTGTTAGAACGCCTGTGTGAGTGGGACACCTTAATACCGAAAGTCATTTCTTTTCCACAGTATTCACATTTTGCCATCAGCGAACACCTCCTTGTAAATTTAGAACGCATAAATACTACCACAAATTTATTTAAAATGCAAGCATTTTTTTACAATATTTTTTTATAAGGGAAAGTTTTTGCCTATTTTTATCTTTTTGTTGATTTTAGCGAGCTTTTTTATTATACTGTTAATCAGTGAATATATAAATTATTATTTTTAATATAGCGGAGGAAGTTTATATGGCAGCAGAAAAGAAAAATCCTGCACAGGATAAAAAAGCAGCACTTGAATCTGCATTAAAGCAAATTGAAAAACAGTACGGTGCCGGCGCAGTTATGCGCCTCGGTGAAAACAGGCACCTCAATATTGACGCAATTTCAACCGGTTCGCTTACTTTGGATTTGGCAACGGGAATCGGCGGCTTGCCAAAAGGAAGAATAGTTGAAATTTTCGGACCGGAATCTTCAGGTAAAACAACTCTTGCACTTCATTGCATTGCCGAATGTCAAAAGCAGGGAGGCGTTGCGGCTTTTGTTGATGCCGAACACGCGCTTGACCCCGTTTACGCCGGCAATCTCGGCGTTGATATCGATTCACTTCTTGTTTCCCAACCGGATTACGGCGAGCAGGCACTTGAAATTACCGAGCAGCTTGTGCGCTCCGGTGCGGTTGACATTATTGTTGTTGACTCCGTAGCAGCACTTGTTCCGAGAACTGAAATAGACGGCGAAATGGGTGATTCTCATGTTGGGCTTCATGCAAGGCTGATGAGCCAAGCCATGAGAAAGCTTACCGGCGCAATCAACAAGAGCAATTGCCTTATTGTATTTATTAACCAGCTTCGTGAAAAGGTTGGCGTTGTTTACGGCAATCCCGAGGTAACAACGGGCGGTCGTGCGCTTAAATTTTATTCATCAATGCGTATTGACGTTCGCAAGGCAGAGGCTATTAAAGCAGCAGGTTCCGAGGTTATCGGCACAAGAACAAAGGTTAAAATTGTTAAAAATAAGCTTGCACCGCCGTTTAAGCAGGCCGAATTTGATATTATGTACGGTTGCGGTATCAGTAAATCGGGCGAAATTCTTGATTTGGCAGCCGAATACGATATTATTAAAAAGAGCGGCTCATGGTTTTCTTACGGCGATGAAAGGCTCGGCCAGGGCAGAGACAAGGTTAAGGATATAATCGAAAACGACCCTGAATTTGCCGAAAAGCTCGAAAATCAAATTAAAGAAAAAATCAAAGAGCAGCAGGAAAGTTCAAATCATAAATATCAGGCAAAGGCAGCTCCCAAAGCGGAAACCGATTCCGTTCCAACCGTTGACGAAAAAACGGTTAAACAAACAAGAGCGGCTGCAAGAGCAAAGCTTGATATAGCCGTTGAGGACGACGAAGACTGATGATCATTAAAGCGCAAAAGGGTAGGGGCACAAAAATCCATATCCTGCTTGGTGATGAATATCGTGTTACCACCAATTACGATTTTTGGGCGGAAAACTATATAGCGGACGGCACTGACATTACTGATGCCGAATGGGAAGAATTGCTCGAAAAAATAAACCTGCGTAAAGCACTTAATAAGTGCGCAGATTTGCTTTCTCGGCGTGATCATTCCGTTAAGGAGCTTAAAACAAAGCTGCTTAAAACCGTTGACGAAACTTCCGCTGATAAGGCAATAGAAAAATTTATCGAATACGGCTATCTTGATGATGAAAAATTCGCTTATGCATACGCCGATCATTTATTTGCCGAAAAAAAATATTCCGCTGTCAGAGTGCGGCAGGAACTTTATTCAAAAGGCATATCGCCGGAGATAATTCAAAATGTGATTGAGGCAAACAGCGTTGATCCCGTTGATTCGATAACAGAAATTATAAACAAATCGTATATACGCAAACTCAGAGAGGAAAATGGCAGAAACAAAGTTGTTGCAGCACTTGCAAGACGGGGATTTTCATATTCTGACATTAAATCTGCCATAAACGAAATTTTAGATGAATAATAATCAATTCAGCGCATATCTCGTTTCGCTCGGCTGTCCTAAAAATCAGGTAGACGGAGAAATGCTGATGAAAAAACTGTGCGATAACAGCTTCTCGGTTGCACCGTCCGAGGGTGAAGCAGATGTTGTTATCGTCAACACCTGCGGATTTATAGAGTCCGCCAAAACAGAAGCAATCGAAGCAATATTGGAAGCTGCCGAATATAAAAAAGCAGGCATGGTTTCAGCCGTTATAGTAACAGGCTGCCTTGCAGAAAGATACAAAGACGAAATTATGAAGGAAATGCCTGAGGTTGATGCCGTTGTGGGTATTGGTGCGAATTCCGACATAGTTAAAATCTGTCAAAAGGCTCTGTGCGGCGTTACAACAAACATTTTTCCGAACAAGTGTTATTTACCGCTTGATGATAAAAGACTTGCTGCAAAAAGCTCACATTGGTCGTATCTTAAGATTTCCGACGGTTGTGACAACCGTTGCTCATATTGTGCAATTCCCGCAATCAGGGGCGCATACAGAGAACGTTCGATGGAAAGCATTATTTCCGAAGCCGAGGAACTCGCCGCCGGCGGAGTTAAAGAGATTATCCTCGTTGCTCAGGATACCACTAAGTACGGTATCTCGCTTTACGGAAAATATATGCTGCCCGAATTGCTCAGAAAACTTTCAGACATCAATGGGGTAGAGTGGATAAGAATTTTTTATTGCTATCCTGATAAAGTTACGGATGAACTTATTTACACAATAGCAAGCCTTGATAAGGTCTGCTCGTATATAGACATTCCGCTTCAGCATTGCAGCAAAGATGTTCTTAAAGCAATGAACAGAACCGGCTCATATGCCGAACTTAAATCCCTTATTGATAAAATGAGAGCGAATATTCCCGGGCTTTCGCTTCGCACCACTTTGATGGTTGGTTTCCCGGGCGAAACGGATGAACAATTTGAAGAACTTTGCAAATTTGTTAAAGAAATGAAATTCGATAAAATGGGCTGCTTCAAATTCTCGCCGGAAGAAGATACTCCTGCCTATGATATGCCTAATCAAATAGAAGAAGATGTTAAAACAAGGCGTGAGGAAGTGCTCGGCGATATTCAATATACCGTTACCGAAAATGCTAATAAGAGCCGAATCGGCGAAGTCTACAAAACGATTGTTGATTTCAAAGACGGCGACAATTACGTCGGAAGAAGTTATCTCGATTCACCAGAGATAGACAGCGGCATTATTTTTACATCACCGAAAAAGCTTGAAGCCGGTGATTTTGTTAATGTTAAAATTACGGATTACGACGGATATGATTTGATTGGAGAATTAGCACAATGAATTTACCTAATAAAATAACAGTGTTCAGATTTTGCTGCGTGCCGGTTTTGCTTGCCGTTGCATTTATAAATTTCCCTTATCACTGGGTGGCAACGCTTATTGTTTATTTTATCGCCTGCATGAGCGATAAGGCAGACGGCATTATCGCAAGAAAAAATAACCTTGTAACCGATTTCGGCAAGCTTATGGATCCGCTTTCGGATAAAACTCTTGTTTTTGCAGCTTACATAATTTTGTTTGATATGGGTTGGCACACTGATATCGTTATTATGATGATGCTCGCAAGGGAATTTCTTGTTGCCGGAATCAGAATGTCTGCAGCGTCAAGCGGTGAAGTCATTGCGGCAAACGGTTTCGGCAAGGCAAAAACATTTTTGCAAATGTCCACAACCGGTATGACTTTTCTTTTGCTTGCAATCGGCGAAAGCCCGAAAATTGATATCGACATGAGCACACCGTGGCTCAATATTTATTGCACAGTCGCATTTTGGATTGTGGGCGTTATCACCGTTTTGAGCGGAATCATTTATGCAAAAGACGGCTGGCATCTTATTAAAACAAAATAACAGTTGCAAAATAGCAAATTTTGTATATAATATTATTGATAGATAAAAACTTTGACGGAGAGAAGTAAGTAATTACCGCCTTTTCAGAGAGCGCAGCATATGCTGAAAGCTGCGTATAAGCGGATTATCGAAATGCACTCCCGAGTTGTTCGGAGGAAAATAAGTATTCCGAATCGGTTGCCCCGTTACAGGCAAAGCCGTGTTTGAGCGGCTGAGTATAAAATAGAGTGGAACCGCAGTTTTTTTATTGCCTCTGTCATTTTTGGCAGAGGCTTATTTTTTAGCTTTGAAAGGTAATGAGAATAAAATTATGTTTGATGAATTTAAGGAAACCGTTCAAAGCTTTATGAGCCATGATCCGGCAGCACGAAGTCCGATTGAAATTGTGCTGCTGTATCCGGGTTTTAAAGCTTTGCGAAGCCATAAGCGAGCGAATTGGTTTTACAGGCACAATATGCCGTTTATTGCAAGATATATAAGCCAAAGAAGCGCTCACAAAACAGGAATTGAAATTCATCCTGCCGCGAAAATCGGCAAAAGAGTTTGCATAGATCACGGTCATGGAATCGTTATAGGCGAAACGGCAGAAGTGGGCGACGATGTTATGCTTTATCAGGGCGTAACACTCGGCGGCACGGGCAAGGATGTGGGTAAAAGGCATCCCACAATCGAAAACGGCGTTATGATCGGCGCGGGTGCAAAGGTTCTCGGTCCGATAACCGTCGGCAGAAATTCAAAGGTTGCTGCCGGCGCTGTTGTGGTACGTGATGTGGACCCAAATTGCACTGTGGTCGGTATTCCGGGCGAGGTTGTTCGCATCGATGGAGAAAGAGTGGATGACCTTGATCAAATAAATATTCCCGATCCCGTTATGGCGGCAATCAGGGCTAATCAAGACAAGATTAAAGAGCTTGAAGAGGAAATAAAAAAATTGGAGGACTCGTTAAAATGAAGATTTTTAACACAATGACTGCCAAAAAAGAAGAATTTGTTCCAATGGACAAAAATGAGGTCAAAATTTATGCCTGCGGACCGACGGTTTACAATTATATCCACATCGGCAACGCAAGACCGCTCTGTGTTTTTGACGTGCTCCGCAGATATCTTGAATACAGAGGTTACAAAGTAAAATTTGTTCAGAATTTCACGGATATTGATGATAAAATCATTAAACGTGCAAACGAAGAAGGCACAACTTATGATGTTATTTCCAAGAAATATATTGAGGAATTTTGGACTGATGCAAACGGACTTAATTACAAAAAAGCAACCGTTCATCCAAAAGCAACGGAAAATATCGATGAAATTATAAATATTATAAGCACGCTTGTTGAAAGCGGTTATGCATATCAGGCTGAAAACGATGTTTATTTTCGCACGCTTAAATTTAAGGAATACGGCAAGCTTTCTCATCAGCCTATTGAAGATCTTGAAAGCGGTGCAAGAATCGCAATCGGTGAAATTAAAGAGGATCCGCTTGATTTTGCTTTATGGAAAGGTGCTAAGCCCGGAGAACCTTATTGGGAGTCTCCTTGGGGTAAAGGACGCCCGGGTTGGCATATTGAATGCTCTGCAATGAACAGAAAATATCTTGGCAACACTATTGATATTCATTGCGGCGGCAAAGACCTTGTTTTTCCGCACCACGAAAATGAAATTGCACAAAGCGAATGCGCAAACGGCTGCACTTTTGCAAATTACTGGATGCATAACGGTTATATCAACGTTGATAATGTTAAAATGAGTAAATCTCTCGGCAATTTCAAAACTGTTCGTGAAATCGCAAATGCTTACGGTTATGAGGTTATCAGATATTTTCTTATTTCCTCTCATTACCGTTCACCAATCAATTACAGCCTTGATATAATCGAGCAGTGCAAATCTGCACTTGATAGGCTTTATACATGCCGTGACAGCCTTGATTTTGCAATTAAGAATGCAGCGGAAGAAGCAAAGGCTAACGATAACGATTTGATCGCTGAACTTGATAAAAGGCGCGAGCAGTTTATAAATGCTATGGATGACGATCTTAACACGGCAGACGGTCTTGCAGCAATTTTTGAGCTTGCAAAAGACATTAACACAAAAATCCTCGACCGTGATGTTTCTAAAACTGTTTGTGAGCACGCTGCAAAGCTTTACGACGAGCTTTGCGATGTTTTGGGAATTCTTTACAATCGCAAAGAAAACACGCTCGACAGCGATATAGAAGCTCTTGTTGAGCAACGCCAAGAGGCAAGAAAAAATAAGGATTGGGCAACTGCCGATAAAATAAGAGATGAATTAAAGGCAAAGGGTATTATCCTTAAAGATACTCCTCAGGGTGTTACCTGGAGCAAAGAATAATATATTTTTGAAAAAACATCAAAAAAAGTCCCGTGCTACGACGAAGCACGGGATTTTCTTTAACTTATTTTAAAATAAGTTACTTTATGATTTATTCGG
>CAVFVA010000009.1:0-23566 GCA_963625835.1 Clostridium sp. AF37-5 | reverse complement strand
TCGCTGCAGCAATGTGGGCAGATTTTTGTAATTGGAGGAGCTGGTTTTTCATCCTTGCGGTGACCGAGATCCGTAATTTTGTTCATAACCTTAAGCAGGCAGAAAAGGACGAATGCCATAATTATAAAATTAACAAACGCAGAAATAAATGAAGATGCGAAACCTGCGATGTCTGCGCCTGTGTATACGGCTGCGCCGGTAATAAAATTAAGCAGAGGCTTTATAAAATTGTCGGTAAGCGAGGTAACAACGCTTGTAAACGCACCGCCGATAATAATACCGATTGCCATATCCATCATATTGCCTTTTAGCGCAAATTCCTTAAATTCCTGAATAAACTTTTTCATAAGATTTATCCTCCTTAATAATTTATGAATTGATTATGACATAAATCAGTCAAAAAAACAAGCAATTCGCTTTATTTTCCCAATTTTCCTTTTTTTAGGCTGCTTCCCATAAAATCGCTGACTTCTGAAATGGTAAAAAATGCATTTTTATCGATTTTTTTTACGATGGTTTTAAGCTTAGCAATTTGAAATCTGTTTACAACAAAGTAAATTACGGTAAGCTTTTTATTCTCATAATAGCCTTTTGCTTCTATTTGAGTTACACCGTGTCCAAATTCTTCTGAAAGTGCGGCACACATCTTTTGCGGATTTGTTGTAATAATCATTGCAGCTTTTGTTTTATCGAGCCCTTCAACTATGAAGTCAACAGATTTAATTCCGGCGCAATAAGTTATTATTGAATAAAGCGGCAAAATGTAGCTTTTTGTGATTAACCCAACTGCTATATATAAAATAACATTATATATCATCACAAATGTGCCGACGCTGATACCGAGTTTTTTTGAAAAAGTAACAGCCAAAACCTCAATTCCGTCCATTGCGCCGCCGAATCTTATTGCAAGTCCGCTTCCTGCACCCGAAATTATTCCGCCGAAAATTGCGCAAAGCAGCAAATCCTTGCCGGCGAAAGGGGAGTCGCTCATATTATCAATAGGTAGAATATAATTGATTATGTAGGATGACGCCGAATAAATCAAAACCGTAAAAATCGAATAAACGGTAAATACTGCGCCTTGCTTTTTTAAGCCAAATAAAAACAAAGGCACATTTAATAAAATAAGAAAAAGCGAAAGCGTATATTTATCCGGGGTAAGTTGCCAAAGCAGCATCGATGTGCCGGAAATGCCGCTGTCGTAAAGCTCAACAGGAGCTAAAAACAAAGTAACACCGATTGAATTTACGATTCCTGCCAAAAAAAGAAACAGAAAATTGATAATACTTAAATTTTTGAAAAAAGATTTTGCCTTGGATTTGAATTTGTTTTCGCTCATGGTTTTTCTCCTGAAAAATACGCTCTTACTCGGTATGATGAGCTCGCAAAATACCGGGCAAGAGCGTCAATTTGTTACTAATTATCTTTAAATAAATTATTTAATAAGGTCTTTCATGGTGTAAAGTCCTGCACCTTTGCCAACCATATATTTTGCAGCGTTAACCGCGCCGACTGCGAAAACTTCCTTGCTTCTTGCAGAGTGGGAAAGTGTTATAATCTCATCTCTGCCGGCAAAAATAATTTCATGCTCACCGACTATCGTGCCGCCGCGAACCGCATGCATACCGATTTCGTTTTTGCTGCGCTTTTCGCGTTTGCTGTGTCTGTCGTACTCATATTTCATTGGCTCGTCGATTTCCTCACAAATCGCATCGGCAAGCATAAGAGCCGTGCCGCTCGGAGCATCTATCTTTTGATTATGATGCTTTTCTATGATTTCAATATCAAAATCGTTTCCAAGCACATCAACGGCTTTTTTAGCAAGCGTTGCCAAAAGATTTATACCCATGCTCATGTTGTAGGTGAAAAACACGCCGTTTTCTTTAGCTGCGTTTTCGATTTGCTTTTTTTGGTCATCGTCAAATCCGGTTGTTGCTATAACAACCGGAATTTTTTTTGCAGATGAGTATTTAAGCAGGGGATTAAGCAGCGCAGGATTTGAGAAATCAATTATAACATCTGCATTTTCCTTAACGCCGCCGATTTCGGAATATATCGGAAATTCCGAGGACTCGGTATTGATGTCTACTCCGGCAACAATTTCACATTCATTATCACCTGCAACAATGTTGCGAATAACATGACCCATTTTGCCGTTTGCACCGCAAAGAATTATTTTTTTCATAATTTAAAATTCCTCTTGATTTAAAACTTAGTCAATAATACCGTACACCTTAAGAGTGGCTTTCATCGTTTCTTTGTTTTCATCGGTCATATCAACCAAGGGAAGTCTGCAATGACCGGCTTTGTAGCCCATCAAATTAACTGCTTCTTTAACAGGAATCGGGTTAACGTCGCAGAAAAGCTGCTTTGCAAGCTTCATATATTTATCCATAAGGTCTTTTGATTTTTCTTTGTTCCCGGCAAGATATTCGGCAACAATATCGTGTGTTTCCTTAGGGCAAACATTAGAAAGTACGCTGATTACACCCTTGCCGCCTCTTTCAAGCACATCATAAATTTGGTCGTCGTTACCGCTCCAAATATTAAGTTCATCGCCGCAAAGTTCGTGAATTTTTGCAATTTGATCAAGGTCACCGCTTGCTTCTTTAATGCCATTTATTCTGGGCAGTTTTGCAATTTCTGCAGCAGTTTCCGGTAAAATATTTACACCTGTTCGAGACGGAACGTTGTAAAGAATAATCGGTTTATCCGTTGCATCGTGAATGGCAGTGTAATGAGCAATAAGCCCTCTTTGGCTTGTTTTGTTGTAGTAAGGTGTTACAAGCAAAAGCGCGTCTGCACCGTCTTTGCAAGCCTCACGGCTGATTTCGATTGCACAGGCAGTTGAGTTTGAACCGGTGCCTGCAATAACCTTGCATCTGCCGGCAACATAATCAATACACCATTTAACACATTCGGTGTGCTCAACAACTCTTAAAGTTGAGCTCTCGCCGGTGGTGCCGCAAATAACGATTGCATCCGTGCCGTTTTCAATCTGAAAATCAACAAACTTTGCAAATTCGTCGTAATTAACAGATCCGTCCTCGTTCATCGGTGTAATAATAGCAACTGCTGCGCCTGTAAAGATAGGTTCCTTCATAGTGAAAAACTCCTTCTGTGTAATAATTCTGGATTATCAATCCATATAGCCTTCAGCGCAAAGAAGCTCTGCAAGCAAAACGCCGCCGCCTGCCGCGCCTCTTAATGTGTTGTGCGAAAGGCAAACAAATTTATATTGATATTGTGTGTCCTCGCGAAGTCTGCCGATGGAAACAGCCATGCCGTTTTCAAGCATTCTTTCGGATTTGATTTGCGGTCTGTCATCCTCGGTGAAATAGTTGAGAAATTGCTTTGGAGCGGAGGGGAGTTCAAGCTCTTGAGCTCTGCCCTTAAATTCGTTCCAAATTTTAATCATTTCTTCCTTGGACGGCTTCTTTTCAAAATTAACGAAAACGGCGCCGAGGTGACCGTTTGAAACAGGAACTCTTATGCACTGTGCGGTGAAATTCGGCTTGTCTGCCGGAACAATTTCGTCGCCATCGATTTTGCCCCAAAGCTTAAGCGGCTCTTTTTCGCTTTTTTCTTCTTCGCCGCCGATGTAGGGAATAACATTATCAACCATATCCGGCCATGTTTCAAAGGTTTTTCCTGCACCGCTGATTGCCTGATATGTGCAAACAAGAACATCCTTTACGCCAAAATCTTTATGAAGCGGGAAAAGAGCGGGAACATATGATTGAAGCGAGCAGTTAGACTTAACTGCAATAAAGCCTCTTTTAGTGCCGAGTCTTTTTCTTTGAGCAGGAATGATATTGATGTGCTCCGCATTGAGTTCCGGTACAACCATCGGCACATCAGGGGTAAAGCGGTTTGCGCTGTTGTTTGAAACAACGGGGCATTCGTGCTTTGCATAAGCCTCTTCAAGCTTTTTAATTTCGTCTTTCTTCATATCAACTGCGCAGAAAACAAAATCAACCATAGAAGTGATTTTATCAATATCAGCTTCTGCGTCTAAAACGATCATATCTTTAACTTTTTCGGGCATTTCTTTATCCATGCACCATTTTTTTGCCGCTGCCTCGGAATATTTCTTGCCTGCCGATCTTGATGACGCCGCAAGGCAAACAAGATCAAACCAAGGATGGTTTTCAAGCAGTGTGATAAAGCGCTGACCAACCATACCTGTTGCGCCCACTACGCCGACTTTGTAATGTTTTTCCATAATTGATTCTCCTTATAAAAATACATCTTGTAAAAAAATGATTTTTAGAATATAATATTAGTCGGTTTGCAAATCAATATCAAACTCAACTTATCTCGTAATATAATATCACTTATTATATATATATGTCAAACATAAATTAGAGGACAGTAATGAAAACTTCAGATTTTTTTTATGAATTACCCGAAAATTTAATAGCTCAAACTCCAATCGAGCCCAGAAACGCCTCAAGGCTTATGGTTTTGCACAATAAAACCGGTGAATTGGAACACAGAATTTTTAAAGATCTCGGTGAATATCTGCAACCCGGCGATTGCCTCGTGCTTAACGACACCCGTGTTATTCCCGCAAGAATTTACGGTGTTAAGGAAGAAACCGGCGCCGTGGTTGAATTTTTGCTTGTTGCTCAAAAGGAAAACAATGTGTGGGAATGCCTTTGCAAGCCCGGTAAAAGAGCCAAAATCGGCACAAAATTCATCTTCGGCGAAGGAAAGCTTATCGGTGAAATCGTAGACATCAATGAAGAAGACGGAAACAGATTTGTTAAATTTTCGTGCGATGGCAGCATTTATGCCGTACTGGATGAAATAGGCGCAATGCCGCTGCCGCCGTATATTAAAGAAAAACTCAAAGATAACGAAAGATATCAAACGGTATACAGTAAAGAACTTGGCTCGGCAGCCGCACCAACCGCCGGTCTGCATTTTACGCCCGAAATGCTTGATGAAATAAGAAAATCTGGTGTTAACACTGCTTATGTTACGCTTCATGTAGGGCTGGGAACATTCAGACCCGTTAAAGTTGACGATGTAACAAAGCACAAAATGCATACCGAGCATTATGTTATGCCTCGGGAAACAGCCGATTTAATAAACGAAACAAAGAAAAACGGCGGCAGAGTAATTTGTATAGGCACAACTTCATGCCGCACCGTTGAATCCGTTGCCACAAAAAACGGTTGTATCTGCGAGGATGAAGGCGACACATCAATATTTATTTATCCAGGCTATGAATTTAAATGCATGGATGCTCTTATAACGAATTTTCATTTGCCTGAAAGTACGCTGATAATGCTTGTTTCCGCATTTGCCGGTTTTGATAATATAATGAATGCCTATAACACGGCGGTTGCCGAAAAATACAGATTCTTCAGCTTCGGAGACGCAATGTTTATCGTGTAACGGATGTCAATAACCTAAAAAGAAAGCCGAAAGCCTCGATAATACTGAGGTTTTCGGCTTTTAGTTATTCATTTTCTCTTAATATCTTATAAAAAATTATGTTAAGGTCATTTGATGACAAATATAATTTTGACCGTTAGTAAATATTGCGTAGTAAGTTTATTAAGATCAACGCAGCGTTTGCATCTACCTCATTTTTTTGCTGCTGCGTCAACCGACCGGCGCAATTCCTCGTATGTGCACTGAATGTGCGGCAAGGACTTTACCGTAGATAAAGTAACGGTTCTTTGGTTTCCGAGCAGCTTATCGATATCGGATGTTTTAACAACAAAAAACTCCCATTGCTCCAGCATCATGGGATTTGCCGTATCACGGTCTTTACTCTTGAATAGGCAGAAGACATAAACATCAGAGTGGCGACTGATGTCGTTGTCATCCCAAAGCGATGCCGTTACGGGTCGAGCCGGGTAAATCGTAAACGAAATGCGGGAAAAGCCTTCACGCTCCCAAGACTGAAGATACGCGGAGCTTTTAACCTCAATTCGGGTGTTGCCGTACAGCAAGTCGTACTCATACCAGTTAACACGGCTTGCGCCGGAGTCAATATCAAGCGCCGTTGCTACAATATATTCGGCAAGAGCACCTCTTAATGTGTTTGAGAGAAGCTCCGATGATTGCCAAGACCAGAAATCAAGAAGCAGTCTGTTTATCGGAACGCCGTTATAAAGAAAGCGTTCATCACCGGTAAGCCTGTTTTTCATATGCTGCAGTTTCTCCGTTTTATAGATTCAAAAGATTTGATAATGCTGCTTTTTTCTCGGATTGAATGAAGCCTTTTACAGGAAATATGTCTGTGTCGGCACAGAGCAGCAAATAATTGTCGATAAAAATTCTGAGTGAACAGAAAAAAGATTGAGACAGCCAAAGACCCGTTAAAGTCAGTTGACAATCTCAACCTCAACTCAAAAGTGAGATAATTTTAACGTATACATATAATTTTGTCAATAGTCTGTCTGCCATTCCTTGCCTTTTAAGCTGCTTGTAAATTACTGTGCGTTGAATGGTAAGCTTTATATATGTTGATTTCAGAACCGATTTATGCTATAATAAATAACTGAGCTAAGCAATTGAAAAGGCAAAATTGCTTGATGAACGGAATTACGGACAGCATTATGTCGCAATGCAATGCTTATTGAGGATTAAATATGAAATTTGAAGTAATTAAAGAGGACAGCGGCGCAAGGCGAGGTGTTTTTGAAACGGTACACGGCACCGTACAAACCCCAGCGTTCATGAATGTTGCCACTGCAGCAGCAATCAAAGGCGGCTTATCAGCCGAAGATTTAAACGAAATCGGCACGCAGGTTATGCTTTGCAACACCTATCATTTGCATGTGCGCCCGGGCGACGGTATTGTTTACGATATGGGAGGTCTTCATAAATTCACGGGATGGGATAAACCGATTCTTACGGACAGCGGCGGATTTCAGGTGTTTTCGCTTGCCAAGCTTAACAAAATCAAAGAAGACGGCGTAACCTTCAGCTCACACATTGACGGTCGCAAAATATTTATGGGTCCGGAGGAGTCGATGCAAATTCAGAGCCGACTTGCATCAACCATTGCAATGGCGTTTGATGAATGTGTTGAAAATCCTGCAACCTACAAATATGCAAAAGAGGCATGCGAACGCACAACAAGATGGCTTGAACGCTGCAAAATAGAGATGGACAGGCTTAATTCACTTCCCGAAACAATAAATAAAAATCAATTGCTTTTTGGTATAAATCAGGGCTGCACGTTTGATGATTTACGCATTGAGCATATGAAGCTTATTGCAAAAATGGATTTAGACGGCTATGCAATCGGCGGGCTTGCCGTAGGCGAGCCAAAAGAGGATATGTACAGAATTATCAGTGCCGTAACGCCATTTGCACCGTACAATAAACCGAGATATCTGATGGGTGTAGGCACACCGGGCAACATTATCGAGGGTGTAAGCAGGGGAGTGGACCTTTTTGACTGCGTTATGCCAAGCCGAAATGCAAGGCACGGGCACCTTTTCACCAAGAGCGGAATTATAAATATAAATAACGCAAAATATGCAAAAGATGGGGCACCTATAGATTCAAAATGTAATTGCCCGGTTTGCCAAAGCCACAGCAGGGGATATATACGCCATTTGCTCAAGGCAAACGAAATGCTCGGCATGCGCCTCGCCGTTATGCATAATCTTTATTTTTATAATAATCTTTTGTCTGAAATTCGCTTTAATATCGAGAACGGCAGCTTTGAAGATTACAAAAATGAATATACTGTAAAACTTGACACACGAATTTAAAATAACCCTTGCATTTTCAAGTATTTGTCTATATAATACAAATGTTATTA
Source organism: Clostridium sp. AF37-5 (assembly GCA_963625835.1). Classification (GTDB taxonomy): domain Bacteria; phylum Bacillota; class Clostridia; order Oscillospirales; family Acutalibacteraceae; genus Eubacterium_R. Next base: position 15,771 of record CAVFVA010000009.1, on the reverse strand, counting down.
TTTTTGGAGGTTAAACATATGTTTGCAACTTTATTTAATTTAAGCTCTTCGGCTGCTTCCGGTCAAAGCACGGGCACCAGTTCCTACACAATGATTATTTTGATGGTGGCACTTTTTGCCATTATGTATTTTGTTACGATTCGCCCGCAGAAAAAGCGCCAAAAAGAAGAGCAGGAAATGAGAAATTCTCTTGAAATCGGCGATGAAATCATTACTATCGGCGGCATTGTTGGCAGGGTTGTTACTATCCGCGAAGAAGACCTTGTTATTGAAACCGGTGCCGATCGCAACAAAATGACTATTCAGCGTTGGGCTGTAAACACAAATAAAACAAAGATGGAGCAGCACAAAAAAGAAGTTGAGGCTGCTAAGGAAGCTGCTAAAAAGAAAAAAGAAGAAAAAGCTGCCGAAAAATCAAAAGACAAAAAAGAAGATAAATAATTTACTTCTGGTTATAAAAACACACTCCTTTGAATATCCTTATAATGGGTAATCAAAGGAGTTTTTTTTATGGGCAAAATTAAATCTTCGCTGGGTAAAAAAGAAATATTTCTGTTTTCGATTAAATGCATTGTGTTGCATGCCTTATTAATATTCGCTTTTTCCGCTACAGTAACATTGGCGATTTATAAATTGGATATTGATTTATCTCTTCAAAATTGGTTGTCAATTCCGGCATGCACCGCTTGCGCATTTATAACTGCTTTTTTATGCACATTCAAATTTAAAAACAACGGTTTCGCCGTTGGTATCATCACTTATATTCCTCTTTTTGTTTTTTCGCTTATAAATATGATTTCAGGCGAAAGCACGCCAACGGTATTTCTCGTTAAACTTGGATTATGTGTTTTGCTTTCGGGTGTTGGAGGATTATATGCCGTTAATCGAGCCAAAAAGGTTAGGTTGAGAAAATGACGGAATTTGAAATTAAAAAAAAGAATAAAAGCGCATTTGATGAAAACCAGCCGATAACGGAAATTAAGAACCGTAAAAAATTCAAATCCGATAAAAGCCTTTATGATATTTTCGTTGAGAACAAATCCGTGCTTTACGGAATCCTGTTTTATGCTGCAGGATTGCTTTGCGGTGCGTTTCTTTATCAAAAATGCCAAACAGATGAACTTAATGAATTGATTACAGTAAATTCAAGCGGCGATTTTATAAATCTGTTTATAAATAACCTTGGATTTTATTTTCTTGTTTTTGCCGCTACGGTAGTTCTCGGGCTTTGTCTTGTCGGCTTCCCGTTTATTTATTTTGTTTCATTAATAATCGGTGTTTATGCCGGAATCAAGGTCGCATATTATTGCATAAATTACACAGCAAAAGGATTCGGATATTCGCTTTTAATGATTGCTCCGTTTATGTGCTCGTTTTTAACGGTGATAATTTACACCATTTCGCTCAGCAGCGATTTGAGCAAAGGAATATACAATATCACAGTTAATAAAAATGAGAAAAACGAAAAAATAGCATACGGAGCATACATAAAAAAATATGCTCTGTATGCTTTGGAGCTTATTGCAGTTTCTCTTTTAAATGCAGCGTTTGTTTCAGCATTAAGCGGTCTTATATCACTGTGATTTTTTCGGCAAATCGCTGTTAAGCGGATTTGAGGCAATTGCCCTTTTTGCCGCGTCTGCCGCCGTATGTGTATAAATCTCCGTGGTTCCTAAATTTTCGTGACCGAGAACTTCTTTGAGCAACAATAAATCCACATCACCGTATTGATACATAAGCGTTGCCGCAGTGTGTCGGAGCTTATGAACGGACAAACCTCTGTCGCCGTAACCGGCTTTATCGAGATTTTCATAAACTATGTGCTGCACCGTTTTTGCGCTTATTCTTTGCTTTCTTGAGCTTAAAAAAAGTGCTTTATCTTTAACGCCGTCGTTCGGCCTATTTTTCTTATAAGCATTAACTGCATCAATACAGGATTTATTAAGATAAATTGTGCGTTCCTTGTTACCTTTACCGAGTATAGTTAAGCTGCCGTCATCCCTTATATCATTGTAGTTTATTCCCACGAGCTCGGAAAGCCTCATTCCGCAATTTAAAAAAAGAGTGATTATGGCAAAATCGCGTTCCTTATAATGTCCGTCAATAACGGAAAGTAAATGCTGTGCTTCCTCAAGCGTTAGATATTTTGGCAGCGATTTCTTTAATTTGGGGCTGTCCAAATTTTTCATCGGGTTGCTCTGTAAAACGCCCAAATTATCGGTTAAATAAACAAAAAAACGCCTTACGGATATAACGCGTCTTGCACGTGTTGCTTCGTTGTTTTTTCGCACATTCTTACAATAAATTAAAAATTTATGTGCATCCGTAAGCTTAATACTTTTTATAAAATCAGCGTCGATAGGGGAAAGGTCTATTTCGTCTTCTTCGGTATCTTTGGCTACGGCACCTTTTTCACTCATAATGAATCTGAAAAAAGTGCGCAAGTCTGAGGCATATTCGATAACCGATTGCTCAGAATGACCTTTAATAACCTCAAGATATGTTAAATAATCCTGCACAAGCTGAGGCAATGTCGAAAATTCTTCTTTTTTCATAATATCACCTTTATAAATTTGTTGTGAAACAGTTTCACAACAAATTTTAAATAATTGACAAGAGGGAATAAACAACGCACGGGTATCTTGGTATGATTTCGGGCGAAAATATAAATTATGTTTCTGTTTTTGCTGAATAAATAATCAGCTGCATAATTAGGCTTTGAAATCGAATTATACATAAAACATAAAATGCAGTGCTCGTAATTTAACAGCTAACAATTTTTCTCATAAAAATGATTTGCTCGAGCATGCAATCAATTAAATTTAAAGATTGATTGACTGCATTGCGTTATCATCAAATAAGCAAAATGAAAATCATATCACAATAAATCATACAGGAATCTTTTAAACGACCGATTATTCATCCAAATAAAACTGAAAGGATGCAAAGCAGCGTTTATGATTCAATAAATCATACAATCTCTCAAAAATAAGCTGATCGTGAAAAACGGCACGCCAATCGGTTGTTTTCGTTATAAACAGCGTTAATTTTGATTTTCGCTCCCCTGCATTATCCAAAACATTTATTTTGTATAATTGTATCACAAAAAAATCAAAATATCAATAGCCGATATAAAAATAATATTAAAAACCTATTATGTAAAACCGCCCTGCCGAACACGGCAGAGCGGTTAATTTTATAATAGTGATTATTCTTCCGTGATTGCACGAAACGCCTCGCGAACGCTGCGCACCGGAATTATATCAACGCTCGATTTAATTTTTTTTGAAAGCCCTTTATAATTATGAAAAGGTATAACACATTTATCAAAGCCAAGCCTTGATGCTTCACTTATTCTTTGCTCACAATTGTTTACAGCGCGTATCTCCCCTGCAAGACCTATTTCACCGAAAGCAATCACATTGTCGTTTACCGGTACATCCTTAAGTGATGATACAAGTGCCATGGCTACCGTTAAATCCGCAGCCGGTTCATCGAGCCTTAATCCGCCGATAACATTGATATATGCATCCATTGAATTAAAGAAATAGCCTGCGCGCTTTTCGAGAACGGCAATAATCATTGCCATTCTGTTGTAATCAAAGCCGGTGCACATTCTGCGAGGAGTGCCGAATCCGGTTGCCGTAACAAGCCCCTGAACCTCTGCCAAAATCGGGCGCGAGCCTTCCATAATACAGGCAACGCATGTGCCGCTTACATTTTTCGGTCGACCGGAAAGCATAAGCATAGATGGATTTTCAACCTCAGCAAGACCGCTTTGCCTCATTTCGAAAACACCGATTTCATTAGTTGAGCCGAATCTGTTTTTTACACCTCTGAGTATTCTGTAAGAATAGTTTCTTTCGCCTTCAAAATACAGAACCGTGTCAACGATGTGTTCAAGTACTTTCGGACCTGCTATTCCGCCGTCTTTATTAACATGGCCGACTATAAATATCGGTATACCGAATGATTTAGCGAGATGCATAAAAATATTTGTACATTCTCTAACCTGAGTTATCGAGCCTGCAGATGAGGCGCATTCGTCGCACACCATTGTTTGAATAGAATCAATTATAACGACATCCGGTTTTTCGCTTCTGATTGTTTCCGCAATTGTGCCAACATCAGTTTGAGCCAATATGCCGAGATTTTCGGTTGTTACACCAAGCCGAACCGCGCGAAGCTTGATTTGATTAGCCGATTCCTCGCCACTGACATATAAAACGCTTTTACTTTGCCCCAAATACTGGCAAACCTGTAATAATATGGTTGATTTACCTATACCAGGGTCACCGCTCAGTAAAACAAGGCTCCCCTCAACTATTCCGCCGCCGAGTACACGGTCAAATTCTTTAACACCGGTTGAAATTCGCCTTTCGACATCGCCGTTAATTTCATTTAAATGCAAAACAGCCTGCGATTTGTACGTCGTGTTCTTGCCCGACCCCGCAGATTTAGCAGCAATCGGAGTTTCCTCGTTCATGGTGTTCCATTCGCCGCACCCTGGGCATTTACCGTACCATTTTGCGCTTTCATAGCCGCATTCGGAGCAAACATAAACAGATTTTAATTTAGCCATTTAGTATTCCTCGTTTATATATTGATTTATTCCGAGAGCAATTACGCATGCAAGCTGCTTTTGATAAGTGCTGCTTTCAAGCCTTGCCTCTTCCTCGGGATTGCTCATAAACCCGCATTCAACCATAACAGACGGCACACATGCATTGTAGAGAATATAATAACTGCCGTCCGATTCCTTATTAAGCCTTGTATTATTTTGTTGCAAAAATATTTTTGTGTTGTTTAATATTTTATCGGCAAGAATTTTGCTTGATTGAACATTTTTTGTGTACCATATTTGCATGCCCGATTCCGCAGTGCTTTCAAAAAAATTTTGATGCACGGAAACAAGCACTGCGTTTTCCGTTTCGTTTACAAAATCAAGCCTGTTATATAAATCGGATTTGCTTCTGTTTGAATTATCGGGATAATATTCATAATCACCGCTTCTGATTGCTTTGCATTTTACGCCGGTAACATTCAAAAAATCATATAACGCCAAAACTATCGCAAGATTTATCTCTTTTTCCGCAGTTCCGTTTGCCGCAACAGTACCGCTGTCTGCACCGCCGTGACCTGCATCAAGCACGATGCAATACCGTAAATCGTTATATTCAGTGCTGACCGTCTGATTTTTCGATAATCTGCCGTTTACCGCAAAACAGAGCGATACCGTGATTACAAAAGTGAGCAAAATTATAAGCGACTTTTTCATAATATCACCAATAATTTCTATGCTTTATTATATAGTAAAATACTTTTATATGCAATAATTATTGAAAAAAGCGGCAAACAGATATATAATTATAAAAAACAAAGCGGTGATAAATATGAAAATAGTCAATCTCGATGCCTGCACAACAAATCCTGGTGATCTTTCATGGGATTTTTTAAGCAAATACAGCGATGATGTTAAAATTTATGAAAGAACGCAGTCTGAAGACGTTGTCAAAAGAGCTAAGGGCGCAGCAATTTTAATAATCAATAAAACAATCATAACTAAAGAAACAATTGAAGCGCTTTCCCCCGAACTTAAATATATTTGCTTACAATCAACCGGCTACAATGTTGTTGATATAAATGCCGCAAATGAAAAAGGCATTTCGGTATGTAACATTCCTGCATATTCAACAAATGCCGTAGCACAGGAGGTTTTTGCATTTATTCTTCATTTTTCAAACCAATCAGATTTGCATTCTGAATCGGTTCACGGCGGCGATTGGTGCGCGTGCCCCGATTTTTGCTATTGGAAAGCTCCTCTTTTTGAGCTTGACGGCAAAACAATCGGTATAATCGGCTTCGGCTCAATAGGTCAAAGAGTGGCGCATATCGCAGAAAGCTTCGGTATGAATGTGCTGTTTAATTCCAGATCAAAAAAAGACACCGCCGATTTTAAAACAGCTAAGCAGGTTGAACTCGATTATCTGTTTGAAAATTCGGATTTTGTCAGCTGCCACTGTCCTCTCACAGATGAAACCGAAAACATAATAAATAAAGATAATCTTAAAAAGATGAAAAAGAGTGCCTATTTAATAAACACATCAAGAGGACCTGTTGTTGACGAACAGGCTCTTGCAGATGCGCTAAACCGCAGCGAAATTGCCGGCGCGGCACTTGATGTTTTGAAAGAAGAACCCGCAAATCCGAAAAATCCGCTGCTATCGGCACCAAATTGTGTTATCACACCCCACATTGCTTGGGCTGCGAAAGAAACAAGGCAAAGACTATTGGATATACTTGACAGAAATGTTGAAAGCTGTGTAAACGGAAATCCTCAAAATAAAGTAAATTAAATTATTGACATTCGCGCCAATATAATGTATTATATTCTGTGTTCGCTGGTGTGGCGAAATCGGCAGACGCAAGGGACTTAAAATCCCTCGGTAGAAATACCGTACCGGTTCAAGTCCGGTCACCAGCACCACGGGATATTTGCATCCCGATTCGCCGGCGTGATGGAATTGGCAGACGTGCCGGACTCAAAATCCGGTCCTGGCAACAGGGTGCGGGTTCGACCCCCGCCGCCGGCACCAAAAAAGACCTTACTCAAACAGAGCAAGGTCTTTTATTTTATCCGTCTATTTTGCCGCCGCCGAGAACAATATCATCATCAACATAAAAAACGGCTGATTGCCCCGGTGTGATGGATTTTTGCGGTTCGTCAAAGCAAACAGCAACTCTGTTTTGAGCCGGTGAAATAACACCGTCATATGCTTTGGCAGAATATCTTGTTTTGATTTTAACTCGCATAGGCTCCGAAAGCTCGTCAAACATAAGAAAATTAACATCGGAAACTGTAAATTCTTTAGTATAGAGTTCTTTTTCCTCACCCACTGTTAATTCGTTTTTCTGTGGATTAAAACCGAGAACATAAAGCGGAACGGGATTTGATATCCCAAGTCCCTTGCGTTGACCGATAGTATATTTGTAAAGCCCGGTGTGTTTGCCGAGAATTTTGCCGTCGCGCGTCACTATGTTCCCTTCCCTGCTTCTTAAATCGGAATTTTCTTCTAAGAATTTTTTATAATTACCGTCAGGAATAAAGCAAATATCCTCACTGTCCGGTTTTGAGGCAACCGGTAATTTGTGTTCTGCCGCAATTGCACGGATTTGAGTTTTATTTTCAAAATCGCAAAGCGGAAAAAGAACTTTATCCAGCAGTTCTTTAGGCAGGTTGTAAAGCACATAGCTTTGATCTTTACCCTGTGCCGATGACTTCGTAAGCACGTTTTGACCGTATTTTTCACTGTAAGCGATTTTTGCATAATGACCTGTTGAAATATAATCACAGCCGAGTTCACGCGCTTTTTGATACATAGTGCCGAATTTAAGATATTTATTGCATTCGATGCATGGATTAGGTGTTCTGCATTTGCTGTATTCGCCGATAAAATCATCTATAATATATTTTTTAAATTCATTTGTAAAATCAAGTGTGTAGTGCGGAGCTCCTATGTAATCACATATTCTTTTTGCATCAAGGGTTGAGGAAATATTGCAACAGCCGCCTTCAAATTCGCCGTTATAAAGTTTCATTGTGATGCCCACAACATCGTAACCGTGTTCTTTAAGCAAAACGGCAGCAACACTGCTGTCTACCCCGCCGCTCATTCCGAGCAAAACCCGTTTATTAGCCATAATTCACCTTTATTCAAATATTTTTTAATCTTTTAACTGTTTCGGTTAATGTTTTTATCAGAAAATCTGTTTCAGAAGGAGTGTTGCTTTTGCCGAAAGAAACACGAACTGAGCTTTTGGCATTTTCATCACTTATACCCATTGCAGTTAATACATGAGACGGTGTTACCGAACCCGAAGCACACGCACTTCCTGCCGAAATGCAAATTCCTGCAAAATCGAGATTCATAATAATGCTGTCTGCAGATATACCCGGAAAAGTAACAGAAGAAATTGAGCAACTCCGCCGAGCCGATTCACCGTTTATAATTACATCTGAAAAGTCAGATTTTATCGCCGTTTCAAAACGTTGTCTTAACGCTGTGATTTGAGCATTATTTTCATCAAAATTGTTATATGTTAATTCAAGTGCCTTTGCGCAACCGGCCGCAAATGCGATATTTTCCGTTCCAGCGCGGCGATCCCGTTCCTGGTGACCGCCGTGAATGAATTTTTCAAACGGTGTTCCTGTTCGCAAAAATAAAATCCCGATTCCTTTCGGTCCTCCGAATTTATGTGCTGAAAGCGAAAGCGAATCAACATTAAGCTTTTGCAAATCTATTTTTTTGCATGAAGCTGATTGAACGGCGTCGGTATGGATATATGCCCCTGCCGAATGTGCGATTTCGGAAAGTTCGTCTATCGGTTGTATAACGCCCGTTTCGTTATTTACGAGCATTGTGGAAACAAGACCGGTATCGGAGCTTACAAGCTCGTTTGCAATGTTTACATCAATACATCCATTAGCTGTTGCGGTAATGAATTTACACTTTTTATTACCGATTGCTGCCGATTTAACGCTGTTCAAAACCGCAGGGTGCTCAATCGTGCTTGTAACAATATTTTTTTTACCGCTCGCGGCAGAAATTCCGAATATTGCTGCATTATCCGCCTCACTTCCGCCCGAAGTGAAATATATTTCGCTCGGCTTGCAATTGAGCAAAGAGGCGATTTTTTCGCGCGAATTTTCGAGAAACGTTTTCGCCGATCTTCCTATTGAATAGATCGAAGACGGATTGCCGTATTCATTTTTTAAAATCGGAAGCATTTCTTCAAGCACAGCTTTATCAAGTTGAGTTGTGGCAGCATTATCAAAATAATAAATGCTCATATCCGCCCTCTTTTCATACCAAACTAATGGGATTATACGCCAAGTGAGCGTTTCTGTCAACTTTTTACTTATGAAGCTTTAACTGATTTGCTTTTCAGCTTTTCGTATATTTCAACGATTTTGAACCTTATTTTATATTTATTACCTGAATTTAAAAGTTCGATTTCATCGTCGGAAAGATATTGATCGATTTCATCTTCACTCACGCCAGGAAGGCATATGGCGGGAAACATAACGCACCACCAATTATGACCTTTCGCCTGCCCTATCTCAATTTTAAGTGCATTATAAACTCCGCCGGGCATAGTGATTTGATTGTATTTTCGTGTGTTAAAATATTCCTTGTCAACATAAACCTTAACAGGATAAGTATAGCCATTTTCAATAATACATTTTTGTGCGGCATTCTTAAATAATTCCGTATTTTCCTTTCCTATTTCAACTGCCTCACTTAAACTGCTGCAATTTTTAAAAAGCGATTCACCGCAGTTTAAAACTTCATTTCTTACTTTAAGCTTCAATGCCTGATCCTCATCACTGTCCGAATTTGCGAGAATATGCAACCTAAAAACTTCACTTGATATATTTTCACTGGTTTTAACAAATGGCGAAATATAAGAAAAAGCGATGATTGCAGCCAAAAACAAAGCCGAAAATAATTTAAAACTCTTATTCAAAATTAAAACCTGCCTTTCTTCTGAGCAATGCTCATAGGAATTTTGGGCAGGTTTTTATGATATTATTCGCTTATTTTTAAAATTTTGCAACCTTTGGATACGGGTTTGCACAATTCAATATTTTTTGCAAAAGGCTTGAGTGCGACGCAGGCATGCTCGGCATCATCTTTATTTTCAAATATACCGTAAACAGTGGGACCGCTTCCGCTCATGCAAGTGCCGATTGCACCGCATTCGCGCATTGCATGCTTTATATCCACCCTGTGTGGCACTTCTATAAACTGTTCAAACACATTGTCAAGCTTGGCGCATATTTCATTTAAATCACCGCTTTGAATTGCACAAAGCATGCCGAATTTATCGGGAGTGCGCATTTTTCCGTTTAAATCAAATTGACGGTACGCGTATCCGGTGTTAACCGAATAATCCGGCTTGGCAAGCACAATAAAGCATTTTTTCAACGGCTTTGTTTTACTGAGCACATCGCCGATTCCCTGCGCAAGCAGTGTGCCGCCCGTAAGACAAAACGGTAAATCCGCTCCGATTTTAACACCGATTTCGCACATTTCTTTATCACTCAATTGTGTGCAATAAATTTCATTAAGAGCTTTTATTACCGCTGCACCGTCTGCACTTCCGCCGGCAAGTCCGGCAGCATGCGGAATTCTCTTTTGAATATCTATATTTATGCCCTTATTGCGCTTTTTTGTGTATTTGAAAAATCCCTTTGCAGCTTTCCAACAGATATTGGATTCATCGAGCGGAATTCCCGCTTCGGCACAGGTTATGGATATTTTTTTCGATTTGTTTTCCGTAACGGTAACGGTGTCATACACGCCGACACTTTGCATAATCATAAAAAGATCATGATACCCGTCCGTTCTTAGCGAAACAATATCCAGCATTAAATTTATTTTTGCATATGCTGCAACCTTAACTTCCATATATTACCTTTCAGTTATGTTCAAGCGAATTTACAAATTCTTCAATGCGATCCGCGGCTTTTTTTATGTTATCAATCGAATAGCAATAGGAAACCCTGATATGACCCTCGCCGCAATCACCGAATGCATTGCCCGGAATAACGGCAACTCTTTTATCCATAATCAGCTTTTCACAAAAATCATCGCTTGAAAGCCCCGTTGATTTGATAGACGGAAATGCATAAAACGCGCCCTCAGGCTCAAAGCAGGTTAATCCCATTTCATTGAATCTGCTCACTGTGTATCTGCGGCGTAAATCATACTCCTCGCGCATTTTTTCTATATCGTCATCACCGTTTTTAAGTGCTTCTATTGCGGCATACTGCGAATTGGTAGGAGCACTCATAATAGCAAATTGATGCAACTTTGTCATCTGAGCAATTATCTCGGCAGGCGCAAGCGCATAGCCAAGCCTCCAACCCGTCATCGAATATGTTTTTGAAAAGCCGTTAATGACAATCGTCCGCTCTTTCATTTCCGGAAGCGATGCAATACTCGTGTGTGCCTCATTTCCGTAGGTGAGCGCACTGTAAATTTCATCCGTAAGCACAAGCAAATCATGCTTTTTAATTACAGGAATAATTTTATCCAAATCGTCCCTGCGCATAACCGCGCCCGTAGGGTTATTGGGATATAGCATAATAATCAACTTTGTTTTCGGAGTTACCGCTGTTTCTATATCCTCGGCAGTTAATTTAAAATTATTTTCTGCCTTTGTATTTATTGTGATAACATTTCCCCCGCAGATTTCAACAATCGGGCGATAGCAAACAAAACAAGGCTCAACAAGCAAAACATCGTCGCCGGGTGAAATTACGGATCTGATAGCCATATCAATACCCTCTGAGCCGCCTACGGTTACAAGTGCTTCGGTTTCAGGGTTGTATTCAACATTATATTTTCTTGCATAAAAATTGCAAATTTCGGCTCTTAAAGCTGCAAGACCGGCATTTGCCGTATAACGCGTTGCACCCTTATCCAAATAATCGATTGCTGTGTTTCGTATATGCCACGGAGTCAGAAAATCAGGCTCGCCGACGCCGAGCGAAATAACATTATCGAGTTCTTCGGCTATTGAAAAAAATTTTCTTATGCCACTGGGCTTGGTTTTAACAAGATTTTGATTTAAAAACTTTGAGTAATCCATCACAGAGAAACCGTCCCCCTGTCATCAACAGGTTCATCGGTCATCAAAACTCCGTTTTCTTTATATTTCTTAAGAATAAAATGTGTTGCCGTTGAAACAACGCCCTCAAGCGGAGATAGCCTCTTTGCGATAAACATAGCAACATCATGAAATGATTTATCAGTTACAAACACGGTTAAATCAAATGCACCGCTCATAAGATAGATAGATTCAACCTCTTCCATCTGAGAAATACGCTCTGCCAAATCGTCAAAGCCTCTGCCGTATTTTGGTCTTATTTTAAGTTCGATAAGTGCAGTAACGGTTTGTTTTGACATTTTTTCTTTATCTATAAATGCCTTGTAAGCTTTGATTACGCCTGTATCCTCTAAAAGCCTGATCTCATCTGCAATCTCTTTTTCGGAAACACCGAGTGCAGCAGCAAGTTCTTTGTTGCTGAGCCTTGCGTTTTCCTCAAGAAGTTTTAAAAGTTTTTCTTCCATATTTTTCCCTCTCAGTATGTTTTTTTATTCTATCGGAATTAAAAACGGCTTTCTTTTTCTGTAAACAGTAAAATATTCAAAGCCGCAACTTTTGGCTGCGTAAAGACCCTGCTCTATTCCCATACCGATTTTGTCATAATAGTGTGAATCGGACCCCAAGGTAATGTATTTACCGCCGAGTTCCTTATATCTTGCAACAATTTCAGCATTAGGCAAAATATCTTTCATTTCATTGAAGTAGCCTGATGTGTTGATTTCAAGAGCTTTTTCATTTTTTATAAGCAGCGCAAGAATTTTATCGATTTTATCGGAAAAGCAGCTCATATCGACTTCTATGCCGTATTTACCGGTTATATAGCGCAAGGGATATGTTAAATGTGCAAGCGAATCAAACTTGTTCCATTCGCAAAGCTCGTATTCCGCATCAAAGTATCTGCCGAGCAAATCGTATATATCATAGCCTTTGTTATAATCAAGAAAGAAAAAATCCTCCATATCGCGCAGATTGTGAATTGATCCGAGCACAAAATCATAATCATATTTAGCAAGTATTTTTTCAGCAAGAGGCTTATTATAAACTGCTTGTCCAAGCTCTATACCTTTAAAAACCTCAAGGCTTCCGGCAAAAACGGTTGCCGCCTTTGATGTGTCAAAAAATTGGCTGCTGCAAAACTTGTTGAAATCACAATCCTTTGAATCAATTTCACAATGATCGGTTACTGCAAGCCCCTTTAAGCCTTTTTGAACGGCACTTTCGCACATAAGCGTGCAGGAATGATGGCCGTCAAACGAATGTTCGGAATGCGTGTGAAGATCATAAAAATTTGTGTATTTCATAATCATTTCCTTTCTAAGCTAGTCTATTCTACCACATTCAACGATAAAATCAAACATAATTATTCTTTTTTATTGAAAAAAAATGCCTGCTTTGATATAATCAGTGTAATTACTTTAGGAGGTAATTTAATATGCGAGCAGTAATTACGGTTGTCGGCAAGGATATGGTCGGCATTCTTGCAAAGGTTTCGGCAATATGCGCCGAAAATGATGTAAACATCACAGAGGTAACGCAATCCATTCTTCACGATATGTTTTGCATGATTATGATGGCAGATGTAAGCAAATGTTCAGTGCCCTTTGCCGATTTTTCGGATTCGCTTTCTCAATATGGAAAAGACAGCGGACTTTCAATTCATGTTATGAACGAGGATATTTTCAACTCGATGCACAGAATATAACATTATTGCAAGGAGCACATCAATAATATGATTAACACATTTGATATACTTGAAACAATACATATGATTCAGGACGAATGCCTTGATATCAGAACAACCACAATGGGCATTTCGCTTCTTGATTGTGCCGATTCCGATATCGATAAGGCATGCACCAAGGTTTACGATAAAATTTGTCGCAAAGCGGAACACCTTGTTTCTACCGGTGAGGAAATCGAAAAGCAATACGGCATTCCGATTATTAACAAACGCGTTTCAGTTACCCCGATTGCGATATTGGCAGGGATCAGCGGCGGTGACCCGGTTAAGTATGCGCTCACTCTTGAAAAAGCGGCGCAAACAATCGGCGTTAATTTCATCGGCGGATATTCGGCACTTGTTCAAAAAGGCTTTTCAGCAGGTGATTTGGAGCTTATAAATTCAATTCCGCAGGCACTTGCACAAACCGAGCATCTATGCTCATCTGTAAACATAGGCTCAACAAAAGCCGGTATTAATATGGATGCCGTTAAAATTATGGGTCAAAAGGTTAAAGAAGCCGCAGAACTTACCAAGGATAATGACTGCATTGGTGCAGGCAAGCTTGTTGTTTTCTGCAATGCACCCGAGGATAATCCGTTTATGGCAGGTGCATTCCACGGACTTTCTGAACCGGATTGCGTTATAAATGTCGGTGTATCCGGACCCGGAGTCGTAAGAGCGGCAATATCCAAATATCCCGATTACAGCATTAATGAAATTGCCGAGCTTATTAAAAAGACGGCATTTAAAGTTACACGTATGGGTCAGCTTGTCGGCACCGAAGCTTCGAAAAGGCTCGGCGTTCCTTTCGGAATCGTAGATCTTTCACTTGCTCCAACCCCGGCAGTCGGCGATTCGGTTGCACACATTCTTGAGGAAATCGGCGTTGAACAGTGCGGCGGACCCGGCACAACGGCTTGTCTTGCAATGCTTAATGACGCAGTTAAAAAAGGCGGCGTAATGGCTTCGTCAAGCGTCGGCGGGCTTTCCGGTGCATTCATCCCCGTTTCCGAAGATGCAGGCATGATAGATGCTGCAAGAAGCGGTGCGCTTTGCATCGAAAAGCTTGAGGCGATGACGGCAGTTTGCTCCGTCGGTCTTGATATGATTGTAATCCCGGGAGACACCACTGCAGAAGCAATCAGCGGAATTATCGCAGATGAAGCTGCCATCGGTATGGTAAATTGCAAAACAACGGCAGTTCGCGTTATTCCGGCTATCGGTAAAAACATCGGTGACGAGCTTGAATTCGGAGGTTTACTCGGTTCGGGTCCTGTTATGAAGGTTAACACAAAATCACCGGCAAAATTCATCAACAGAGGCGGTAAAATTCCCGCCCCCCTTCACAGCCTTAAAAACTGACGCTTAAAACATAAAACGCCGCAGAAACGAATTCTGCGGCGAATTTTTATGCTTTGATATTTATTCTGCAAAAATGCCAAATACTTTAATAATTTTCGTAAAAAACAAGCCCGGAATAAACCGGGCTTTAAATTTTTCCACCTTAGAAAAGATAATTTGTGTTATCGAATGTGAGCGGCTTATATTCGCCGTTTTCCAAAACATAGCAGCCGGAAAGCTTAATCGGAACAGCATATGTTTTGCCTGCACAGGAGAATACATAGCAATTAGCATTATTTACTACGATTGTTTTATTGTTGTACGTAATAGCATCATTGCTGACATCGGATGAATAGCCGATATTTTTCCAATTATCATGAATAACCTGCTTTAAGAAAACCTTTGCTTCGGCGATTGTGTAATCCGGAGTGGTGGTGATTTCGTGCGGGTTAGAATACGGCTCGTAATCATAAGATGCAGCAGCCGTGGTTTCTTCTGCTTCGGTGGGCAAAACTGCCGGTGAATACATAAGCCACATAATAATGAAATAAATGATAAGCCAAATAAGTATAATTCTGATGATCATTCTCCAAACCTTTCTCTTTTTATTGGCTTGAAGAACAACCTCATCCTTTTCCGGAACCGGAATTGGCTCAAAGGGCTTACCCTTCTTTGCGCATTTAGCTTCCATTTTAGCGTTTTTCTTGTTGATTTTCTTAACATAAGCGGCATAAGCCTTATCGTTTGCCTTTGCAAGCTTGATTTCGGATTTTGACTGATATTCGTCAATCGGCGGAATAGCAATCGCGGCATATCCGGGCTTATTTGCTTTCTTATTATTTTTCTTTGTAGCTTTCTTTACGAATTTATTATAATCCTTAGAATGCTTTTTTTCTGCCTTAGCGGCCATTTTAGATGCAGCCTTTTCAGCTTTGGCAGACTTCTTTGCTGCCTTAGCTTCTTTTTTTGCTTGTTTTGATTCTTTACTCAAGGCGGTACCCTCCTAACAAAGTCTAAAGGTAGTATAACAT
>CAVFVA010000008.1:0-66337 GCA_963625835.1 Clostridium sp. AF37-5 | reverse complement strand
CAGTCACAACGACCGAGCCGCAAAGTTTAGGAATATATTTAATTTTAATACAATTGCGAAAGCATGCTTTGAGCAAAATCATTTGCCATAGTAGGCTTTGATTTTAAGGAAAGTATCGTCGCTGATATCGTGCTCGATACGGCAAGCCTCCTGCTCGGCTGTTTGCTCCTCAACGCCTGCTTTCATCAAAATATTCTTAAAGAAAACATGGCGTTCATAAATCTTTTCGGCAACTGCTTTACCGTCTGCAGTTAAATCGAGATAGCCGTTATCGTCAACGCTTATAAAGCCGCCGTCACGCAAAAGAGAGACGGCATGGCTGACGCTTGGCTTTGAATAATTCATAAACACAGCAACATCGATTGACCTTACAAAGCCTTTTCTGTTTTTAAGTATTAAAATGGATTCGAGGTAATCCTCGCCGGAAGCATGAAGTTTCATAATTTCTCCAAAAAAAGATTTAGTTAGCGTACGCTAACTAAATCTATATTAACACAAAGCAATTATTTTGTCAACAGCAACGCCGAGCGGATATCAGCCGTGACAGTCGCCGACGCGCAAAAGTTTCTCTGCTTTTTCTACTTCTTCCTTTGTGGGAATACGTGCGTCTTTAAGCGAATAATCGATGCCGAGCTTTTCCCATTTGAAAAGACCGAGAGTGTGATAAGGCAGAACCTCTACCCTTTTAACCGTTTTAAGCGAAGCAATAAAATCGCCCGTTTCTTTAAGACCCTGTTCATCATCCGTTAAATCCGGCACAAGCACGTGGCGAATCCACATATCCTTGCCCGAATCGGAAAGATAACGAGCCATTTCAAGAATGTTTTGATTTGATTTGCCTGTAAGCTTTTTATGCTTTTCGTCATCAATTTCCTTAATATCAAGCATAAAAAGATCCGTAACCTCAAGCAGATTATTGAATTTGGAAATAAAAGGCTCCTCCGTGGAAAACGGTTGCCCTGCCGTATCAACAGTGGTGTGAACGCCTTTTTGCTTTGCAAGGCGGAAAAATTCCGTTAAAAAATCAATTTGGAGCAACGGTTCGCCGCCGCTTACGGTTATACCGCCGGCTTTTAAATCTTTGCCCCAATAATTGTGATATTTCCATGCGCGATTAAAAAGATCACGCGCATTCCATTCTTCTCCGCCGAATGCCCAGGTTTCCGGATTATGGCAGTAGCGGCAGCGCATTGCGCAGCCCTGAAGAAAAACAACAAAACGCACGCCCGGTCCGTCCACGGAGCCGAAAGACTCCAGTGAATGAACATGACCGAGCACTGCATTTTCGCTGTTACATTGTTTCATGGCAGGTGCGGGCAATAACATCAAGCTGCTGCTCGCGTGTTAAATCGATAAACTTAACAGCATAACCTGAAACACGGATTGTGAAGTTTGCATATTCTTCTTTTTCCGGATGTTCCATAGCGTCAACAAGCTTTTCTTTACCGAACACATTAACATTAAGATGGTGAGCACCCTGATCGAAATAACCGTCCATAACCTGAACAAGATTATTCATCTGCTCGCCCTCGTTATGACCGAGTGCATCCGGGTTAATTGTTTGAGTATTTGAAATACCGTCAAGAGCCCAATGATAAGGAAGCTTTGCAACTGAGTTAAGCGAAGCAAGAAGACCGTTTTGCTCTGCACCGTAGCTCGGGTTTGCACCGGGAGAAAGCGGAGCACCTGCAGGGCGGCCGTCTGGCAAGCTGCCTGTTGCCTTACCGTAAACAACATTTGAAGTGATGGTAAGGATTGATGTTGTGGGTTCGGAATCACGGTATGTGTGGCGACGCTTAATCATTTCAAGGAATGTTTTAAGAAGCCATACTGCGATATCGTCTGCTCTGTCGTCATCATTACCGTATTTCGGGAAATCGCCGTCAATTTCATAATCCACAACAAGACCGTTTTCGTCACGAACTGTTTTAACCTTAGCATATTTAATTGCACTGAGGGAGTCTACAACATGTGAGAAACCTGCAATACCTGTTGCGAAAGTGCGGCGAACATCAGTATCTATAAGAGCCATTTCGGCTGCTTCGTAATAATACTTATCATGCATATACTGGATAAGGTTGAGCACGTTTACATAAAGACCTGCAAGCCAATCCATCATAACAAGATACTTTTTAACAACAGCGTCGTAATCAAGATATTCATCTGTGATAGGAGCATAGTTGGGACCAACCTGTTCCTTTGACTTTTCGTCTACACCGCCGTTAATAGCATAAAGGAGGCATTTTGCAAGGTTTGCACGCGCACCGAAGAACTGCATTTCCTTACCTGTTTGAGTTGCGGATACGCAGCAGCAGATTGAATAGTCATCGCCCCAAACGGGTTTCATAACATCATCGTTCTCATACTGAATTGAGCTTGTGCGAATAGATATTGCAGCAGCATACTTTTTGAAGTTTTCGGGAAGATCGCTGGAATAAAGAACAGTGAGGTTCGGCTCGGGAGAGGGACCCATGTTTTCAAGAGTGTGAAGGAAGCGATAGTCTGTTTTTGTAACCATCGAACGACCGTCCATACCGATACCTGCAACTTCAAGCGTAGCCCAAACCGGATCACCGCTGAAGAGCTGATTATAAGAAGGAATACGGGCAAATTTAACCATACGGAACTTCATAGTCATATGGTCAACAATTTCCTGTGCTTCGCTTTCGGTAAGAACACCTGCTTCAATATCACGCTGGAAGTAAATATCAAGGAATGTTGAAATTCTGCCGACGCTCATTGCTGCACCGTTTTGAGTTTTAATGGCAGCAAGATAGCCGAAATAGAGCCACTGAGCAGCTTCCTTGGCATTTGCAGCAGGCTCGGAAATATCAAAGCCATAGCTTTCTGCCATTTTCTTCATATCCTTAAGAGCGTTTACCTGAAGTTTGATTTCCTCGCGAAGGCGGATAACATCATCTGTCATAGTGCCGTCGCCGCAATTTGCAAAATCCTTAAGCTTATCTTCAATAAGGAAATCAACACCGTAAAGAGCCACACGGCGATAGTCGCCGACAATTCTGCCGCGACCGTAAGTGTCCGGAAGACCGGTAATAATCTTATTATGGCGAGCCTTCATCATTTCGGGAGTATAAGCATCAAAAACAGCCTGGTTGTGAGTTCTTGAATATTCTGTGAAAATCTTATGAAGCTCAGGATTGGGAGTATAGCCGTAGGTTGTGCAAGCCTGCTCAGCCATTTTGATACCGCCAAAGGGCATAAATGCGCGTTTAAGGGGCTTATCTGTTTGCAAGCCTACGATTTGCTCAAGATCCTTATCGGCTTCGCTGATATATCCGGGACCGTAAGATGTGAGTGAGGAAACAACTTCTGTTTCCATATCGAGAACGCCGTTATTTGCACGCTCTTCTTTTTGCAAGCCCTGAAGAATGCCCCAAAGCTTATCCGTTGCAGGTGTGGCATCTGCAAGGAAGGATTCATCACCGTCATACGGCTGATAGTTTTTCTGAATGAAATCGCGAACATTGATTTCTTCCTTCCAGATACGGCCTTCAAAGCCGTTCCACTGTTTATAGTCAGTCATTATACAATAGTCCTCCTCAGAACATTATTTGTGTATTTAGGTTAGTATCTGCTAACCGCGATTATAATAACACGATTGACCTTAAAAATCAATAGTGAATTATCAGTAAAAAGAAAGAGTATGATAAATAATTTTTATATAAAATATATACAAAACTCCAAAACAGACAAAAATTAAAAATTTTGTTCTGCAAAGAATATATATTACCGTTCAAAAACATTTCCGCCGCTGCAATCTACGGCAACAGTTAGAGGAAAATTCAGGAATTTAAGCTCCTTAACGGATTCACATCCAAGATCGTCGTAAGCAATAACAGTGCAGCTTTTAATGCATTTTGAAGCAAGTGCACCGGCACCGCCGATTGCGCAGAGATAGACGGCTTTATTGCGAATAATCGCATCGCAAACTTCTTTGCTGCGTTCGCCCTTTCCCACCATGGCAACCACACCGTTATCAAGCAAAAGCGGAGCAAAAACATCCATTCGGCTTGATGTGGTGGGACCGCACGCACCGACGGCAAGACCCTCTGGTGCCGGAGTGGGACCCGCATAATAAATAACTGCATCATTTAAACCGTAAGGCAGTGTTTCCCCGTTCTCAAGCGCAGCAACAATTCTTTTATGAGCAGCATCGCGCGAGGTGTAGACGGTGCCGGAAAGCACTACCCTGTCTCCGGCTTTTAGCCTTGACGCAAACTCTCTGAGTTGCAAAGTATTCAAAACATATTCCATATTGCGAATTATTCTCCGTTTTTTTGATTTAAAAGCTTTTTGAGGCGTTCATTTTCCTCTTCCGTTGCCTGAAGCACGGCAATATTTTGATTCAACTCACGATTAGCCTCTTTAAGCTGAAAATCAAGGTTTGAATTAACAATTTCAAGCCTTTGGCATTCAAAATTAACATCCTCAAGAGCCGCCATAAGGCGCGATATTTGCTCTTTTAAAACATCAATATTATCCAATTAAAGCGACTCCTTTCGCAGATATTTGATAACCCAAAGAAAGGGACTGCTGATGCAGTCCCTAAATATGTAATTATCTGTCGATATCAGTATCGATTTCGATATAGTGCTTACCGAACCAATTCATCTTGGCAGTATAAGCTTCATCAAGCTGATCGGCGATACTGGTTGAATCCTCCGAGGTGAGAGCGGATTTGGCATTTTCCTCCCATATCGGAGTGTCGGTTGTGCCAACAAAGTACATAATGTGATAGCCGTACTGAGTTTGAACGATGCCGACATCGCCTGCTTTTCTTGAAGAATCGAGCGACCAAGCCTCAAACGAATCAACCATTTGACCCGGAACGATATTTTCATAAAGTCCGCCTGTTGAGGATGAACCTGTATCAGAGCTGTATTCGGAAACAAGATCTGCGAAGCTATCTTCTGTTTTATCGCCGGAATTATATTCGCTTACAACCTTATTAGCTGTTTCAAGTGCGGTTGCCCACTGTTCTGCCGTGGCATCAATTGCCTGAGTGCTGCTGCTTGAATCCGTTATCGGGCTTACGAGAATGTGGCGAACATTAACGCTTGAAGCCTCGGGAAGCTCTACAGGAGAAATAACATAAACAACACTTGTGGAAGTTTGATAAATATCGCCGGCTTTGCGGTCTGTGCTGAAGAGCCAATCAAGACCGGGATAAGAATCCGAATCATCGCTGTCTGCCGTGGCAATGGCATATTTTGCGGTTTTAAGAACGGATTTAGTTGCATAAAGCTTTGTAGAAGCTTCTGCCTGGGCATAGTAACTCTTGTAGTAATCACCGTCTTCTGCATATTTAACGCAGAGATCGGTGAAGTTTGATCCGTCGCTCTTTAATTCGTTTTTGAACGCTTTGGCGTCATCCTCGCTGGAAGCCTCAAAAATTCTGATGCTTACTGCATTGAGATCATCAAGATGAGCGTCTTTATAAGTTGTGTAATCTTCCTCGGTGTATTCTTTTTCGTCGGCATCGGTATCAAGCTGAGACTGATAATTTTGCGCGATGTAAGATCTTGTCATCTCGCGGCGGAAAACCTTTTCGGTTACACCCTTGCCCATTGCCTGAACAAGATAACCGGAAACCGTGTAGCCGTATTGAGAAGCGGAAGATTTATAATTGCTGATTGTTTCCTCAAGCTCGGATTTTTGATCATCCGTAATCTCGGGTTCCTCGCCGTTATTTGCTTTAACGGCTTCGTTATAATAGATGTAGGTTGTTTTGATTGAGCTGAGCGTTTGCTCGTTTACATACTCAAGCCAAGTAACAACCTCGTCATCGCTGTTGGTTGTTTTTTGCGATGAAAGCTTTTTATCAAAATCAACATCAAGATTATAATCCTTGGGATCAAGGCCGTATTGCTCATAGGTGGACTGAGTTGATTTGAGATTATTATAAGTTGTTGCAAAATAATAGTTATAGGTTGAAACCGGGATTTTGATTTTATCGCCGGATTCATCCGTGATTGTGGCTGCCGTGATACCGGTTGTCCATTGCAAAGTGGAATGGATAAAGCCCTTACGAACGGCACCCGTGCCTACATATGCAACAAGAAGTGCAACAACGATTACACACGCAACAACCCTGCGAATAACGGCAGCATTATTGGCTGTGATTGCGGATTTTTTACCGCCGAGCGCATCCTGCTTTGCCTTAGCCTTATCAAGCTTTTTCTTGATGGCATTTTTGGCTTTTTCATCTGTTTCGGAAGCAAGCTTACTTCTGAGTTCCTGGATTTCCTTATCAAGCGCAGCTTTTTTTTCGGCATTCTTTTTTGCCTTTTTAGCAAGCTTTTCTGCTTTTTTTGCGCTTTTATCGGATTTTGCGGAATCTGAAATGGAGCCTCCGCTTAAAATGTCTTCATTCAAATCTTTTTTTGCCATTTTTTTCATCCTAACATGTGTTTTTTGCGAAGGCAAATCATACGAAAGCCTGCCGCAAGGTGAATTTATCGTATATCATTTTACACTAAATTGCCTAATATTACAAGCAAAATTTTCACATAATCGGCAAATGCAGCGAATTTTATGGATTTCACTTGAATAAAACGGCTTTTTACTGTGCATATGATGATGTTACGGAGGTTATATAGCTTGACGAAGGAGTAGCAACCTCAGCGTTTTTCATACCTATTCTTTCCTTTTCGTAATAGGTTTTTGCAGCCGAATCGGCATCGTCGTTGATAAGATCCGTTATGTATTGATTTTCGGCATCATACATATATTGCGGACAATAGGATATAAAATACATGATATGATAACCGTAGGTGCTTTTAACAATTCCGACATCGCCGTATTTACGAGAAGAATCAACAGACCAGTCTTCAAATTCGGAAACCATCTGACCGAGCGAAACATCCAAAATTCCGCCACCGTACATATTGTTCATATTAACAGATGTTGAGGAAGAATCATCCGTATATTTTTCGGCAAGAGCTGCAAAAGAAAGCTCTGTTTTATCGCCGTTATTATATTCATCAAGAATCGAATTTGCTTTTTCAAGAGCTGCAGCCCACTCTTCATCGGTATACTCCGTTGTTGCGGTTGTTGAAGATGAAGACGATGTTGTTGAATCATCACTGTCGCCGCTTTCCGGAATAACAAGAATGTGCCTTACCGAATAAACATTTGAAGAAGAATCCGTGTCAAGCGCAGGCTGAGATGTTTTCATAATAATGTAAATAACCTCGGCATTTTCATCTGCATAATAATTCAGGCTGCCTACTGCCGTGTTTGTGTTAAACATCCAATCCGCTATATCCTCGCTGAAATTGCTTTCGACATCGGATTTAACGCTTGAAGAATCCATTGCGCCCGCAAAAGCATCCACTGCATCGCTTTCATCGGTGAAATAACCTGCGGTAATGTATTGTGTTATAAGACCGGAGCAAAATTCGGGAATGAGAGCCTTCATTGACTCTTCATCCGTTATTTTCGCAATGGCTTCCTTTGCGCTGTCAACAGCGGCTTTTTTTGTTGCATCCGAAGTGGTGTCATACACCGCCTCAAGAATTGCATAAGAGCAGGATTTATAATCATCCTCGTTTTCCTTGAAATATGTATTAAGTTCGTCGTCGCTCGGGCGAAGCTCGATTTGCTGCTGATAATAATAAACGCTTGATATATAATTTTGCTCAAGATATTTTCTGAGAGTTTCAAGTCCGCAGTTTTCACCGTAATTTTGAGCAATATACTCATTTACGCCAAGACTTGCCGAAGAAGCTGCGCTTTTAATATTATCAAGCTGAGTTTCCATCATTTCCTTTTGAGCGTCCGTAAGAGTAATACCGGCTTCAACGCCCTTTTGATAATAAATCAGATTCTTTTTGATAAGCTCGGTAGTGTTTTGCTTAAAGAGATCCTGCCACGAGATTTCGTTGCCGTCTTCATCCGTGGTATATTGAGTTGAAAAATCAGCGGACAAATCAATATCGTAATAACCGTTTGCAGCATACTGAGCATACTGACCGACGATGTTTTGATAATAAAAATTATACATACCGACGGAAACATCCGTGTCGCCGACTGTCATCACAATATTACCGGGATTCATTTTTTCGTTGCTGTTCGGCACAGTATAATAACGCACACCGAGCACAACAAGAATTGCGATAACAACAACAGCAATAAGCGTGCTCAAAACCGCTGTTACCGTTTCTCTTTTAATAAGAACGCCTTGGGGCTCATATCCCTTCTGAGCCGGTTCTGATTTTTTAACCGGTGCAGGCTTTGACTTTGGCAATTCAAATTTAACACCGTTTTCGCCGAGAACATCATTTTCCGTTGCCGGTGCGCTGGCATCAAACTGCCAATTGTCATTTGTTTCATACTCAACGCTGTGCGAAAAATCTGCCTTTTCGCTGCTTTCCGAGGAAGCAGGCGTTTCTTCGTTTATATCGGATGCTGCCGCATTTTCATTTTTTAAATCATCCGAATTGGTGCTTTCCGCGCCGGGCGTTGTAAGTTTTTCCTTATCGCTCATAAAGAACTCTCCTGTTCGTTTATAAAATACACTTAATTATAAACCATTTAAACACTTATTTCAACAGTAATTAGTTAAAGAGATATTAAGATATTTTTACAGGAAAATATTTTTGTTGAAAAGCGCGAATATTTGTAGTATTATGTGAAGTAGACATTTTATAACAGCAACAGCAAAACACTAAGCGGCATTAGCCGCACATTTTTTCATCGGAGATTGAGAATTTATGGAAGCTGTAAACAATCGGCAAGGCAGCCCTGCATGGCGCTGGCTTTTGGCAACGATATTTCTTTTTCCGTTGCTGCCGGAATACATAAGCCCATTCGTGTTATTCGCAGGCTTTATGGTTTTTAAAGTGCAATGGAGCAAAGAGGGTCGAAAGGCAAAAGTCGGCACGCTCGGCAAAATATGCATGGCATTTATGAGCCTTGCGCTGATAAGCGTTTTATGGTCGGACACCAAATTGGACACACTCGGCACTGCCGGGCTTTGGTGGGGAATGTTTTTAATACTTGTTATGATCTATAATTTGGCAAACTCCAAAGAAAAAATCGACGAGATATTAAGAGCCGTTTCCGCAAGCGCGGCATTAAACGGCGCGGTGGGCACAATCCAAATATGTTCTTATCTGCTGTGCAGAGACGGATTTATAAACAAAAACGCAGTGCTTGTGACCCCGCTTTATAAAAACCTTGATAAAAAGATATATACAATGCTGCCGTTTGAAATAAGAACCAACACTTTTTCGGACAGAGCAAGCGGATTCTTTTCAAACCCGAATCTTATGACATCGTATTTGGTGTTTGCATATCCCCTTTCGATATATCTTTATCTTAATTCAAAAACGAAAAAGAAAAAGATTTTTTATCTTTTTTCAAATCTTTTAATCAGCGCAGGAATCAGCTCCACAATGACGAGAGCAGGCTGTGTTATCGCCCTTGCCGGATGGCTGTTTATGTTTGTTGTGCTGATAAAAAGACACGGCGGCAGAATGCTTCAGATTTTCCTGCCTACGGTGTGCATCATAGTGCCCTCGCTGCTCACGAGATACGGTTTGATTTTCACGCCGAAAAATCCGCAAGGCAAGGCGCACGGCGGCGAAGCTGCCGCAAACGCAGCGACTCATGTTTCCGCAGCAGTGTCGGCAAAGCAATCTTCGGCAAATCATCTCAAGATTTGGAAAAGTATTATAGATTATTTATCAGATAATATTCGTGAATTTTTCATTGGTCTCGGCTTCGGATGCGAAAGCACCGGCAATATGTTGCTTGAGGAATACGGGCTGGACAAACCGCACGCACACAATTTCATTCTTGAAATATGGGCAGAACTCGGAATAATCGGTCTCGTACTCCTGCTGGCATTGATTGCATCCGCAATCATCCGGCTTTTCAAAACCAAAGCACCAAGCGGCAAAAGATACGATTTAATATTTTATATCTTCACAAGCCTTACAATGTTTTTGGGCTTTGGGCTTTCGGATTACATTTTTAATTCGCCAAAGCAAATTATAATTATTATGATATCCTTAGGTTTAACCCAGGCAATAAGCAATTGCTACGAGCACAATGAGTTGCTTCGCACCGGCGGCGAAAAGCCTAATGTGCGTGAGCTTGCAAAAGCCGACATATAGCCAAACAAGCATAAACAATCCGCCACGGCATGCCGCGGCGGGTTTAATTTTACAGCTATACTTATGTGATAATTGATACAATAAACACCAAAAAGCGGCTGCCCCGTTTAAGCGGAGCAGCCGTTTTAATGTTAAAGCAATTTATTTAACAAACTCTTTTTTCTTTTTCTTTTGAGCCGTTTCAATTATACACCAAGCGGCAAAGCCTGCAAAGCCGACGAAAGACGCCGCAAGCCCTGCTTTTTTGTGCAAAGTAGTGTATTTCATCTCTATAGTGTGGGAACCTGCCGAAAGATTAAAACCGATAAATGTGTTACCGACGGTTTGATAATCGCACTTTTCACCGTCCACATAAAGCGACCAACCCTCCGTATACGGCAGTGTAAGTACAACATTTGTATCCGCATCAGTTTCATACGTACCTGAAACCGTGTTGCCGCTTACATTAAGTTCACATTTGCTGCCCGAGGAAAGAGCCGAATAAGCATTCTCAAAAACTGCCTTATCAAGCGTTGATACAAATATATTATGCTCTTTTTCAGATTTCGTTTTGTGTTTGATTTCTATTTCAACAGTTTCGCCTTTTTCAAATTCACCGATATAGACAGCATTTATTCTGAAACGCGTGCATATCGTTTGAACAGTATCGCCGTTTACAACAAGCTCACAGTTTTTCTTATTCAAATCAGAATGAATATCCGTGGGATCGCAATAAAAATACATCGGACCGCTTGCCGTTGCAGTTACGGTGAATTTTTCGGAATTGTTTTTTAAGCCCTCGTAACTTATTTGTGCATCGGAATAAACCTTATCGGTTTTGCCCGTTAAAGCAGAAAGGAAGAGCTGCTGATTTTCAAAGGGATTTGCCGTGTATTCCAAAGAATCAAACGCCTTACCGGAAACATTATAGGCAAGAGGAAGCGCATAATCGTTTTTATAAACCTTAAGATTATTCGGCACATTGCTTTGAACGGAATATTCGGAAAGACCCGTTGCCGAACCTGCAAGTATTTGATATTTTATTCCGAGCAGCGAATCGGTAAGAAGCATCGGGCTGTTCCAATAAACATCAGTGGGACCGTTATATTTTTCCGTTTGATTATCCTCACTTAAGCTTGCCGGGTCGGAATAGCCCATTTTGGCCATAAACATATCTACATTAGCATCATATGTTGAGGTGTAGCTTTCAACGCCGTTATAGTTGAAAAGGAAACTTTCGCTGTCGGCAACATCCTTACCGTGCTGCTGAATGTAGGAAATATCTTTTTCAATTCTGTAAAATGTTGAATCACTGCTTTTGATATCGTCTATAACGCTGCCCATTTGTGAGGTGTAGTTTTCATAATCCTTTTCCTTATCGTTATAGCCCTTAAGAGCAACCGTAGCATTTGCGCCGAGTTCTGCAAAAGAAACCATGCACACAAGAAGCATGCAAAGCACCTTTGCCGCTTTTTTGCTTTTTATTGCAGACATAGCAAAAAGCAACGCGGCATAAAACAGCACTGCAGCAATATAAACATAAGCCACAAAACGGCTTGTGAATTTGCCGCTTAAATCAAGAAGCAGGAACACAATACCGATAACGCCGAGTGCTTTAAGCATGGCAGATTTATCAAGCTTTTGCTTTTGAATTTGAGCAACGGCGGCAGAGGCAAGCACAATCATAAGAAACGCAAATGTGAATGCCCAGCGGAATGCATATGAATAACTGCGCACAAATGCCGTCCACATAACATCAAGTTCAGTGAAGCAAAAACTGCAAATCATAAACATAAAGAAAAGGAAGCTGCAAACACGCTTTTTAAGCTGAATACGCTTATCAAAGAAAAGATAAACGGCAAGCAGCATCACAATTGCGCCGCAATACATAATAGGAGCTTTTGATTCGTTACTTTTAGCATATATATCAAAGCCCTTGAAGCATTCCAAAATACCGAAATTCATTGTTGTGAACAGCAATTTCATTCCGCCTGCCTTACCGCCCACAAGCGAAAGCAGTGCGGGCACAAGCAAAGCACCGCTTGCAAGAACGCCCAAAATCATATCTGCCAAAACCTTTACGGCATCCTTAACGGCGCTGCCGATAACGGCTTTGAAATTTTTGTAATCATATTTAAGCACAAGTTCAAACAGGAAATAAAAGCCGGTCATCAGGCAAACCATATAACCCGAATACCAGTTTGAAAAGATTGCGATAAATACGGAGAAAAACAAAAGCGACTTTTTATTATTGTAAAGAAGTTCATAAACGCCGAGGCATGCCAGGGGCAAAATCACAACACCGTCCAGCCACATAATATTGCGGCAATAAACAACATTATATTCCATGAGCGCATAACAAACGGAAAGAAGCACGGTGAAGAATGCATTCACTTTAAATCTTTTTCTTATAAAATAAGAAACCGTTAATCCGGCAAATGCAATCTTTGCCACCGTCATAAATGTGAAAAACAGCGAAATCTGCGTTTTGTCGATAAAATAGAGCAGCAGATTAAGCGGGCAGGTTAGATAATAAGCCACAAGACCGACCGTTGCGCCGCCGAGTGATTTTGAAGCAGAATATTCAAGGCTTGCGTTTCCGTGGAGAATATCCCACAAATAGCCGTAATAATCTTTATATTGCAATTTGGCGTCCCATATCAGAATAGTATGATTGCCAAACGGTGCAACCTTATTTAAATAAAGTGCCGCGCAAGCTATTGCAAGCGGAACAAAGAAGCTCAAAAGCAATATAAGCGGAAGTTTTTTATCTTTTTCTCGTTGTTTTATAGGGTTCATTTCAGCATCCTCATTTTTTATTTTTTCCAAAAATTTTACGCAGCTTCATCCAAATGCGATAAAAACGGCTGCCCTTGATTGCCTTAAGTTCATCCGAAAGCAATTCGTTTTCAGCAGTTATTTTTTCATTTATTGATTCAAGGCGTTTTATTCTTTCGCCGCGTTCGGATTTTTCTTTATATGTTTTATGAAGTTTTAAATTAAGTTCGGATTTTTCCTTATAGGCTTTATTGAGCTTATTATTTGTTTGCACTTCCTTTTTGCGCAAATATTCCGCATAATCGGCAAGGCTTTC
Source organism: Clostridium sp. AF37-5 (assembly GCA_963625835.1). GTDB lineage: Bacteria > Bacillota > Clostridia > Oscillospirales > Acutalibacteraceae > Eubacterium_R. The sequence goes on along the minus strand of CAVFVA010000008.1, from coordinate 53,122 downwards.
AATGGTGCTCATATCAATTTCACCGTCGCTCAAAAGGCGGCTGAGCACGATGTCGCTGCCATGTTCGGATTTAAGGTAATCACGAACGGCGGCATATTGAACATCGTTTTGATTTTTGCCAACATTAATAGAAAACAGTGAATTGTTTTGCGGTGCGGAATAATGAAGATAAAATTTATCAAACGCACACACGGATTTGGTTTCGTTGGCAAGCTGCATAAGGTTGAGCCAAACATCATCGGCATTTGGGCAAAGTGAAAGAATTTTTTCCTTATCAAACGCTCTTTTATCAAGTGAGCCGGGCGGATAAAGAGTGCCTGCACCGCTTGTTAAAAAGATTTGGTAAGACGGCGTTAGAGTATTTTCCGTATATTGCATAATCCAGTGATTATAACCCAAAACAGTTCCCTTTTCCCTGTTTGCCACAACAACATGGCAACGCATGCCGGAAACGCAATCGGGAAAGCATACATACGAATAAAGGAGAGTTTTTATCATATCAGACGGATAATGCAAATCATCGTCCACGGTTATAATCAAATCATCGGGCTTTTGCTGCATTACATAGTAATATTTTTTGTGCGAGCGCAAATCCTCGGGGCACCAATTTATGCGAACAAGTCCTTTATCGATTCTCTCCTTTAAATTTGTGGGCAAATCCTTCTCCTTACCGGGGAACTGAGACTCGGCAAGATTTAATACAACATCATCGGCAGGAACGGTTTGTGCGGCGATATCGTCAATCACGCTGAAAGCATACGGTATACGCTCCGGATAAGTTGTAAACGAAACTGTGATTTTTCTTGATTTTATTTTAAGCATTTCATCATATGTATGCTTTTTTATACTTTGATAAAGCGGAAAAAGGCGTTTATCCGTAAGTTCATCAACCTCAAGGTCAGCAAGCAGAGCATCGCCGAAATGCAAATGAATATATTCGTAAAACTCCTTAACCTGCGGCAAAGTGAAATCAGAAGTATAATTCATAAAGCCGAAGCAAAGATTTTGCACGGCAAAATTACGCACAGAGGATATAATTTCGCCTGCACAAGGCAATTCAGCAACTCGTTTTTCAACAGCTTCAACAGCACAGCGAACATTCAAAATATTACTGCTGTTTGTGCTGACACTGCCTGAATGACCGACTCTGTAATAAAGCAAAGCATTATCCGCAAATGCGATTTTTTCAGCATAAGCATTACACAGTGCGGAAAAAGTGACATCATCCGAAGTGGTTAAATTCAAGAAACGAATATTGTTTTGAATAAGAAAATCACGGCGAATCAGTTTATTCCACGGCACAACATTAACAAGGCTTAAAATCGTGCCCGGATAGTTTCTGTATGAAACAACGTTTTCGGTGTTTGTTACGATATTTTTATTAAAACCGCTTTTGAATTTTTTTGTGTTAACATCGTCATTCTCAAAAGTATAGCCGTGAAAAGCCACCAAATCGGCATCGCACTCGTTTGCGCGCGCAAGAGTCTTTTCAATCAAATCAGGAGCGGCAATATCATCGCTGTCCAAAAAATAAACATATTTTCCGGCAGCGTTATCGAGACCTTTGTTTCTTGCTGCACCGCCGCCGGCATTCGCCTGAGTGATAATTTTAACGCACGGATTATCGGATGCAAGTTTTTTTAATATATCAGGCGAGGAATCGGAAGAACCGTCATCCACACAGATAACTTCAATGTTTTTATATGTTTGGGACAGTGCACTTTGCATGCATTCCAAAAGATATTTTTCGGCATTATAAACGGGAATTACAATTGAAACAAGATCGTTCATATGCACCAAACCTTTCCGCCGCCGCATTTACAAATGTCAAACGGCTACACATATCTTATTTTATCACATCAAACTATATTTATCAACAAAAATAAAGCCGCTAAATGCCAAGACGGTACACAAAAGCGGCAATATTTCTATTTAGACGATTCAAGCATTGTTTGCGCAAAAACCGCATAGCCTTTTTGCGGATTATCAACTATAACATGCGTTATTGCACCAATCAGTTTGCCGTTTTGAATAATGGGAGTGCCGCTCATCCCCTGCACAATGCCGCCCGTTTTTTCAAGCAGGCGTTCATCGGTTATTTTGATTATCATATTTTTTTCGCCGTTCGTATAATAAATTTTTGAGATTTCCGCCGAATAAACCTGCGGACCGTTTTCATCCACCGTGGTGATAATTTGGCAAAACCCCTTTTGCGCCTCCTGCGGCAGCGAAACACAATATTCGCTGCATTTTGAAAGATCAACCTTTTCGGAATAATCGCCGTAAATACCGTTATCGGTATTATCTTTTAACGTGCCGATTGTTTTATTTGAAAAATCACAGCAAATCGAACCGGTTTCCTTTGCCGAGGATTTGGTAACCGAAGTTACAGTGGTTTCTACTGCCTGACCGTTTAAAATCGGGATTATTTCACCCGTATCAACATCCGTTATCGGGTGACCGAGTGCCGCAACCTTACCGCTTGAAGGATTAAAAAAGGTTATCGTTCCTATCCCCGCAGTGGAATCGCGAACCCATATTCCGGCTTTGTATTTTCCCTCACTTTGAACAAAAATCGGCGTAAGCACAACATTCACAACACTGCCTGAGCGTTTCAGCCTGATATTATACGGTTCTCCGTTATTATCGTTTAAAATTTCCTGCACCCTATCGGAAGAAAACACCTTTTCGCCGTTTACGGAAACGATTATATCACCTATTTCTATACCTGCGCTTTTGGCAGGATTAACCGATTTTCCGTCTGCATCAATATCCTTTGTGCCAACCACCATAACTCCGTCTGCATAAAGCTTAATACCGAAAGAATCTCCGGAAACAAGAACGGTGTTCTCTGCCACTGTTTTAACCGTTTCATTTTTAACAGGAATAATACCAAATATGGAAAGTTGCTTTTGCACGCTGCCGACTGTTTGCGCATTTTGACTGCCAACGCTGACATCTTTCGCAGCGGTTAAATAAAAAATATTGTCTATCACACCTACCGAATCGTTTTTAACATACATTTCATCGGGATAGACAGCATCCGCATAAAGCACAAAAGCAAAAATCACGGCAACGGCAAGAGCCACCGTTCCGTTTAACGTGCGAATAAATTTTTTCATACAATCACCGATTATATTATTGCCGCAAACGGCAAAAAATAAAATTTGCAAAAATATGAAATTAACGCAAAAAAAGCCGCCCGAAAAGCACACACATGTGCCACGGACGGCTTACATTTATTAAAACAAATGAAAAGTTATTCACTTTTCGCAAGATGCAATCAGATGGAAACCTCCATTGCAACCTGATAAAGATGTTCATCAATATGCTTTTTCATATTAAGCGCCTGAAAAATATCGTAATCAACAACATCACCCTTTTGAGCCGCTACAACGCGATTTCCGATATTCTTCATAAGAAGTTCTTTAACGGCATAGTTGCCCATACGGGTTGCCATAACGCGATCCTGAACAGTGGGTGAACCGCCGCGCTGAATATGACCGAGAATGCAGGCACGGGATTCAACACCGGTTTTTTCCTGAATTTCGCTTGCGAGTTGAGTTACATCAACGCCTACACCCTCTGCAACAACAATAAGAAAATGCTTTTTGTTTGCAAGCTGAGTGCGCTTCATTCTTTCGATAACATCTTTTTGAATATCAAATTCAATTTCAGGAATTAAAATAGCCGTTGCGCCTACTGCTATACCGGCATTAAGAGCAAGATAGCCGGCACGGCGACCCATAACCTCAACAACCGTGCAACGATCGTGAGATTCGGTTGTGTCTCTTACCTTATCAACGCATTCCATAATGGTGTTAAGGCAGGTATCATAGCCGATTGTGTAATCGCAGCAAGCGATATCGTTGTCAATGGTGCCCGGAATACCTACGCAGGGAATGCCTCTTTCGGAAAGATCGCGCGCGCCTCTGAAAGAGCCGTCACCGCCGATAACAACAACGCCTTCAATACCGTGCTTTTTGCAGGTTGCGATAGCCTTTTGCATGCCTTCTTCGGTTGCAAACTCCGCAGAACGTGCGCTGTAAAGCTTGGTGCCGCCTCTGTGAATAATATCTGAAACGGAGCGAAGATCAAGTTCTACAAAATCGCCGTTAATAAGACCGTTGTAGCCCCTGACAACACCGAGAACGCGAATATCGTTTACGCAAGCGGTTCTTACAACTGCACGAACTGCCGCATTCATTCCGGGTGCATCGCCGCCGCTGGTTAAAACAGCAATAGTTTTCATAATTACAGTCCTCCTCAAACAATTACATACCTAAGCAGGCGGAAATCGAACACAATATGGTTTAAAGCAACCGATTTCCGCGTATGCCGCGTTAAAATACTTGTTAATCGAAATGATTAACTGCGTTTTAGGCATATCGGATTTGGTTTTTTGCCTGCTTAATATGCTAAATTATAATTAAAAACAATTATATATACAGCATTTAACATACAGGTAACCTTATACATTTTACTCAAAGCCGATAAAAAAGTCAATACCAATAATCATAATCATTCAATAACAGCCACATTTTCTTTACCGAGCAGGCGTTGAAGCTCACAAATCATGGTTTTGTTTGGCTGCACAAACATTGTGCGTGGTTGCAGCTCATAGTGCTTTTTATCAAGATAATAATAATAGAGCGGCATATCACCTTCAAAAATCGAAGCTATTACGTTTGCTTTTTTTATGCGTTCGTCCGTTTCGGAAGAAAAACGCAAAAAAAGCCCTCTTTTTTTATTGTGATTATGCTCCGGTGCATAATTTTGACTGTTTGCATCAAAATTCGGCTTTTGACTTGAAGCGTGCTTTGATTTTGCGGGGCGCGAATTTGAATCGGGTGCGCCCAAAACAACATTTGCAAGGATTTTAGGAGATTTTTCCTCCTCAACCGAAAGTGTGCCGAAAACTGTTATTATGCCGGACGGCACTATATACTTTGAGCAAGCCAAAAGCACCTTTGCAAACACAACGATTTCGATTGAGCCGAGCTTATCCTCCACGGTGACGAACGCCATATTTTGCCTGGATTTGGTTTGCTTAACGGTGATATGCGTTATAATGCCGCAAAGCGAAACCTCGTCCTCATCCTTATAAACAGAAAGATGATTATTTTCAGCTTCCAGCAAATCCGCAGTGCGCGCATAACCGAGTTTTTCGATAATATTATCGTATTTATCAAGCGGATGACCGGAAAGATACAGCCCCGTCATTTCCTTTTCCATTTTTAAAAGCTCTGCCTGCGGAAATTCCGGCACATTGGGCATTTCAAAATCAACACCGAAGGAATCATCGCCGCCGAGTTCAAAAAAGCCGACCTGACCGTACATCGTTTTGCGCCTGATACCGTCAAGATTGCTGACGAGCGGCGGCAAAGCCTGAAGCATTTGGCGTCGATTTGCGCCGAGCGAATCAAGCGCACCGCAGCGAATGAGGCTTTCGGCGGCACGGCGGTTAAAATGAGCCGTTTGCAGTCGCGAACAAAAATCAAAAAGGCTTTCATATTTGCCGTTTTTGCGTTCGTTTATAATATCATCAATAAATTCGGAGCCTATATTTTTAATGCCAAGCAAGCCATAATTTATAACATTTCCGCTTGCCGAAAAGCCCTTTACGGAGCTGTTTATATCCGGAACAGCCAGCTTTAAGCCGAGCACTTTGCATTCTGCGATGTAGCGAGCCACCTTGTTTGAAGAATCAAGCACAGAGGTTAGAAGTGCAGCCATAAACTGCGCAGGATAATAAGTTTTTAAATATGCCGTGCGGTATGCCACAAGCGCATAGCATGCGGCATGCGATTTATTAAAAGCGTATTTTGCAAATTCGGACATTTGGTCAAAAATTGCATTTGCCGTATCGCGTGAAATATTGTTTTCGGCGCAGCCCTCAATAAATGTTTTGCGTTCTGCCTCCATAACATCCTTTTTCTTTTTGCTCATCGCACGGCGAACAACATCGGCACGACCGTATGAATACCCGGCAAGCGCACGAAAGATCTGCATAACCTGCTCCTGATAAACAATGCAGCCGAAAGTATCCATCAAAATAGGTTCAAGGAGTGGCGTTGCATATTTAATTTTTTCGGGATGATGCGAATTTTCAACAAATGTGTCTATTTGCTTTGCGGGGCCGGGGCGATAGAGCGATGTGGCAGCGATCAAATGCTCAAGGCATGTAGGCTTTAAATTCACAAGCATTTGCTTCATACCGCTTGATTCAAACTGAAAAATGCCTTCGGTTTGCCCTCTTGAAAACAATTTATAAACATTTGGGTCATCGATTGGAATTTTATTTATATCAATACCGGCTTCGCGAGAAGCGTCGCTGATAACGGTGAGCGTTCGCAAACCGAGGAAATCCATTTTAAGCAGACCGAGTTCCTCAAGTGTTGTCATAATATACTGAGTAACTACAAGCCCGTCATTTGTTGCAAGAGGCACATATGACGACACAGGCTCGCGTGTAATAACAACGCCTGCCGCATGGGTGGAAGTGTTTCGCGGCATTCCCTCTATTTTGCGCGCCGTTTCAATCAGTTCGTTTACCTGACTGTTTTCTTTCATAAGATTGCGAAGCTGCGGCGATTTATGCACAGCCTCATCTATTGTGATTTTAAAATCACTCGGCACCAGCTTTGCCACGGCATCCACCGAAGCATAAGGCATGCCCATGGTTCGTCCCACATCACGAATTGCGGCACGGGTTTGAAGCGTGCCAAAGGTAACGATTTGTGCCACATGATCCGAACCGTATTTTTCGGTTACATAATCAATAACCTCCTGCCTGCGTTCATAACAAAAATCAATATCAAAATCCGGCATGGAAACACGCTCGGGATTTAAAAAACGCTCAAACAGCAGATTATATTTCATCGGATCAAGATCCGTTATGCCGATACAATAAGCAGCAAGCGAGCCTGCACCCGATCCCCTACCGGGACCTACGGGAATACCCTTGCTTTTTGCAAAATGAACAAAATCGGAAACTATCAGATAATAATCCGTGTAGCCCATTTTATCAACGGTTTTAAGTTCATATTCAAGCCGCTCGGCATATTCTGCCGGCGGATTTTCGCCGTAGCGTTTGTAAAGCCCGTCAAAGCATTGCTGCCTGAAATATTCAAAATGGCTCATGGAGCTGTTTATTTTAAAATAAGGCAGCTTTGTGTTGCCGAATTCAAAATCGAAATTGCACTGCCGGGCAATAATTTCGGTGTTATCCACAGCCTCGGGCACATCAGCAAACAGCGCACGCATTTCCTGATCGGATTTAAGATAAAATTCATCAGAATGAAATTCCAGCCCCGTATCCTCACCAAGGATATGGTTTGTGGCAATGCAAATAAGTACCTGCTGAATTTTTGAATCTTCTTTTTCGATATAATGCACATCGTTTGTAGCAACAACGGGTATGCCGGTTTCCGCAGAAAGGCGCAAAATACCGTCCTTAACCTTTTGCTGCCCATCTAACCCGTGATCCTGAATTTCAAGATAATAATTACCGTTGCCGAAAACATTGCTGTACCACAGTGCAGCTGCCTTTGCCCCTTCATAATCCCCCATCAGCAGATTTTGCGGAATTTCGCCTGCAAGGCAGGCAGAAAGGCATATCAGCCCCTCGTGATATTTTTCAAGAATATCACGGTCAATTCGCGGCTTATAATAATAGCCCTCGGTATACGAAAGAGAAACAAGCTTTATTAAATTTTTATAGCCGATTTCGTTTTTGCACAGCAAAATAAGGTGGTTGTATTCCTTATCTAGTGCTTTTTCCTTATCGAACCTTGTGCGCGGCGCAACATATGCCTCGCAACCGATTATCGGCTTAATTCCGTGCTTTTTGCACGCCTTATAAAAATCAACAGCCCCATACATATTACCGTGATCGGTAATTGCAAGAGACTGCATTCCAAGTTCCTTTGCACGCAAAACAAGTTGCTCGATTCTGCAAGCGCCGTCAAGCAGGGAAAATTCCGTGTGAAGATGAAGATGTGTAAACATTAGTTCAATTCCTCAGCCGTTTCAACAATTCTTTTAAGCCTGTGATTTATTCCGCTTCTGCTAATCGGCGGTTCGCACATTTCGGCAAGCTCGGCTAGGCTTGAATCGGGATTGTCGTACCTAAGCTTGGCAACCGCTTCAAGATTTTCATTTAAATATTTGTGCCCTTTAAGAGACCATATTTTTTCAATCGCCTTCATTTGCACAGCAACGGCGTTTACCATTTTATTTATGTTTGCCGTTTCGCAATTCGCCTGCCTATTTGCCTTATTTCTGAAATCTTTAACGATTTTAATATGCATCATTTCAAACATTGAATCCGACGCACCCATAATATAAAGGCAGTTTTCTATTGATTCACTTTCTTTAAAATAGATGATATTATATCCTTTTCGGTTTGTGTATTTGGGATTAAGTTCCTTTTCATCAAGCAAGGTAAAAAGGCTTTTTGAAAGGTTGTGATAAGCCACGGTAAATTCAAGATGATAATCCTTATGAGGATCGGAAACAGTGCCGCAGGAAAGAAACGCACCGGCTATAAAAGCATTAACACAATTTTCGCAATCGAAATTAGCGTGATTTATTTTAATGCTGCCTACTCCGTCGTGCCCGAAGCTTTTAAGCAATTTGGTGCAATCCGAACGGTTTTTAACAGAAACAGTGTAGTTTCTGCCGCCGGGCGAAACGGAAATTTCGGCTTCTATATTAAAAAGCCGAAGCAGCAATTCACCGTAAAGCCGCGCTGCCGCTTCGTTTTCCGTTTGCAGGGAAACCGCCGCCGTTGAAAAGCTTCTGCCAAAAATACACATGCCGTAAAGCAAAGCCTTATTACAACAACTGCTTTCGTATTCTTTTGTTACAAGTTCATTTTTTACCTGCATCGAAAAAGACATTTATTTTCTTCCAAACCGAATCAAAAGCCCAAAACGCCGTTTTGGACTTTTGATTTCCAATAAAATTTAAATTTAATCAAGCTCTGCTTATATCCCTGTGATTAACGGAAACATTATCCCATTTCTTTTCAAAATGCTCTTTAAGAGCTTCAGCAATCGCAACAGAGCGATGATTGCCGCCGGTACAGCCGATGGCAAAAACAATTTGGCTTTTACCCTCTTTGATATAAAGCGGATTAAGAAAATCAAGCATATCAATCAATTTATGAAGGAGCTGCTTTGATTCGTCAAATGAAAAAACATAATCGCGCACTTCTTTATCAAGCCCTGTTTTGCTGCGCAGATTTTCAACCCAATAAGGATTCGGAAGGCAGCGAACATCAATAACAAAATCCGCCTCGGAGGGAATACCGTGCTTAAATCCGAACGATTCAACATGGATGTTCATAATATCTTTATCATCGCCGACAAGAATTTGAGTAAGCCTTGTTCTGAGCTGATTGCCCGTTAAATCGGAGCTGTCCACAACAAAATCGGCTTTGGAGCGCAGGGGTGCCATTGCCTCGCGTTCAAACGCAAGTGCCTGCGAAATATCGCCGTTAAATCTGTCCGCATAAGGATGCTTTCTGCGTGTGAGTTTATAGCGTTTGAGTGCAACATGCGTTTTAATGTCGAGATAAACGATTTTAACATCATATCCTGTGTTTTCAAGCTCGTCAAGAGTTTTTATAATGCCGCTGAAATTATCGGTTGAGCGAATATCGATCACGATTGCAACCTTTGAATATTCCTCTCTTTTAGAGATAAGTTCAACAAATGTGCCGAGCAAAACAGGAGGCATATTATCAATGCAATAATAGCCGATATCCTCCATAAAGCCCATTGCCGTTGATTTACCGGCACCTGAAAGTCCGGTTATAATTACTAATTCTTTTGAGTTATTCATTATTCTGTTACCCTTATTTCCATTTCGAGCACAACGCCCTTCTTTTCATACACTGTTTCGGAGCACACTTTGCAAAGATTTAAAACATCGTTGCAAGTTGCCCCTCCTTTATTTATTACAAAGCCGGCGTGTTTTGTGCTGACCTGAGCACCGCCGACGCTTTTCCCCTTTAAACCGCAATCCTCAATAAGTGCGCCTGCAAAATAACCCTCGGGGCGTTTAAAAGTTGAACCTGCGCTCGGATATTCAAGCGGTTGCTTATCTTTTCTGCGTTGCAAAAAGTCATCCATTTTTGCTTTTATTTCGGTTTTATCGCCTTTTTTAAGTTTCATATAAACGCCGGTTACGACACATTCATTATCGTAATATGCCGAATGCCTGTAAGACAGCGCAAGCCCGTCACCGGAAAGCGTGCCGAAGCCTCCGTTTTTATCAATATGTTCGCATTTAAAAAGCACATCTTTCATTTCGCCGCCGTACGCGCCGGCATTCATAAACGCCGCACCGCCGCATGAGCCGGGAATACCAAATGCAAATTCCAAACCGGAAAGCCCGTTTTCGAGAGCAAAGCGGCAAACTTTCATAAGCGAAGCACCGCTTTGGGCATAAATTACATCATTTTCAATAAGCTTTATATCGGCAAAATCACTGCCGAAGCAAATAACGCAGGCATTTATACCTGTGTCGGCAACCAAAAGATTTGAGCCGTTTCCAACCGCCATGTATCTTATATTTTCCGCACGGCAATATTTGATAACATCTGCTGCTTCATCGGCACTTTTCGGAAAGAACATAAGCCTTGCCGCACCGCCGATTTTGAAGGTGGTGTGGCGGCTCATAGGTTCGTTTTCGGCATATTTGCCGCCGAATGACTTAATATAATCTATAAGCTTTTCCAATATATCACCGTTATTTAGTTCTGCCGAGAAGAGCTGCGCCGATAACACCTGCATCGTTGCCAAGCTCTGCCCTTACGATTTTTGTTTGGATTTTGCTGTGAATTGAATATCTTTCGGCTTGAACAAATCTGCGAAGCGGCTTCATAAGAGTTTCACCCTCGTTACAAATTCCGCCGCCTATGCAAATGATTTCCGGCTGAAGTGCGTTTACAAGATTGATAAGACCGCAAGCAACATATTTTATGTAGTTATCAACAACCTTAATGCCTGCCACATCACCCTTGCGCATTGCGTCAAACGCCGTTTTACCGTTTACCTTACCGTCTTCCTTAACGATTTCATGCATAACGGAATCGGGATATTCTTCCATTGCCTTTCTTGTTTGGCGGATAAGAGCCGTAGCTGAAGCGTAAGCCTCCCAGCAACCGTTTCTGCCACAGCTGCAAGGCTCGCCGTCAAGTACTATAACCGTGTGACCGCACTCACCGCCGGCACAGTTTACGCCGGAAACAATTTTACCGTCAACAATAATACCTGAACCTACACCCGTACCGAGCGTTACTGCAACAAAGTTTTGAGCACCGTGACCGCTGCCTGCATAAGCCTCACCGAGTGCAGCGCAGTTGGCATCGTTTTCAACAAACACCGGAATGTTTTCAAGGCGACTTTCAAGCATTTCCTTTGCATGAACATCGTTAAAACCGAGGTTGTTTGCAAATTCAATAATGCCGAATTCATTTACCGTGCCCGGTGTACCCATACCCGCACTTGAAATATCACTCATTTTCAAGCCTGCATTTTCAACTGCCGCACGGCACATTGCCGCAATATCATCAAATATTTCCTCCGCAGAGCGCGGTGCGGCGGTGGGAGTTTTTCCCGTGCCGAGGATATTATAATCGTCGTCCACAACGGAAGCCACAATATTAGTTCCCCCGAGATCAATTCCGATACTGTACATAAATTTAAACAACCTTTCAAAATTTTATATAAAACGCCGTTCGGCGAAATTTATGCAGAAAATTTAATCCTGCCAGAATTTAACTTCTTTTTCCTCAGGCTCAAAATCATCCATTCCGAGACCGATCATAAGCTCACGCGCTGCATTATAGCCCATTTTCTTTTGCCTGTTGTTCATGGCGGCGGTTTCTATGATAACAGCCAGGTTTCTGCCCGGGTTTACGGGCACCGTGATAACAGGCACCTTAACATCAAGGATTTTTGTGTATTCATTATCTATACCGAGCCTATCGTAAGCCTTACCGGCTTCCCACGGTTCAAGACTTATAACCATATTTATTTTTTCCGTATCCTTAACGGAGCCCATACCGAAAAGGCGGCGGGCATTGATTATGCCGATACCGCGAAGTTCGATAAAATGGCGAATATTATTAGGCGAAGAGCCGACAAGCGTGCGTGCGTCCGTTCGTCTGATTTCAACGGCGTCGTCCGCAATAAGGCGATGACCCCTTTTAATAAGCTCGACCGCTGTTTCCGATTTACCTGCGCCGCTTTCGCCGATAATCAAAATGCCCTCGCCGTAAACCTCGCAAAGCACTCCGTGGCGCGTTATACGCGGAGCAAGGCTTGTATTAAGATACTGAATAAGATTGGCAAGAAACGGCGAAGTTTCCTCGCTCGTTTTTAAAAGCGGCACACCGTGCTGCTCAAAAAGTTTTTCAAAATATTCCGGTGTTTCAAGCCCTCTTGTTATAACTGCGGCGGCAGGCTTAAGAGAAAGCCATTTTGAAACCGATTCAATTTGCTTTTCGCGATTCATATTTTGAAGAAAGCCGAATTCCGTCCACCCCAAAATTTGAATACGGCGCGGATCAAAATAATCCGTATATCCCGTAAGGACGATACCCGGTCTGTTAACCTCATTGGTATCAATCAAAATTTCATTTGCATCCTGCGGCAAATAGATTGTTTCAAGCCCGTGTGAATCTATAATTTTTTGAAGCGACACTGTATAATGCTCGGACATAAAAGGCAGCCCTCCCCTGCGGCTTCAGGGCGCAAAAAGCGCACTGCTATATATTATTTATTATTATATAATATTCGGCAGGCAATTATCAACCTTTTATTAACAATTTATCGAATTTATTTTTATGATTTACAAAAAGAATAATTTGTGATATATTACAATAAATAATTTTAAGAGGTTTCAATATGAATTCCGAGTTAAAAATAGCCGTGGGAACGGACGCTTTTCCGCCAACTACGGACGGCATCAGCAATGTTGCCCAAAACTATGCCTCGCTGATTAACAAAGAGCACGGCAGAGCCGTGATAGTTACACCGAAAAACCCAAATCAGCAAGACGCAAATTACGATTACGAAATTTTCAGATACAAAAGCTGGTGGATTCCGTCAAAAGAGGGATACAGTTTCGGTTGGCCGTTCGGCGACAGACTCAGCTACGAAATTATAAACAGAGGCTTTGATGTGCTTCACAGCCACTGCCCGCTTGCCACAAGCTATTATTTCAGACTGGTGAACAGAAAACTCAGAATACCGACAGTGCTTACCTACCACACAAAGTACGAATATGATTTTGACAGGCGCATACCCACAAAACCGGCAAGGGATTTTTCATATCACTTTTTACTCAACAACATCAATGCAGCCGATGAGGTTTGGGTAACAAGTGCCGGCACGGCAGACAGCCTGCGCAAGATAGGCTACGAGGGCGATTTTATCGTTATGCCAAACGGCTGTGATATGCCGAAAACGATAATTGACCGAAAAATAACCGCAGAAATAAAAGCCTCTTACGGTATTCCGCAAAATGTGCCTCTCTTTATATATGCAGGAAGAATGATTTGGTACAAAAACATAAAAATAATTCTTGACGCCTGCAAAATGATGAAAAACGCCGGCAAGGATTTCAGGCTGATAATGCTTGGCTTCGGTGCGGATGAAAACAAAATCAAAAGATATTATCAAAGGCTGGGAATTGCGGATAAAATCGTAAACACCGGCAAAATGCTGAACAGAGAAAAAATGCAGCAGCATTATGCTGCGTCCGATTTGCTTATATTCCCCTCCACATTTGATACAAACGGTCTTGTGGTGCGCGAAGCGGCTTCCTGCGCAACGCCGTCACTTTTAGTTAGCGGTTCGTGTGCCGCAGAAGGTGTTTCGGACGGCGTAAACGGTTTTCTTTGCGATGAAAGTGCCCAAAGCGTTTTTGCCAAGCTTTGCGAAATTGCAAACAGGCGCGAATATATGGAAAAAGTTGGACTCGGTGCCCAAAAAGACATATATATAAGCTGGCACGACGCCGTTTCAAGAGCATATGAACGCTACAAAATCGTGGCAGATGATTTTTATTCAAGCGGCAAAGACAGACAACCTTATAAATACTAAAACTTTTATACATTGTGCATAGAGCAATTAGTAAAATTAGTCTTAATTTTTAAGGCAAATTGTAAAATCCACACAAAAACAAATATTTTTTTCAGACACAGAAAAAGCATTGCGATTTAACACGCAATGCTTTTGTTTTACCCTATTAGGCGATATTATAATTTTGATATTTCTTCAATAAAAGACGAAGCAGAATCAAATGCCTTATAAACCGATGCAAATCGAACATAAGCAACCTCATCTATGCCCTTAAGCTTTTCCATAATAAGCTCGCCGATACGAACGCTTGTTACTTCCCTGTCCGTTGCGCTTTGAAGAGTAGCTTCGATTTCGTTTATTGCGTTTTCAAGTTCCGTTGAGGTTACCGGGCGCTTTTCGCAGGCGCGTAGCATACCCTTAAGAACCTTATTCCTGTCGAACACCTCGCGGCTTTTATCTTTTTTTATTACGATAATCGGCACATCCTCAATTACCTCATATGTGGTGAATCTTTTTCCGCACTGAACGCATTCACGGCGGCGGCGGATTCTTTCGTTCTCATCCGTCGGTCTGGAATCGATTACCTTGCTTTCCTCACATCCGCAAAACGGGCACTTCATAAATCAAAACCCCCTTATAGTTTTTGAACCAACACAAGAGCCGCCTTTAATTTCGGCTCAACTGCTTACAAGAATTGATTATAGCACAATATATAGACAAATGCAAGTGTTTTCACTTTACACAATATATTGTGACGGTAAAAGTGTTCTTGCAAGGATATTATTTTTTAGTTGCAGGCTTTTTATTATTATAAACAAACATCCAAACAGCCATTGAACAGATGATAAAATAGCCTAAAAACGACCATATATCCGGCACATCCCCGAAAACGAAAAAGCCAACAATTGCCGAAAAAATGATTTGCGAATAATCGTAAACCGAGATTTCTCTGCTGGGAGCATTTGTGTATGCCGCAGTAATAGAAAACTGACCGCCTGCCGCACAGACGCCTGCCATAAGAAGCGCCGCCCACTGCTGCGCGCTCATATAATGATAATTAAAAATCAAATAAGGCAAAGTTACGGCGCAAGAGAAAACGGAGAAAAACAGCACAATCAGTTTGCCGTTTTCGCCCTGCAAGCCGAGTTTGCGAACGCATGTGTATGCCGCACCTGCGCCCATTCCGCCGCCAAATCCGGCAAGAGTTGCCAAGATATCGGGATTGCTGAAAGTGGGCTTAATTATAAACAGTGCGCCGACAAACGCCACGCCGATGGCAATTGCCTGCTTTGGTTTAACCTTTTCCTTAATAAAAATTGCGGAAAAAATCAGCACAAAAAACGGGCTCATTTTATTGAGCATGGAAGCGTCGGCAAGTTCAATTCTGTCAAGCGCATAAAAATTGCCGAAAACGCCTGCAAGACCGAGTGTGGAGCGAATTATCAAAAATTTCATGCTGCCTTTTTTCGGCTTAAAACTTTCATGCGATTTCAACATTGCGGCAAAAGCGAAAATCATTGCCACGAAATTGCGAAAAAACACCTTCTGAACGGTCGGCAAATCGCCTGCAAGGCGCACAAAAGAGTTCATTCCCGTAAAGCAGAGTGCCGAAAGAATTATAAAAATTACACCCTTTGTTTTTTTACTAACATTATTTAACATAAAAACACTCAATTCAAAAAAAGCATAAAAGGCGAATGATGACATCCGCCTTTAAAATTATGCACAAGCTATAATCGATTAAAAATATATCCGTGCCCGGCGAAAATCACCCAAGCAATTTTTCTGCAGCGGCAAGCTGTGTGCATATGCAAAGAAGCTCTGCTGCAAGTGAAAGCTCATCAACCGGCGGAAAGCTCGGTGCGATGCGGATATTTTTATTGTTCGGGTCTTTTCCATAGGGATAGGTTGCGCCTACGGAGGTTAAGGTTACACCTGCAGCTTTGCAAAGCTCGCCCACTCTTTTTGCGCATCCGTCCATAACATCAAGACTGATGAAATAGCCGCCCTTGGGAGCAACCCAAAAAGCTATGCCTTTGCCTGCAAGCTCTTCATCAAGTGTTTTGAGAACGATATCGAATTTGGGCTTAAGGATTGCCGCATGCTTTTTCATATGATTGAGCACGCCGTTTGCATCGCCGAAGAAAACAACATGGCGGTGCTGATTCATTTTATCATAGCTGATAACCTGAGCATTGAGGCGTGATTTAATCATTTTAATATTGTTATCACTTGCGATTATTGCCGAAACGCCTGCGCCGGGGAACGTGATTTTTGAAGTTGAGCAAACCTCAACAACAAGATCATCATTGCCGTATTCGGGAAGCACATCAAAGATATTGAGCAGTTTATCGCCGTTTTCAACCAAATCATGAATGCAATAAGCATTGTCCCAAACGATTCTGAAATCCTCTGCAGCCGGCTTAAGAGCCGCAATTCTGCGAACAACCGCATCGCTGAAGGTGATACCCTGCGGATTTGAATATTTCGGCACACAGAACATACCTTTAACGGCAGGGTCTTTAACAAGTTCCTCAATGGCATCCATATCGGGACCGTCCGCCTTCATATCAACATTTATCATTTCAATTCCGAAATGCTCAAGAATTGTGAAATGGCGGTCATAGCCCGGAACAGGGCAAAGGAATTTAACCTTGTCAAGCTTGCACCAAGGTGTGCTGCCTGCGCCGTGAGTGAAACACTGCGAAACATAATCAAACATAAGATTAAGACTTGATGTGGGACCGACGATAACATTTTCCGGCTTAACACCCATTAATTCGGCAAAAAGCTTTTTACAGCTCGGAATACCGTCAAGCATACCGTAGTTTCTTACATCAACGCCGTCCGAAATATAATCGGCAACATCATTAAGAGCAACAGAAAGATTAAGTTGCTCCTTGCAGGGCTTGCCGCGGCTCATATCAAGCTTAAGACCGCGTGCCTTAAATTCATTATATCTTTCTTCAAGAGAAGCTTTTTCGGAAAGAAGCTCTTCCCTGCTCATTTCTGCATAAGTTTTCATATAACACAACTCCTTTTGCAAAATATTTTATCACTATTTAAGTGGCAATGCAATGTATAAAATGATTAGAAAGAAGCTTCAAAAGGCACATAAAACTATAAAATGTGCCACATACGGCGGACAGATGTTTTCCGACCGCGGACAAAGCTCGAATTTATCAAAAAATAATTGCTTCATCCTAATAACAGTTCGCAATTCAGCACACTGCCGATTCGATAAACCATTTTGATTCTTCAAGAAAAAGATATGTTTCCATTCCCATTATGGAACAAGTGTATCTGATCCCGGCACCGCCGCTTTTAAGCGAAGCCGCCGGGCGGATGTCGCGCACCTTATCTATTTCGTATTTTTCATCGTCAAGCTTAATCATAAAGGGAATAATTTTGCCCTCCGTATCGAATTTTGCAAGCACCTCAATATATTTTTTAATCATAATCAACACATTCCTTTCCATGTTTTAAAGCTGCCGAGCGGCTGCTGCTCCGGATTTTTCTTTGAGGCTTTTAGATCATCCTTACAGAGCAGCGAGGCACGCAAAACAGCCGAATCGCCGAATCGGCGGCGAATATCATCCACCGTGTGCTCAACCTTTTCAAGCTTTTCGTGGCGCAGTGCGTTGCCGGACAAATCAAATTGCAAAAAATCCTCACCGAAATCAGAAACTGAAACGCCTACGCTGCGCACAGGCTTCAACCAATTGTAATTTTGCACAAACAAAACCATGGCTTCATCAAGTATTTCCGTGGAAACATCGCTGCACGCGGCAAGCTGACCCTGACGGGTAAAGCTTTTTAAATCCTTATCGCGAACATAAATTGTGACCGTTTTGCCCTTTACACCCTGCTTTCTGAGCCTTTGGGCAACGCTTTCGCAAAGCATCATCAACACTGCCTTAACATCCTCATTATTAACCATATCGCGCGGAGTTGTGGCAGAATTGCCGACGCTTTTTGCCGCCTGCCCGTCATCAACACGGGCAACGGGCGAGGCATTAAGCCCGTTTGCATTGCGATAAAGCATTTCGCCGTTTTTGCCGAAAACGGAGCGCAAAAAGCCGCAATCCGAATTTGCAATATCACCAACGGTATATATGCCGTAGGAATTTAATTTTTTCGCCGTTGATCTGCCCACAAAAAGCAAATCCGCGCAAGGACTTTTCCACACGATATCCTTATAATTTTCCTTATTTATAACCGTTACGGCATCCGGCTTTTTATAATCCGAGCCGAATTTAGCAAAAATTTTATTCCACGAAACACCTACGCTGACCGTAATTCCGAGTTCAAATTTAACGCGGCGGCGGATTTCATTTGCTATCTCCTCGCCGCTTTGGCGGCTGCCGGTAACATCTATCCAATTTTCATCCAACCCAAAAGGCTCTATATATTCGGAATAATCCTTATAAATATTGCGCGCCATATTTGAAAAGCGAACATAAAGCGGAAAATTCGGCGGCACTACCACAAGTTCTGGGCATTTTTGCTTTGCCTGCCAAATCTGTTCGGCTGTTTTGATTCCGTATTTTGAAGCAATTTCATTTTTAGTTAAAATTATGCCGTGGCGATCCTCAACGCTGCCGCCCACCGCAACCGGCTTATTGCGTATTTCCGGGCGGTGCAGGCATTCCACCGAAGCATAAAATTTATTGCAATCAACATGCAAAACAGTGCGTTCCAATTCATTTCATCTCTTTTTTGTTTATAATCGAACATTTGTTCCATTATAACTCAAGAATCGGCAAAAGTCAACCTCTCGAAGTTCAAAAAGCGCAGGTAAATTTAACCGAGTTAAAATTATTGGGCTTGACTAAATCACGGCAATAAATTATACTGAAACCGATAGATTGAGAGGTAAACCAAATGGCGATTTGCGATATTGCAGGGCTTAAAGTTGAAATAAAAAATATTAAAGGGCGCACTGAAAAGCAGGCTATGCCCTACTTTTCGGAAAACCAAAGCGAAAACCAAAAAACGGACATTACAATAAATGTAACCCCCGAAAGAGTTAAAGCCGCAATGGCGGAGCACCCGGAGCTTAACAGTGACGATTGGGAATACATGCTTACGGGCAGTGATTTTTACACCGCACTTATTGATTTTGACGGCATATTGCTCCACTCCTCCTGCGTGGCGGTGGACGGCATTGCATATGCCTTTTCGGCAGACAGCGGCACAGGCAAATCAACGCACACACAGCTTTGGCTGAAGCATTTCGGCGACAGAGCACACATTGTGAACGACGATAAACCCGCCATAAGATTTATAGACGGCAAAGTTTACGCCTGCGGCACGCCGTGGAGCGGAAAATACGATTATTCCACACCCGAAATGCTGCCGCTCGGCGGAATTTGCTTTCTTGAGCGCAATGAAACAAACCATATAAAAAAAGCCGACACATCAAAGTCGATTTACAACATCTTTTCGCAAACCGTGCGCAAGCTCGGAGCTGACAAAATGGAAAAACTTTTTGATGTGCTTGAAAAGATATTTGCCAATGTGCCTATTTGGGAGCTCGGCTGCAATATAAGCGATGAAGCTGTGCTAACATCATATAATGCAATGAAGATCGAGGAGTAATTTTACAATTTCGGTTATTCTCGATTTGGCTGTTGAAGAAACAAATAAAATTTGATTGCAGGCAAAAAAAAAGCAGCGGCGAACGGAAATATCCGTTTGTCGCTGCTTTTTCGGCTTATTTTATTTGAAATACATATAATATTGGCATTTTATCATGCCGTTATAAAGCTTTCTGCGCTTATCGGCGCGCCTGCCGAAGCATTTTTCAAATTCTTCATCGGGCGAAATTATGCCGTAGCTCCAACCGTGGCGGGGAGCGAATTTTTCACCCATTATTTTATAAAGGCGTTCCGCCTCTTTTATATCAAGCATACGCTCGCCGTAAGGCGGATTTGTTACAAGTGTGCCGTTTTCCGTTTGCGGTTTAAAATCGGCAATATCGGCATTTGAAAGGCGCAGAAATTTATGCATACCAACACGCTTTGCGTTTATATGAGTGAGGGCAAGGGCGTGATCGTCTATATCACTGCCGAAAGCCACGAAATCCGTGTCTGTTTTAACAAAATCGCGGCAGCGTTCCTTTTCACTTTTCCAAACATTTTCGGGAATAATATCCCAATTCTGTGCGGCAAATTCGCGGTTTAAGCCCGGTGCTATATTATGGGCAAGCATTGCGCCCTCAATAAGCACGGTGCCGCTGCCGCAAAACGGGTCATAAAGCGCATGGTAATGGCGCAGTTTCGAAAGCGAGCACATTGCAGCGGCAAGAGTTTCCCTGATGGGAGCGTCGTTTGATTCGGGGCGGTATCCCCTTTTATGAAGCCCTGCGCCCGAGGTATCGAGCATAACAGTTACGTCATCCTTAATAATCGAAAAACGGATTTGGTGAACGGCACCGGTTTCTCTGAACCAATCGATTCTGTAATCCTCTTTAAGGCTTTCAACAACAGCCTTTTTTATAATTTTTTGGCAATCGGGCACGGAGTGAAGCATGGAATCGATACTATAGCCCTTAACGGGGAACGCATCGTTTTTGCCGATGAAATCACACCAATTTATCAGCTTAACCTTATCGAAAAGCTCGGTAAAGGTGGTGGCTTTAAATCTGTCGCCCACAATCATAATTCTTTCGGAAAAGCGTGAATTTATATTTGCACGGGCAAGAATATTTTCATCGCCCTCAAAAAACACTCTGCCGTTTTCGGCACAAACATTTTCGGCACCCATAAATTTAAGTTCCTGCGAAACAAGGCCCTCAAGCCCGAAAAGGCAGGTGGCGGTCATATAATAATACATAAAATTTAATCCTTAATTTATTCGATAACGGCAGAAGCGTGCCTGGTTACATGGCAACCAACATTAACTGCAACAGGAAGCCCTGCAATATGCGTGGGATAAGTTTCGATATTAACGGCAAGCGCCGTGGTTTTGCCGCCGAAGCCCTGCGGACCGATATCGAGATCATTTATTTTTTCAAGCAATTCGCTTTCAAGCTCGGCATAAAAAGGCACGGGATTGCGCAGGGAAACACTGCGGCAAAGCGCCTTTTTCGCAAGCAGGGCGGAATATTCAAAATCGCCGCCTATTCCTATTCCGAGCACAATCGGAGGACACGGATTTGAGCCGGCTTTTTTAACAACGTCGACAATAAAATCAATTATATCCTGCCTTTTTGCGCTTGGGGTAAACATTTTGAGCGCGCTCATATTTTCGCTTCCGAAGCCTTTCGGCGCAGCGGTGATTTTGATTTTATCGCCGGGCACAATTCGGGTGTGAATAACCGCCGGAGTATTATCGTTTGTGTTTACCCTATCGCAAAACGGATCGTGCACAACGGATTTTCTGAGAAGCCCATCAACATATCCCTGCGAAACGCCTTTATTTACGGCGGTTTCAAAATCCTCGCCGGTAATATGCACATCCTGCCCTATTTCGGCAAAAATAACAGCCATGCCCGTATCCTGGCAAATCGGAATATCAAACTCTGCGGCAGCGTCCAGATTTGTCAAAAGGTCCGAAAGCACCGATTTAGCTGTTTGATTACTTTCATTTTTCTCGCCGCACGCAATGCAACTTGCCAGATCGGACGGAAGCACCTTATTTGCTTCGATGACAAGCTTCTTAACTGCTTCTGTTATACGCGAGGAATCGATATTTTTCATATTTTCCAACTCTTTCCGACTGCGATAAAAAATCACACCGACCGCAGCCGAAACGGTGCAACAAAATCGCCGACTGCAAAGCGCACTTCAAAAATTGCTTTTTCGACGAATTTCCAAAAAAGAAGCCGGGACTGAGGGTTGCCCAAAATCCCGGCTTTAACAAACAATATTTTAATTATTTACTGCCCGCAACATCGTAAAACACGATTTCATCAGATTTAACATAACCTTTTTCACGGGCTTTTTGCTCGATATATTCATCTCTGTCGTCCGAATCAAGAATTTGCTCAAGCTTTTCGTTTTCGGTATTTTGTGCCTGAAGCTGAGCCGTGTAAACAGCCTCTTGCTTTTTAAGGCGGCTGATATCCGAATACTGTGAAGCGATAATTCCGCCGCAAATAAAGAACATAACAACAAGCCCTGCCAAAACAACAGCAGAGCGTGCTTTTTTATTTTCTTTTAGGCTGCGAAAAAGCTTTGCCATTCTTATCACCGGATTTTAACTTATTGTGTAACACAAATTTATTATAATACAGCTTGTGCATAAATTGCAATACTTTTTTAAAACTTTGTTTTTGTTTTTTAATAAAGTTATTTAAGCCGAGTGCCGCTTTTTTACGAAGAGCAATTGTTTTTCTGCTTATAAGCAAAAGATAAGCGATAAATCCTCCGAAATAGGCAGCGGCATACATCGTCCTCATAATGCCGTTATTAAATCCGAGCAATAAAATAAAAAACAGCACAGAATATTCAACAAAAAACAGAAAATCAAAGAAAAACACCGCCGCCTTGGCAGAAAACGAAAGCCCTAAAAAGCGCACCAAATCATAAATCGTACCGCTCAGAAAGCCGCAAATTAAAAACACGGCTGAAATTTTAAGCACCGAATACCCTCTTAAAAAAGCTGTTTTCCTTTAATTTTTTACTGCTGTAAACAAGAGCCGAAACCTCGCCGCTGATTTGAAGAATGCCGTCATTAATATTAAGCTCGTCAATATGCAGGGTGTTACCGTTAACGGTAAGGCAGCCGTAATCCGTGTAAGCCGTTACACAATCACTGTCAAACGCCTCAACATCAATTACGCCCGTCATTTTAAGCCCGTTTCGGTTTTCAAGCTGCAGGCAATGAGATTTTTTTGCTTTTTCTTCCATTACAATCACCGTTTAATAATATGAAAAAATAAAGCAAAAAATGATTAAATCGGCAAGCATTTAAATCAGGCGATTAAAGCTGTGTGAACATTTTTACGGCATCTTCTTTAAGCGCATGCTCTGTTACGGCTTCAACACGGTATTTTTTCGGAGCCTGACCGATATTGAGCGTGATAACATCGCCAACCTTAACATCATAAGAAGCACGCTGAACGCGACCGTTTACCTCTACCCTTCCGGCATCGCACGCTTCGTTTGCAACAGTGCGCCTTTTTATTATTCTGGAAACCTTTAAATATTTATCCAATCTCATATTTTACCACCAAACCAAAAAAAACAGCCGCTCAACAGAGCGGCTGAAAGCGAACTTATTTTACAGCGTTCTTAAGAGCTGCGCCTGCTTTAAAGGAAGGAACCTTTGATGCAGGGATTTCAATAGCTTCGCCGGTACGGGGATTTTTGCCCGTGCGAGCTGCGCGCTCTTTAACTTCAAATGTACCGAAGCCAACGAGTGCTACCTTTTCGCCGTCTGCAAGAGCCTCGGTTACGGCATCGAGAACTGCCTTAACTGCTGCTTCTGCGTCTTTCTTTGAGAGATCTGCTTTTGTAGCAACTGCTGCTACGAGTTCTGTTTTGTTCATTTAAATTCCTCCGTTTTAGCCTTTTCGGCAATTATTATCTTTGCTTTATCCCACAGCTTATCAAGTTCTTCTATTGAGGCGGTTTTCATATCAAGCCCATCATCTGCAGCAAGCCGCTCCACCAAAAGATATCTTTTGATGAATTTATCTGTGGAGGCGGTTAAAGCCTCTTCGCTGTCTGCCCCGATGAAACGCGAAACATTAACACAGGAAAACAGCACATCGCCGAATTCTTCCTCAATATCTTTGCCGACACCTGCGGCCAAAGCAGTTTCTAACTCATCAATCTCCTCGTGCAGCTTATCGACAGCTCCGTTAAGATCATCCCAATCGAAGCCTGCTTTTGCTGCCTTTTCCTGCACCTTTTGTGCACGCATTAAGGCGGGAAATTCGCGCGGCACTTTAATCATTGCCTCGCTTTGCTTTTTCATGCCCTTGGTTTTAAGCTTAACCTGATCCCAATTTTGCAAAGCCTCGTCGCTGCTTTGGGCAGCAACATCGCCAAACACATGCGGATGGCGCACAACAAGTTTTTTGCAAATATCGTTAACAACATCATTAAAATCAAAACTGCCATTTTCGCTTTCCATTTCGGAATGCATGGCAACCTGAAGAAGAACATCGCCGAGTTCTTCCTTAAGGCTTTCGACATCAGCCTTATTTATGGCTTCAACAACCTCATAGGTTTCCTCGATGAAATTCTTTTTTATTGATTCATGGGTTTGTTTTCTGTCCCACGGGCAACCGCCGGGTGATCGTAACGCGGTTACAAGCCGAAGAAAATCATTGATATCGTAATTATCTTTAATTTCAAAATCGACCGACACCGTAACACCCCTTCAGATCAATTCGTCTAAATAGATAATACTATAAATCCTGCATAAAATCAAGGGATTAGGCAGTTTTTTTGCCGTTTGCAAAACTTTTTATTTCAGAAAAAGAAACAGTTTTTGATAAAATTGTCAATGATACGGCACAAAAAGCATAAATTATGCCGAGCAAAACAAATCGCCGCAGCATTCCGCCTCCGGAAAACAAAGAGCCATAAATAAAAATCGCAACAAAATACGAAACAAGGCAGCATGCACAAGGCAATATAAACGAACGAAAAGCCGTGAATTTAACGCCGGCATATTTTGCAAGCAAAAAAAGATTTGCCGCAAGAATAACCGTATATGCCGCAGCATCGGCAGCAACATTGCCGTAAATATTAAGTTCCGCATTTGAAACAAGGCGCAAATTCAAGATAACGCGTAAAGCGCCGGCAACGGCAAAGGACGGAATGCTTTTTGAAGCAAGCCCCACAGACTGCACGGCAAACACCGCGGCACCGGAAAGCGAGAACAAAACCGTTATAAAGCCGTACAGTTTCACAAGATTATTACAGCCGAGCACTATATCATAGTTTGAATTTTGATAAAGCAGGGTTAAAATTTCTTTTGAAAGCAGCGAAAGATAAAATCCGCCGCCAAAAGAAATCAGAGATATATATTTAAAAATCGAATTTATAAGAGCGGAAAAGCGTTTTCCAATTCCGCCCGCATAAGCCGCACTGATTGCAGGCACCGCAGCAACACCGAGTGCCATTGTGAGCCCGGGAACAAGATTTTTTAAATCATGCGCCGCAGAGAAAAGACCGTAAACATATGCAACCGTATCCGCCTTATCCGTGCCGCTTAGGGAAAGGCAATTTTCGTATGCAGCCGAAAGCGCATTCAAATCACACATTCCGAGGCTGATTTGCACGGTTGAATGATCGGCAAATTCGGAAAGACTTTGAATAAGCGTGGAAGCGACAATCGGCGCACTGAACAAAGCGATTTCGCCTGCAGCTTCTTTACATGAGCCTTTTGCAACAGAATAAAGTGATTTATATTTAAGCGAAACATATGCCGAAAGATATATCCAGCTCGCAACCGAACCGACAGTTACACCGGCTATTGCGGCAGCGGAGGTGATAGGATAAATTGCAGAAAGTGCCTGCGCTTCATCCGCGCATTTCACGCCGAAAACCGCACCGGTTTTGATGTATTCGGAATACAAAATGTTCATCGAAAGCTTCGCAAAAAGCAAACCGAACACAAGCTTGAAAACGGCTTCAAGAATTTGGCTCACGCAAGTGGGCTTCATATTCATATGTCCCTCGGCAAACGCTCGCTTTGCCGATGAAATTGAGGAGAAAAGCACAGTTGGTGCAAGAGCAAAAACGGCAACGACGCATTTTGGCGACGCAACATATTTTGCATACGGAACAGCAGAGGCAATCATAAATACCGTGCCAAAAATGCCCACGGCAACAAACATTATGCCGGAAGCTTTTTTTAACCGAGCCACATGCATTTTATCGCCACGCTCGCGATACTTACTTATCAAATGAGTGAGCGCAACGGGAAATGCACCCATAATAATTGCATGCACCGGCATATAAAGATTATATGCCATATTAAAATAGCCGCGCCCGGTTGCCCCGATATATGCCGTGAGCGGAATTTTATAAACCGCACTTATCGCCTTAACAAGCACCGATGCCGTTAAAAGCAACACAGCCGAATTAATATACTTTTTCTTCAAATCGCCCAAAAAACCACCGTAAAAAAAGCAGTGCAAAAAATTTGCACTGCCTGATATTTTGTTGTTGAAATGAGAGCAATGCAAAAGCATTTTACGCCGTTACACTTCGGCACGCCTGCCCCCAACAATTACGCAAAGTGAATTTTGAACTTCACGGGATATCAAATTATTCGTCCTTATCCTCTGTTGCCGACTCATCGGCTTCCTTAAATTCAACCTCAACCTCGGTTGCCGAATTAACATCGCACGAAACATTAGACGGCGTAACGGATTTAACCGAAAGCTGAACGGCTTTAAGAAAATCCTTTGCCTGGCGAACAAAAGCGTCAACTGCCTCGGTTGAAGCGGATTTCATTTCATTTTTGAACTCTTCGGCGTTCTTTTTAAGGTCATCTGCATCCTTAGGCATTTTAGCATCGTCAAGTTCAGCTGCAAGGGCGTCAAGACGCTCACGGTAAGCTGCAATATCCGCAACGGCTGCGGCATATTCATCCTCGTTAACCTCTTCGCCTATGTAAGCCGAATACTGAAGCTTGCCGAATTTTTCATATGCCTTGGCAAGCTTTGATTTTGCATCCATATATTCAATACGCTTTCTTGAAAGTTCCAAATAAGCCGAGCCTTTTTTATTAAGCACCTCGGACACATTTTTAGCCTTTGAAAGCACATCTTCAAAATTTGTGATTTTTGAACCGTTATCGGGCTTTGCCATAAATAACAACTCCTTTTATATATATTAGCTTTAAGAACATTATATTACACAAAGAATATTATTGCAATACTAAAAGTAATATTTTAATGAGTGTTTATGATTTTTTTATAAAACGAATTTATTTTATCCTTGCGTTTAAGCATATTATCAAAACCGCTTATATATTCATAAGGGTACTTATAATTATAGATCCTCTCTATTTTTCCGCTTACCCGGTCTTTAAGGCGCGTTACCGCACCTGCTCCGACAGCAAGCACCGTGTGCGTTTCATCCATCATAAACACATTGTAAAGGCATTCACTGCCGGGCTTACTCCAACCCACATTTTCGAGATTGCCGAGGGATTTACCCTGCCTATACATATAATACGGCATATAACCTGCACCCACAAGATATTCGCGGCTGAAATCAACCATTTGAGTAACCGTTCCGATATCGCCGTGATCGAAAACATTATCGCGCGTAACCATATACGCGCCTGTTTTAAGGCAAAGTGTGTGCACGGTTATACTTTCTGCTCCAAGCGACACAGCGGTTTCAATGCTGCGCTTAAAAGAATTTATATCATCCTTCGGCAGCCCCGCGATAAAATCCATATTTATATTATCAAATCCGACCTCGCGCGCAAGAGCAAACGCATCAAGCGTTTGCCGCACGGTGTGACGCCTGCCGATTGCTGCAAGCACATCATCGTTAAAGCTTTGCGGATTTATGCTTATTCTGCCAACACCTGCCGATTTAAGCGCGGCAAGCTTTTCGGCAGTAACGGTGTCGGGTCTGCCTGCCTCAACTGTGTATTCTCGCAAATTTGAAAGGTCAAAATTATCGCTTATTGCCTGTGCAACACGGGCAAGCTGATTTGCCGAAAGCGTTGTGGGCGTGCCTCCGCCGTAATAAACGGATTCGAGCCGAAGCCCAAGGCTTTTTGCATATCTTGCCGTTTCGGCAATTTCACGCACAAGCAAATCAACATAAGGCTCAACAAGTGACGCAGCCTTTTCTATGCTGTGGGACACAAAAGAGCAATATGAGCACCTTGTTGGACAAAACGGAACGGAAACATAAAGCGAAAAACTGTTCATTTGCGAAAGCAATATTATTTTATTTTCGTTTTCGGCAACATCTGAAACCAAATCAAGCTTTTTAGGCGAAACAAGATATTTTTGCTCAAAAATAATTCTTGCCTGCTCTTCGGAATATTTGTCCGAAAGGCTGTGCCAAAACCTTGCGGGGCGCACGCCGTACAGAATCCCCCACGGATACGAAACGCCGAGCAATTCGGAAAACGCACGGTAAAAAAGCACGGACATTATATTTTGGCAGTCCGAATTTGCGTTTATTTTTTCGCTTTTAATTATACTTTTTTCAAAGACTCGGGCTTCAACGCGAATTTCATCGGTGCTCATTTCGGTAACAGCAACGATATTATCTTCAATATCATGCGGCTGAGAAACAACCTTTATTTTTTCATAAGGAAAAAATATTTCGGCAAGATTTTCAACATCGTAGGAAAAGGGATGGTTTTTAACAATAACTGTCATATTTTTATCTCATATAAGGATTATTTTGCTTTTCAAAGCCGATTGTTGAAAAGCGCTCATGTCCGGGATAAACCTTTAAAGCGGAATCAAGCGCGGAAAGCCGCTTAAGGCTTTGCATAATTTCATTTGCCGAGCCGCCCGGAAAATCCGTGCGGCCGCAGGAGCAGAAAAACAAAGTGTCTCCGGTAAAAATGCAATCATCAACCAAATAGCAAACTCCGCCCTTTGTGTGACCCGGAGTGGCAATTACCGAGATTTTAGTTTCTCCGAGCATAATTTCCGAGCCTTCTGCCACAAAAACATCAGCAGCTGTATTTTTTTGATTCATTCCGCAAAAAGCGGCAAGGCTTGCCTTTCCCGATGAAAGCATTTCCGAATCTGCTTTGTTTATAACAACTTTCGCGGCGAATTTTTCTTTGATTTCGGGCACGCCGCCGATATGGTCAAAATGACCGTGAGTGAGCAAAATATATTTTAAATTTGCGCCACCTATAAAATCAAGCATTTTTTGCGACGCATCGGTGCAATCAACAAGTGCAGCCTCACCCGTAGCTTCATCCGTTATCAAATAGCAATTGTTATCAAGCTCGCCGAGCTTAATTGATTTAACATTTATCAAGACAATTCCTCGCTGTTCAAAATAATTGTTACGGGTCCGTCATTCACAAGTGCCACCTGCATATCTGCGCCGAAAATGCCGTTTTCCACTCGGTTTACGCCCGACTCTTTAAGCTGTGAGGTAAAATATTCGTAAAGTTCATTTGCCTCCCGGGGCGGTGCGGCAGGAGTAAAGCTCGGTCTACGCCCGTGGGTGCAATCGGCACACAAAGTAAATTGCGAAACAACAAGCATTTCTGCACCGATATCAAGGGCAGACAGATTCATTTTACCGTTTTCATCCTCAAAAATGCGCAGATTAACCGTTTTTTTAACAAGCTTATCTGCATCGGTTTTATTGTCACCCTGCATAACGCCGAGCAAAATCATAAAGCCTTTGCCGCATTTGCCGACAGTTTTACCGTCAACCTCCACTGCGGCATTTGCCACGCGCTGTATAACAGCTTTCATAAATCAAACACCCGTTCTTTCTATATGATAAACGCCGTCTATCTTTCTTATTATTTTAACTATATTTTCAAGATGCTCTTTGCTGTTTACCGAAACGGTAAGGGTTGTGAGGCAATTACCGTCATTTATCGGTCGAGCGTTTATGGAATGAATTTTAACATGCATATTCATAAGCGTGCTTGTGATGTCAAGCACAACACCGTCTCTGTCTATTGCAAAAACATCAAGAGTAGACTGTGATTCAACCTTAACACTGTCATCCCAATAAGCGTGAATCCAGCGTTCCGGTTCTGCGCAATGCTGCAAATCCTGCGGCACATTAACACAATTTCTGCGGTGAATTGAAAGACCGTGACCCCTTGTTATAAAGCCTACAATATCCTCACCCGGAAGCGGAGAGCAGCATTTAGCAATTTTGATAAGGCAGTTATCAATACCCTCTACTATGATACCGTTGCTTGACGGAATCGGTTTTCTTGGCTTATCTGCATAATTCGGAAGCGGCTTTTCTGGTTCTTTTTCTTTCCAATTTCGGTTATATTCATCCTTAATGCCGGGCATTAAACGGCTGATTTGAATACCGCCATAGCCGACTGCGGCATAAAATTCATCCACATTTGAAAAATGCTGCCTTTCGGCAATGCGCGCAATAAAATCGTTGTATTTATCGCCATCCGGTCTGATGAAATTGCGGCGCAATTCCCTTTCAACGGTGGATTTACCCTCTTCAATATTTTCCTCGCGCTTTTCTTTTTTGAACCATGCGCGGATTTTACTGCGTGCCTCGCCGGTTTTTACAATGGCAAGCCAATCGCGGCTGGGTCCTTTGCCCTGCTGATTTGAGGTGAGAACCTCGATTCTTTCACCGGTTTTAATTTGATAATCAAGCGGAACAATTCTGCCGTCTACTTTTGCACCCACCATTTTATTGCCGACAGCCGAGTGAATGGCATAGGCAAAATCAA
The DNA here is from genome assembly GCA_963625835.1 of Clostridium sp. AF37-5. Lineage (GTDB taxonomy): Bacteria > Bacillota > Clostridia > Oscillospirales > Acutalibacteraceae > Eubacterium_R. Next base: position 22,670 of record CAVFVA010000008.1, on the reverse strand, counting down.
TAACGGTGGAACCGTTCGGCAGGCTTTTGATATCGCCGCGCGGAGTGAACACATACACCTCTTCAATAGAAAGATCGCCCTTAATTGTGGCAACCAAATCCTCTGCCGAATCGGTGGCTTCGCCGGTTTCGATCATTCTGTGAATCCAGGACAGTTTATCGTCAAGATTATCCTTGCCGCCCTTGCCGAGCTTATATTTCCAGTGCGCCGCAATACCGAATTCCGCGGTGCGGTGCATTTCCCATGTGCGTATTTGAATTTCAAAAGGAATACCGTCTTTTGAAAGCACGGTGGTGTGCAGCGACTGATACATATTCGGCTTCGGTGTTGAAATATAATCTTTAAATCTGCCGGGAATCGGTTTATACATATCGTGAACGATGCCAAGCACATTATAACAGTCAATCATGGTATCAACTATAATGCGAACGGCATAAATATCGTAAATCTCTTCAAAGGATTTGCCTTTGATGTAAACCTTGCGGAAAATGCCGTGAACGGATTTAACGCGCGATGAAATATTGTTTTTAATTATGGGGCTGATTCTTTCGGAAAGCTCCTCAGTAATATTTCCGAGGAATTTTTCGCCCTCCTCCTTTTTCATTGAAAGGGAATTTTCAATTTCCTTATAGGCAATCGGGTCAAGATAGCGCACTGCCAAATCCTCAAGTTCATCCTTGATGGCGCGAATACCGAGGCGATGCGCAATCGGAGCATAAATTTCAAGCGTTTCAAGGCTTTTTTCGCGCTGCTTATAATCCGGCATAAACTGCAGGGTGCGCATATTATGAAGCCTGTCGGCAAGCTTGATAATAATAACGCGCACATCCTTATTCATTGCAATAAACATTTTGCGAATATTTTCCGCCTGCACTTCTTCCCTTGTGGAAAGCGGAATTTTACCGAGTTTGGTAACACCGTCCACAAGCAGGGCAACATCGTCGCCAAAATGCTCTTTTATATAATCGAGGTCGTATTCCGTATCCTCAACCACATCATGAAGAAGGGCGGCAACGATACATTCGTTATCCATGCCGAGCTTAAAAAGAATTTCAGCCACTGCAACGGGATGCATAATATAAGGCTCACCCGAGCGGCGTTTTTGATTTTTATGCGCCTGTTCCGCAAGTTCATATGCTTTTTTTATAATATCGGAATCGTAATGCCCGTTTTGTGAAACTTCATCAAAAAAGGCTTTAAAACCGTCGTCAAATTCAGTTGTCAACACCAATTCTTCCTTTCAGCGTTTTGATAACCTTTGTGCCTGCCAAATCAACCTTTTCGGCAACACTGCGCAATTTGATGTTGGCGCCAACCTTCGTGGCAAGTCCTGTTTCATAAAATGCGTCAAGCGCAAACATCATTTGACCGTAAGTAATATCAGAGAGGTCGAAATAAAGGCTGTCCTCATCCGTAAACTTATTGTTTCTTGCACGGAGTGCTTTATAAACGCCTGCACATATTTTTCTTGATGGGAAAACGCCGGCATCGTTGTTTTTGCCGAGCACAAAAAGCTCATAAGTGCTCTTTTCGGCAAAATATTTATCCTGGTCTATTCCGTGCTTATGCACATCAACCGCTTGAACGGAGAGATATTCCCTGCCGTTATACGGATTAACGCCGATTTTAACGGCACAGTCAATTTTATCGCCGGGCTTAAACGGGAATTCCTCTTCCGTTACCCCGAAATACACAATTCTGATTTTTTTGCCTTTTTTATCACATTCAATTCGAATATGCTTGCCGTCGCCGATGGGAACAATCCCGGTTAATGTAAGACCGACAAGCGCAAAAATTGCCCTTTTGTTGCCCTCACCGTAAGGCTCAAAAACACGCAGTTCCTTTGCCAAATTCAAATCAAGATAAAACGGCGAAATTTTAAAATCGATGTCAACACTCTGCGTCGGCATAACGGCATAATTTTCAAAAGCATAACCGTTTATGCGCTGCCTGAATTCATCAATTTTTTCTGCTGAGAGGCTCATGCCGGCAGCTTTTGTGTGACCGCCGAAATGATCAAGCAAATCTGAGCATGAAGCAATGGCGTCAAATATATTAAAGCCTTCAACACTTCTTGCTGAGCCGCGCGCATTGTCTTCTTCATCAATGTCCAAAACAATGGCAGGCTTGCCGTATTGCTCGGTTATACTGCTTGCAACTATGCCGACAACGCCCTGATGATAACCTTCACCGGCAACAACTATTACTCTGCCGCCGAGTAGTTCGGGATGATATTCGAGTTGTTTTTTTACATCTGCCTCAATGCGTTCTTCAAGCTTGCGGCGATGATTATTATTTATATCAAGCTGCTCTGCCATAAAGCGAGCCTCATCACCGTCCTCACAAAGCAAAAGCGAAGCTGATTTCATTGCATTATCTATTCTGCCGGTTGCATTTATTCTGGGGCAAAGCGAAAATGCAACATCGCCCGAACCGACATATTTATCCCCGTAGCCGGCAACGCGCCTTAAAGCGACCAAGCCAAGACGTGAATTTTTGTTTATAAGGCGCAAACCTGCCTTAACAAAGCCTCTGTTTTCATCCTCAAGAGGCATAATATCGCCGATTGTGCCGATTGCAACAAGATCTGCATATCTTTCAAGCATATCGTCCGTATCGCCGTAAATTGCGCAAACAAGTTTAAATGCAACGCCAACTCCGGCAAAATCGGTAAAAGGCAATTCGCCGTCCTGCCTATGAGGATTGACTATTGCCTCTGCCCTCGGCAATTCTGAAGGAATTCTGTGGTGATCGGTTACAACAAGCTGCATACCGAGCGAATAGATGTATTCAGCCTCCGAAACGGCAGAAATGCCGTTATCAACCGTTACGATAAGCGAAGTGCCGGAATCGCAAAGAGATTTAACGGCAGCATTATTGAGGCCGTAGCCTTCGCTTTCGCGTGAGGGAATATAAAAATTTACATTTGCCCCCATATCGCGCAAAAAAGAATACAAAAGCACGGTTGCCGTTACTCCGTCGCAATCATAATCACCGTAAACAGTGATTTTTTCACCGCATTCAACCGCCTTTTCTATTCTTTCCACAGCCTTTTCCATATCAAGCAAATCAAAGGGATCTGAAAGGCGAATTTCATCCGAAAGAAATTCCGAAACAGCAATTTCGCTTTCCATTCCCCTTGCTGCCAAAAGATATGCCACAAAAGGATCTATATTGAATTTTTCGCTTATTGCCGAGGCTTTTTCCTTATCTGCATCGGCGATGTTCCATTTTTTAAAAGCCATAAATTCCCGTTAATTACGAATTTTTATCCACATTGTGGAATTTTTTAAGATTGCCTCGCTTTTCAGCCCTTTTGGCAAGTTCCGCCTCAATATCCTCGGGTGTAATACCTTGATATGCCATCATAACAAGCACATGATAAAGCAAATCCGTGATTTCGTAAACCGTTTCGGTGTTGTCGTTATTCTTTGCTGCAATAACGGTTTCGGTGCACTCCTCGCCGACTTTTTTTAATATTTTATCAAGCCCCTGCTCAAAAAGATAAGCAGTGTAAGACCCCTCTGCCTTTTCTTCTTTTCTTTCTATAATAACATTATATTCGTTTTTAATTAAATCCATTATATTCACCCGTTTATTAAAAATCTTTTATTTTATTAAAAAAACAGCTGTGGCTGCCGGTGTGGCACGCCGCGCCGGTTTGAATTACCTGCAAAAGCAAGGTATCGTCATCACAATCGCCGCTGATTGAAACCACCTTTTGAAGATGACCGCTTGTGGCGCCCTTATTCCAAAGTTCTTTGCGGCTGCGCGACCAAAACCAAGTGTAGCCCGTTTCGAGCGTTTTTTTCAGCGAGTCCTTATTCATATAAGCAAGCATGAGCACCTCGCCGGTAGATTTTTCCTGAACAACTGCCGGAATAAGCTCGCTCTTAACGAAATATTTATCAAGATTGAAATTTTCTGTCATTTGCATTCCTCCAGTGCCTGTGAAAGCGAAAGGCTTTTACTGTAAATGCTTTTTCCGCAGATGGCACCGTACAGTCCCTCTGCCTTCAGCGCGCGGATATCGGCAATATTTGTGATTCCGCCCGAAGCAATAATATTGCAGGAAACAGCATCGTTAATCTCTTTAAGCTGTGAAATATTGGGACCGCTCAAAGTGCCGTCCTTAGAAATATCGGTATAGATAATTGTTTTAACACCGATTTGCTCCATACTTTTTGCCAAATCGGTGAAGTAGACATCGGATTTTTCCGTCCACCCCTCGGCTGCGGCATATCCGCCTTTTGCATCTATACCGACTGCTATTTTTTCGCCGAATTCGGCAATAGCGTCTTTAACAAGCTGCGGCGATTTAAGTGCAACCGAACCAAGGATAACGCGTTCTATTCCGTGTGTGAGATAAAATTCAATATCCTGCATTGTGCGAATTCCGCCGCCTATTTCAACCTTAAGCGGAGTATTTTCGGCAACGGAAAGAAATATATCACTGTTTACTCTTTCTTTTTTTAAAGAGCCGTCCAAATCCACCATATGTATCCAATTTGCGCCGGCTTCAACAAAGCTTTTTGCGGTTTCAAGTGCGTCTGCGGCAACCTGTGAAGCGGTGGAAAATTCGCCTTTATAAAGGCGAACGGGCTTGCCGCCCATAATATCGACAGCGGGTAAAATTATCATAAAATGTGCCTTTCGGGTTTTGTTGTTTTATCTGTACGAGCTTGCTTTGATTTTATACCGATTACAATCGGCAATCACAGCACGCCTTTGGTAGAAAGAATTCCGCTGCCCGACTGCGCAACAGCGATTTTCATTGCGTGGGCAAACGCTTTAAACAGTGCCTCAATTTCATGGTGGGAATTGCTGCCGTAAAGCACATTGAGGTGCAGCGTTATGCCTGCATTAACGGCAAATGCGCGGAAAAATTCCTCGGTGCAGCAGGTTTCGTAATCGCCGCAGCGTTCTTCTTTAAATTCCGCATTAAACACAAGAAAAGGTCTGTTAGAAATATCAAGGGCGCAAAGCGCAAGGCTTTCGTCCATAGGAATACAGAAAGAGCCGTAGCGATTTATGCCGTTCATATCGCCGAGTGCTTTTTTGAATGCCGTGCCGAGCACAATACCCGTATCCTCAACAGTATGATGAGTGTCCACATCCAAATCGCCCTCAACAAAAACATCGAGTCCAAAGCCGCCGTGAACGGCAAAGGCTGTGAGCATATGGTCAAAAAAGCCGATACCCGTTCTTACATTAACTTTACCGCCGTCTAAATTCAAGGCAACCGAAACATCGGTTTCTTTTGTTTTTCTTTTGATTTCGGCAGTTCTCATAAAATCACCCTAACCCTTCGGTTTATATATAATTTAATTTTTTCGCTTATTAAAAAGATTTTTAAGCTTTTGAGCCGATTGCTCTTTTTTTTCTTTTTCGGCATTTGCGTTTTCTATTATATCATACACGGCACCCTCGTGCAAATTATCAAAAAGCTCAGAGGGCACATTTATTACTTTTCCGCCGATTTCGCAAACGGCAATATCTTTTTCTATTCTGTTTATAATAACTCTCATTAAAAATCAGCCTTCTTTTTCACAGGTGTAAGAAATGTCATTGCCGTTGCTCGTAAAGGTTATGCTGCCGTTTAAATCAGTTCGCAGCACCTTTGCACCGGCATTTTGCCATCTTTGCACAATGCCGTCGTTCGGATGACCGTAGGAATTATCTTCACCGACTTCAATAACGGCATATTCGGCAGAAACGGCATTAACGAAAGCCTGGCCAGACGAGGTTTTTGAGCCGTGGTGACCCACCTTAACAACATCGGCGGTAACATCTGCCGTGATTTCCTTTTCCGACTGCGATTGAGCGTCGCCCGTGAAAAGGAACGAAGTTTCGCCGTAAACAAGCTTTAAAACGGCGGAGTAATTATTCAAATTTTTATAATCCGTCCCGCACGGAGCAACAAAATAAGCGGAAATACTTTCCGTTTGAATAACGGAAACACCATTTTTCGCCTCATAAACATTGCAGCCTTCGGCATCCAGTTTATCGAGAAATTCAGCATAGATATCCGATGATGACGAAGCATTCGGCAAATAGGCATTTGCCACCTCAAACGCATCAAGTACTGCCGGCATACCGCCGATATGATCCGAATGAGGATGAGTTGCCACAAGATAAGTAATTTTATTATAGCCGAGAGCGGAAATATCGCTTATCACGGTCTCGCCCTTATCGGTTTCTCCGGCATCAATAAGCATGGTTTCGCCGTTTGGGAATTCTATAAATTCACTGTCGCCCTGACCGACATCAAGATAATGCACAACCAAATTTTCGCTTTGGGTTTGAGTTTCGGGTTGTGTAGTGGTTTGAGGCATTTCAACCGGCAGCTTGTCATATAATCCGCAGGCACTTAGTGCAGCGGCACAGAGTATCGCCATAACAACAAACGAAAAACGCTTTAATTTTTTCATTTAAATCTAACCTTAATACTGTTTGCATGAGCGGTGAGACCCTCAGTGTCGGCAAGAGTAATAATTTTATCTTTTGCCTTTTCAAGTTCCTGCTCGGTGTAATAAATAAACGAGGATTTTTTAACAAAGCTGTCTACAGAAAGCGGGCTGAAAAATCTTGCCGTGCCGCTTGTGGGAAGCACATGATTTGGACCTGCGAAATAATCGCCGAGAGGCTCGGGCGACCAATTTCCAAGGAAAACGGAGCCTGCATTATCAATTTTGCCGATATAGGTGAGCGGTTCCTCAACGCAAAGCTCAAGGTGTTCGGGCGCAAGCTCGTTTGCAAATTCGATTGCCTGATCGAGATTTTCGCAAACAATGATTTCGCCGTAATCGTTCAGCGAGGCTTCAATAATTTCCTGCCTTTCAAGATATTTAATCTGCTTTTCGATTTCCTTGGCTGTTGCCCTTGCAACGGAATCGGATGTGGTGAGTAAAATTGCAGAAGCACGCTTATCGTGCTCTGCCTGACTCATAAGATCTGCTGCAAGGAAAGCAGGTTTTGCGGATCCGTCTGCAACGATAAGAATTTCGGACGGACCTGCAATCATATCAATATCCACAACGCCGTAAAGCAACTTTTTTGCAGTGGCAACAAAGATATTGCCGGGACCTACAATTTTATCAACCTTCGGGATTTTTTCCGTGCCGAAAGCGAGCGCGGCAACAGCCTGTGCACCGCCGCAGAGGAAAACCTTATCAACACCGGCAATTGACGCCGCAGCCATAATATAAGGATTAGGATCGCCGTCAGTCCCCGGAGGAGTGACCATAATAATTTCCTGCACGCCGGCGATTTTTGCCGGCACGGCATTCATAAGCACAGAACTGGGATAAGCCGCAGTGCCGCCGGGAACATATATTCCCACTCTTTTAAGCCCTCTGATACGCTGACCCATTATAACGCCGTTTTCCTTCGTGGTAAGCCAGCTTTGCTGTGCCTGACGCTTATGAAAATCAAATATATTTTTTTGTGCCTCAACCACGGCATTTTTAAAATCGTCATCCACCGTATCCACATATGCAGCGAGTTCTTCCTTGGTGATAACGGTTTTTTTAGGCACGGAGCCGTCAAATCTGGCGGTGTATTCGCGAACAGCCTCATCGCCGCCTTCTTTAACGCCTTCGATTACGCTGCTTACAATATCAACTATTTTTTTTTCGGTTTCACCGCTGCGCTTTTTAAGATTTTCAATAAGCGCATATTCGGATTTGCCGTTTGCTTTCGTTATTTTCATATCATTTTACCTTTCCGCAAAAATGCCGCAAAATAGCATTAAACTTTGCTTGCCTGCTCCAACTCCGAAAGGAATTGTTCTATTTCTTTTTTACGAAGCTTCATAGAAGCCATATTTACGATTACTCTTGCCGAAATCGGGAATATTTCGCGAACAACCTCAAGCCCGTTTTCTTTAAGTGTTGAACCTGTTTCAACTATATCTACAATTCCGTCTGCAAGACCGAGAAGCGGAGCAAGCTCCACGCTGCCCTCTATTTTGATAATATCAACATCCATACCCATAGAACGCAAATATTCGCCGGCCACCTTGGGGTATTTGGTTGCAACCGTTTTTCTTTTGTGACCCGAGAAAAAATCAGAGCCTGTGGGGCACGCAAGCGCAAATTTGCATTTTCCGATATTTAAATCAAGCACTTCGTAAAATGCGCTGCCATGCTCAACGATTGTGTCTTTACCCACAATGCCGATATCGCAAACGCCGTGTTCAACATAAGTAATAACATCTGGAGCTTTTGAAAGCACCGCCTCATAATCGCCGACCGGCAATATAAGACGCCTGCCCTTATTTTCAAGTTCTGATGTATCAAGCCCCATTTTTTGGAACAGTGCCACCGAAGACTTTTCGAGCCTGCCTTTTGTGAGTGCTATTCTTATCGGTCTTTCAACATTGATAACCTCATGCATAACATCGCATAAAGCATTAACATCAACGGCAAAGCCGATTGCCGGAGCAGGAAGACCGAATTCGCCGAGCAGATTGTCATATCTTCCGCCGGAAATTACGGTTACACCGGAGCCTTCAGCATAGCCTTTAAACACTACGCCCGTGTAATAATTAGAGCGATTTACAAGCCCCAAATCAATAATGAGATTATCGCCGAGACCGAGCGCACAAAGTTTGTCATAAACTGTTTTTATATACTCAAGCGCTTTATCTGATTCAGGAGTGCTGTAAAGCTTTTTAGCCTCCTCAAGCACCTCTGCCGTGCCGAAAAGGCGCGGAAGCCTGCGAAGCACACGTGTTTCTGCAGTGTCCTCAAGAGTATTGAGCAAATCGCCGAGTGCGGCGTAGTTTTTGCTTTCGGTGAGGCTGCAAATTTCCGAACGCTGAGCCGCTGTGATATTCATTTTTGAAAGCACAGCTTTAAAGAAACCGGCATGACCGATTTCAAACGAAAACGAATTAAGCTGCGATCTTTTAAGTGCCTCCGCAGCCATTGTAAGCACCTCTATATCTGCTTCAAAAGAGCCGTCGCCGATAAGCTCGATGCCGCTTTGCGGAATTTCATCCGTTCTGCCGGCAAGGGCTTTGTTGCGCACAAACACATTTTGATTGTAATAAAGGCGCACGGGAAAATCGGCTGCCGAAAGGCGTGTTGCCACAAGGCGCGCAATCGGCATCGTGTTATCTGGGCGAAGCACCGTGGTGCGCCCTGCAGAATCGGAAAGCTTATACATAATATCCGAATCCATGCCGGAATCGCCGTCGTCAAACACATCCATATATTCAACAGTGGGTGTTATAACCTTGCGATATGATTTTTCCTTATACAGAGCAGAAAGCACGGATTCAGCTTTTTTTCTGTCGTCGCACTCCTCAAAGAGGAAATCTCTGCTGCCCTGAGGGGTTAATTTTGCAAATTTCTTCATTATATCCTGTTTCTCCGTATTTTTAGCGCTTTAGCGTGGTAATGTGTTACTATGCTATCATATTAAAGTGATATTGTCAACCGAAAAAGCGAAATTCGGATTAAAACCCGAAAAGCGAGATTTGATTGCTTGCCGGCAAATCGCCGAGTGCGCCGCATTCACGCAGCAAATCAATAATGCTTTGCCCTATGTGAGCCCTTGCCATTAAATCATCGCAGGAGATGAAGTCGCCGTTTCCGTCATTAACCGCAGCGGCAATTTGCTTTGCGGCGTTTTCACCGATACCGTCCACGGCAGAGAAAGGAAGTCTGATTTTGCCGTTTTCAATCTTATAAATTCGCCAATCGGATTTATAAAGATCAACCGGCAAGAATTCAATTCCCCTGCAAAGCATTTCGATAACGATTTGAAGCACAACGTACGTTTCGCCCTCTTTTGCGGTTATTGTGCCCTGCTCCTTATGCGTTTTTATCTCTTTCATTCTGGCTTTAACGGCTTCCTTACCGGCAACTGCCGCCACAGCGTCTATTGCGCCGCCGCGAACAGTGAAATAAGCCGAATAAAAATGAATAGGTTTATGTATTTTGTACCACGCAAGGCGCAATGCGGCAATAACATAAGCCGCGGCATGCGCTTTCGGGAACATATATTTGATTTTATAGCAGGAATCGATATACCATTGCTCAACACCAACGGTTTTCATTGCGTCCTCATAAGGCGGTAATTCCTTCGGTGCTTTACCCTTACGGGTATATTCCATAATTTTAAAGCAATCTTTTTTCTTAAGCGGCGATTCCTTACCCGTGCGTTTTTCATAATCCTCTGCCTTATGGAGAAGGTATGTCATAATATCGTCACGGCAGCCGATAACCTCTGAAATTGTGCAGGTACCGTTTTGAATAAGCTCCTGCGCATTACCGAGCCAAACATCCGTGCCGTGTGAAAGACCGGAAATCTGAAGCAAATCGGCAAAGGTTTTAGGTTTCGCCTCCGTAAGCATACCTATAACGAACGGCGTGCCCATTTCAGGAATCGCAAGAGTACCCGTGGGGCAATCGATATCCTCCGGCGAAACGCCGATAGGCTCAGTTGAAGTTATAAGCTTATAAAGCAGCGGATCGGAAAGATCCACATTCATAACGGGGATTCCCGTGGAGTCCTCAAGATATTTATAAAGCGTGGGATTATCATGACCGAGTTCGTCAAGCTTAAGCAACGTGTCGTGAAGTGAATTTTTAAAGTCGAAATGAGTGGTATAGGTGCCTTTTTTCTCATCGTTTGAGGGATATTGAATAGGTGTGAAATCCTCAACCGTGTATTTATCAGGCACAACAACCATGCCACCGGGATGCTGACCGGTGGTGCGTTTAATGCCCGTGCAGCCGACTGTTAAACGGTCTATCTCTGCGCGCGGCGTGGTGCTTTGCAAGCCGCGTTCATCAAGATATTTCATAACATAGCCGTAAGCCGTTTTATCGGCTACGGTCGCCATTGTTCCGGCCTTAAACACATATTCCTTGCCGAAAAGTTCTTCCGTATACCTGTGCGAACGGGATTGATATTCGCCGGAAAAGTTAAGGTCAATATCGGGTTCTTTATCGCCGTCAAACCCAAGGAATGTTTCAAACGGAATTTCATGCCCATCCCTTTTCATCGGAATATGGCAATTTGGGCAATCTTTCGACGGTAAATCAAAGCCGGAACCTACAGAGCCGTCTAAAATAAATTCGCTGTGCTTACACTTTGTGCAATAATAGTGGGGCGCAAGCGGATTAACCTCCGAAATACCGCCCATATGAGCGGCAAAAGATGAACCGACCGAGCCTCTTGAGCCAACGAGGTAGCCGTTTCTTTCACTTTCCTCAACAAGCCTTTTGGCGATAACATAAAGCACGCCGAAGCCGTGACCTATAATAGAATCCAGTTCGCGCTGCAAGCGACTTGCAACATATTCGGGCACGGGGTCACCGTAAAGTTCCTTTGCCCTGCTCCAGCATTTTTCCGTTAGTTCTTCGTTTGCACCGTCAATATGCGGCTGGAAGGTTCCGGGCGGAATCGGCGGAATAGCATCCATAATGCTGTCTGCAATCTTTTTGGGGTTATAAATAACAAATTCCTTAGCCCTGTCGCCTGCCCATGCAAAATCATTAAGCATTTCGCGCGTGGTTTTGAAATAGAGCGGCGGCTGCTGATCGGCATCATCAAATCCCTTTGAAGCCATAATAACGGCACGGAATTTTGCATCGTGCTCAGAAAGGAAATGCACGTCGCCGGTAGCAACGGTGAGTTTACCGAGTTTATCGGCAAGCGCAATTATTTTTTTATTTATATTTATTAAATCCTCTTCGGAATTAACTCGCCAATAAACATTTTTCTTTTCCTCGCCGCGCTTATTGACAACATATTCCTTATCACTTGTACGCAGCATAAAAGCGTTGTTTCCGTTTGGTTGGATTTCGAGATAATCGTAAAACGAGGCTATTTTTTCAAGTTCCTCGCCCTCTATGCCCTCAAGTACGGACTGATAAAGTTCGCCCCTTTCACAGGCAGAACCTATAATTATGCCCTCGCGCTTTTTGGCAAGCAGGCTTTTGGGGATAAGCGGTCGGCTTTTGAAATATTTTACATTTGAAGCAGAAATAAGCTCATAAAGATTTTTTCTGCCGTATTTTCTTTGCTCCTTTGGAATTGATTCATCCATTGATGTATCTTCCTTAACAAGCAAAATGATATGATAGCGTGGAAATTGACTCAGCTTCATATTCATAAAATCGGGATATTTTTCATCATCTACCAAATACCCCTCCATGCCGAGGATAAGCTTGATTTTGGGCACATATTTGAAAGCGCCGTTTTGATCTTTAAAATTACCGTCCTCGCAATATTTTTTGTCGTAAGCGGTATTGAAAGCTTCCGGCAAAGCTTGCACAACACCGTGGTCTGTGATGGCAACTGCCGAATGACCCCATTTGATGGCTTGCTTAACAAGCGATTTCGGGGTTGAAATGGCGTCCATTTCAGAAAGCGCGGTATGCATATGCAATTCTATTCTTTTTTCGGGTTCATTATCCTCTTTTTCCTGCCTAAGCACCGTTGCGATGCTTCGCGGACGAAGCACATAGCCGTTTGAATATTGGTCAAACTGATATGCACCGTTAACGATAACCGTGCCGCCGGAAGAAATTTTGGCAACAATCGGGTCTATAATATCGTTTGAATCAAACATTTTTATGGTTACGGAAGAAGTGTAATCGGTGATGTCAAATGAAAATATTTTATTACCGCCGCGCTTTGTTTCACGCTCCTCGTGTTTGAGCACATCGCCCCAAACGGTGATAATACCGTCGTCCGTTTTGACATCGGCAATATTTTTGGGTGTTTCCTTAATGCTTTTACCGTAAATAACTTTTTTCGTGTCTATGTAAATCGGAAAGTTCTCAAGCAAAGTGTGCTCTGCATTTTTTTGCTGTTCAGCCTTTTGCTCTGCTTTTTTTGCATTGCTTTCGGCATAGGCTTTTTTAACTTCCTTTTCAATATCGTAGCTTTCTGTTTCGGCAAATTCCACCTTGGCAGAAATTCCGAAAAGTTCCGATATTATATTTTCGATATCGGCATCGACCTTTTGGGCAAGCAAAATTTCGGCACCGCCTTTTTTTAGGGACACCGATAATTTTTCGCCGACAAGTGAAGCTTCCGAGCCTTCAAAAAAGCCGTTTGCAGCAGGATTATTCTTTTTAACAAATCCGATTATGCTTTGGAAATAGGCAGGTTCAAAAAGATCGCTCAAATAACGGGGCTTAATAGTTACTTTGTTAAGCCCCATTTTGCTTTTAATACTTTCCTCTGCACTTTTAAACACGGAATAATCCACAAGTTCGTCAAGGCTAAGGCACATAATCAATTCACGTGCGTCTCTTTTAACGGCAAAGCGTTCTATTCTGCCGTTTCCGAGGGACGAACACTGAAACGGCTCCACATAATCCGAAAAATACTCCTGAAATAAGTTCATTATAATTTATCTATCTCTTTCATCAATTCATCTAAAAGCTCGTTTTCGGGCACCTTGCGAAGTATCTGCCCTTTTTTGAATATAAGACCGCAGCCGTCGCCACCGGCAATTCCGATATCTGCTTCCTTAGCCTCGCCGGGACCGTTTACTACGCAGCCCATAACGGCAACTTTAATCGGCTTTTTGCAATCGGCAAGCTTTTCCTCAACCTGCTTTGCAAGACCGATCAAATCAATTCTTGTGCGCCCACAGGTTGGGCAGGAAATAAGATAAGGGCAATCCTTTTTAAGACCGAGTGCTTTTAATATGTCAAACGCGGCGAAAACTTCTTTAACCGGTGAGTCCGAAAGGCTTACGCGAATTGTGTCGCCGATTCCCTGATTCAGAAGTGAACCGATTCCGATTGCAGATTTAATAATACCCATACGCTCTGTGCCTGCTTCGGTAACACCGAGATGAAGCGGATAATCACATTCTTGAGCTGCAAGCTCGTAAGCGGAAATCATTGTGCTAACATTTGATGATTTTATTGAAATCACAATATTGCCGAAATCAAATTTTTCAAGCAATGAAGCGTGGTAAAGTGCTGATTCAACCATTGCCTGAGGCGTGGGAGCACCGTATTTTGCAAGAATGTGCTTTTCAAGGCTGCCGCTGTTTACGCCGATACGAATGGGAATTTCTTTTTGATTGCATATATCAGCCACGGCTTTTACGCGTGATTCATCGCCGATATTGCCCGGATTTATTCTGATTTTATCTATTCCTCTTTCAGCTGCGCCGAGAGCAAGACGGTAATCAAAGTGGATGTCCGCAACAAGCGGCACATCAACCGCTTTTTTTATAGGCTCAATCAAATTAAGTGCAGCTTCATCGGGGACTGCAAAGCGAATAACCTGGCAGCCGGCTGCGGCAAGTTCTTTCGCCTGCTCCACCGAGCCGTTTATATCGGTTGACGGCACATTGAGCATGGACTGCACAAGAACAGGTGCGTCACCGCCGATAAATGTGTTTTTAAGCTTTATTTTTTTTGATATTCTTCTTTCAGCCATAACAACCTCACAGCCTTTCATGCCGCAATGATTATGTACTTATGCGCCCCGTGCGGCTTGCGGAGCGAATAATATTTTAAACACCAAGCCTGCCAAAACAAAGCTTGAATAAGTTTTTTACATATTTTTTATCAGGCACTGCGGATTTACCGAGCCAAGTGCCGTTTTGCAAAATCAAAACAACTTTGTAACATCGGAAAAGGTTACCAAAACCATAACACCGAGCAATATCGCAAGCCCTGCGGCATTTATGGCGTATTCCCATTTTGACGGAAGCTTTTTCCTGAAAATCCCCTCTCCGAGCAACAAAAAGAAACGCCAGCCGTCAAGTGCCGGAATCGGAAAGAGATTAAACAAGCCAATATTTATAGTTAAAATTGCAGATATGCGAAGCAGCGAATTAAGACTTGTTTTCGCTGCGCTTGAAACAACGGAAACCGCACCGACGGGACCGCTTAAATCGGATAGCCCGTATCTGCCGACAATAAGGTCATGAACAGAGAGGAACACCATGCGTGTGTAGGAAACAAATGTGGCAGCACTGTTTTTCAGCACCGAACCGACCGTTTTCTCATTGCCGCGGAGCCAAAAATCCATATTTATATATTTGCGCCCCTCATACTCATTCATTTGAAATTTAACATCAAAAGTTTGAATTTGCCCGTTCCTTTCAACGGTAACGGAAACAGTGTCATCCGCAGATCTTGTTAACCCCGTTTGAATATCCGTGGCAGTAAAAACGCGCATACCGTCTATACTTTTAATCGTGTCGCCGACCGCAAGACCGCTTGAAACGCTGACGGCACTGTCGTCAAATTTTGCAACTGTGGTTGTGCCTACCAGGTTTTGATTTGAAATTATACACACGATAATCAAAAAGCCAAGCAGCAAGTTCATAAGCGCACCCGCAACAACAACAAGCATTCTTGCCGGAACGCTTTTTGACGAAAACGAATCCGCCTCGGAAGAAACTTCTTCCTCACCCTCCATGGCGCAATAGCCGCCGAAAAGAATCCAGCGAAGCGAATACTTTGTTTCGCCCTTTGTGAACGAAAAAACCTTGGGACCCATACCGATTGAAAATTCGTTTACCTTAATTTTCATCAGCCGAGCCGCAACAAAATGACCGCCCTCGTGCACAATTATTATCAATTCAAAAAAAAGAATTGCTATTATTATCGGATAAACAGTGTTATACACCGAACTGAATGACACTTAATCGCCTCTCATTTATTTTATTTATAATTCTTTATAACAAATTCTCTTGCAGCTCTGTCTGCCTCAAGCACATCGTCAAACGTGAAATTTGCTTTGCTTTGCGCCGAAAGCATAGCCTCTTCATTAAGATATGCAATATCGGTGAATTTAATTTTGCCTGCGAGGAAAAGTTTAACGCTTTCTTCGTTTGCGCCGTTTGCGGCGGCAGGATAAAGCCCGCCCATATCGATTGCCTTTTTGCAAACATTTATGCATTTGAATGTTTCGTAATCCGGCTCAAAGAAAGTGAGCTTTCCGTAATCGGCAAGCGAAAGTGCAGCCACGGGGCTTGGTTCCCTTTCTGGATAAGTGAGCGCATACTGAATAGGAATGCGCATATCCGGAACACCGAGCTGGGCAATCATTGAATTATCCTGATACACAATCGCCGAGTGCACAACAGATTCACGGTGAATAACAATTTCAATATCCTCGTTGGGCATATCGAAAAGCCATTTCGCCTCAATAAATTCAAGACCTTTGTTCATCATTGTGGCAGAATCGATGGTTATTTTTGCACCCATATTCCAATTCGGGTGCTTTAATGCGTCTGCCGCAGTAACATTTTCAAGCTCGGAAAGATTTTTTCCGAAGAACGGACCGCCGGACGCGGTTAAAATTATTTTTTTTATTGCCTCTTTGCGCGGACTGCCCTGCATTGATTGGAAAATAGCTGAATGCTCACTGTCAACCGGCAAAATCGAAACACCGTTTTCTTTTGCAAGGTTTGTTACCAAATGACCGCCGGCAACAAGGGTTTCCTTATTTGCAAGAGCGATTGTTTTCTTTGCCTTAATAGCCTCAAGCGTTGGCTGCAAGCCAATCATGCCAACAACGGAATTAAGCACTGTATCTGCACCGTCATAAACTGCGCATTCTATAAGGCCTTCCATTCCGGAAACAACCTTAACATCCAAATCGGCAACCTTGGTTTTAAGATCGTGAGCCGCTGTTTCGTCCATCATGCAAACAAGTTCAGGATTAAACTCGCGAATTTGTGCTTCTATTTTATCAACGCTTGAATTTGCCGTTAAGCATTTAACATTATAGCCGTGCATGCGGCAAACATCAAGCGACTGGGTGCCTATTGAGCCCGTTGAGCCGAGCAAAGAAATATTTTTCATGGTTCTCACCTCATATTCAACAAAAAGCAATAAGTGCAATTGCATATGTTACGGAAACAGTGAAAAGAACGGAATCAAATCTGTCCATAACACCGCCGTGACCGGGGAATATTTTACCGAAATCCTTTACGCCGAAATTGCGTTTTAAAACAGACGCACTTAAATCGCCCATCATACCCATAAATGAAACGGGAATGCAGCAAGCCAAAAGGATTGTTGCGCCGGCTGCATCAAGCGAAGCATCGGCAACTTTATTATAAACAACAAATGCAACAGCATTTAAAATAAGTGAAAATACAAGTCCGCAGGCTGCGCCCTCAACTGTTTTTTTGGGGCTTATATTCGGGCTCATCTTTGTTTTGCCAAATGCCATACCGCCAAGTTGTGCGCCACTGTCAGTTCCGAGAGCGCAAATAAGGGCATAGAAAATAAGATAAATCCCAAACTGCTCATTAATGAACATATCGCGAAGCCTAATAAATACCGAAAATCCGAAAGGTACAATAATGCTTGCAAAAACAGAAATTGCAACATCCTCAAACTTGGTGTGAGAATAGCCTTTAAGCATTGCAAGAAGATAAGCAAGAACAGCGGCGATAATAAATACCGTGTTGGGCACCGCTTGAATAATTGGTCCCCACACATCTGCACCTACAAGCGGTTCAAGCACCTTCGGACTTGCAAAAAACTGAAAAGCAGCCGCAAAAGCCGTGCCGAAAGCAAGAATGAATTTATTTGAAACCTTTGCACATTTCATAATTTCATTTGCCGCAACCGCACTTAAAAACGCAATCACTGCCACGAAAAGCGGTGTGTTTATCTGCCACACAACAAGAGCAAGCAATGCCAAAAGCACAACCGCCGTGATAACTCTTTGCTTCATAATTTATCCTCCGAATCTGCGATTTCGCTTTTCAAATTCCGAAAGCGCAGCATATAAATCTTCATTTTTAAAATCGGGCCACAGAACATCGCTGTACCAAAATTCGCTGTAAGCCGCCTGCCAAAGCAAAAAGTTTGAAAGGCGTTCCTCGCCGCTCGGGCGAATAATCAAATCGCAGTCGGGCGAAGTGTAAATCTTCGAACTTATATCCGCCTCGGTTATATTTGTTTTGCCTTCGGCGATAAGCGAATTGACGGCAGAAACAATTTCCTGCCTGCCGCCGTAATTAACGGCAAGATTAACAACCGTGCCGGTGCGGTGAACGGTTTCCGCTTCGGCATCTGCCATAAGCTGCAAAAGCCTTTTGTCTATTCCCTCTTTTTCACCAACGAAGCGCATTCTCATATTTCCGCTTGCCTGTAAATCGTTTTTCGCCTCTATCAAATAATCATAAAAAAGGTGCATGATGGCGTTTACTTCTTCTTGAGGTCTTTTCCAATTTTCGGTTGAAAACGCATAAAAGGTTACCTCTTTTATTCCGAGCCTGCCGCATTCCTTGGCGATTTTTTTAAACACCTCTGCCCCGGCTTTATGACCGGCCGTGCGCGGCAAACCTCTTTTTTTAGCCCATCTGCCGTTTCCGTCCATTATAATTCCGAGGTGATTCGGCAACAGGGAAAATTCGGACGCCGCAGTTTCTTGCTTTTTACCGAACAATGCCATATTTTTCTCCTTAACAATGCGAAAAAATTTGTATTTTGCTTTTTGCACAAATTCAAAAGGAAGGTAACTCAAAACAAATGACTGTGCTTTATTTATTAAAAGCAAAAATCAGTTTTCTTAAATAACAAAACGGCGGGCGTAAATTTTGCACCCGCCGCTGAAATATGCTGTTTTATTAAAACGGCAGGCAAAGTGCCTTATAAAATCAAAGCATTTTGCAAGTCAGATGGAGAGGATTTCCTGCTCCTTCTTCTTTTCCATTTCATCGGTTTGCTTAATATAGCTGTCTGTTATATCCTGAAGTTTCTTTTCGCCGTCTTTCATTTCATCTTCTGTTATTTCACTGTTTTTCTTCATTTTTTTAACATCATCCATAGCGTCGCGGCGAACATTTCTGATGGCAACTTTTGCTTCTTCGGAACGCTTTGCAATTTCTTTAACAAGCTCCTTGCGGCGTTCTTCGGTAAGAGGCGGAAAAACAAGGCGGATGACTTTGCCGTCATTAGAGGGGTTAATTCCGATTTCGGCAGTGTTTATTGCCTTTTCGATTTCCTTTAAAGTAGACATATCCCAAGGCTGAATCATAAGCATTCTCGGCTCGGGAACGCTTACTGCTGCCATTTGATTGATAGGAGTTGGAGTACCGTAATAATCAACGCTTACTCTATCGAGAACAGCGGGATTTGCCCTGCCTGCACGAACAGCTTTATAATCCCTTTCAAGGCTGTCGAGGCATTTTTCCATTTTTGATTTTGTTTTATCATAAATTTCCTGCATATTATTTCCTTTCCGCCCGATGGCGACAAATAAATTCTTAATATAAAATACTTAAAACAAAGTTTTAATAATGCAAAGCATTTTCAATAAATAAATTTTAGCAGCATTATAAAACTCAGTTTTCAACCGTGGTGCCGATATTTTCGCCGTTAACAACGGAAACAATATTATCGGGATTATCAAGATTAAACACGATAATTGACATATCATTATCCTTGCAAAGGGAAAATGCTGTGGAATCCATAACTTTAAGATCCCTATTGATAACTTCTTTAAACGTAACGCGGTCATACTTAACAGCATCCGAATACTTATTCGGGTCCTTATCAAATACGCCGTCAACATTAGTAGCTTTAAGAAGTGCGTCTGCATTCATTTCAACACTGCGAAGTGCGGCAGCCGTGTCTGTTGAGAAAAACGGCGAGCCGGTGCCGCAGCCGAATATAACGATTCTGCCCTTTTCAAGGTGACGAACAGCTCTGCTTCTGATATAAGGCTCTGCAATTTGGCGCATTTCAATAGCCGTTTGCACGCGAACATCCGCACCGAGTTGCTCAAGAGCATCGCAAAGTGCAAGCGCATTCATAGCCGTGGCAAGCATGCCGATATGATCGGCTCTTGCCCTGTCCATGCCCTCGCTCGTTCTGCCGCGCCAAAAATTGCCGCCGCCTACTACGATTGCAACCTCTACGCCGAGATCGGCAACTTTTTTAACAGATTTACAAATTTTAACAACGGTGTCGTTATCAATGCCGCTTGGCTTAGAGCCTGCAAGCACTTCACCGGATAATTTAAGCAAAATTCTTTTATAAGCTGTGCTCATACATTAACCCCCAATTTCTTTAACTATATAATAATATATTTTAATAATAAAGTAAAGAACAATAAGAAAAAAGGCGGCAAAAATTTACCGCCTTTTAATAATTTAATTACCTAACAGTTTTTTTGAATCCGCCATAATTATGGAGCAATCGCGCACATTTATATAGCCGTCGTTATTCACATCGTAAATATAGCCGTTTTCAACCTCGGCGGTTTTTTTGTTAAAATTCGTTCCTGCCAAACCGGTAAGCACCTTTGTTGCAATAACATCGGAAACATTGCCGCACTTTGAACAGGTGTAAGAAAACGAAAGTTTTGAAATATTTGTGCCCGAATAATGATAATCGTGAGAATACGGAAGCGTAACTTCAATTTTAAGCGAGCAATTTTTACAAGTGCCGGTTGCTTTGCCCTCTTCGGTGCAGGTGGGTTCTGTAACAACAGTGTAATCCTCTGCGCCGGAAATATCGTGACCGAGAGCCGCAAGCGTGGTTGTTTTAACATTGCCGCAAGTGTCGCAGGTTTGAGTTGCTGTGCCCGACTCGGTGCAAGTTGGTGCTTTTGTTACGGTTTCCTCGCCGTAGCTGTGACCGGTTGCCGGGATAACCTGCGGAGTATCTATTTTGTTGCAAACAGAGCATCGCTTAACTGATGATCCCGGAAGTGTGCAAGTGGCAGCGGTGCCGCTTGTTGTGTAATAACCCTCTACCCATTCGTCATGAGTAACATCGGTGCGAACATTGCCGCAAACCGAACAGGTATATTCGGTTGTGGTGTGACCGTTTTCGGAAACTTCAGTTTTTGTTATTTCCTCGGTATGACCGGTTGCAGGAAGTGTTTTTGTTACGGTTTGGTTGCAGGTGGTGCAAAAGCCTTCGGCAGTACCATCCGTTGTGCAGGTGGCTTCCTTAGTTACTGTGTAGGATTCAACAGTGTGCTCCGCTTTTTCGGGAACGGTTGACCTTTCGGTTTTTCCGCAACCATCAACATTGCAGGTTTTGGTAGTATAGCCGTATTTTGTGCAGGTGGCAGTGGAGGTTTGGGTATAATAACCGCTCACCCAACCGACATGTGTAACCACTGTTTGCTCTGCCCCGCATTTTTCGCCGTTTACAAGCCTTGAGCAGGCTTGATACTCATAAATATGACCGTTTGCCTGGGTTTGATTATCCGTTTCAACGGTTACATAATTATGCCCGAGAGCAGCAACGGAAATAACATCAACAACCGCACCGCATTCGTTACAAACCTCATTTGTTACACCTGCCGAAGTACAAGTGGGCTCGGTAACAACAACCTCGGTTGTTTCCGCATGCAAGCAAGGATCAATCGTAACGAAATTGTAGCCGCCCGTTGACTCGGCATAAGTTTGCGTTGTGGAACGGGAATGCCCGTAAAAAGTGACTGTGTGCTGGCTGCCGGCAAAAGGATCGTCGGAAACAATACCGTTAAATTTACAATCTGCATTATACACAGTAACCTTTATAAGACCGTAGTTATTAGCAAAAGCACGAAGCCCGATAGAAGTGATTTGCTCGGGCAACTCTATTGAGGTGAAATTGCATTGATAGAATGAATATTCGCTGATTTCGGTGATGTTGCTGCCAAATTCAACTTCAGACACACCGGAACCGTAAAATGCATAACCACCGGTTTCGGTCATTCCCGAACCAAAGGTAACACTTGCAAGCTTGGTGCAATTTCCGAACGCATAAATACCAACGGAAGTTAAGCTGTCGGGAAGAACAACCTTTTTAAGAGAAGAACAACCGTTAAAAGCATATCTTCCGATATATGTAAGCGTTGAAGGGAATGTTACCGATTCAAGAGCAGTCATATTTGAAAAATTATATGTGCCGATTTGCGTTACCCCCTCTTGAATAACAACAGCAACGCAAGTTGATTTATAATCATACCAAGGCACACGGCGAGAGGATGACAAAGTAGTGTCGGCATAATTTTTCATTGTGCCGGTGCCGGAAACCGTGAGCACATTTGTGCTTTCATCATACGACCAATTAACATCCGAACCCGTTGCGCCGCAACTGCCGCTTGTGGCAGCTGAAGCGACCGAAGCGGATGTGCAGCAAAGCACAGTAAAAGAAAGCGCAATTGCCATAAAAACAGACAAAGCTTTTTTTAACAACTTCATATTTTCACCTTTCTTTCAAGCCGAAGCGAAATGCACAATAAAACACGGTTTAAATCGCACCGGCTGAAAAACAAACTATTATCCACATAAATTTTAACATAAAACAATCGCCTTGTAAACCCAAATTAATTGCCTTGCAAGCACAAATTTATAGATTTTGATCAACAAATCGGCAAAATCAGAACATATCGTTTTTTTTAAAATATTTTATTGAAGAAAGCACAAAAAAGCTCTCGACTTAAAGCCGAGAGCCGATTAACAATATTAAATTATCTGTACATTGGACTGACCCCACATAATTATTTAATCAAGAAATTGAATTTGCCACGCATAGCGGACCACCTCAATCAATAATTATTAAATCTGTTCAAAATTAAATTTTACTAATAATCAGAACATCGGAGTTATTTCCTTTTCTTAAAATTCATTTGAAGAAATATCTTCAAGTTTCGGCAGGAGAAACCAAGTATATATTTAAAATATATATCCATAAAATTAAATTTTTACC
>CAVFVA010000007.1:0-71857 GCA_963625835.1 Clostridium sp. AF37-5 | reverse complement strand
GGATTTAAAGTGCGAATTTTTAAAAACAGGGGCGATGTTTATGTGCCCTCCACAAAATTTAAATCCGATTTGGAGCAAAAAATTCTTTTGTGCCTTTTGGCATTTATTATATTATTCACAGCGGTTTTTTTGCTTATTTTCGGAATAAAATATAATTTTTCCGCAAAAGAATTTTTTGCGCCCGATAATTTGCAAACCGAGCAGGAAGATGTTGCCGATCAATTACCTACTGTTTCGGGAAAAACGAATTTGCTGTTTGTGATGAGCAATAAAAACACAAATGAAATGCTGCTTTGTGCAATTTTTCAGGCAGATATGGACACTGTGTCCTATAAAACATGCACATTTTCTCCAAACACCAAAACGGAATCCGGCAGTCTTGCCGAAATTTATAATTCATCCGGTGCCGCAGGAGTTGTTAATTCCGTAAATAAACTTATCGGTATCGATATTGATTATTATATCGACGAAAGCTATGATGATTATAAAAAAATGTTTGATTCCATGGGCAGTGTTAATTATACCGTGCTTGATGATGTTAAGTATAAGGACACGGATAAATACGGCTATAATATAAAAATCAAAGCAGGCGATCAAAAGTTGGACGGCGATAATGCCGAAAAGCTGCTGAGATATTATGTTACTCAGGAAAATAATTTTTCAGCTGCAAACGATATATTGCTTGCAGCCGCAGCGCAGCATATAAACGATACAAATTTTGAAAACCGCGAAAGCCTTTTCAGCAAAATGATTGAGCTTTCAAACACAAATATAACCGTTAAGGATTTTACCGATAATTTAAATAATTTAAAGGTGCTTTCAAGCAGTACCACGGGAGTAAGCGTTTACAGTGCCGTTGCTCAATATGACGGCGATGAGCTTACTTCATCCTCAATCAGTGATATATTGGGCTATTTTGCAAAATAATCTGCCCGGAAAGGCATTTTTATGGATAAGAAAAAAATTGAAAAAGCAGTTTATGAAATTCTTGAGGCAGTAGGCGAGGATCCAAATCGCCCCGGTCTTTTGGAAACTCCGCGCCGCGTTGCCAATATGTATGAGGAAATGTTCAGCGGCTTAACAGAAGATCCTCACACCCATCTTAAATTTTTTGAAGAAAAATCAAACGATGAAATGGTAGTTGTGCGCGATATCCCGTTTGCCTCAATGTGCGAGCACCATTTACTTCCTTTTGTGGGAAAAGCTCATATTGCATATATTCCCGGCGAAAATAAAATAATAGGGCTTTCAAAGCTTGCCCGCATTGTTGATAATTTTGCAAAAAAACCGCAGGTGCAGGAAAGATTAACTCATGATATTGCGGATTTTCTTTACACGGAAATGAGTGCAAAAGGCGTTGCCGTAATTATGGAAGCAGAGCATATGTGCATGTCCATACGCGGTGCAAAGGCTTCAGGCAGCAAAACACAAACATCTGCTTTGAGGGGACTTATGAAATCGGACGCACGCACAAGGGAAGAGGCTTTGGCATTGCTTGATAAATAATTAAAGCACACATAAAAACCATATTTTCAATTATAAGGCTGATGAAAGGAATAAATATGATTTGGAAATGCGGCGATAAAAATATTGAATACGGAAAAAAAACCCTGATTATGGCGATTATAAATGTTACTCCCGATTCATTTTCCGATGGGGGCGACAGTTTTAGACCGGAAAATGCAATTGAAAATGCCGTTAAGGCGCAAAATGAGGGTGCGGATATAATTGATTTCGGCGCACAGTCCACACGCCCGGGCTACACTCCAATTTCAGATGATGAGGAATGGGAAAGGCTTGAGCCTGTTTTAAAAGGTATACAAGGCAAAATAACCGTGCCTGTTTCAATAGACACATTTTTTCCTTCCGTTGCGCTCAGGGCTGCAAAACTCGGCGCAAACATAATTAACGATGTTTCCGGCTATGTTTCAAAGGAAATGGCAAAAGCAGTTATTAAAACGGGTTGCGGCTGGATTATAATGCATTCCAAGCAGGGCGATATCAGGGAGGTGCACGAATTTTTCCGCCGCAGTGAAAAAGAAGCACTTGATTTGGGCGTGGAAAAATCGCAGCTTTGTTTTGATATGGGAATAGGTTTCGGCAAAACCAGAGATCAGGATCGCAGTTTGATTGCAAATGTTAAAAAGTACAGGCTTTCCGGCTATCCTTTGCTGCTCGGCACCAGCAGAAAAAGAGTTATCGGCGAAAGCAGCGTTCAGCCTGAGCCAAAAAAGCGCACTTTCGGCAATATTGCAGCAGACACGGCGGCGATATTCGGCGGCGTAAATATTATCCGCTTGCACGATGTTGAAAATGAAAAGCACGGCATATATATGGCGGATAGCTTAAAAATTGCATTGAAATAGCTATATTTTAATAAAAAATTCAAATTTGGTGATGTTTAATGGATAAAATCATAATTAAAGGACTTAAATTTTTTGCCTATCACGGCGTTAATCCGGAGGAAAAAGAGCAGGGTCAGGATTTCATTTTTGATATAATTTTGCATGTTAATATGAACGAGGCTTGCCGCAGTGATAATGTGGATGACACAGTTTCTTATGCAAAGGTTGTTAAAACCGTGCGCCGCGTTTTTTGCGCCGAAAAATACGATTTGCTTGAAAAATGCGCTCAGGTTGTTTCGGATGCGATTTTAGAAGAATATCCGGCAGTGTTTACCGTTGAAATAACGCTTAAAAAGCCGCAGGCACCCGTTAAAGCCGATTTTGATTATATGGCGGTAAATATCGTTCGCAGCAGGGATTAAACAAAAAACGGCTTATTAAACGAAAAAAAGGTGATTGAAATGGGAAAAAGCTATCTTTACGCACTCGGAATAGGCTCCAATATGGGCGACAGAAAACAAAATCTTCAAAACGCCGTAACGGCAATAACACGCTTGCCTAAAACGCGCATTATGCAGTGTGCCGCGGTTTATGAATCCTCGCCGGTCGGCTGCGTTGTGGAACAGGGAGATTATATGAATTCCGCAATATTGCTTGCAAGTGAATTTACTCCGCACGAAATGCTCGGCATTTGTATGGGAATAGAAAGTGCACTGGGCAGAAAAAGAATTGTTGATAAAGGTCCGCGCATAATTGATATAGATATGCTTTATGCGGAGGATAAGGTTATAAACACAAAAAATTTAACCGTGCCGCATCCCGAAATTGAAAACAGGCTTTTTGTGCTTTTGCCGCTTAAAGATATCTTTTTTAAAGGCAACGCTTTTGGTTTTGAATTTGAAAAATTCATTGAAAAAAATAAAGAGCAGGAACTTGTTAAAACAGATTTTAAATTAGAACATTAAAACAGTGTATTAAAAAAGGACGGTATTGAAACCGCCCTTTTTTGTTACATAAACGAAGAAACAGTGTCTGCAAAATCGGAAACTTTGTTTACCGCTTTTTGCATTGCTTTTTTTGTTTTTTTGCTGTTGCTGCCCATTGTTGCCGTTGCGCCGGCTATCACGCTGCCGACCGCCATTGCAACTCCAAGCCCTTTAATCACATTTTCCGTTTTTCTTTTCATTATTATTCTCCTTAAATTTTTAATTGCACGCCGCGCAGTAATATTGTTTGCCGTATTGAGAATAATAATAAGGTTAAAATTTGTTATTCAATAAAATTTTTTATTTTTGTTTTTAATTTTAAAATCAACTTTGAAAAACACTTTTGTAAAAAATAAAGCCTTTCCCCACGTCGAAACAAACTCCGTGCGATGTAATTTGCTTTGCAAATCACAAAAAAAACACTCCGAATGTTTCTCCTTTTCCCAAAAATGCTAACGCATTTCGGGGACCCCGCTATTCAGTTCAAATGGCGCTTTTTCTTAAAATAAAACGCCTTCCCCCTCGGGGGAAGGTGGCTGCGAGGAACGAGCAGACGGATGAGGGGTAATATATAAAGTGCATTTTCTTATCAAATACGCTTACTTTTAAAAAGCTAAAACATATTTTACCCACAAAAAAACCGCCCCAACGGAGCGGTTTTTTTATTGATATTAAAGCGATTAAGCTTTGTTATCGGAACCGAAAACGTCTTTAATCTTATGCTCAACAACTTCCTGAATAAGCTCTCTTGCCGGAGTAAGATATTGACGGGGGTCAAACTGAGTCGGATTTTCTGCAAGGTGCTTTCTGAGAGCTGCAGTCATTGCGATTCTGATATCGGAATCAACATTGATTTTGCAAACTGCAAGAGAAGAAGCCTTGCGAAGCATATCCTCGGGAATACCGATTGCATCGGGCATTTTGCCGCCGAATTCGTTGATTGTTTTGATGTGATCCTGATTAACGGAAGAAGCACCGTGAAGAACGATCGGGAAACCGGGAAGCTTTTCGCTTACTTCGTTAAGGATATCAAAGCGAAGCTCGGGGTTTTGACCGGGCTTGAATTTGTATGCGCCGTGAGAAGTGCCGATTGCGATTGCAAGCGAATCAACGCCTGTTGCCTTAACAAATTCATAAGCTTCTTCGGGGCTGGTATAGAAAGCGTCGTCAGCATCAACCTGAACATCGTCTTCAACACCGGCAAGTGTGCCGAGTTCGCCCTCAACAACAACGCCGTGAGCGTGAGCATATTCAACAACCTTTTTGGTTACTGCAATGTTTTCCTCAAAGGGAAGTGAAGAACCGTCAATCATAACGGAGGTGAAGCCGCCGTCAATGCAATCCTTGCAGGTTTCAAAATTCGGACCGTGGTCAAGGTGAAGAGCAATCGGAAGACCTGTTTCCTCTGCCGCAGCTTTAACCATAGCCACAAGATAGCCGTGAGAAGCGTATTTGCGTGCACCGGCGGAGCACTGAAGAATAACGGGTGCGTTAAGATTCTTTGCTGCGCGAGTGATGCCCTGAACTATCTCCATATTGTTTACATTGAAAGCACCGATAGCGTAGCCGCCCTCATATGCTTTCTCAAACATTTCTTTTGTTGTTACAAGTGGCATATTTAAAATCTCCTATATCTTTATTGAGGCGTTACAAACGCCCCTACGCTTGATATTATACAGCATTTGCCGCCGAATATCAACGGAATAAGAAAACATTTTGCCTGTGGATATATAAAATTAAAGTTAATTCGGCAAGAATTTTGTTAATTTTTTAACTATTTTGCACTTTCGGTTTATTTCATTCGGCTTATCAGCTTTTCGAGCGGCTTGTAAACAGCAGCTGTAACCGCAACGGAAATCAGCCCTTTAACGATTGTGAAAGGCACATTGAAAATCAAAAGAGCCTCGGGAATTGATTTTGTGCTCGGTCTGATAACGCAATACATATCAAGAATGGCCTCTTTCGGGAAACCGATAACCGAATAATAAAGCGGATAAATAATAAAATTATTAAGAGGAAAAGATGCAACGCCCATCAAAACAGCACCGATAATTCCGCCCAGAACGGCACCTTTGAAATTAGGCATTTTTTTATAAACCGTGCCTGCGCCGAAAACAAAAACCGCGCCAAGCAAAAAGTTTGAAAGCTCGCCCACTGCGCCGCTTCCGCTTGCAATAAGGTGGAAAATATTTTTAATAAAAGCAATCAAAACGCCTGCTGCGGGGCCGCACACAAATGCGCCGATAAGCTCCGGCAAATCGGAAAAATCCAGCTTAATAAAAGCCGGCATAAACGGCAACGGCACTTCGGCATATTGCAGCAAAACGGCAATTGCGCACAAAAGTGCGGTGGTGGTTATTTTGATTGTTTGCGGCTTTGAAAAAGCCTTTTTTTGTTTTTGTGCATTCATTTTAATTTCTCCTTTTTGGGCAAAAGAGAAGCCCTAAATGCAATTGCATTTAGGGCGTTAATGTTTTCGCGAAGCCGCGGCAAAAATTGCGCAGCAATATGAAAAAAACATTTTCTCTCATCCGGACTTTAACCGTCGGTATCGGAATTTCACCGATTCGGCCGCTGCACAAAAGCGGTTCGCAGACTTTACTGCCGGTGGGGAATTGCACCCCGCCCTGAAAATATTTTGTGTTTATATTATATGCCGCCGCTTTTCATTTGTCAATATGTAAAAAATTTTGCTTTGTTGCGTAGAAACGAATTCCGTGCCGATGCAATTTGCTTTGCAAATTACACAAAGCGTTATTTTGGCTTCCCCCTCGGGGGAAGCCAAAGAAATGCAACAATATCAAAACAACATTTTATTTCTTTTTGATTTTGCCGACACGCATTGCGCGAAGTGCATTTGCAACGGCAATAAGGCAAACGCCCACATCGCCGAAAACGGCAAGCCACATTGCGTTTTCGTTAAAAATGCCGATTGCGCAGCCAATGATGATAAGCACCTTAACCGCAATGCTGAAAACAATGTTTTCGTGAACGATATTCATTGTTTTTTTCGCAATTTTTCTTGCAACAGGAAGCTTTGATAAGCTGTCGCTCATAATAACAACATCTGCAGCTTCGATTGCAACATCGGAGCCGATGCCGCCCATTGCAACGCCCACATCGGATTGGGCAAGCACGGGTGCGTCGTTAATACCGTCGCCCGTGTAGAGCACAATGTCTTCCGTGCCCTGCTTTAAAGCTTTAACTTTTTCAACTTTTTCCTGCGGCAAAAGCTTTGCGAAATATTCGTCTATGCCGGCTTTTTTTGCCATGTCGGCTGCGATGGGTTCTTTGTCGCCGGTGAGCATAACCGTCTTTTTAACTCCCATCTTACCGAGTTCGGCAATAGCCTCTTTACTGTCTGTTTTAATAACATCGGCAAAAACAATGTTGCCCAAAAATTCATTATCGGTGCAAAGGTAAATTGCCGTGCCGATTGTGTTTGTTTCTTTAAAATCAACGCCAATCTGCTTCATCAGTTTTTCGTTGCCGGCATAGTATTTAACTCCGTTTACAACGGCGGAAACGCCCATGCCCGCGTAGTTTTTGGCGTCCGAAACCTCAAGGTGATCGGCATATTGACCGAAAGCCAGGCAAACGGATTTTGCAATCGGGTGAGTTGAATATTTTTCACAAGCCGCAATAAGACCGAGCAACTCGCGGTGATTCTTTTTATCTGCGCAGTGGCAGTGCACGCATTCGCAGTTAACATATTCAAATTTGCCGCTTGTTACTGTGCCTGTTTTATCAAAAACAGCCACATCAAATTTGGAAAGCATTTCAAGGTAGTTGCTGCCCTTGATAAGAATACCCTGCTTTGAACTTGCGCCGAGACCGCTGAAGAAACTGAGCGGAATTGAAATAACGATTGCGCAAGGGCATGAAACAACAAGTGCAGAAAGCCCTCTGTATGCCCATTCTTTCCATTCGCCTCCGAAGAAAATCGGCGGCACAAGAATTATAAGCAGTGCCACAAGGCAAACAACGGGTGTGTAATATCTTGCAAATCTGGTGATGAATTTTTCGGCATGGCTCTTTTTGCTGTCTGCGTCCTGAATCATATCAAGTATTTTGGAAACGGTGGAATCACTGTAAGCCTTTGTGGCTTTGATTCTGAGTAAGCCGTCCGCATTAACAGAGCCGGAATAAACCTCGTCGCCGGCAGAAACGGAAGCAGGCACACTTTCGCCCGTGAGCGCAGCGGTATCAACTTCTGCGCTGCCGCTTTCAACAACGCCGTCAAGCTCTATTTTTTCGCCGGGGTTAACGGTGAAAATGTCGCCCGGTTTAACATCCTCGGGGTCAACATCAACCAATTTGCCGTCTTTTTCAATATGCACCTTTTGAGGTGTGGATTGAATCATATCCGTAATGGATTTGCGGCTTTTGCCGACTGCCATATCCTGCAAAAATTCGCCGATTGTGTAAAGCAGCACCACGGCGCAGCCCTCGGCATATTCGCCGATTGCAAAGGCACCGATTGAGGCGATTGCCATAAGGAAATTTTCGTTAAAGAAATTGCCGTGCATAACTCCCTCAACCGCTTCGCGAATAATGCCGAAACCAACCACAAGATAAGAAATTGCAAAGCATGCCATTGCGGCATATTTCATTGCCGCCGTTTCTGCAAACAATTCTTCGATAATGTAGCCTGCAATAAAGAAAATGCCTGCGATTATAACTTTAGTCCAAAAGTCTTTTTTGTTTATTTCGCCGCCGTGCCCGTGGTCGTGACCGCAGCCGCAGCCGTCGTCGTGGCAATGATCGTGATGATGGTGGTCGTGCCCACAGCCGCATTCATCGTGGTGATGTTCGTGATTGTGACCGCAACTGCATTCATCGTGATGATGTTCGTGCTCGTGTTTTGTGCTCATCAATAAAGCCTCCTATTCTTCTATATGTTCGATTCCGCAATCAATTATGTTTTTAACATGATCGTCGGAAAGGGAATAAACAACCTGCTTGCCCTCTCTTGTGTATTTCACAAGATGATTTTGCTTCAGTATTCGCAGCTGGTGCGAAACCGCGGTTTGCGAAACTCCCGTTGCTGCCGTTATTTCGGTAACGTTTAAATCGCTCTCAAACAGCGAACAAAGAATTTTCAGCCTTGTTGAATCGGAAAAGATTTTGAATAAATCCGCAAGGTCGTAAACCATTTCTTCATCAAGCATATTGTTCACCTCCAATATAACATTATGTATGAACATCTGTTCATATGTTCATTATATATAACTCATAACTGTTTGTCAATAATTTTTTTATTTTTTCTTCCCCACGTTGAAACAAGCTTTGAATAACACTTTTGCAACAAATTAAGCCTTCCCCCTCGGGGGAAGGTGGGCGCGAAGCGCTCGGATGAGGGGAAGTTTTAAAAGCGCTCTTGTATATAATAACAATATTTGTTATTAGCCCCTCATCAGTCAACTTTGTTGACAGCTTCCCCCGAGGGGGAAGCCGAAACAACGCTTCTGCGATAAATTCAAAGAATCCCCCTTGGTATTTTAAACCTATCGGCTTAAAATACCTTTCCCCTTTTAACAAGGGGGACGAGTTTGTGCAAAAGCGCATTTTAAAAAATCGGCAAAAAAACCGCGGCAGATTATTCTGCCGCGGTAATGCGCATTTGTTTTCAACAAACACCTTGTAAAATGTTTAAATTAAGCTTCGTGCTTTTTCTTTGCACAAAGAGCAAGAACAACGGCAGCGCCTGCTGCCGTGAAGGAAGCGGCGGCAACGCCTGTGCTGCCTGTTGCAGGTGATGTTTTGCCCGTGTCCTTTTTAACATCGGAAGCAGTTGCGGTTTCTGCCTTTTTGGCGGTTGTTTCTTTTTCTTCCGTGGGATTCTTTGAAGAATCTTCGTCTGCAATCGGAAGATAATATTCAAGCGCAAAAACAGCGTCTGCGGTTGCATAATATGTGTCGTAATCCGCTTTGAAGCCGCCTGTTGTTGTGTCGTAGAATTTATCTACAAGCAAATTGTAAACACTGTCTGCCTTGGTTTTGTTGCCGTAAAGCGAATATGCGGCAAGCGCAAGGGCTGTTGAATCGGCATTTGCGGTGTAGTTTACATAGCCGTCTGCGCTGTAGGTTGCTTCAAGAAGTGTGAAAGCATCTTCGGTGTATTGCGAATAATCGCCGCTGCCGTATTTAAGGGTGATAAGGAATGTGGCAAGGTCATCCGTTGATGTGCCGTAGCCGCCCCAAAAATCCGTGCCGCTGCCGATTGTATAGTAGCCGATCATCTTGTTGCAAAAAGCATTTGCTGCGTCCGTAAGTGAATGAGCGTTTGCAGCCTCTGCGGCATAAAGATAGTTGTAGGGAGAGTAATCAATGCTGTCGGCATCGGCATTTTTAAGCATTTCAACATAGTTAATGCCGTCAATATTCTCGGGGTTCATTCCAAGCTTGTCTGCAATTGTGATGATTTCGCCGATTGTGCCCACATTGGTAAGCATGCCGGCTGCTGCCGCGTCCTTTGCCGAAGCGAAAAACGCATCTTTGTATGCGCTCACATCTGCGCCGCTTTTAACAAGAATGTAAAAATTCTTTGAGTTTTTTGCCACAGTGTAGCCTTCTTGACCGTATTTGCTGTCGCAATAAGCAGTGGAAGTGCTCACAATTTTGTTTACATCTGATTTAGTTGCGCCGAATGCCGTTACGGATGCACACATAACGATCATTACCGATAAAAACGCTGCCAAAAATTTTTTCATTTTCATAACCTCACCGTTATTATAATATTTATGCCTCGGGCGGATATCCTGACTCGCAACATTGCCGCTTGGCGGCAGCCTACTTTTCGCCTTCCCGTTTTTTGACTATTCCGACTGAAAAAACAGTGGCTCAGAATTTCGTTTTGCTTACAGTAGAGTGAGCTGCTGCGGCTTTTCACCGCATTCCCCGCAAGGAAAATTGGCGTTTCCTTTCGGCACAGTATGATTATACATTGCAATAAAACGGTTGTCAAATCAAATAAAGCGTGCTATTATATTTTTTATGAAAAAAGATGTTAAAACAAATAAAATAATAATCGCAGTTCTTTGCGCAGTGCTCGTTGTTTGCGGCGGCATTTTCGGCTGTCAGGCGGTAAAAAGCGGCGCGGCTGCAAAAAAAGCCGAAAAAACAACCACTTCCGTTTCGGCGGCCGCAAGCGGTCAATCGGGCGGCACTGTTGTTGCAGGCGGTTCTTTTGATTCTGCCGAAAGCGAAACTCAAAATTCCCCGGCAGCAGAGTCGGGCGGCGGAAAATCAAACACGGCTTCAACTTCGTCACAAAATCAAACAACAAAAAAACAAATCCAATCCGGCAGCTCTGCAAATTCGGGCGGCTCGGTCGAAGCGCAAAGTGAAAAATCCGAGAAAAAAACAACGCAAAAAACCACTGCCGCTCCCAAAAAAGAAATCACGGTTTCTTTTTCAATCACATGCAAAAATGCGGTTGCTTACGGCAGAAGCGATATTCCGCAAAGCGGATATTTCATTCGCTCCGAGGATTATTCCGGCAAAGAGGGCATAACCGTTTTTGATGTGTTGGAGGCAGAATGCGAAAACCACGGAATTTCGCTTACTTATCAGGATAAATATTATATTCAGGGTATCGGTGGTCTGAAAGAAAAGGAATGCGGCGGCGGCTCCGGATGGATGTATCGCGTAAACGGCGTTGCTCCGAATAAAGCCGCAATGAAATATTATCTCGAGGACGGCGATGTTGTTGAGTGGTATTATGTTACCAATTCAACCGATCATTAAACCGATGTAAAAAATTAAAACCACGCTTTTGGGGAGTGCCCCCTTTGCGTGGCTTTTTTTATGTTCAAAATACGGATTAAATATAGCCTCTAATCAGTAAAATTCGTTGACTGTTTCTCCTTTTCCCCAAAATGCTAAAGCATTTCGGGGACCCCGCTATTCAGTACGAATAACGCTTCTGTAATCCAATTCGCCTTCCCCCCCCGAGGGGGAAGCCAAAGAGGCGATATTGTAACAAATTAAGCCGCTGTTATCAAAGTGATTTCCGTTTAACAAGTGGCGAATTTGTGAGAAAATGCTGTTTTTTTTATTTTTCCCCATCGGCAAAAAACGCCTTTGCGATTCGAACGCTTTCCATGGCGTCTTTGGCGTACCAATCGGCGTTAATCATTTCGGCATATGATTTTGTGAGCACGGCTCCGCCCACAAAAACCTTTGCATCCGTGTTTGCGTGAAGAAGCTGAATTGTTTTTTCCATTGCAGGTACGGTGGTGGTCATCAGTGCGGAAAGCCCAACAAGCTTAACATCATTTTCGGTTACGCAGTTAAGCACATCCTCCTCCGGCACATCCTTGCCCAAGTCTATAACGTCAAAGCCGTAGTTTGAAAGCAAAACCTTAACTATGTTTTTGCCGATATCGTGAATGTCGCCGTGAACGGTGGCAATCACGATTTTGTTGCCGCTCTTTTCGGAATTTCCGCTCAAAATCAGCTTTTCTTTAATAACATCAAACGCAGCCTTTGCGCTGTCTGCGCTCATAAGCAACTGCGGCAAAAAGATTTTGTTTGCCTCAAAGCCTGCGCCCACTTCATCAAGCGCAGGAATAATGTGCTCGTTAATAACCGTTAAGGAATCGTTGCTTTCCAGCAGTTTGGCGGCGCATGCCGCGGATTTCTCTTTCATACCCTTAACTATTGCCGTGTGCAGAGTAAGGGCAGAGTCTGTTTTCGGTGCGTCCGAAACCGTTACGCTTTCAATGTATTCCGTGCAATTATCGTCAAGACCTGCAAGAGCGTTGAATGAATAATATGCGTTCATCATTGATTGCGATTTCGGATTTATGATTCCGGCGGAAAGACCGCTTTGCAGCGCAAGTGTAAAGAACGCCGTGTTGATTGCATCTCTTTTAGGCAAGCCGAACGAGATGTTTGAAACACCCAAAACGGTGTTTACGCCAAGTTCCTCGCGGATGTATTTAACGGCTTTAAGCGTTTCTGCACCGTTCATTTTAT
Organism: Clostridium sp. AF37-5; assembly: GCA_963625835.1. GTDB lineage: Bacteria > Bacillota > Clostridia > Oscillospirales > Acutalibacteraceae > Eubacterium_R. Next base: position 59,544 of record CAVFVA010000007.1, on the reverse strand, counting down.
CCGTGCTGATAGTCATTGTTAATGCGTCAACTATCAAATCTTTTTTATCAATGCCGTATTCGGCGGCTGTTTTTATAATTTTTTTTGCAATGTCTATTCTGCCCTGTGCCGTTTCGGGAATGCCGTTTTCGTCAAGGCAAAGGCACACAACCACGCTGCCGTATTTCTTTGCAAGCGGAAAAACCTCTTTCATGTTTTTCTCCTTGCCGTTTACGGAGTTGAGCATTGGCTTGCCGTTGTAAATTCTCAGCGCGCGCTCAAGGGCTGAAATATCGGTGGTGTCTATCTGCAATGGAGTGGAAAGCACGCTTTGCAGGTTTGAAACCGCCTGTTCCATCATTGCTTTTTCGTCTATTTCGGGCAAGCCCACGTTCACGTCAAGCACATGCGCGCCTGCGTCTCTTTGCGAAATGCCCTCTTTGATGATATATTCTATGTCGTTTCGGCGAAGCGCCTCTTTAAACAGTTTTTTGCCGGTGGGGTTGATTCGCTCGCCGATAACAATCGGTTTAATGCCCAAATCCACCGTTTCGCTGTATGAAGAAACTCTTGAAAAACTCTTTTTTTCGGGCACGCTTGCGGGAATATCGCGGCAGCGCTCAATCATTTGCCTGATGTGCTCGGGCGTGGTGCCGCAGCAGCCGCCGAGGTAGGAAACGCCTATGTGCGCGGCTTTTTCCATATCGTCTGCAAATTCTTCGGGGGTAACATTGAAAACGGTTTGCCCGTTTACGCTTTCGGGCAGGCCTGCGTTAGGCTGCACGATAATCGGCAGCTCGGTGTGCAGGCGGATTTCCTCAATAAACGGAAGCATTTGCTTCGGGCCGAGTCCGCAGTTAAAGCCAATTGCGTCTATTCCGAGCCCCTCAAGCATGGTGACTGCGGTTTTTATGTCCGCACCGGTAAGCAGTCGGCCTTTTTCGTCAAAAATCATCGTCACATAAACGGGCAAATCGCAGTTTTCCTTTGCGGCAAGCACTGCGGCTTTGATTTCATATGTGTCGCTCATCGTTTCAATCAGCACGGCATCGGAGCCGTCCTTGCCGGCTCTTATCATTTGGGCAAAAATTTCAACTGCGTCGTCAAAATCAAGGTCGCCCATCGGCTTTAAAAGCTTGCCGGTGGGACCTATATCGAGCAGCACCTTTTTGCCTACGCTTTTTGCAAGCTCAACGCCGGCTTTAATAAGCTCGCCGTAATTATCAAATTTAAGGCTGTTTGCGCCGAATGTGTTTGTGGTGATATATTCGCTGCCTGCCTCTGCATATCCGCGGTGCACCGCAAGCACCGTTTCGGGGCTGTTTATGTTAAGCAGTTCGGGCAGCTCGCCCGCTTTTAAACCTGCGCTTTGCAGCATTGTGCCCATGCTGCCGTCAAAAAATTTAATGTTCATAAGTCCTCTTCGGTTGTTAAGCTAACCGAGCGCATTTTTCGCGCGCCGATTTTGCGTGTGATTTTGTTAAAATATCCGTAAATTTATTCAATGCCTGCAAAAGCCGTAACGGATTTTGTGGGTATCATTTGGAAAGTGTCCGTCAGCGTAATGCCGCAGCGTTTTGTGATTTCGATAAGCTCAAACAATTTTTTTTGCTCGGAAATATCCAAATCAAAATAGCCGGGCGAATATCTTTGCCGTGTTTTCACTCCGTTTTCGCGCTCTATTGAAGCCTGCAAACCGTCGCACACCTCTTCAATGTATGCCGCAAGCACGGCTTGGGTTGTAACAAGCTCCGCTCCCTCGTTTGCGTGAAGCCTCAAAAGCATGTCGCCCGGTGTGCCAAGCGTTGCCGCCATAACAGCCACGCGTGTGCACCCTGCCATGTTTTGCGCCAGGCGGCGGCTTTTAAATTCAAGACCGTTAATCGTTACCGTGTCTTCTGAAACGGTGCAGTCAAAAATTCTGTAAATGCTTTTCGGCGTGCAGTTTTGCTTTGCCTCGGCAATGATTTTGTCTATCAGCGCGTTCAAAGCCTCGTCCTGCACGGTGCTTCGCGTCAGCATATAACGCAAAACCTCTTTTTTATCCATAAATAATCTCCGAAAGCCCTGCTGCAATCGCACCTGCCACATCTGGCTTGTTCATTGTGTAAATATGAATGTTGTTTTGACCGTTTGCCATCAAATCTATTATCTGCTCGGTGGCATAAACTATGCCGGCCTGCTTCATTGCGGCAGAATTGTCGCCGAAGCGTTCAACGATTTTTTGAAACTTTTTCGGAAACGCACAGCCGGAAAGCTCAACGCTGCGCTTGATTTGGTTTGCGTTTGTTATCGGCATAATGCCCGCGATAATCGGCACATTTATGCCCTTGATAAGGCAGTTTTCCTTAAAGCGCAGGAAAACTTCGTTGTCAAAAAACATCTGCGTGGTTAAAAAGTCAACGCCGCAGTCAACCTTTTCTTTAAGGTAGTTTATATCCTCAACTCTGTTTGCGCTTTCGGGGTGGATTTCGGGGTAACATGCCGCGCCAACGCAAAAATCGCCCTTTGCCTTAATCGTTTGCACAAGTTCGTTTGCATGGGTGAAATGCCGCTCGCTCGGAAATTCAAAGCCGTAGGGAATATCGCCCCTAAGCGCAAGAATGTTTTCTATTCCAACGCTTTGCCATTCGTCCAAAACACCGTTGATTTTATCTTTGGTGGAGGTAAGGCAGGTTAGATGGGAAAGGGGAGTAACGCCGTTTTCTTTAATTGCCTGTGCAATTTCGGTTGTGAATCCCGTGCGTGTGCCTGCCGCACCGTAAGTAACACTCATAAATGCCGGCTTGCTTTTTGCCATTTCGGCAATAACCGCTTTTGTATTTTCAATTTTGCTCCACTCTTTGGGCGGAAAAACTTCAAATGAAACCGTAACACGGTTGTTTTTCAATATTTCGGAAATTTTCATATTTTCACCTCGTTATATAGCAGAAAACCGTTCGCTTTCGCACATTTCGGCGGCTCGCCTGCCAATCCACATTATAGTTTAACAAAATGCGCCGCCGTTTTCAATAAAAAGAGTAATGTTTTTGGCAGAAGTTTGTTTTGATGGGGGATTATAATGCACCTGCAACAAACTTCGTGCCAACCTTCCCCCTCGGAATAGCACTGCTGCAACAAATTTCGAGCCTTCCACGCGTCGAAACAATCTCTGTGCCGATGTAATTTGCTGCGCAAATCACAAAAAGCACTCCGATTGTTTCTCCTTTCCCCCAAAATGCTAAAGCATTTCGGGGACCCCGAATGGGTGGGCGCGGAGCAGCCGGATGAGGGGAAGCTATAATAACGCTCTTGAATTCCGCAGTGTAGGCAACAAAAAAACAGCGTTTCCGAAACAGAAACGCTGTTGAAAAGATAAGCTGATTATCTCTTGGAGAACTGTCGGAGCGTTAAGAAAACAGTCCTGCGGACTGTTTTTAGCTTCGACCGCAACAGCTATGCTGTGAGGACCCGCAGTGTAGGCAACAAAAAAAACAGCGTTTCCGAAACAGAAACGCTGTTGAAAAGATAAGCTGATTATCTCTTGGAGAACTGTCGGAGCGTTAAGAAAACAGTCCTGCGGACTGTTTTTAGCTTCGACCGCAACAGCTATGCTGTGAGGACCCGCAGTGTAGGCAACAAAAAAAACAGCGTTTCCGAAACAGAAACGCTGTTGAAAAGATAAGCTGATTATCTCTTGGAGAACTGCGGTGCGCGACGAGCGGCTTTGAGACCGTATTTCTTTCTTTCCTTCATTCTCGGGTCACGAGTGAGGAGACCTGCCTTCTTGAGGATCGGGCGAAGAGATGCATCATATTGAAGAAGAGCTCTTGCGATACCGTGGCGGATTGCGCCTGCCTGGCCGGATACGCCGCCGCCGTTTACACGGCAAACGATATCAAACTTCTCTTTTGTGTTTGTAAGAACAAGAGGCTGATTTACGATGAGCTTAAGAGTGTCAAGACCGAAATAATCGTCTATATCTCTGTCGTTAATCGTAACCTTACCGGTGCCGGCATAAACACGAACTCTTGCTACGGATTCTTTTCTTCTGCCTGTGCCGTAGAAATATGGATTTGATTCGTACATAATCTCTTAACCTCCCTTAGAATTCCCAAGCGGTGGGCTGCTGAGCCTCGTGCTTATGGTCTGCGTTCTTATAGATGCGGCATCTTGTGAGCTGCTTTCTGCCCTGAGTTGTGCTCGGAAGCATGCCCTTAACAGCAAGCTCCATAGCAAAATCGCTCTTCTCTTTCATAAGAGTGCCGTATTTAACCTCTTTAAGGTTGCCGATGTAGCCGGTATGGTGCTGATAAAGCTTTTTGTTGAGCTTATCGCCTGTAAGAACAGCTTTGTCTGTGTTGATAATTATAACAAAATCGCCGCAATCAACGCTGGGTGTAAAGAATGCTTTGTGCTTGCCTCTGAGAAGAGATGCTGCTTCTGCCGCAACTCTGCCGAGCGGCTTGCCTTCAGCGTCAATAACATACCATTTGCGTTCGATTTCGTCAGCCTTTGGCATAAATGTTGACATTATACTTTCCTCCAAATCAAATTATTGTTTTTCAACTTGCTGCATAATGATATCACAGCTTGCAAAATAAGTCAATAAGCAATTTAAAAAAATCGTTGCTTGCTCGTTTATTCTCGCTTATATTCACTTTTTCATATCAATTGCTCACTTTTAATTTATGGTTTTTGCGAGGCGAAGGAAAATATTAAAGCCGAAAAAAAACGGTTTTGAAATGAATTTTGCCTTCCCCCCCGAGGGGGAAGCCCGAAAGGCGCTGTTGGAAAACAGGTGTTCCACGGAGGCGGATCGCAAAAACAAAAGGCACGCTTGCGGAGTGAGCCTCCTTTTGCGTGCCTTGAATTTTATATTATGCCGTTTAAAAAGCGAAACGATTATGCCGTAACGCTTTCCATATATGCGTATGCAGCCGAGGAATCGGTGGTGGTGTTATCTACATACCAAGTGCGACCGATTTTAACAAGGTTTACATCAAACTCGGCAATAACGCCGCCCTCATCAAGAGTGCATTCAACGGAAACGGTTTTTGCAGCTGAAATATCGCTTGCCGAAACGCCGTAAGTTTCAAGCTTTGCGGAATCCATTGCTGCTTTGTAAGCGTCCAAATCCTCAACATCCTTTTCGGATTTTGCCGTTGTGGTGATTTTGTAATACTTGCCGAACTGTGTTTGATAAACGCCGGTGGATTCTTCTTGGATAACGGTTTTATCGTCTGCGCCGAGGGTTTCCTCTGTGCCGGTAACAGCGTTGCCAAAAGCGGTTACATTTGATTCAAAAGCGGTAAACATAACCTCGTCGCTCATATATTCGTCGCCGAAAATTGCCTTGCGTGTTTCAACAAGCTTTGCAAAGTAATTTTTGTAAATGCTGTCGTAATCATCCCAACCGTAGGTTTTTACAAGCTCAACATAGTAGGGATACATTTCATCTGCAAGCTGACCGGAAAGTGTGCCGTCGTCATTTAAAGTGGCGTCGGATTTATACTTGTCGGTATCGTAGCCGTTCTTTTGAAGCTCTTTAAACTCTTTGCTGTCCATATCCTGCGAATAGCCGGGATAGATTATGGGATACATATAGTTTTTGCGAATAAAATCGCCGTATTTATCACTTTTTGAAGAAAGTGTGTAGGTGTAGGCGTTATATCCGTCGCCCTTTTGGATAATTGTGTCTGCATAGCTGACGGCAAGCTTTTCCTCATCAAACGCAATGTATTTTTGCTTAACCGCAAAAACAGTTGTGCAGGCAAGAATTGCTGCCACAAGCAAAAATGCCACAAGCGCATAAAGCTTGTAATTAAAGGATTTTTCTTTTTTAGCCATATTCAAAACCTCCCTTATTCTGCCTGTGCCTGAGCATCGTCGGCATCCTGTGCCTCTGCAGCTGCGGCTGCAGCTCTGCGCTCTTTAAGGGCTTCGGTTATCATTTCTTTCTTTTTGCCTACATTGTCGTAGAAGAAAATCGGCACCGCCTGAAGCAATACGAATATTGCGGGAATGATTGTGTAAATCATAAGCAGGCGGTTAAGGGTGGTGTCGCCCTGCTGAGAAGCGGAAAGGTATGCCACATTCGGGTCCTGCGAAATTTGGTATTTCGACCAATTGTAAAGCAGCCACGGACCGAGTCCTTTTGTGAATGCGGAAGCAACCTTTGAGAAAAGACCGTAGCCTGCGTAAGCAATGCCGTCCTGCCTTTTGCCGGTTTTGTATTCGATTTCGTCAACACAGTCCGCAATCATAATGTTGGGGGTTGTGTTTGTGTTGCCGTGCTGAATTCCGCAGAAGAAGTTGATGATGAGGAACGGAATCACAAGCGCGCTGTTGAAGCCGACGGAGCGTGAAACTATGTAAAGAATTGCAAGTGAGGACGCACCGTAAATGCAGAATAAAATATAGGTTTTCTTTGTGGAAAATTTCTTAAGCACAAAGTTAACAAGAAGTGTGCCCACAGCCGTGCCTATGCCCATGGGAAGCAAAAGCGCAAGCTTTAAATCCTTTGAGCCAAGCAGGTAAATGGCAATGTAAAGCGAAACGGTGCCGTAAACGCCTCTGCCGAAGCCGCAAAGCTTTGTGAGCGAAACCATAAGCAGATTTTTGTTGCCGAAAACAACCTTGATTGAATCCTTAATGCTAACCTTTTCCTGAGTAAAGGGAACACGCTCTTTGTTGTTTACAAAGAAAATCATAACAAAAAGAATAAGACCGAGTGCGCAAACGGCAGTGGAAATGATAAGGTCAACACCCTGACCCTCTGCATTCTTGTATTGCTGTTTGCCCATCACGGCTTTCATTATGATGCCAACCACCATAACAACTACCATGCCGCCCGATTGACCTACGGAACGAAGGAAAGAAGCAATTGAAATTGCTGTTGAGCGTTCGCTCGGGTTGGGTGAGCAAAGCGAGCCGAAGCAGTTTGAGGGGCTTTCAACCGCACAGGAAACGGCGGTGTAAAGGCTGTAAACCACAAACATCCAAATAATCGCAAGCGTTTGATTGCTTGTGTTTGGCGCAACGAAAACAAGAAGAGCAACTATTGCAAGCGGTACCGCACCAAAGCCTACCCAAGGCTTAACCTTGCCGAATTTTGTTCTTGTTCTGTCTACCAAATAGCCGATAACAAGCTCGCAGATTGCACCCACGAAGCCTGCAACAAGGAAAACGGTTGAAATCGCGTTACTCATAACGGAGCTGTCAAAGCCTTTTCCTTTAAAAGCGAAGTCCGCAAAGAATGTGGCGGTGTAATCCGGCATCCAGCCCGTAAGCAAAGCAACGCCGAATAAGCCGATACCGAAGGTGATAATCTCCGAGAACTTCATGTACTTTTTTTGCTGTCCTTTTTCTTCAGACATAAAAAGTCTCCTTCCCATTATTGCGCAAACGAACTGCGCAACATAATTAAAAGCGATAAATTTTTATCGCTTTAAAAAAATATTTCACCCAATTTTAACAGAGATTTTACAAAAGTGCAACTTATTTTTGTGATTTTAAACTTAAATTTGATAATTATTTTATGAGTTTTATAATCGGGTTTATTACTGATTGGGTTTTGTGCTTTGGTTTGGAAATTTGTGAACGCATGCCCTCCATAAATTTCTTGCCACGGGCATTAAAGTGTGCTAAAATAAAAAACCGAAAAGATGAAGATATATATAATGTAAATAATATATAAGAGGAGATTATATTATGAATGTTTTTGAAGCGATAACGGCTCTTGCGGATTATGCCGTTCGCACCGGGCTTGTTGAGGAGGCAGACAGGGTTTATTCAATAAACACTCTGCTTGAGGCACTGCACCTTGATTCTTACGAGGAATGCGAGGTTGAGGGCGAGCCGCAGCTTGTTGAAATTTTAAATGCAATTCTTGATTATGCCTGCCAAAACGGGCTATGTGATGATTCTGTTGTTTACCGCGATTTGTTCGACACAAAAATTATGGGCCTGCTCACTCCGCGTCCGTCGCAGGTTATTGAAAAATTTGATTCTCTTTATGCCGAAAGCCCCAAGGCTGCCACGGATTTTTATTACAGCTTCGGTAAAAAAACAAACTATATCCGAGCCGACAGGCTTGCCAAGGATGTTAAATGGATAACTCCCACGCCATACGGCGATATTGATATGACAATCAATCTTTCAAAGCCGGAAAAGGATCCCCGTGCAATTGCAGCGGCACTTAAAATGAAGCAAAGCGCATATCCGAAATGCCAGCTTTGCCGCGAAAATGAGGGCTATGCCGGTAGAGTAAACCACCCGGCAAGGCAAAATCACCGCATTATTCCGCTCACAATGGGCGGCGAGCAGTGGTTTTTGCAATATTCGCCCTACGGCTATTATAACGAACATTGTATTGCGTTTAACGGCAGTCACACTCCGATGACGATAAACAGGGCTGCGTTTGAAAAACTTTTTGATTTTGTTAAAAATTTTCCGCATTATTTCATCGGCTCAAACGCAGATTTACCGATAGTGGGCGGTTCCATTTTAACTCACGAGCATTTTCAGGGCGGTTGCTACACCTTTGCAATGACGAAAGCTCCAATCGAATTTCCGTTTGAATTTAAGGGCTATGCCGATGTTGAGGCAGGCATAGTGCGCTGGCCGATGTCTGTTTTGCGCCTTCGCGGCGATGATACGGCGCGTCTTTGCGAGCTTGCCGATAAGGTGCTTGCCGCTTGGAAGGGTTATACGGATGAGGAGGCATTCATCTATGCCGAAACCGATGGCACTCCCCACAATGCAATCACTCCGATTGCAAGATTTGCAAACGGAAAATACGAAATCGATCTTGTGCTCAGAAACAATATCACCACTCCCGAATTTCCGGACGGATATTATCACCCCCATCCCGAATATCACCACATCAAGCGCGAAAATATCGGATTGATAGAGGTTATGGGTCTTGCCGTGCTTCCGGCTCGCCTTAAAACAGAGCTTGAGTTGCTTGAAAAGGCATTGCTTTCCGGCTCGGATATCGCGGCAGACGAAAGAATAGCAAAGCACAAGGAATGGGCACTTGATATCGCTTCGCGCCACGAACTTAATGCCGAAAATTGCACCGAAATCCTCAGGCAGGAGGTTGGCAAGGTGTTTGCAGCAATTTTGGAGCAGTGCGGCGTGTTCGAGCGCAGCGAAAAGGGGCGCACGCAATTTGTTCGCTTCCTTGAAAGTGTTAAAACGAATTAAGTTGTTTTTTGCAAAAAACCAAAGGCAATCGAATGGGCTTACGCGCCTTATCGGTTGCCTTTTTTTGCGCCGTGGCAATATTTTCTCCATCGCATAAAATGAATTGAATAACGAAAGGAGAAAATCTATGTTTAATTATGTTAAAAAATTGCAATATCCCGTAAATATCAAAAAGTGCGACCCAAAAGCCGCAAGCCTCATAATTTCGCAATACGGCGGACCTGACGGCGAGTTGGGCGCTTCGCTGCGTTATCTTTCGCAAAGGTATTCCATGCCGCTGCCGGAGCTTAAAGGTTTGCTCACGGATATCGGCACGGAGGAACTTGGCCACCTTGAAATGATAGGCACCATCGTGCACCAGCTCACGAAAAATTTAACGGAAAAGCAGATTGAGGAAAATCCCGGCTTTGCGGCGTATTTTGTGGATCATACCGCCGGTGTTTATCCCACTGCGGCAAGCGGATTCCCGTGGAGCGCAGCTTCAATTCAGTCAACAGGCGACCCGATTGCGGATTTAAATGAAAATCTTGCGGCAGAGCAAAAAGCGAGAATCACATATGATAATATTTTGCGCCTGGTGGACGACCCGGATGTTGCCGAGCCGATTAAGTTTCTGCGCGAGCGCGAAATCGTGCACTATCAGCGTTTCGGTGAGGCTTTGCGCCTGCTCACCGATAAAATGAACAGTAAAAATTTCTATGCCTTTAACCCCGGGTTTGACGGAAAAAAGTAAGCCGCAGCATATACAAAGCAGCCGATTTTTCGTAATAATGCGTTTTTGAAAATGAAAAAGGAGCAGTCACCGACCGCTCCTTTTTGTGTTGACTTATTGCATAATTCTTAAATTTTTTGGCAAAACAAGCCGTGATGATTGCAATACCAAAGCAATTTTCCGTGTTTTCTTGCAAAGAAATTTATTTCCGTTGCTCCCTCCGGGTAAAGCTTAACCATCTCAAATCGGTCGTCTGTACAAAAAGCTATAAATGAAATGTAATGCTCTTTCGTCATCGGATGAGTGAATGATATGTGATATTCGTCATCAACCTTTTTGCACAGAAGCCGATGTGCTTCATCTGCGTTTTCGGCTTCTTCTGCCGGCAATGTAACTCCGCAGCATGAAACAAGTGCCGCACCGGCGGAAAACAAAATGTTTCCGCATATCGGGCAAATATATATGTTGGATTTCTTTATGTTTGCGGAGCGGTTTGTGTTAATAATCTGCTCTCCGCTCAGCAATTCGGGAACGGAAACTTTTAATGTGGCAGCCAGCGGCTCAATCAAAGAAATATCCGGAAAGCCTTTTCCCGTTTCCCATTTTGAAACGGCTTTATCACTCACGCATAATTTTTCTGCCAATTGCGATTGCGTCAAATGCAGCTTCTCCCTCAGCGTTTTGATTGTTGTGCCTGTAATATAACTGTTCATTTCTGCAGCATCTCCTTTCTTTTAACAGAATAGCAGATTGAGCTTTCGGTATCAACCTACGCTGCGTAGAGTTCTTTCATTTGAATACCTATTTTCAGTTTGTGTGCAGCGAATTGGATTTTCGTTTATACTTTTTATTTTATAGTTTCTATATGCCGACGGAATACAGATATGAACTTTTCGTAATGCAAACGCAATAAAGCTTGTTACGATTATAATGAGAATCAGCTCTTATTAGGCAAACCTTTATCGGGCTTGTTTTTTGCTGTTTGTTCGTCTTTTAATACAATAAAAGGCAGGAAAAAATCCCTGCCTTTTTGTGTGCTTATTTGCTTTTTATTCTTCCCATTTCATAATGGTTTTGCCGAAGGCTTTTTTTGTGTCTTTTTCAAAGGCGGCTTTGATATCCGCCGCGGTGCGCACGGTATTTACCGAGCTTATCAGGTTGCCGAGGTAATCGATGATTTCCGGGTTTGATTTATACATCGCCACGGTTTTTTCAAAATCCTCAACTCCGCTGCGTGATGAACCGAAAAGGCGCAAGCCCTTTTCAAGCACCATGCGTGTGTTTATCGGCACTGAATATTCCGAAACACCGAGCAGGGAAACCGTGCCCTCAGGTTTAATTAAATCAATGATTTGCTCTATCGCCACCGGGCTTCCGTTGCCGCCGACGCATTCAAAGGCGTGGTCAACCGTCAGTCCCTGCGGAACAGCGTTTACGGCGTAGGTTGCGTCTGCAAAAGTGAAATCGGCAAGCTTGCCGTATGTTTTGCCGAAAACGGTGATTTGCGATTGCGGAAAGGTTTTTTTAAGAAAAAGAGCGGTGATGTAGCCCAAGTTGCCGTCGCCCCAAACGCCTATGCGCTCGCGGCGGTTGTGGGCGATTTTGTCAAATCTTGAAATTGCGTGCACGGAAACGGAAACTATTTCCGTGAATGCAGCCACATTCAAATTTATATCCTGCGGCAGCGGCACAAGCCGCTTTGGTGAAATTTCAACATATTCCTGCAAAAATCCGTCCATCGAAGAACCGCAGAATTTTGAACTTCTTAAATAATTTTCGGCGATATATTCATCTTCCTCACAAGGGGCATTCGGCACCATCACAACTCTGTTGCCGCTTTTAAAACTGCCGGTCGGGTCAAAAACAACCTTGCCGATTCCCTCGTGGATAAGCGCCATCGGCAGCTTTTGCGCCAAAATCTTAGGGTCTCTTGTGCCAAGATAATAGCGCATATCCGCATTGCAAATGGAAAGGTGAGTGGGGCGCACGATTGCGTTTTGCCCAAAAAGCTCAATATCCTCAAATGCAATTTCAAATCGCCTCGGCTCGGCAAGGCGGTAAACGGTGTTTATCATTCTTCATCCTCCAACAGAGAGCGGGCAACACGCAAATCATAGGGGTAGGTGATTTTAATGTTAAAGGTTTCACCCTCCACAAGTGCCACTTTTTCGCCTTTAAGCACAAAAATTTTGGCTGCGTCCGTTAAAATATCTTTTTCGGCATCCGTCAGCTCGTTGTAAAGCTTTTTAAGCTTTGCCGCCTTAAAGGATTGAGGAGTTTGTCCCTGATACATATGGCTTCTGTTTGGAATTGAACTGATTGTTTTTCCGTTTGTTGATTCAACAATTGTGTCCGTTGCTTTAATAACGGTGTCGCATGCGCCGTATTCGCGGCACGCGGTGATGTTTTCCTCAATAATTCTGTGGGTCACAAACGGGCGCACGGAATCGTGGGTAACGATAATCGTATCATCGTCAATGCCGAAATTTTGCTCTATATAATCAACGGCGTTCATAATCGTTTCGTTTCTTGTGGTGCCGCCCTCGATAACGCACACCTTTTCCTCTGCCGGGGCGATGTGCTTTTTAATCAAATCCTTTGTATGTTCGACCCATTGAGACGGGCAAAGCACTATCACCTTTTCGAAATCGGGGTAGGTAAAGAATTTTTCGATTGTGTATATAATAACAGGCTTGCCTTTAAGTGTTAAATACTGCTTAGGCTTGTCGCCGCCCATGCGCGAGCCGATGCCGCCGGCAAGAACTATTCCGTAAACCATAATATCTCCTTTCGGCAATGCTGCCGCTGTGTGATTTGATATTTATATATTATCTTAAAGCGTAATACATTTCAAGAATATTTTGCTTTGAAAGAGCAATCGGGTTGCGCTCCATAAGCATGCTCATGCTTTTTTCGGCAAGCTCCTCAATTTGCGCATTCGTTGTGCAGCCGATTTCGGCGAGGCTGCAGCGCATGCCCATTCGTTTTTTCATTGCCGTGATTTCGTCTGCCATATCATATGCGCTTTTAAATCCGCATTCGTGAGCAAAGGCTGCAATTCTGCCGTTTTCGTCTGCGTTGTCGGCGTTGAATTTCACAAAATAATCAAGCGTGAATGCGCAGGCTTCGCCGTGGGGAACACCGTAAAGATTGGTGAGCGGAAAAGAGCAGGCGTGGCTGCCCGTTGTGCGCGGATGGGAAAAAGCAACGCCGGCAGTAATGCTTGCCTGAGCCATTTTTTCGCGCGCCTCCAAATTATTCGGCTCGCTGTAAGCTTTTTCAAGATATTTAAATACAAGCTTCGCCGCATAAACCGAGCATGCAGAGCAAAGCGGCTGGTTTAAGGTGCTCCAATAACTTTCAATTGCGTGGCTCAGCACATCCAGCCCTGTGGAAGCCGTAACGGCAGGGGGCACGGAAATGGTAAGCTCCGGGTCTATTATCGCAATTTTGGGATACATTGCCGGGTCATTCATCGGGGCTTTCAGGTTTTTGTTTAAATCCGTCAGCACGGAAATATTTGTAACCTCGCTTGCCGTTCCGCTTGTGGTGGGAAATGCAATCATCGGAATTGCCTCGGCAGCATCAATCGGTTTGCCGCCTGTGTGATACGCGGCAATTTTGTCGCTTCCCTTTGCAATTGCAGCAGCTGCTTTGCAGCAATCCATCGGCGAACCGCCTCCGAGTGCCACGGCAAAATCCGCACCGCATGCGCGCATAAGCTCGGCGCAGGCGTCCACATTATCCGTTGTGGGATTTGGGCGAATATCCGTGAAAATCTCTTTTATTTTGCCGCCGGAATTTTCAATAAATTCGTTTGCAACACCTCGCTTTGCCACGCTTGCCGAGCAAACAAGCACGCCGCGCGTGCCGCCGATTTCATTTATATATTTTGCGATTTCGGCGCGCTTTCCGCTGCCGAAAACTATTTTAACGGGCAGGTTAAATTCCCATTGCATAAAATCAACTCCGTTTTTTTGCTTTATACTTATTTTATTGTTTTTTATTGCTTATTACTATTTTATCACTATTTTGAGCTGCGTTCAAGTTTATATTGATTTACCGCTTTTGGAAATGAATGGGCGGGTTCGCTCGGCAATGCGGTTGTATTCAAAATGCAAATCAAATAATTACCCTCATCAGTCAACAGTGTTGACTGATTTTTTACGGACTCCCCGAAGAAACGAAAATCCAAAACGCTATTATAACAAAAAATCAACCCTCCCGTAACAGGAGGGTCGGTGAAAAGAACTTTGATTTTTTGATTGTTATTTCTGCTCGGGTGTGTAGTCAAACACGCATGTTTCGCTGTTGCCGAAATATTTTTCGGCAAGCGGAGTAAGCGTATCGCCGTCGCCGTAATCGGCTGATTTCATTTCATAAACAGCTTCGTTGAATGCAGCGGAAAAATCATTTGTTTTTGCAAAGGCAAAGCCGTATTCAATCTTTTCAAGTTCGCCGTCAAGCAGCTTATATGCGGAATAATTGTTGTAGGAATAAAGGCTGAAATCATCAATAATAACCGCGTCAATATCGCCGTTGTTCAAAGCGGCAAAAGCATCGTCTGCGGAGGAATATGTTTCTGCCGAAGCAAGCGAATTTTTAAGCGAAGAATTATCATTGAGAGCCGTTGCGGCAATTTCGGAAACAACGCCTGCTTTTGCGCCTGCAAGGTCTTTGTAGGATTTGATTTGGCTTGATTCGGAAACAGCCGTAACAACACGGTTTTCAATAATATTTGCGCTCCAATTATAATCCTCGTTTACCGTGCCGATGTTTTTGCGCATTGCGCCGAAGAATATGATTGCGGAATATTCCTTGCCGTTTTCATCCGTGTAAGCGGCGTCCTCGCCCAATTTGTAGCCCTCGGGCACCTGCACGAATTCATAATTTTTGTAATCGCCCTTAATTGAATCAAACACGCTTTCAAAAAGCTCGGCGTCAAAGCCCACAAGCTCGCCGTTTTCATCCTTAAAAAGGAATTGTTCCTGCTCTTTTGTGTAAGCCACAAGCATGGTGCTTGATGTAATTTCGTCTGCCTCTTCGTCTTTATTTGAATTGCTGCAGCCTGCAAAAAGCGAGCCGATAAGCAAAATGCAAAGCAGGGCGCAGGTGATTTTTTTCAGCGTTTTCAAATTCAAATCCCCCTAACAAGTTTTGAAAATTTATAATGTAATTTTAAATCATCGCGCGCATAAAGTCAATAAAAATAAAACGCCGAGCCTGCTTAATATGTTTGTTCACCGCCAAACAGTTCGCCGATTTCAACCTTCAGCAGCTTGGCAATGGCGCGAAGCTCAATATCCGTAACCGTTCTTGATTGATCTTCGATTCTGGAAACGGAGCCTCTGCAAACATAAACGCCTTGCAGCTCCAGCAAATTTGAAAGCCGCTGTTGGCTCATTTTTTGCAAATTTCTGTGCTTTTTTATTTGCGTTCCCGTGCAATTCATTCTTTCTCCGTCTATTATGTGTGCCATAGTCTGCCCCTGTTCTTTCAATGGAAATTGTCTTGACATAAGACAATTTCCATTGAAGAATGATTTTAGAAAATCCTTGTCCTGTTATAAGACAACACAGTATTTTAAGCAGTTTAAATTGCATATTATGCGGCTTTTGCCGCCTTTGTTAAAGAGGGATGATTATGGCAAACGGTTTTTGGGGCAGTCAGTTTATAGATGTTATCGAATATGTTGATGAAAGCAACAAATTGCTTGTAAGCAAGTTTGAACGCCGCGGCAACGAGATTAAGCAGGGTGCAAAGCTTATCGTTCGCAACGGGCAGTGTGCTGTTTTTGTTTTTCAGGGTCGAATTGCGGATATCTTCGCACCCGGTTCTTATAAGTTGAATACCGGCAATCTGCCTGTTCTTTCAAGCTTGGCGGCACTGCCTTATAAATTCAATTCGCCTATTAAATCGGATGTGTATTTTGTTAATACCACTCAGTTTATAAATAATCGATGGGGCACGAAAAATCCCATTCTTATGCGCGATCCTGATTTTAATGTTGTACGCGTAACGGCGTTCGGCACCCATGCTTTTCAAATAACGGATGTTAATCGCTTTATGACTCAGGTGTTCGGTGCGCGAAAGCTGAATATGACCTATGACATTTTGTCCTTTTAAACAACAAAAAAGGCTCGATTTCTCGAACCTTTTTCGACACGCTGAAAAATCTGCCAATACGCAAGTATTGGCAGATTTTTGTTAATGCACCACGAACAAAATCAGTTCGCTTAAACTGCTTCGCACTCAAAAATCAAAGAAACGGATAAAAGACAAGGCATAAATTGCAGGGCAGGCTGCCGCCTTCACTGCAATTTTAACGCAGTATTTTGCCGTTTATTTGATTTATTGAGCAATTATTCTTTACGGAGTGCGCCCCTTTCGGAAGCTTTTTATTTCGTCGGCATCATTTGGGCTGAAACCGAAAAATCAAAGCCAAAAATCGCAAAATCGGCTCGGCAAGCCGATTTTGTGCGCTTTATGATTGACAAAAGTATTTTTTGGTATTAGAATATTTAAGATATATAAGAGAAAGCAAGGTTGTAATATGATTACGCTCGACAGAGTTTATAAAGCATCGCGCGTGCTTAAAGAAATTATCAGGGAAACGGATATGATTTATGCCCCGAATATCAGAAAGGGCACAAAGGTTTATCTTAAAACAGAAAATTTGCAGGTTACCGGCTCGTTCAAAATCAGAGGCTCTTATTTCAAAATCAGTCAGCTCACCGATGAGGAAAAGTCACACGGCGTTATCGCCGCATCGGCAGGCAACCACGCCCAGGGTGTTGCGCTTGCAGCCACGAAAAGCGGTATAAAAAGCCTTATCTGCCTGCCTGCCGGCGCACCCATCTCCAAGGTGGAGGCCACAAAGCGTTTCGGCGCAGAAGTTTGCATGGTAGACGGTGTGTTTGACGACGCTTACAATAAAGCACTGGAGCTTCGTGACGAAAAGGGCTACAGTTTTATTCACCCGTTTAATGACCCGGATGTTATTGCAGGTCAGGGCACAATCGGCCTTGAAATTATGGAGCAGCTTCCGAATGCGGATGTTGTTATCGTGCCGATCGGCGGCGGCGGTCTTTGCGCAGGCGTTGCTTTTGCAATAAAGCAAATCAATCCCAAATGCCGCGTTTACGGCGTTCAGGCTCAGGGCGCACCGTCCATGCTTAATTCTGTGGACGACGGTAAAATCGAAACCCTCGATAAGGTGCAAACTATTGCAGACGGCATTGCCGTTAAAACCCCGGGCGATCTCACCTTTGAAATGATAAATGAATTTGTGGACGGCATTGTAACTGTTTCCGATGATGAAATTGCCCTTGCAATTTTAACCCTGCTTGAGCAGCAAAAGCTTATTGCCGAGGGGGCAGGCGCGGTTCCCGTTGCGGCAGTGCTTGCCGGCAAAGTGCCCGATATTGAAAATAAAAATGTTTGCTGCCTTGTTTCCGGCGGTAATATCGATGTTACGATTCTTTCGCGCGTTATCGAAAGGGGTCTTAAAATGAGCGGCAGAACCGCTCGCATCACGGTCGCCCTTTCCGATAAGCCCGGTCAGCTTTCGGGTGTTTCAAAAATTATTGCCGAAACCGGCGCAAATGTTACCAGCATAAATTACGACAGCACCGATCTTGATATGAATATCACGGATTGCTATCTTAAAATTGAAGTGGAAACAAGGGATTATGCTCATATCGTTGCAATCAAAAAGGCTCTTAAGGATGCCGGTTTTGAGGTTTGCGACTGATAATTAAATAATAAACCGAAAGGATATGTGAATTATGGAATATGTTTCAACAAATAATGCCCCCGGCGCAATCGGTCCTTACAGCCAAGCCGTTAAGGCAAACGGATTGCTTTTCACAAGCGGTCAAATCGCAATAAATCCTGCCACGGGCAATGTGGAAGCGCAAACGATTGAGGAGCAAACGGAGCAGGTTTGCAAAAATTTGCAAGCGGTTTGCGAAGCGGCAGGCACAAGCCTTGAAAAGGCTGTAAAAACAGTTTGTTTCCTTGCAGATATAAATGATTTTGCCGCATTCAACGAGGTTTACGGCAAATATTTTACCGCAAAGCCTGCCAGAAGCTGCGTTGCAGTTAAAGCACTTCCCAAAAATGTGCTTTGTGAAGTAGAGGTTATTGCAGAGCTGTAAAAACTGTTTTTTGCTTCGGCAAAACCGAATATTGTGTTTTCGGCACATCGCATGCTGCTTTTGCATTATGCGGTGTGTTTTTTTGCGCTGTTTTATATGATTACAAAAATAAAAGCACAAAGCTTTGGAGTGAACTCTCTTCAAAATGCTTTGTGCTTTTTATATTTTATGTTGTTGTTTCGGCATTGCCTGTGCAAAAGCAAAGCTGCATGTTCGGCAAAATTATTCTGAAAAATACCGATAAACATTTTTGTAAAGCGTTTTGCGAATATACTCAAATTCGTCTTTTTCAACTGCGCCGCCCGTGGTCATTATCATCAGCGGCAGCGGCTCGCGATCCTCGCCGAGCGGCGGCTGCATATACGGAAAGCGATTTAAAGTAAATCCGTTTCGCTCGTAAAAAGAAATGCGGCGTTTTGCCGTTTCCGTTTCCGGCAGTTCCACCTCGAGGCAAAATCTTTTATGCCCGTTTTGCAAAATTTCGTTCAAAATCTTTGTTCCCGTTCCGCATCCGCGCAGCTCACGGCAAACGGCGAAATGCTCAACGTAGGTAAAACCGTCAAACCGCCAAAGGCTTATAAATGCGTCTGTTTGCAAAGCGTTTTCGGCATTTTTTATTCCCCACACCTCGTATTCCGGCAAGGAAAAAAGCGCGCGTTGGCAGTTTTTTTGCCTGTATTCATCCCTGGGAAAGCTTTTTTCGATAAGCTCAAAAATCCCATCAAAATCGTCTTTTGTTAATTTGGTAAGCATATCCGTAATTCCTTTTCGTGTTCGGAGTTGATGTTATCAATTCGGTTTTTTCTCGGGGAAAAAGCGTGTGCGAAGCCTCGGATGAGGGGGCTTTGGCAACGTCCCGGCAGGCAATAACATAACTGAAGTTTCAAGGTGTAACAAAGAGCGTTTTGCAACGCCGCGCGGCGCAGAAAACGCTCTTATTATTATTGTTTATTATTATTTCCCGTTATTGCTTGCTGATTCTGTAAACTCGGCAGCCGTGCTTTTGAAGCGATGCGGAAATCATTTTTGTGTTAAATCTTTCGTCGCTCCAAAGTTCGTGCACCTGGTATGAGCCGGCAGGGGAGAAATTCAAATATTCATCCGCCGTGGATTCGGCAATGTCTATCGAAACGCCGCGCACATGTGCCGTTTTGTTGTAAAGGCAAAGAGCAATGTCGCCGTTTGATAACGGTCTTGCCAAAATATCGATTCCGTGAATTGTTTTAAGCTTTTTGGCAGCTTTGCCGAGCGGGTCTTGGTCTATCAAAATAAGGCTTTTGTTTGTAACCGTTTTCAAAATCGGGTTTTCGGGGTTGGGTTCACCATCCGTGCCTAAAAGCAACCTTAAATCGTTGCCGAGCACAAGTGGTGCAGCCATCATGCACCAAAGGCTGAAGTGGGTTCTGTTTTCCTCATCAGTAAGTTTGCCGTTGCCTACCTCAAGCATATCGGGGTCGTTCCATGCGCCTGGCGCAGAGTGAGCATAAAGCCCGATGTTGCGGCGGTAAATCATATGAATGCTTATCCATTTCGGCATAATATCCGGGGTGGTGCGCCACATATTGCCTGCGGCAAATCCCCAATTCCACGGGTGCGCGAAGCCCCATTCGCAAATTGAAAATGTGATTGGCTTTTCTTTAAGCCCTGTTTCAAAAGCCACTTTTTTTGTGGCTGCTTTAAGTGCGTTGCCCATTCTTTGATATTGAATGAAAGAGCTGTCTGCCCTTGTTTTAACCGGGTTGGTGAGCACGATTTCGTTTTCGCCGGCACGCAGGCGGATAATAACCTGTGCTCTGCCCGTTGGGCTTGCTGCTCTTGTTTTCGGGAAGAAAATTTCGTGTACCTTGCCGTTTACAATCACTTGTAAATATTCGTCGTTTGCTGTGAATTGCTTGTGAACAAGCAGGGTTAAAACATATGTGCCTGCCGTATTGATAACGGGGCGGAAAATCGCTGTGCCTGCACCGTGATTTATAAGGCCTATGCCCTTGCCCGTAGGCAGCTTTTTAACATCAAGCACCCTTGCCCTGCCGGTAAATTCTGCGTTTTCGGGGTAAAGGGTAAGCTCGGCTTTTTTGCCCGGCTCGCTGATTTCAAGAGCCTCAATAATCGGTGCCGCGCCGCTGATTATTTTGTGGTGGCAAAAATCGTATTTGAAAAATTCGCAGCCCCATTCGGCAATGGTTTGCGCGTCAAGCTCTTCTCTGCCGAGGCTGGCAGGCATGTCCTCGCAGGTGAGTGTTCCGTTTGAGGAATAAAGACCTACTTTCATGCCCATTTGATTTACTTTGTAAATCAGGCTTTTGATTCCCGAGGGGAATTTTTCCAAATCACCTTGAAGTCTGCCGTTTTCGTCACGCATGGAGCTTTGCCAGCAGTCGTCAAGGTTGATGTAGCGGTAGCCTGCGTCAAGCAAGCCTGTTTTTTTCATGGCTTCTGCCGTGTTCAAAATCAAATCCTCGCTTATGTTTTGGCGAAATGTGTTCCAGCTGCTCCAGCCCATTGGCGGAGTCGGTGAATTTTCGGCAGAATAAGGCTCTGCGTTTTCAACATCCATGGTTATTTTTGTTGGCTTTGTTGCCTTGTCAATTGCGCAAAGCGGGCATTTGCCGCTTGCACGATAGCTTACGAACCAAACGGCAAATGCAATTGCCGCAATGATTAAAATAACCAAAATCGCTATTAAAAATCCCATAAATTTTACCTCCTGCCGCGTGCGCGGCGTATTTTATGTCGGCGCAAAAGCCGCGTTTGCCGAGCGGCTTTGCGGAATAAAACCTAAGTTGTTGCCGATGTACTTTAAAGTAAGCCAATCTCTTTGTAATATTGAAGTTCTTCCTTGGCTGCGGCAGTGTTTTCTCCGCTGCCAATCTCTTTTGCAAGGCGCATCATGTCTTTTCGCCTGCAAAGAAGGTTTCTGAAAAATCTGTATGCCCACGCAAGCGGAGTCAGCCAACGCCTGCCTTTAAGAAAGGTGATGTATGAAAGTGCGCACATTTCCTCATAGCTCGGAAAAAGCAACGCAAGCTTAGCCGAAATTTTTCCGTTCGCGCTTCCGCGAGCCAGCTTTGTGCGCTCCACCACCACGGCTTTGTTTCTGCTCACATTGCCGAATGCTCCGTGAGATGCTATAAAATCCTCTGTTTTTTGGATGGGGTATTCGCATTCTTTGCCGTATCCAAACCATTTTTTGCAAATCGCAAGAATGATTTTTGCAAATTTGCCGAGCCCCATTTTTTCAAAATCGGCTTCGGCGCATTCAATGCTTATTTCGCCGCTTTTCAGCAAAACAGCCAAATCAAGCACCATTTTTATACCTGCGCCGTTATAGTCAAAATGGTGGGCCAAGTGTGCAAGAATGTATTCAAAATGATATTGAGCCGGAAAACGCCCCTCGCAGCCGTTAAACTCGGCTTTGTTTATTGCGTTTTCAAAAAAAGAGTCTGCGCTGCTGCTGCCGATTTTGCCGTTGATAACAGAAGTGTGAATTTCCGCGGTTACGCCGCCTTTTGTGAAAACCCATTCGCCTGCCGCACAAACCGTGCATTCAAAGCCGTTTGAACACAGCAGCTTTTTAACCTGCTTTTGCCTGCCTTTTTCGATAAGCAAATCAATATCGCCCATTGTTCTTACTTCCGGTTCGGGATAAAGCTCGCGCAAAATCACACCTTTAAAAGGCACAAACTTTATGCCTTCGGCGCAAAAAAGCTCTTTTATTTCGCCGTAAATCTGCATTTGCAGGTTGTTGATATATACGGAATCAAAAAACAAGCTTTGGTATTCCGCAAAAAGGCTTTCGCCTGTTATTTCCGTGTTCGTTGCCCCGGCAGCTGCGCTGAAAACCAGGCATGCCAGGTTGTGGATTTTTGCCGTGTTGAAAAGCAGCCCGTAATCGATACCGCGCCGCAGGGTTATTTTGTTGCCGCCGAGATATGCGGAAATAAGCTCTGTAAGATATTCTTGCTCTTTCGTCATGCCGTGGGCAGTCCTTTCGGGCGGCTAAATATAATTGTGGCTGTTTAAAAATTCGTGAGCCGCCGTGATAATGCTTTTGTCGTTTTCAAATTTAAGAAGGCTCAGTGCCCTGTCGTAGGTAAGCCAAATGTAATCCTCAATCTCCTCGGGCTGAATGGAGGTTGACGTGTCTGCCGTGGTGCCCACAAAAATGGAAACCTGCTTTTCGATTTTGTTTTGAATTTTGTATTTTGAAATGCTTTCAAAACCGTCTATTATGCGCACGTGAATCCCTGTTTCTTCCAGCACCTCGCGCATGGCGGTTTGCACTTTCGTTTCTCCCGGCTCAATGTGACCCTTTGGAAATCCCCAGTGTGCGGAGCGTTTGTTTTTGATAAGCAAATAGCGCACTTCGCCTTTGATATCCCTGTAAACCACAGCGCCGCAGCTGCTTTCGTACAAGCACTCAAGCTTGTAATTCGGGAAATCTTTTTCAACATCAATGTGCTTTTTGATGTCGTTCACTATAAATCTTGTGCTCTTTGGAGCCGTTATAAGAATCTGCCTGCCGCCGGCTTTCGGATTAAGCGTGGCAATTACGCGCCCGTCAAAATTACGAACCGGGTGGTCTATTCCCAAAACAAAGGAATAAAGATCATCGGCGTTGTAAACAGAGCCGTAATTCAGCGGAAAGGTAAACCGAGTGTCGGTACGAACGGAGCCGATCGGATCGGTTATCTTGATTCGGACATATTTTCCGAGCATTGTTTCACCACCGTGTAAAATATTAAAACTAACTCCATTATACTAAAATATATAAAAATATACAAGTGCGAATGTGAATTTATATGCCGCGGCGGTTTTTGGGATGTTGTTGCAACAAATGCCCCAAGTGGAGAAAACCAAAACTCTCACAACAAAAAAGCGGCGCAGAACTGCACCGCTTTAAGAATGAATTTATTAAAATCAAGTGAGGATTTATTGCTGCTCGGAAGTATCGGGAGCGTTTGCAGAGCTGTCACTTTGCGGCATTTCTGTAAACATATCCGCAGGTTCTTGCAGCTCGGTGGGCTCAACAAAATTTTCAGTCGGCTCCTCGGGCTTTTGCATTTCGCTGAAAAGCGGTGTTTGCGGCTCCTCCGGCTCCGTAATCGTGATTTGCGGTGCCTCCTGCTTCGGTTCCTCCGGCATGTCGGGTGGGTTTACCGTGTCGTTGGTAAGGGGCGCGTAAATGTCTTTCGGCTTTTCAGGGTCCTGCGGCTGCGGAATATCCGGTGTAAAGTAAGCCGGCTGAGGCTGCTGCATAACCTGCTGCGGAGGATTGAAATATGTGGGCGCATTCGGGCTTATCGGCTGTTGCGGCGCGTAATATCCCGGCGCATTCGGAGCATAGTATGCCGTGTTCTGAGGCTGCTGCGGAGTATAGGTTCCGCTTTGCGGCTGCTGCGGTGCGCCGAAATCCTGCGGCGGCTGAGCATAGCCGTATCCAGTGCCGGGTTGAGTTGGGCTCTGCTGAGGTTGAGTCGGATTTTGCATGGGCTGAGCATATTGCTGACCGCCGTAAGGTGCACCGTAATATTGACCGCCCTGCTGATTGCCGTATTGACCGGAATATTTGGCGGCTTTTTGCGCGTCGGAAAGGAAATCGTCCTCGGTTACAACGCCGAGCTGAATTGCGCGAGCCTTGAAATTCTCGTAATAAAGAGCCTGTGTAGTGTTGATGTAGGGCACAACATAGATGAGCGGGAAAACCGCAGCGCAAAGAATGTACCACGGAATGAAGCTTAAATTAAGCGCGAAAAGCTCGCTTCTGTGACCCTTTATTATCTTTTTGCTGAGATTGATTGCCTGCATGGGCGAAAGCTCGGGGTATTCGCAAATCAACTGATATGTAAAATAGGAGCTGTAGTGGAATATGATGCCCGGGATTATAAGCAGCAAAGAAAGCAGATATTCAAGAAGGCTTTTCAAAAACGATGCGCCAAGCTTTTTGCCGTAATTTTCAAATGCTTCTTTGTATGTGATTTTTATGCCGGCACCGAGTTCGTATTCCTTGCCGTTTACAAATTTAACATAATACCAGCTCAGGGAAACCAAAAGCGGCATAAGAAAAATCTGAATAAGCATAAGCGGATAGGAAGCCACACTCAATGTTTTTGCGGCAGCTTTTTGCGGCACGGAAACGGGTGTGCTTTCCGGTGCGGAATTTGCATCTGTGCCGAAATTTTTAAAATCATAGCCGGAATTACCGCTGCTGCCGGGATTGCTGTCGCCGTTGAAATCATTGAAATAATTTTTATCGTTTGAATTGCTGTTATTATCCGAATAAGAATAATAATCTTTGTTCAAAACATCGTTTGCGCCTGATGTGGAAATCGAAACCGAAAAGCCGCTTGCGGCCATAACGATGACGGAAACCAAAAATGATGTGATAAACAGCTTCATAACCTTATCTTTGATAAGTGCTTTTGCCTGCTGTTTAATTAAACCTCTGTCAAGATTCATAAAATCACAATCCTTTCAGCCCTTTTATATTCGGCACAGAGGCGGGCGGTGTTCTGCGCCGTGAAATTTCGCCGGGTTAAAATTCAATTTTTTCGGCAATAAAGCTTTCAAGCTCTGCAATCGGAATTCTTACCTGCTCCATTGTGTCACGATCGCGCACGGTTACGCAGCCGTCTTCCTCGGATTCGAAATCGTAGGTGATGCAAAACGGCGTGCCGATTTCATCCTGCCTGCGATAACGCTTGCCGATTGAGCCTGCATCGTCGTAATCAATGTTGAATTTCTTTGAAAGGTTATCGTAAACCTCGCCTGCCTGCTCGCTGAGCTTTTTGGAAAGCGGAAGCACTGCGGCTTTAAACGGCGCAAGTGCCGGGTGGAAATGAAGCACAATTCTGGTGTCGTTCTTTTCCGGGTCGATAACCTCTTCGTCGTAAGCCTCGGTAAGCAGTGCAAGGAAAAGCCTTTCAACGCCGAGCGATGGCTCGATAACATAGGGCACATATTTTTCGCCCGTTGTTTGGTCAAAATATTCAAGGTTTTTGCCGCTCGTTTTAATGTGCTGCGAAAGGTCGTAATCCGTTCTGTCGGCAACGCCCCAAAGCTCGCCCCAACCAAACGGGAAAAGATATTCAAAATCCGTTGTGGCTTTTGAATAGAAACAAAGTTCCTCGGGTGAGTGGTCGCGCAGGCGCAGATTTTCGGGCTTCATATTCAGCGAATAGAGCCAGTCACGGCAGAAACCGCGCCAGTAATCAAACCATTCAAGGTCTGTGCCGGGCTTGCAGAAAAATTCAAGTTCCATTTGCTCGAATTCACGCACGCGGAAAATAAATTTACCCGGTGTGATTTCGTTTCTGAAAGATTTGCCCACTTGGGCAACGCCGAATGGGATTTTCTTTCTTGTTGTTCTTTGCACATTGGCAAAGTTAACGAAAATGCCCTGAGCCGTTTCCGGGCGAAGATAAATTTCGTCCTTGGAATCCTCGGTAACGCCCTGGAATGTTTTAAACATAAGGTTGAATTGGCGAATGTCTGTGAAATTGTGTGCGCCGCAGTTGGGGCAGGGAATGTTGTGCTCTTTAATGTATGCACTCATTTCCTCGTTGCTCCAGCCGGCAACGTTTGTGCCGTCAAAGCTTTCGATAAGGTCATCCGCTCTGTGGCGTGTTTTGCATTCGCAGCAATCCATAAGCGGGTCGGAAAATCCGCCGAGGTGGCCGGATGCAACCCATGTTTGCGGATTCATAAGAATTGCCGAATCCAAACCGACATTGTATTTGTTTTCCTGAATGAATTTTTTGCGCCATGCAGCTTTTATGTTTGTTTTAAGCTCAACGCCGAGCGGACCGTAATCCCAAGTGTTTGCAAGACCGCCGTATATTTCAGAGCCGGGGTAAACAAAGCCTCTGCCCTTGCAAAGCGCAACAAGCGCTTCAAGTGATTTTTCTGTGTTTTTCATATCTTTTTCCTCCATGGTAATTGCTGAAAGTTATACATATTTATATTATCATATTTTGCAAAATTATACAATAAATATTTCCGCCTTTCCGCCTTATTTTTGAATTTGTGTGCTTGCTTTGCTTCCCGCTGAGATGAAATCGAAAAAAGCACCGAGGGGAAATCCTCGGTGCCGTGTTAACCGTCAGTTTTTATTTGCCTGCTGTGTAAGCTTTTCGGGAGAGCCGCAGCATTTTTTATACTTTTTGCCGCTACCGCAGGGGCACGGGTCGTTGGGACCCACTTTTTTGCCCTTCCTTACCGGCTCTTGCTTAACGGAATCGTCGCCGCCGGATGAGGTTGCCGTAACCTTTGCAACTGCCTTGCGCTCAACATCCTCTCTGCGCCTTACAACCGTTGTGAACATCATCTGCACGGTGTTTTCGCGGATGGTTGCCGTCATTTCGTCAAACATATCGTAGGATTCCATTCTGAATGCAACAACGGGATCCTGCTGAGCATAGGAGCGAAGATGAATACCCTCTTTAAGGTCGTCCATTGCGTCAATGTGATCCATCCAAAGCGAATCAACATTGTGGAGCAGGATTTTTCTTGAAAGGTCTTTGTAAATTTCGTCGCCGAAAAGTTCTCTTCTTTCGTCGAGCTTCTTTCTGCCGATTTCCTTAAGCATTTCGATGATTTCGTCAACGCTTAAATCGTCAAGCTTTGCAATCTCTTCATCGTTGAGAAGCCAGCCTTTGTATTTTTCTTTAAGACCGTTAAGATTCCAATCCTCTTTATGCGCATCCTTTGCGCAGTAAACGGGCACATTTGCCTCGATACTTGTGTCAAGCATATCGATAATCTTGTCGGAAAGGTCCATTCCGTCAAGCACCATATCGCGCTGCTTGTAAATGAGTTCGCGCTGGCGGTTCATAACATCGTCGTATTGCAGGGTTTGCTTTCTGATTGCAAAGTTTCTGCCCTCAACTTTCTTTTGCGAGGATTCAACGGTGTTTGAAATCATTTTGCTTTCAATCGGCATATCCTCGTCAACCTTAAGCCTTGCCAAAACGGCTTTCATTCTGTCGCCGCCGAAAAGGCGCATAAGGTCGTCTTCCGTGGAAAGGAAGAATTGCGATTTGCCGGGATCGCCCTGTCTGCCGGCACGGCCGCGAAGCTGATTGTCTATACGGCGTGAGTCGTGGCGTTCTGTGCCCAAAATGAACAGACCGCCCGCTTCGCGAACTTTATCGGCTTCATCTTTGATTTGCTCTTTGTATTTCTTTTCAAGCTCTTGGAATTTTGCTCTTGCTTTAAGGATTTCTTCGTCTTCGGTTTCTGCAAAGCCCTTTGCCTCGGCAATAAGCTCCTCGGGGTATTGCAGCTTTTTCATTTCTGCCGTTGCCAAAAATTCCGCGTTACCGCCAAGCATAATATCCGTGCCGCGCCCTGCCATGTTGGTGGCGATTGTTACTGCACCGAGCTTGCCGGCTTGGGCTATAATTTCCGCCTCGCGCTCGTGGTTCTTTGCGTTGAGCACATTGTGCTTAATGCCCTCTTTTTTCAGCATTTTTGAAAGAATTTCGCTTTTTTCAATGCTGATTGTGCCCACAAGGATAGGCTGGTCTTTTTCGTGCGTTTCCTTGATTTGGTGAATAATGTGGTTGTATTTCGCTGTTTCCGTTTGGAAAATAACATCCGGCAAATCCTTGCGGATAAGCGGCTTGTTTGTGGGAATTTCAACAACATCCAGCTTGTAAATCTCGCTGAATTCCTGCGATTCGGTGGAGGCGGTACCCGTCATACCGGAAAGTTTTTTGTAAAGGCGGAAATAGTTTTGGAATGTGATGGTGGCAAGCGTTTTGCTTTCGTGCTCAACCTTAACGCCCTCTTTTGCCTCGATAGCCTGGTGTAAGCCGTCGTTGTATCTTCTGCCGAGCATGATACGGCCGGTAAATTCGTCAACGATAAGCACTTGCCCGTCTTTAACAACATAATCTATATCTCTGCGCATAACGCCGATTGCCTTGATTGCTTGGTTAACATGGTGCAGCAGCGTTGTGTTTTCCATATCCATCAGGTTTTGCACGCCGAAATATTCCTCGGCTTTCTTAACGCCTCGTTGAGTAAGCGTTGCCGTGCGGGCTTTTTCGTCAACTACAAAATCGCCGTCATATGTGTCCTCGGTGTCCTGCTTTTCGTCCATCTGGGCAACCTTGTCCATTCTGAGGGTGCGCGCAAAATCGTTTGCCCTGCGGTAAAGGTCGGTGGATTGGTCGCCTCTGCCGCTGATGATAAGGGGGGTTCTCGCTTCGTCGATAAGGATTGAGTCAACCTCGTCCACGATTGCAAAATTGTGACCTCTTTGCACCTTTTGCTCTTTGTAAAGCACCATATTGTCTCTCAGGTAATCGAAGCCCATTTCATTGTTGGTGCCGTAGGTGATATCGCAGTTGTATGCCTCCTGGCGTTGCGGATTTGTTTTTTCGTGAATGATAAGACCTGCGCTGAGCCCAAGGAAGCGGTAAAGCTTGCCCATCCATTCGCAGTCGCGCTTTGCAAGGTAATCGTTTACGGTAACGATGTGCACGCCTTTGCCCTCAAGTGCGTTAAGATATGCCGGCAATGTTGCCACAAGGGTTTTACCCTCGCCGGTTTTCATTTCGGCAATTCTGCCCTGGTGCAAAATTATGCCGCCGATAATCTGTACATAGAAGTGCTTCATTCCAAGCACTCTCCATGCGCCCTCACGGCAAACCGCAAAAGCGTCGGGCAAAATATCGTCAAGCGTTTCGCCTGCGGCAAGTCTGTCTTTCAGAATTTGAGTTTGGGAAACAAGCTCTTTGTCGCTCATTTCGCCGTATTTATCTTCAAGCGCCATAACCTTGTCTGCGGTTTTCTTTACCCGCTTAACTTCTTTTGCGGAATAATCGCCGAAGATAGCCGTTAAAAATTTGTTCGCCATTATTACACCTCTGTTGAGTTATAGTTTTTCCAAACTTATTAAATAATTATTTTATCATAAGCGGAGTGCAAAGTCACGCTTTTTTTTGCATTTATTTGGCAATAACTTCTTTTATTGCTTTAAGAGCACCGCCGGAAACGGCGTTTTCGGCGTCATCGTCAAAGCCGAGCACAAGGCAGCCGTCGCCCTGCGAAACGCTTAATGTAATTGTTTGTTCTTCACTTTGCATCTCGGCGGATGAAATTTTATCCGTCAGCGTTTTCAGGTTTGAATCAAGCCAACTGTCTTTGCTCAGGTTTGCCAAAAGCTGAACGGAGCTGTAGGAACCGAGAAGCTCTTCTGTAAAAGACGCCGCAGGCTCATATAAATCCTTGTTTTTTACGGCAACCGTCACCGTTTTTGCATTCACATCGACTGATTTTATATCATATGTTAAATTCTCAAAAATCGCCTTGCCCAAATCGGAAAATTGGGTGTGCGATTTTGCGTAGCTCATAATAACCTTAAGCGTGGAGGAATCAACGAATTTTTCAAGCTTATCCGTGTCAAAATCCGCAAGGGCTGCAAAAACCGTGTCTGTTGTTTGCCGGATGTTATCCTCGGTTAAATCCGCACTTGTTTTTGAACAGGAGCAAAGCGACGCCCCCAAAAGAACTATGCAAAGAATTGCTGAAATCACTCTTTTCATTGCCGTTACCGCCTTTCGCAGGTGAATGTTTTTTCAATAATTTTGAGCCGTTTTTCAAATCGGCATTAAATATTATATATAAATATCACTGCTTTTTCAACATTTTGCCGCAATTGTTAATAAAAGATTTGATTTATCGGCAATGCGGGGTGATTGCTTTTTTTGCAAGGTGCACTCCTTTTGCCCGGAATTTTGCCGCAAAGGCGTTTATTGAGCCGTCTGCGGAGCAAAATATATTAAAAATGCACGAAAATTTAAAGGCACAATGCAAATTTCTATAAAAGTATCAAAATTATTAAA
Source organism: Clostridium sp. AF37-5 (assembly GCA_963625835.1). GTDB lineage: Bacteria > Bacillota > Clostridia > Oscillospirales > Acutalibacteraceae > Eubacterium_R. The sequence goes on along the minus strand of CAVFVA010000007.1, from coordinate 29,653 downwards.
ATCGCGCGATATAAATTGCATATCGGTTGCACATATGGTATAATTGGGAAAAATTATGTGCATATATGGCACATTGCGGCCTTTTCACCGCTTTTTCGCGTGCTGTGCGTCTCGGCTTTTTTGCCGAATGATGTAAAAAAATCACGAAACGGTAATTAAAACCGTGAGATAAATTTCCTGCCAAAGGGGGAATATTAAAAGGCAAGCTTCGCTTTGCGAAATGCCGTTGTTATGAAAGCTTTCTTTAAAAAATGGTTTGCGCCTATTAAATTTAAGCGCCTTTTTGATATAGTGGTGTCGTTTCTTGCACTGGTTATTCTTTCGCCGCTGTTTCTTGTTATCTGCGTTGTGAATTTCTTCACGCCGGACACAAGTGTTTTCTTCAGCCACGAAAGAAGGGGCCGCAAGGGCAAACCTTTCAAAATATATAAGTTCCAAACAATGAAAAACAATACTCCGAACTGCGCCACGGGCGAACTTGAAAATCCCGAGCAATATATAACGAAATTCGGCAAGTTTTTACGCAAAACAAGCCTTGATGAATTGCCGCAGCTTTGGAATATTTTAAAGGGCGATATGAGCTTTGTCGGTCCGCGTCCGCTCATATCAAGCGAAATCAGGGCGCACAGAATGCGCCTTGAATACGGTGTTTACCGCTTTCGCCCGGGGCTTACCGGTCTTGCCCAAATTAAGGGGAGAGACAGTATTTCCCTTATGAAAAAAATGAAATACGATAAGCTTTATTGCGATAACTGGAGCCTTAAGCTTGATTTGTCAATTCTGCTGCAATCCGTTGGCGTTTGCATCAGGCAGGAGGGCTTCCACGAGGGCATTTATCACCGCAGATAATACCCTGCAAACAATTAATCGGCACCTGCCGAAACGGAGATATGATAATGGAAAGAAATTTTGTTGACGGATATTTGGAGTGGCAGTCCGATCCTGAAATAACAGGGGTAAACAAACTGCCGCAGCATGCAAATCTGATGCCTTATTCGGATTTTGAAGAGGCAAAAAAATGCAATCGCCTTGAATCCTCCTGCTGCCGCCTTTTAAACGGCAAATGGAAATTTAAGCTCTATAAAAATTATGCCTACAGACCCACGGATTTTGCTCAGCCGCATTATGACGCTCATAATTGGGACAGTATTACCGTTCCCGGTTCGTGGACTATGCAGGGCTACGACCAAAATCAGTATTGCAATGTTCGCTACCCGTGGGAGGGGCACGAGGATATCTGCCCGCCAAACGCACCCACAAAGCACAATCCCGTGGGCTGCTATCTTAAAAAAATACATATCAATAAATCCGTGCTTTCCAAAAGAGTTGTTATTTGCTTTGACGGCGTTGAGGCCGCGTTTTATCTTTATGTAAACGGCGAAAGAGTCGGATATTCCGAATCGTCATTTAACCGCAGCGAATTTGATATTACACGATATCTTGTTGAAGGCTCAAATGTTATAGGCGTTGAGGTTTACCGCTGGTGCACGGGCAGCTGGCTTGAATGCCAGGATATGTGGCGCATGGCAGGAATTTTCAGGGATGTTTATATTTACACCACCGAGCGCGAATATATCCGCGACTATATTATAAATGCCGTGCCGAGCGAAACGCTGGCAGACGGATATTTTGATGTTACCGTTAAAACAAACGGTGCGTATGAAGGGCTTTCAATAGATTTAAATATTCTTGATGAGTCAGGCGAAACGGTTGCGATAGACAGCCGCTATGCAAACGAGGATAATGTTACCCCGCTTAAAGCCATTGTAACCGGCGCAAAGCTGTGGAGCGCAGAAGCACCGAATCTTTACACGCTTGTTATCACGCTTAAAAACAACGGAATACCGATTGAATACATAAGCACTAAATTCGGCTTCAGAAAAGTTGAAATTAAGGACGGCATTATTCGCGTAAACGGCGAAAGAGTTGTGTTTAAGGGCACAAACCGCCACGAATTCGATTGCCGCCTCGGCAGGGTTATGACCGAGGAAACCATGCTTAAAGATATTTTGCTTATGAAGCAAAACAATATTAACGCCGTGCGCACCTCGCATTATCCCAACTGCGTGCGCTGGCTTGAACTTTGCGATGAATACGGTCTTTATGTTATTGATGAAAATAATATGGAAAGCCACGGCACAAACCGCTCACGCATAATCGGCTGCCCGCAAATTCCGGGCTCACGCCCCGAATGGGAAAAGGCATGTATGGAGCGCATTAAGGCTCTTTATAACCGTGATAAAAACTGCACCTGCGTTGTTTGCTGGAGCCTCGGAAACGAAAGCCTCGGCGGCGAAACGCCCAAAAAGATGTATAAATGGATAAAAGAGCAGGATCCCACACGTTTCGTTCATTTTGAATGCAAGGGTGATCCGAATGAAAAAAATCTTTCCGATGTGCAGTCGCATATGTATGCAAAGCCTTGGGATTGCGAGGAATATGCCGTAACTCAAAGAGACGGCAGACCGTATATCCTTTGTGAATTTACTCACGCCATGGGCAATTCCTGCGGCTCAACTCAGGAATACACTTATCTTTGGGATAAGTATCCGTGCCTTCAGGGCGGCTTTGTTTGGGATTGGGTAGACCAGGCAATTATGACGAAGGATGAAAACGGCACCGAATATCTTGCCTACGGCGGCGATTTCGGTGATGAACCGAATGACGGTCATTTTTGCGGAAACGGGCTTTTGTTTGCCGATCGCACTCCCACACCGAAGCTTTACGAAATCAAAAAGCTTTATCAAAATGTTGATTTTAAAGCAATAGATGCCGAAAAAGGCGTTATTGAAGTAAAAAATAAATTTCTTTTCGACGATTTAAGCGGCTATGAGCTTTATTGGTGCCAATGCTCCGATAAGGGCGTTTTGCGCGACGGCACGGTTGATGTTAAAATCAAGCCGGGCACAAAGGAAATTGTTGATTTGGAATTAAACAGAATAACAAACACGGAATGCTATCTTAACCTTGCACTGCGCACAAAGGAAGATAATGCATGGAGCAAGGCAGGGCACACGGTTGCCGAGGAGCAGTTTGTTATAAACGAATTTGAAAACACATATGATGAATTGGAACCGGGCGAGGAACTGGTGGTGGCAGATACCTACGGCTCGCTTCGAATTTTCACGGAGGATGTAAATATCCGCTTTGAAAGGCGCGAGCGCAATCAGCTTTATTCCGTTAAGGTCGGCGGCGAGGAACTGCTTGCCGCACCCGTTCGCCTTAATTTCTGGCGCGCGCTCACGGATAACGACCGCGGCAGCAGGGCAGGCTCAAGGCTCGGTTGCTGGCGCGATGCCGGTAATGCTCCCGGAATTTACAACAACACCAAATTCTCAATAGAGGGCTATAAAATTCTTGAAAACGGCAAAAAGGTTATCGTAACCTGCGGTGCAACCGTTTGCACGCAGCCGGAATCAAAGGCGATAATGATTTACACAATCACCTCAAAGGGAATAGAGGTTGATATGCAGTTCAGAGCCGGCGAGGGCTTGCCGGAAATTCCGGAGGTTTCAATGCTGTTTGAACTGCCCGGCGATTTTGAAAACATCACTTATCTCGGTGCGGGTCCGTTTGAAAATTATATCGACAGAAAATGCGCCGCTCAAATCGGGCTTTATAACGATACCGTTACGAATATGTACACGGATTATCTGAAGCCCCAGGAATGCGGCAACCGCACGGGCGTGCGTTATGCCACTTTGGTGGGCAACAAAAAGGCACTCACCTTTATTGCGGAGCCGGTTATGGAATTCAACGCAAGCCGCTATTTGCCTATGCAGCTTGAAAACGCTTGGCATAAAAAGGATTTGCCGCAAAGCGATAAAACAATCGTTCGCATTATTGCGCGCCAGCAGGGTGTCGGCGGTTACGACAGCTGGGGTGCTTTATGCAACGAGCTTTATATGAATAAATCGGATAAGGTTTATCGCCTTAAATTTCAAATCAGGTTTTAATTTTCAGGCGCAATAAATTAAAAGCGGATAAAAGTGCAATCGGCAACAAAACATTAAGAATTTTTTATAATCTTGACTTTTTTTGCGTTCGGAGTATAATATACTCACTAAACCGCTTAATTTGTTATAATATAAATACTTAAAGCAACGAGGATGAAGAAATGAGTTCTTTTAAAGAAACCGCAATGTCTTATGCGGTTAAAAAAGCAGTTAAATATGCGCGCAAGGACTTTAATAAAAACGCGCCTAAAATCCTTTCCCTTTTGGAAATGGCAGATGTTAAAAAGGTAAACAGAACCACCTATGCAGGCTTGCACAAGGTGCTTGACGATCCTGAAAACAACTGGATGAAATTTGCCAAATCCCTTGTGTGTGACACTAACGAGCACACCCTCGAAAAAATGATTCCGCCCATGATGAATGTGGCAATTAACAGCTATTCCAAAAGAATGGAAAGCATTGAAAAATACGGCTGCAATGTGCCGTGGGCAATTCTTATGGATCCCACTGCGGCATGTAATCTTAAATGCCTCGGCTGCTGGGCTGCGGAATACGGCCATTCAAGCCAGCTCACTTATGATGATTTAACAAGAATTATCACTCAGGGCAAGGAACTCGGCACATATATGTATCTTTACACGGGCGGCGAGCCCACAATGCGCAGAAAGGATCTTATGCGCATTTGCCGCGAAAATCCCGATTGTATTTTTATGAGCTTCACAAACGGCACTTTGATTGACGACAGCTTTGCCGATGAAATCGGCGAGGTCGGCAACTTCTTCCCGGCATTCTCCATAGAGGGTCATGAGGAGGAAAACGATTACCGCCGCGGTCAGGGCACATATAAAAAATGCACCGCTGCCATGAAAAGGCTTAAGGACAGAGGTATTCCTTTCGGTGCTTCGCTTTGCTACACAAGCAAAAACACCGATTTGCTCACCTCTGATGAATATATGGATTGGCTTATCGAGCAGGGCGTTAAATTTGCTTGGTTCTTCACCTATATGCCCACGGGTAACGGCGCAGTAACCGAGCTTATGGTTTCTGCCGATCAGCGTGCCGCAATGTATAAAAAAATGCACGAGTGGCGCAAAACCAAGGCAATTTTTGCCCTGGATTTCTGGAACGACGGCGAATATGTTCAAGGCTGTATCGCAGGCGGCAGGCACTATTTCCACATCAATTCAAACGGCGATTGCGAGCCTTGCGCATTTGTTCACTATTCAAATGTTAATATTAAAGAGCATTCCGTGCTTGAGGCTCTTCAAAGCCCGCTCTTTATGGAATATAAAAAGAATCAGCCCTTTAGCAATAATATGCTTCGCCCTTGCCCGGTGCTTGATAACCCCGGCGCAATCAGCAAAATGGTGGCTGTTTCCGGCGCATATTCCACGGAAATGCAGCATCCCGAATCCGCAAACGAATTGTTTGATAAAACAATCGAGCATGCAAGGCTTTGGAAGGTTAAGGCAGATGAACTGTTTGACCGCAACGAGTATATCTCAAAGCATGTTAAGGATGAAAATATGTACAACTTCGAGAAATCCGATGAAGAACGCGATTTCTCCGAGTTTGTTAAAACAGAGGAATAATTTAATATTCTTTAAAAGGGCGTATCACGGCGATACGCCCTTTTAAGCCGTGTGGGCAAATGATTAAAATTTGCCGAGCGGCAGATAATAAATCGGAAAGAGATGAAAATATTATGCTTTTCGGCAAAAAAAGCGGCGCATATGATTATATAATAGCGGGGCTGGGAAATCCCGGTGCAAAATACGAAATGACACGCCACAACGCAGGCTTTTTGGCAATTGATATGCTTGCAATGAAGCAAAACAAAGAAATTAACCGGCTTAAATTCCATGCACTCACCTGCAATGCGGAAATAGACGGCAAAAAATGCCTTTTGATGAAGCCGCAAACCTTTATGAATAATTCCGGCGAGGCAATCGGTGAGGCAGCAAAGTTTTATAAAATTCCGCCGCAAAATGTTATCGTGCTTTCCGACGATATTTCGCTTGATGTTGGCAAAATCCGAATCAGGCGCAAGGGCTCGGCAGGCGGTCACAACGGCTTAAAAAGCATTATCGCCCATCTCGGCAGCGAAGATTTTCCGCGTGTTAAAATCGGCGTGGGCAAAAAGCCGAATGCCTATACGGATTTGGCGGATTGGGTGCTCGGTCGCTTTCCGAAAGAGCTTGAACCGCAGCTTAAAGAGGCACTTGAAAATGCAGATGCAGCCGTTTCGCTTATTATGCAGGATAAATTAGACCGCGCCATGAATCTTTACAATTGATTTTTCGGCAGTAAAAGGCAAAAAAACAAGTAACAGCAATTATTAAATAAAAAGGAAAAAACTATGTCTTGCTTTTCAAAAATATTTGAAAAGAGCGATGAATTCAGCAGCCTCGCCGGCAGCATCGATATCCACGGTGCAGCCGTCGGGGCAACGGGTGTTTCCGATGCCGTTAAGGCACATATGATTCATTCTCTTATTCAGGAAAAAGGCGAAAAAGCCATAATAATTATGCCGGATGAGGCAACTGCCGTTCGTATGAGCGAAAATTTGGGCGCAGTGCAGGCAGGCGTGCTTTTTTACCCGGCGCGCGAATTTACTTTTCAGCATGTGGCAGGCGTCAGCAGGGATTTTGAGCATATCCGCCTCGGTGTGCTCTCCAAAATAATAAATGAAGAATACACGGCAATCGTGTGCTCCGTTAATGCCGCCACGCAGCTCACCATGCCGCCGCAGGAACTTAAAAAGCGCACAATCGTTATAAAAAGCGGCGAGCAGATTGATTTTGATTCGCTTGTTTCGCGCCTCATTTTTGCCGGCTACAGCCGCTATGAACAGGTGGACGGCACTTCGCAGTTCGCTGTCAGGGGCGGAATTATAGATATTTTCCCGCCCGGTGCTTCCGAGCCGGTGCGCATAGAAATGTGGGGCGACACGGTTGATTCAGTCTCTTCATTTGATATTTCCACACAGCGCAGAACCGGCACTCTTTCGCAAATAGAACTTATTCCTGCCACGGAAGTGCTGTTTGAATCAAACGCAAAATTCATTAAAAAGCTGAAGTCGCTTGCCGAGTCGCTGAAAGGCAAGGCAATTAAGGCGCGCGAAGGCATTTATGCCGATATAGACAGCCTTGAAAGCGGCGTTTCGCTGCCGTGCTGCGATAAATATATGCCGCTTGCCTATGAAAGCCACGGCATATTCGATTATCTTTCGGGGCTTCTTTTCGTTTGCGAAAGCGCAAAGGTTAAGGAACGCAGCCAAAATGCCGAAAAGCTTATGCGCGAGCAGATTAAATGGTATCTTGAGGACGGCACTTTGTGCAAGAGGCTTGATAAATACCAGCTCGGTTTTGAAGAACTTCGTCAAATATATTCTTCACACGGCGCGGTGTATCTTGATTCTTTGCCGCGCGGCTCGTTCGACACTCCCGTTGCCCATCTTTCAAGTTTTGCCGTTCAAAGTTTTAACGCCTGGAACGGTAAAACCGAGGATTTGAAAGAGGATATAGCACCGCTTCTTAAAAACGGCTACACCGTTTGCGTTATGGCAGGCACCGCACGCAGCGCAAAGGCACTTGCATATGATTTGAACGACGACGGGTTGGATTCCGTTTTCTCAAACGGCTATCCGCTTGAATTTCAAAAAGGCGCAGTAACCGTAACCACGGGCACAATAACGGCAGGCTTTGTGCTGCCTGCTGCCAAGTTTGCGCTTATAACCCATATGAAAGCGCATATGCAAAAAAGCAAAAAGCATAAGGTAAATTCCAAAAATGCCATTCACTCGCTTGATGAATTAAGCGTTGGCGATTACATTGTTCACAATGTGCACGGTATAGGCATTTTTGAAGGTATTCACGCACTTGAATTAAACAAAGTTAAAAAAGATTACATCAAAATTTCCTATGCAAAGGGCGATGTGCTTTATGTGCCCGTTACCCAGTTGGATCTTGTTTCAAAATATATCGGTCCCGGCGAAAGCAACAATGTTAAAATAAACCGCCTCGGCGGCAACGAATGGAAAAAGGCAAAGGCAAGGGTGCGTGCGTCCGTTAAGGATATGGCAAAGGAACTGATCGCGCTTTATGCAAAGCGAATGAGCACAAAGGGTTATGCTTTTTCGGAGGATACGGATTTTCAGCGTGATTTTGAGCTTCGTTTTGCATATGACGAAACAGACGATCAGCTTCGCTGTGCCGAGGAAATCAAGAGGGATATGGAGCGTTCCGTACCCATGGAGCGGCTTTTGTGCGGTGATGTGGGCTTCGGCAAAACGGAGGTTGCGCTTCGCGCCGCATTTAAATGCATAACGGAGGGCAAGCAGTGCGCTCTGCTTGTGCCCACCACCGTGCTTGCAATGCAGCATTTCAACACTGCCAAGGCAAGAATGGAAGCGTTTCCCGTTAAAATCGAAATGCTTTTGCGCTTTGTTTCGGCGGCAAAGCAAAAAGAAATTATTAAAGGGCTTGAGGACGGCAGCGTGGATTTCCTTATCGGCACGCACCGCATAATCGGCAAGGATATCAAATTCCGCGATCTCGGTCTGCTTATCATAGATGAGGAGCAGCGTTTCGGTGTTGCCCAAAAAGAAAAATTAAAGCAAAAATTTCCGCGTGTGGATGTGCTCACGCTTTCTGCCACACCGATTCCGCGCACGCTTAATATGGCACTCAGCGGCATAAGGGATATGAGTGTTATCGAAGAAGCCCCCGGCGACCGCTATCCCGTGCAAACATATGTTACGGAGTTTGATTTCGGCATGCTTGCCGAGGCTATGGAAAAGGAACTTGCACGCGGCGGTCAGTGCTATTATTTGCATAATAATATTGAAACGATAGAGCACACGGCGTTTAAAATCAAAAAGGCAATTCCCGATGCAAATGTCGGCATCGCTCACGGCAGAATGACTCAGGAGGAACTTTCGGATGTTTGGGCGCAGCTTTTGAACGGCGAAATAGATATTTTGGTGTGCACCACCATTATCGAAACAGGCATTGATGTTTCAAATGTAAACACGCTCATTATTGAAAATGCAGACAGAATGGGTCTTGCCCAGCTGCATCAAATCAGGGGCAGGGTAGGCAGAAGTGCACGCCGTGCCTATGCATATCTTACTTTCACTCGCGGCAGGGAACTCAGCGATATTGCTCAAAAAAGGCTTGAGGCAATCAGGGAATACACGGAATTCGGCAGCGGATTCAAAATTGCCATGCGCGATTTGGAAATCAGGGGCGCAGGCTCGATTTTGGGTAATCGCCAGCACGGGCATATGGAATCCGTGGGCTATGATATGTACTTGAAATTGCTCGGCGACGCCGTTGCAGAAGAAAAAGGCGAGCTTAAAGAGGGCGAGGAGCAGGCAGAATGCCTTATCGATTTGCCGATTGAGGCTCACATTCCGGATGACTATATCGAATCTACGCCGCAAAGGCTCTCAATGTATAAGCGCATTGCCGCAATCCGCACGGGTGCCGATGCAAACGATGTGCGCGATGAACTTTGCGACCGATTCGGCACACCGCCCGAATCCATAAACGGGCTTATAGAAATTTCGCTTTTGCGCAATTCAGCCGCAAATCTCGGCGTTTATGAAATTGCGCAGCGAAACGGCTCCGTTTTGCTCTATATGAATGAGCCGGATGTGCGTTATGCCGTTGAACTTAACAAGGCAATGAAGGGCAGGGTGTTGCTTTCCGCTTCTAAAAAAGCATATATCGCAGTTAAGCTCGGCACGCAGTCTTCACTTGAAACCGTGCGCACTGCGCTTGATCTTATGCAGCAGGCAAAAATAAATTTTGCATAATTCTTTTGTAAGCAACTTTGGCACTGCTTTATTCAACAGCGCAGCTTATCATTAGCCCCCTCATCAGTCAGTTGCGCTGACAGTTCCCCCCCTCGGGGGAAGCCCGAAAACGCTATTCTGATTTGCACAGCAAATTACACCGGTACAGAGCTTGCTTCGACGCGGTGAAAGGCGAATTCTTTACAAAAATCAAAATTTTGCATAAATTAAAACACCTCGGGCATAATGCTTTTGAGGTGTTTTTTATGTCGTCAGATTCAAATTCAAAAAAAGCCGGCAAAAATCTGAAAGCGCTTTTTTCGGTTATATGCATTTCGGTTATTGCCTTGGGTGTTATAGTTTATGCTTCCACAAAGCCGGTAAAGGATGTGAACGAGCCAACCACGGTTCAGGAAACCACGCAGGTGCAGCGCGCTGTTACCGTGGAGGATACAACCGCTCCCACAACCGTTGCCGAAACTGCGGCACAGTCCGAAACGGAGCCGGAAAGCACATCAATGCTTCAGTCGGAAAACAATACGCCCTATAAAGGCGTTTATCGGTATCCGCTCGGCGAAACCGTGCTGCAGGGCTATTCGCAGGAATTAACGAAAAATGAAACAATGGGTGATTATCGCAGCCACACGGCAGTTGATTTTAAAGGCGATGCAGGTGAAAGTGTTGTTGCCGTGAACAACGGCGTTGTGCTTGATGTTTATAACGACGCAATGCTCGGAATGGTTGTGGAAATAGACCATGGCGGCAAGCTTGTGGCGAAATATTGCGGTTTGGATTCCGTCAGTGTTTCAAAGGGCGGCAATGTTAAGTCCGGGCAGGAAATCGGCAAGCTCGGCTCGGTGCCGTTTGAGGCAAGCCTTGAAAGCCATTTGCATTTTGAAACAAAGCTGGATGGGGAATACGTTGACCCGCTCACCGTTATGGCAAAAACGGAATAAAGCCGCCGCAAATAAAATCGGGCATAAAAAAAGGAGCTTACCTTGAGTAAGCTCCTTAAATTTTGATTAAATCAGATTAGTCTGCACTGTAAGGCATAAGAGCAATCTGGCGAGCACGCTTAATAGCGGTCGTAAGCTCTCTCTGATGCTTTGCGCAGGTACCCGTAACGCGGCGGGGAAGAATTTTAGCTCTTTCAGAAGTGTATCTGTTAAGCTTTGCAACATCTTTATAATCAATGCTTTCGCATTTGTCCACGCAAAATTGGCAAACTTTTCTGCGGCCTTTTCTTGCGCCGCCCTTATTATATGCCATGTCGGTTCCTCCTTAAATTAAAATGGTAAATCGTCATCGTCGTCAACAATCTCTTCAAAATCGCTGTTGCTTGCCGAGGCATAGCTCGGTGCCGGTTGACTGTAAACAGGATTTGAATTAGAACCGCTTTCTGCTTTTGAACCGCAGAATGAAACGTTGTTTGCCACAACGGTAACAGATTTTCTCTTATTTCCGTTACTGTCTGTATAATTGTCGGTTTGGATAGAACCTTCAACGGCAATCATAGAGCCTTTGCGGAAATAGCGGGAAATAAATTCGGCAGTTTGGCGCCAGGCTGTAACATCAATAAAATCGGCTTTTCTTTCTTCGCCTGATTTTTGATAATTCCTGTCGCATGCAACCTGAAAGCGAACCACGGAAACGCCCGAGGGTGTTGTGCGCAATTCGGGATCAAAGGTAAGCCTGCCCATGATTACAACAGAATTAACCATAACTGTGCCTCCGATTATTCGCCTTTTGCAACGATAAGTGAACGAAGCACGCCGTCTGTAATGTTAATTACACGGTCAAGCTCTGCCGGGAAGTTCTCATCACATTCGAACTGAGCAACAACATAGAAACCCTCTGTTTCGTAGTTGATGGGATATGCGAGCTTGCGCTTGCCCCACTCTTCAACTTCGCCGAGAGTGCCGTGCTTGCCGATCATGTCAATGAATTTTGCTTTGAGAGCCTCAACTGCTTCCTCGCCTTTAGAGAGAGAAAGAACCAATACGAGTTCATACTTTTTCAATGCCATTTTTAAGCACCTCCTTTTGGACTTTTGGCCCGAAGCCACACTTCGAGCAAGGATTGCTGCCCTGACCGGGCAGCCTTTGTATTATAACAGAGTTGTGCCCGTGTGTCAAGTGCAATGTTTTCAACCGGTTGTTTGCAAAAAAAGGCACCCTTTCATTTAACTAACGAAAGAGTGCTTGGATTTTAAGTTTGCCGAATTTAAAAGCTGCTTACAGCAGGCTAACCACAAGGTCGCCCATTTGAGTCGTGTTCACCGGCTCAAAGCCGTCCTCATAAATATCGGGTGTGCGTGCTTTTGTAAGCGCGGTGTCAACCGCTTTTTCGATTGCGTTTGCAGCTTCTGCCTCGCCGAAAGTGTAGCGCAGCATCATTGCGCCGGAAAGAATCGTTGCAAGCGGATTTGCCTTGCCCTCGCCGGCAATGTCGGGCGCAGAGCCGTGGATTGGCTCGTAAAGACCGAAGGTGCCCTCTGCAAGCGAAGCGGAAGCCAGCATGCCGATTGAGCCGGAAATCATAGAAGCTTCGTCCGAAAGAATATCGCCGAAGATGTTTGAGGTTACGATTGTGTCAAACTGACCGGGATTGCGCACAAGCTGCATTGCGCAGTTATCAACATACATGTAGGAAACCTCAACTTCGGGGTAGTCCGCAGCTGTTTCCTCCATAACCTTTCTCCAAAGTCTTGAAGAATCAAGCACATTTGCTTTGTCAACGCAGGTGAGCTTTTTGCCCCTCTTCATCGCATATTCAAAGCCGGCTTTAACAATTCTTTTGATTTCGGGGTAGGTGTATCTTTCTGTGTCGTATGCGCCAACAACGCCGTTTTCCTCGTAAGTGCCGCGGTCGCCGAAATAAATGCCGCCTGTAAGCTCGCGCACGATAAGAATATCGAGCCCGTTGCCGATGATTTCCTCTTTAATCGGGGAAGCGGATTTAAGCGGTGCAAAAATCTTTGCAGGGCGCAGGTTTGCGAATAATCCCAAATCCTCGCGAATTGCCAGCAGTCCCTTTTCGGGGCGGTTGTTGCCGGGTTGGCTGTCCCACTTCGGGCCGCCTACAGCGCCGAGCAACACGGCGTCCGAAGCCTTGCATGCCTCTGCCGTTTCCTTGGGGTAGGGCACGCCGGTGGCGTCTATCGCGCAACCGCCGAGCAACTGATAGTTATAATCGAATTTAAATCCGAATTTATCGCCTGCGGCGTTGAGCACCTTAATGCATTCGTCAACTATTTCAGGTCCGATACCGTCGCCCTTTAAAACAGTGATTTTGTAATCTTTCATTTTATGTCCTCCGTTATCAGCAAGCGTCAAAAATGCCCGGCATGGTGTCGTCCCTCATGCAATCGGCTTGGTCGCGGTTAATTGCGCAGATAATGCCCTTCATTGAAGCATAGCCTATGTTGTGTGAAACGCCTATGCCGAAAACATCCTTGCCCTGCGGATTTTTAATGTGAATATATGAAATTGCTTTTGAATCCGAGCCCACGGAAATTGCATGTTCGCTGTAATCCACAAATTCGAAGCTTTCAAGCCCTGCTTTGTTCAGCGCCTCACAAAATGCACCTATCGGACCGGAACCGTTGCCCTCAATCTTAACCGGGGCATTGTCCTTGTATTTAAGCTCGCCGCTGAAGTGAACGCTTGTGAGGTAATCGTTTTCGTTCTTTTCCTCGGTGATTTTGTAGTTGAGCAATCTGTACGGACCGCAAACATTTCTGTATTCCTCTTGGAACAGATCAAAAATTTCGTCAGGCTGCAATTCCTTGCCGCTTTCGTCGCACGCCTTTTGAACCACCGCACTGAATTCGCCCTGCATTGCCTTGGGCATTTTAATGCCGTAATCGTTTGCAAGAATAAATGCCATGCCGCCTTTGCCGCTTTGTGAATTTATGCGCACAATCGGCTCGTATTCTCTGCCCACATCGGCAGGGTCAATCGGCAAATAGGGAATTTCCCAGTAATCGGAACCGCTTTCATCCATATAAATCTTGCCTTTGTTGATAGCGTCTTGGTGCGAACCCGAAAATGCCGTGAACACAAGTTCGCCTGCATACGGCCAGCGCGGCGGCACTTTCATCTTCGTGGTGCGCTCATAAACATCTTTAATCTTGTTTATGTCGTGGAAATCAAGCTCGGGATCAACTCCCTGAGTCCACATGTTAAGTGCAAGCGTAACCATATCCACATTGCCCGTGCGCTCGCCGTTGCCGAAAAGTGTGCCCTCGACTCTGTCCGCACCTGCCATAAGTGCAAGCTCTGTTGCGGCAACACCCTCGCCTCTGTCGTTGTGGGGGTGAAGCGAAATTATTGCGCAGTCGCGGTTTTTTAGATGGCGGCAAAAATATTCGATTTGGTCTGCATATCCGTTCGGAGTGGAGCATTCCACTGTGGAGGGCAGGTTAAGAATAATCGGATTTTCCGGAGTGGGTTGCATAACCTTCATAACCTCTTCGCAAATCCAAACGGAATTGTCTATCTCTGTGCCGGTAAAGCTTTCCGGCGAATATTCATATCTGATGTTCATATCTGGATATTGCTTCAATTCCTCGTCCGTAAGCTGCTTAATCAGCTTCGCGCCGTTAACGGCAATATCAATAACACCTTGCATATCCGTTTTGAAAACAACCTTGCGCTGCAGTGTTGATGTTGAATTGTAAAAATGCACAATAACATTTTTTGCGCCCTTGATTGCCTCAAAAGTTTTTTTGATAAGGTGCTCGCGCGCCTGCACCAGCACCTGAATCGTAACGTCGTCGGGAATATAGTTTCCCTCAATCAGCGTGCGCAAAATTTCATATTCCGTTTCGGAAGCGGATGGAAATCCTACCTCAATCTCTTTAACCCCGATATTAACCAGCGTTTGGAAAAGCTCTAATTTTTCCTGCAAATTCATTGGGTCCACAAGTGCCTGGTTACCGTCTCTCATATCAACGGAGCACCAAATCGGCGCTTTTGTTATCGTTTTATCCGGCCAAGTTCTGTCCGGCAGGTTAATCGGCTTAAACGGAATATATTTTTTATATCCTTCAAGCATTTAAAAAACTCCTTTCGTTTTGCGGCACCTGCCGCTCAAATAAAGGGCATAAAAAATACGCCCCAATGGATATAGGGGCGTAGAATTATCTACACGGTACCACCCTACTTCGGCAAATCACTTTGCCCTTTGGCATCATTTAATGCCTCAACCGGTAACGCGGTTAAGCGTCCGCCCCTATTTTTAATTCAGCGCGGCAACTCCGCAGAGAGCTATTCATCAAAATTCTCGTATCGACTTTCACCAACCGCCGACTCTCTGCCACGACAAACAATGATCTTTTTCTGCTTCACAGTCTTTTTTGGGTAATATTTATTTGTAAGGTAATTATAACACAGTATTTGCAAAAGTCAACCCCGCGTCGAAACAAACTTCGTGCCGATGTAATTTGCTTTGCAAATCACAAAAAGCACTGCGTTTGTTTCTTCTTTCCCCCAAAATGCCAAGGCATTTCGGGGACCCCGAAGATATAAAGGCGTGCGGAACGCATTGCTTTGGGTTTTAGCGGTGTTTTTGTGTATGATAACGCTGTTTGTTGCTAACCCCTCATCAGTCAGTTGTGCTGACAGCTTCCCCCCCGCGAGGGGGAAGCCAAAAAATGCTCATGTAAAAATCAGCACTTTTTCGCACCGAAAAGTTGAAGCAGGAATGATGCTCAAACAAAAAAGCGGCGCGTGATGCGCCGCCTGTTGCCGTGTTATGCAAGATATAAATATATAATGTAATATATTAAATTTTTGAATAGCCGTAGCCGTTCGCAATCGCCTTAACAGGAATGCCCTGTTTGCAAAGCGGGCAATCAAGGCTGTTGTAAACCTCGTAACTCGGCACATCCTCCTCGGTGAAAATTGTGTTCACCTCAAGACCGCAAATTTCCTTTGTTGCGCTGAAAGCAGCGGAAACGCCCACCGCTTCGCCGCCGTAATAGCCAATGCTTTCTATTGCGCGCTCAACGGTTTTGCCGCTTGTGATGCAGGAAATCAGCACCAGCACTTTTTTGCCCTGAATCATTTTAACAAGATTGTCGCGGAAAATTATGTTGCCGGTAGCGTCGTATTCGGGACCCAAAACGCAAATGTCAGAATCCGGATTCGGTGCAAGCATGCTCGGTCTTGCAAGCTCGTGCGCCAAATATGCGCCCAGTGCCTGAGTTTCATAAAGGCACAAAACAGTGTCCACATGAATATCGTGCTCAATGTAATATTGAGCCAAAAGCATGGCGGCGTCAACGGAGATTTTGTGATTGTGCTTAATATCCGATGTGCCCACATAGCAATTTATATGTGCGTTTGCTGTTATAAAATGCCCCATATTGGCATGGATGAAAACATCCTCATCCCTGTCTGAGGTGATTGTGATAATATTTTCCATAAAATCAATCCCTTTCGGTTCGTTAATTTAAGTTTACTATATAAATATTAACATTTCAACAATTTTCATAATAAAAAAACAAGCCTGCGATTTGGTAAAATTAAACAAATTTATGAAAAATATGTGCTTTTAAATCGCATTTGGAGTGCGCTGCCTGCGGATAACACCGTTTTGCGCCCTGCACGCGCAACGGAGCAGGCTAATTTATGTAGTCGCACCAAGCGGAATTAACCTTGTTTGCCGTTTTAAGGCAATATGCCAGTCGGTTGTTTACCACGCTTTTTGCGCTTTCTATGTGGCGGCTCACCGTCGGCTGTGAAAGGTGCAGCTTTTCAGCTATTTCCTTTTGAGTCAGTTTTTCGCCGTATTTCATTTTAAGGCATTTTTGCTGGCGCGCGGTAAGCTCATTTTTGATTATCTGCGGCAATACGCTGCAAAGTGCCTGCCGCCCTGCTTTTTGACCGTTCATTTCGCTGCCGAAATCATTGGCGGGGCTTTTATAATATTTTTCAATTAAGTCCGGTTTCATCCTCGTCCTCCTTATAATATTCGGCAAGCATAACGGAAATGATTTTGCATTGGCTCGCCATATCGTAATATGTTTTTATTTTTCTGCGCAGCAAATAAAGGTCTTCGCCCTTGTAAACGCAAAGAAGCGGTCGCAGACCTTCGATTTTTGCGCAAAGCAAATTGTATTGGCTTTCGTATTCGTATGCAAGCTCGTTAATTGAAATCATATTTTTACCTCCTGTTTTTTTGTTTAAAGCCGTAAAATCGGGGCGGTTCGGCTTTGCTCTTTTAATGATAGACAAACATATGTTCGATGTCAATAAAAATAAGCGTATTCGACTTATTCGGAGCAAAAAATGTTGATAACAGTCCAACTTTTTACCCTGTGGAAAATTTTTTTGAAAATAAAAAGGGGTGAAGAAGGCTGCTGTGTGCTTGAGTGAAAAACACATTAAAAGGGGTGAATTGCCGCTCATTGGCAATGTTGTGTAAAAAACTTTAATTTCACGCTTGACAAATTGTGCAAACTGGTGTATACTTAATTCACCTTGAATGCGGAGCCGCAACCGCATCAAGTATCTTGTCCTCCTATAGTTTGTTATAGACAGAGAGGGGAAAGGCAGTGTGTTATACACTGCCTTTCTTCCTTTTCGGGGATTCCCGCTTATATCATCGGGCGATACAGCCTCGGCTGTTTTAAAGGGCTTTGCCCACCTCGGTCAACGCCCGTAAAGCACCGTTCTTATTTATTTTATGAAATTCGGCGCGTTGCGTTAATGCGCTTGGGTTTCTTGGGCATAAAAAACACCGCGTATCTTGCTTTTCGGCAAAATGCGCGGTGCTTTTTTGTTGTATTAAATTTGTGCTGCCCGGCGTTTGCCTTGCCCGGCAGCGTGTTTGCAATAACGCCGATAATTATAAAATCCGTTACAGCGCAAGCAGCATTATAAAACTGATAACATACATTATTGCGTAAAGAATCGGCTGGTGCAGCAGGTAAATCCAAAGGCTGTTTTTGCCTGCTTTTTGCAGGAATTTACAGCGGCTTTTATAAAGCGTTTCGGGAAATGTGCCTGCCTTTGCGTATCTGCCGATGAATGCACCCGTCAAAAACATAAACAGCCACGGCAACAGCGGAAAATAATCTGCAGAAAAAAAACCGTCTTTAAAAAAACCGAGTGGGCACAGCAGATTGCTTTTATAAAGTGAATCGGGCAGTCTGATTAAGCCGAAAAGCAGGCTTCGGGAACTTATGGGATAGGTTAAAATAAAAAGTAAAATGCAAACAAGCATTCCGATTGCCGCAGGGCATTTTTTCGGAAGCCGTTGAAAAAGGCCGCTGATTATCATGCAGCAGCCAAGGCAGGAAAGAATGCCGAAATAAATTTCCGCACCTTCTATTCCCATTGCCGGCATTATAACCGCGGTAACGACGGTGACCGCCGTGCCGCAGGCGAGCACAATGAAGCCGCGTTTAATTGTGTTGCGCGAAAGGTGCGAGCATATGCCGCTGGTGATGATGAATATGCCCCAAAAAAACGGCTGAAAAATGCATAAAAAATCAAAAATTTCATATCCCCAATCAAGCTTCAGAACAAAGCCGATGTCGTAAAACATATGGTGAATCACCATGCAGATAATCGCAAAGCCCCTAAGCTCGTCAAGAAAATATATTCTGCGAATTCCGTTTTTCATTCCGCAGCCTCCGAAAAATTTGCTTAAAAATTTACTTATTTGCAATATTGTAACACATAAATGCCCATAATGCCATATTCAGATTATTGTATTCAAAATTAAAATGTGCTATAATAGCTTAGTATTTACAGTGTTTATAATATTTAAATTATATGTTTACGGAGAGTTTTAATTATGAAAGAAGTTCGATTAAACGCCGAAGCTTCCGTTTCCCTTGAGGTTACGGATGATAACACTGCGGTTGCCGCCGGAAGCGGCTCGCTTCGCGTGCTCGGCACGCCGTTTATGATTGCACTTATGGAAAAAGCCACCTGCAATGCTGCGCGTGAATTCCTTGAATTCGGCGAAACCACCGTGGGCACAAGCGTTTCTGTTTCGCACGATAAGGCGAGCGGCGTGGGTGAAATCGTAACGGCTTTTGCAAAAATCACCGCGGCAGACGGCAGAAAAATCACCTTTTCTGTTTATGCTGAAAATGAAAGCGGCGATGTTATCGGCAAGGGCGTTATAGAACGCTTTGTTGTGAAAAGCGAAAAGTTTTTAAGCAGGGTATACGGCGATTGAGCCCCAAACGGGAGATTTGATTATGAATTATAAAGCGGTTATATTTGATTTTGACGGCACTGTTTGCCAAACGGGCGAGGGAATCCGAAAAAGTGCGGCGTATGCGCTTGAATCCATGGGTTTCCCGGTGCCGCAGGATGAAAATGAACTGAATTTCTTTATCGGGCCGCCGCTTCTTGTTACTTTTCAGGAAAGATACGGCGCAGATCCGCAAACGGCAGAGGAACTTGTAAAAAAATACAGAGAACGCTATACGAATATAGGTGTTTATGAAAGCGAACCTTACGACGGTATTGAGCAGCTTTTGCAGGCACTCAGGCAGGATGGGCTGAAAATCGGCATAGCTTCGTCGAAACCGAGAAAATACATTGAAACCCTTTTGGAGCGCGACGGGCTTATCAAATATTTCGACAGTGTTTGCGGTGTAAGCTTTACCGTGGATTGCGAATCAAAGGCCAGCATAATCGGTCGCTGCATGAAAGAACTTAATTCTCCGCCCGAGGAAACCATGATGGTGGGCGATAAAAGATACGATATAGCCGGTGCCAAGGCAAACGGAATGCTGTCCGTGGGCGTGCTTTGGGGCTACGGCACAAAATTTGAATTTATCGAAGCCGGCGCGGATTTTATTGCGGAAAAAATTGCGGATGTGGAATCTATTGCGCTCGGCTATTTTGAGCAAACCGAAGAAACAAACGGCATTTTCAACGGCAGAATTATCACCGTGCATGAGGACACGGTTAAGCTGGTGGACGGCACTCTTGCAAAGCGTGAAATCGTGGCGCACAACGGCGGTGTTGCAATAATCGGATTAACGGAAAATAACGAGGTGCTTATGGTGCGACAGTTCCGCGCGCCTTATAAGGAAACCATTTACGAAATCCCCGCAGGCAAACTTGAAAAGGGTGAAGATCCGTTTGAAGCCGCAGTGCGCGAATTCGGCGAGGAATGCGGTTGCAAGGCAAAGGTGTTTAAATACATCGGTGAATTATATCCCACTCCGGGATATTGCGGCGAAATTATCAGACTTTATTATGCCGCCGATTTGGAATACGGTGAGCAGCATCTTGATGAGGATGAAAATCTGGATGTTTATAAAATTCCGCTTGAAGAGGCGTTTGAACGCTGTATGAGCGGCGAATTTAAGGATGCCAAAACGCAAATAGGAATAATGAAAATCAGGGAAATGATAAAAAATGGCAGCATATCTTGATAACAGCGCCACCACAAAGCCGTGTGCGCAGGCGGTAGAGGCAATCAATCGCATGCTCACGCAAAATTTTGCAAATCCCTCCAGCCTGCACGGGCTCGGAATCGAGGCGGCAAAGGAAATAATCGCTGCAAGGCAGGCACTTGCAAATGCGCTTTCCTGCGAAAAGGATGAAATCTTTTTTACAAGCGGTGCAACAGAGGCAAATAATCTTGCGCTTTTCGGAGCTGTGGCAGCAGGCAGGCGCAGGGGAAACAGAATAGTTATTTCCGCAATAGAGCACGAAAGCGTGTTGCAGGCGGCAGATGAGCTTGAAAATCAAGGGTTTGAGGTTGTTCGCCTTATGCCGGATGAGCACGGTTGCATTTCCGCCGGCGAAATAGCGCAGGCAATAAATGAAAAAACAATTCTTGTTTCTGTTATGTACATAAATAACGAAGTCGGCTCGATAATGCCTGTTGAAAAAATAAAAAAATTCGTTCAAATGAAAAACGCGCCTGCGCTTGTGCATATCGATTGTGTGCAGGCTTTCGGCAAGGTGCCTGTTTGCCCCAAAAAGCTCGGGGCAGATTTGCTTTCCGTTACGGCGCATAAAATTCACGGTCCAAAGGGCTGCGGCGCGCTTTATATCAAAAAAGGCGTTCGCATCGTGCCGCGCACCTTCGGCGGCGAGCAGGAAAAGAAAATCCGCCCGGGCACGGAAGCGGCTCCGCTTATCGCCGGCTTCGGTGCGGCGGTAAACGCTTTGCCCGATATAAAAAAGCAGGGCGAAGAAATTGCGGCATTAAATGCTTACACCAAAAGCAGGCTGATTGAAATCCCCGGCATTAAATTCAACAGCGGCGAAAATGCGTCGCCCTATATATTAAATGTGTATATTCCCACCTTTATGCGCAGCCAAACCGTTGTGCAGGAACTTTCGGCGGAATACGGCGTTTATGTCAGCAACGGCTCTGCATGCGCCAAGGGCAAA
The DNA here is from genome assembly GCA_963625835.1 of Clostridium sp. AF37-5. GTDB lineage: Bacteria > Bacillota > Clostridia > Oscillospirales > Acutalibacteraceae > Eubacterium_R. Next base: position 8,516 of record CAVFVA010000007.1, on the reverse strand, counting down.
AAAAGCCATGTGCTTGCCGCAATGCACCTGCCGGATGAAATTGCGGATAAAAGTATTCGCATCAGCTTTTCAAGGGAAAGCACAAAGGCGGATTGCGATGAACTTTGCGCCGCAATTAAAGATTTGGTAAATAAACACCCGAGGTAAATATGAAAGAAATTATACTTGTTAAAAACGGAGAATTAGTGCTCAAAGGGCTCAACAGAAGCTCTTTTGAAGATGTGCTTATAAAAAATATGCGCCGCCATTTGGAGGACTTGGGCGAATTTAAATTCACCAAAAGCCAATCCACCGTTATGGTTGAGGCGCCGGATGACGACACGGATTTGGACGACGCTGCCGAAAGGCTTGAAAAGGTTTTCGGCATTGCTGCACTTTCCAGAGCCGCCGTGTGCGAAAAGGATATGCAAAGCATAATCAAAACCGCACGCGAATATTTGGAGGATGAGCTTTTGCTTGCCAAAACCTTTAAGGTTGAGGCTAAAAGAAGCGATAAAAAATTCCCGCTTAAATCGCCGGAAATCTGCCGCGAGCTCGGCGGAGCGCTGCTTAAAAGCTTTAATCATTTAAAAGTGGATGTGCATAATCCGGATGTTACCGTAACCGTTGAGGTGCGCGATAACCACGCCTTTGTGCGCGGAAACAACATAAAGGGCGCAGGCGGCATGCCCACGGGCACAAGCGGCCGCGGAGCAATACTTATCAGCGGCGGCATTGATTCGCCCGTTGCCGCATATATGATGGCAAAAAGGGGTATTCAGCTTGTGGCAATCCACTTCGCTTCCCCGCCGTATACGAGTGAACTTGCCGAGATGAAGGTGCTTGATCTTTTGCGCAAGGTTGCAGCCTACAGCGGCACAATCACCACCTTTGTGGTGCCTTTCACCGAAATTCAGGAGGCTATCAGGGATTTCTGCCCCGAGGAATATTTCACCCTCGTTATGCGCCGCATAATGATGAAAATAAGCTGTGATATCGCAAAACAGCAAAATTGCCTTGCACTTATCACAGGCGAAAGCCTCGGTCAGGTTGCAAGCCAAACTATTCATGCCCTCGGCTGCACGGATTCGGTTTCGGATTTGCCCGTGTTCCGCCCCTGTATCGGTATGGATAAGGATGAAATTATTGCAATTTCCAGAAAGATAGACACTTTTGACACCTCCATTCAGCCTTATGAAGATTGCTGCACTGTGTTTACTCCAAAGCACCCTCGCACCCGCCCAAAGCCACAGGATGTTGAATCCGCAGAGGCTAAAATAGACGGGCTTGATGAAATGATTAAAAGAGCGGAGGTCGGCGCGCGTAAGCTGTTTATCAAATAATCCGCGCCGCTGTTGCTATGAGCGAAAATAACAACAATCAAAATCAAAACGAAAACGAAAAAAACAAATCGGATATTGACGAGCTTTTGCGTGATTTCGGCAGGCAAAAGGACGCTCACCGCGAAATCTTCGGCGAAATAGAACCGCCGAGGCGCAGTCAAAGGCAGGGCGGTAATTCGGGTTTTCAAAGCGCCGAAGTTTCGCCGAACGCGCAAAAAAGCCTCGATAAAGCAAACAAAAAAAGCGCGCGCAAAAAAACCAAGGCGGGCAAAAAATCATCAAAGGATTTTAAAGCCGCGGCAAAAGACTTTTTTGCGGCGCTTGCGGCTCGGCTTAAATCGCTCGGCAAAAAGGCAAAAATTATTATCTGCGCCTGCATTGCCGCCGTGCTTGCCGTTTCCGTCGCCGTCACGGCGGTTTCGGTTTCAAAAACGGCATATTTGCGCCAATATCAAAAGGATTATCCGAATGTGGATTTTCCGTCTGGCATTCGTGAAGCGTTTTGCGGGCAATATGCAGAGCAAAGTGCCACCGTGGGTAAAATCACGGTTGCAGGCTGTGAATATTCCGGCTGGATTTTAAGCACAAAAAGTATCGGCAACGCCGCACTTGATAAAAATTGCTCTGCCGATGAGCCGGATTGGGTCACAACCGTTTATCTGCCTCAAACGGCAAATATCGAAAAAGCCTTTGTGAATGCGGAGTCTTATATCAAAACAGATCAAAGCGTGGTTTATTCCACTCTTTTTAATGATTACAACTATAATATAATCGGCGCATTTTATGTTAATTCAGACGCGAAGGATGACGGCGGCTATGTTTTTCCCTATAACACAGCGCAAAAGATGACCGGTTCGTCCTTTTCCGAATTTTCGGATCAGCTTTCGCACCGTTTTCTTTACAGCACCGATTGTAAATTGAAATATAACAAAGATAAGCTTATTATGCTTGTGGGCAGCTCGAGCGTTTATTCCGATTTTAAGTTTGTTGCCGTGGGGGTATTAAACGGCAAAACTCAGGTAAACGCAAAGGCAAATGATCAAATTCAGTATCCGCAGGCGTGGTATAATAAAAACAATCAATCAAATCCGTACAGATTTTCAATCGGCTGGTATCCCACTGTTTATTCCGATTCCTCGGAAAAGGAAACCGCTGTGCTTTCTGCAATGGATTATTGATAATTACGGGAGGAATAATTTATGTATGACATTGCTGTTGTTGGGGGAGGCATAATAGGTGCGGCCTGTGCTTACACGCTAAGCAAATATCAGCTTAAAACAGCCGTTCTTGAAAAGAAGAACGATGTTTGCTGCGGCACAACAAAGGCCAACAGCGCCATTATCCACGCGGGCTATGATCCGCATCCCGGCACAAAAATGGCGCGCCTTAATGTGCGCGGCTCGGAAATGGCAAAGGGCATTTGCAAAAAGCTTGATGTGCCCTATGAGCAAATCGGTTCGCTTGTTGTTGCTTTTTCGGACGAGGAGGCAAAAACGGTTGAACAGCTTTATCAAAGAGGCTGCGAAAACGGCGTTAAGGGGCTTGAAATATGGGATTCGGCAAAGCTTTCCGAGCAAGAGCCTCAGCTTTCCGATAAGGCAATTTGCGCTTTGTATGCGCCAAGCGCGGCAATAGTGAATCCGTGGGAATACGGGCTTGCAATGGCAGAAGTTGCAGCTCAAAACGGCACGGATATCAAGCTTAATTTTGAGGTTTGCGATATTCAAAAAAGCAGCGATTGCTGGAAAATAAAATCAGCATCCGGCGAAAAAATTGAAGCCAAATATGTTATTAACGCAGCGGGTGTGAACTGCGATGAAATCCATAATATGGTTGCACCTGCCGATTTTGAAATTAAACCCTCGGCAGGCGAATATTATTTGCTTGATAAGTGCGAGGGCGGCAGAGCAAGGCACGTTATATTCCAATGCCCGAATAAGGACGGTAAAGGCGTGCTCGTTTCACCCACTGTGCACGGCAATTTAATAGTGGGTCCCAATGCCGATGCGAGGGATAGAGACGATACATCCACCAAAACCGCGTGCCTTGATTTTGTGCGCGAAAAGGCGGTTAAATCCGTGCCCTCAATCTCGTTTAGGGAAAATATCAGGAATTTCACCGGCGTAAGGGCCGTAACGGATATTGATGATTTTATCATTCGTTTTGCTCAGGATAGGTTTATTGACCTTGCCGGTATTAAATCACCCGGTCTTTCGGCTGCTCCGGCAATTGCCGAGGAGGCAGAAAAAATGCTTGCCGACAGCGGATTGGAACTTAAAGAAAAGGAAAACTTTGTTGACGAAAGGCATCATATCAGGTTTAAGCACCTTTCGGATGAAGAGAAAAACGAGCTTATAAAGAAAGACCCGGCATACGGCAGGGTTATCTGCAGGTGCGAAACAATCACGGAGGGCGAGATTATAGCGGCTCTCAAATCGCCGATTCCGCCCGTTTCGCTTGACGGCATTAAACGCCGCGCAGGCACGGGCATGGGCAGGTGCCAAGGCGGCTTCTGCGGTCCCAAGGTGCTTGAAATTATGGCAAAATATAAAAATGTGCCGTTTGAGGATATTTTGCAGGATAACACCGGCAGCTATATCTTAACCGGCGAAACTAAGTGCGGAGGTGCAGAATAATGTATGATCTTATAGTTATCGGCGGCGGTCCGGCAGGTCTTGCCGCGGCACTTTCTGCTTATGAAAACGGGCTTAAAAACATACTTATTATTGAAAGAGATAAGGAACTCGGCGGCATACTTAATCAGTGCATTCACAACGGTTTTGGTTTGCACTATTTTAAAGAGGAACTCACCGGTCCCGAATATGCAGGCAAGTTTATCGAAATGCTGCGCGACACCGCCATTGAGGTTATGACGGATACTATGGTGCTCGAAATCACGCAAAGCAAGGAAGTGCACTGCGTTAATTCGCAGCACGGTTACCTTGTGCTTGCTGCAAAATCCGTTGTGCTTGCAATGGGCTGCCGCGAGCGCACCAGGGGCGCAATTTCAATTCCGGGCACACGCCCTGCAGGTATTCTTACCGCAGGCGCAGCGCAAAGATATGTTAATATAGAGGGGCATATGGTAGGCAAGCGCGTTGTTATCCTCGGCTCAGGCGATATCGGGCTTATTATGGCAAGGCGTATGACTTTGGAAGGTGCAAAGGTGCTCGCCTGTGTTGAGCTTATGCCTTATTCGGGCGGCTTGCAGCGCAACATCGTGCAGTGCCTCAATGATTTCAATATTCCGCTTTACCTTTCGCACACGATTGTTGATATTAAGGGTAAAAACAGAGTGGAAGAAGTTGTTGTTGCCGAGGTTGGGGCAGACAGAAAACCGATTACCGGCACGGAAATTCACTTTGATTGCGACACGGTTTTGCTTTCCGTAGGTCTTATTCCCGAAAACGAACTCACCAAAACCGCCGACATCACAATGGATCCGCGCACAAACGGTGCAGTTGTGTTTGAAAATATGGAAACCTCGTGCAGCGGCATTTTTGCCTGCGGCAATGTTGTGCATGTGCACGATCTTGTTGATTTCGTAACGGCTGAAAGTCAGCGTGCCGGCAAGGCGGCAGCCGAATATGTGCTTTCCGGTGAAAAAAGCGCAGAAAATTGCGTAGAACTCAAAAACGGCGACGGCGTAGGCTACACAGTGCCGCAAAAAATCAGAAAAGATGCAGACGGCGCAGAGATATTCTTCCGCGTTCGCCGAATATTCAAAAAATCAGCCATCGTTGTGTCAGACGGCGATAACCAAATCGCAAAATTCAAAAGGGAGCATATGGCACCCGGCGAAATGGAAAAAATCAAATTGCCGAAGGTTTTGCTTGATAAAATCACCTCCGGCTCTGCCACTGTTTTTGCTCAGGAGGAGGAATGATTATGACGGAGTTAATTTGTATCACCTGCCCGAAGGGCTGCCATCTTAAAGTGGACGAGGATAATGATTATGCCGTAACAGGTAATTCCTGCCCCCGCGGCGCAGAATACGGCAAAAACGAGCTGAAAAATCCCAAAAGGGTTGTAACCTCAACCGTTAAAACAAGCAGTACGGAGCATCCGCGGTGCCCTGTTAAAACAAACGGCGCAATTCCAAAGGGCAAAATGTTTGACGCCATGCAGCTTTTGGAAAATGTTACGCTTGCCGCTCCCGTTAAAGTGGGCGATGTTGTTGTTAAAGACCTTTTCGGCACGGGCATTGATTTTGTTGCCTGCAAAAACATTGCAAAGTGATTTGCAATTAAATATTATCGCATAAAATAAAGGACTTAAGTCGCAGTGCATTCGCACGCTTCCTTGAGTCCTTTTTCTTATCTGCCGCCGAAACGCTGCAAATATTTGCTTTACTAAATGCCGCCTCGGTATTATAATTATAAAAACAGGCGGTGAATATGAAAGAAAATTATAAAAAGCTGCCGAAGCTTTTCCTTTCCGCATTCATCATCAGTGCGGTAACATTCGGCGGCGGATATGTGATAGTAACCTTCTTTAAAAAGAAATATGTTGATGAATATAAGTGGATAGATGAAAAAGAAATGCTTGATTTAATTGCGATTGCTCAGGCGTCGCCGGGGGCGATTGCCGTAAACGGTGCAATTATCACGGGCTATAAAATCTGCGGCATTATCGGTGCGGCGGTTGCCGTGCTTGCCACAATCTTGCCTCCGTTTATAATCATTGCCGCAGTTTCGGCGGCGTATAATGCTTTTCGCAATAATATCATCGTCGGCTCAATGCTGCACGGCATGCAGGCAGGTGTTGCGGCGGTCATAGCAAGCGTTTCTTATGATATGGCTGTGGATGTTTTTAAGGAAAAAAGTGCATTTTCCGTTTTGATTATGGCAGGTGCATTTGCCGCATCGTGCTTTTTTAATGTAAACGCCGTTTATACCGTGCTTGCATGCATCGCAATCGGTGTGTGCCGCGCTCTGTGGCAAAGGAGGCACAAAAAGAATGGTTTATCTTAATCTTTTCCTCAGCTTTTTGCAAATCGGGCTGTTCAGCTTCGGCGGTGGTTATGCCGCAATGCCTCTTATCCGTGATCAGGTGGTTGTTGAAAATTCGTGGCTCTCCATGCGGGAATTCGCCGATTTAATCACACTGTCGCAAATGACCCCGGGTCCGATTGCCGTTAATTCTGCCACCTTTGTGGGCATGAAAATCGCCGGTGTGCTCGGAGCAGTTTGCGCCACCGCCGGTTGTATATTGCCGTCGTGCATAATCGTTACAGTGCTTGCAAAAATCTATTTTAAATACCGTAATTTAAGCAGCTTCCAAACCGTGCTCGGCTCGCTTCGCCCCGGCGTTACGGCAATGATTGCCGCCGCGGGCGTTTCAATTGCAGTTGCCGCGTTTTGGACAGACGGCTTTTCGCTCGCCTGCACAGAATGGGTGCTTGTGGCTGCGTTTGTGCTTTGCCTTGTGCTTTTGCGCAAAACAAAGCTAAATCCCGTGCTTGTTATGCTCCTTGCAGGGGTAATGAACACGGTTTATCAACTTGCTGTTGGGTGATTAAGCAGGCGTGAATCGAACACAATATGGTTTAAAGCAACCGATTTCCGCGTGAGCTGTGTTAAAATACTCGTTAATCCGAAAGGATTAACTGCGTTTTATGCCTTGCCCACACAAAAATCGGTTTGCTTTAAACTGCCGGCACCTAAAACGGTGTCGGCGTGGATGGATTTTTGCTTTTGAGAACGCAGTCGTGCTAACGCACGGCAAGGACGAAAATGCGAAAAGCCGCCGCGCCGCCCCATTTTAGGCATATTGTGTTCGATTCACAACTGCTTAAATTAAAACAGGCAAAAAAATAACTCCCGTTCAACGAACGGGAGTTTCTGCTTTTCTTATGCTTTGTTGAGTTTAGAAGTAAGGTTGCTCTTCTTTCTTGCAGCGGTGTTTTTGTGCAGGATGTTTTTGGCAGCAGCCTTGTCAATTCTTTTAACAGCAGCCTTAACAACAGCTTCTTTATCCTCAGCGTTTGTTTCAATAGCAACATTCGCTTTCTTTATAGCTGTTTTAAGAGCGGTGTTTTCAGCCTTGTTGGCAGCAGCCTTTTTAGCGGCAACTTTAACTCTTTTTTTAGCTGATTTAATCTGCGGCATTGATTTCACTCCTTTAATCCGGATTTTTATAAATATGTCTTAAACTATTTAAATGCTAATGTATAGTAGCATAACTTTAGCCAAAATGCAAGTATTTTTTTATTTTTGGGCATACTTTTATTAAAAATATTTGATTTTGGGGCGATTTTAATATGCAAAGCCGCACGGATTTGGCAATTGAGTCTTTTGAAGGCGCTGAAAAAACAAGCATAGAGGGTGTTCGTGTTCGCCGCCGCGGGGATATAACGCATGTAAGTGTGCTCAATGAAAACGGCGCGCGCGAACTGGGTAAGCCGCCCGGGGAATATGTTACCGTGCATGTGCCGTCTTTTGAAAACGACGGCGATATTTTTGACGGTCGCTTGCGAAAAGCAGCATCGGTGCTGCAATCGCTTTTGCCGGCACAATGCGATAATGTGCTTGTGGCAGGGCTTGGCAATCTATCGATAACTGCGGATGCGCTCGGTCCCAAAACAGGCGATTATGTGCTTGCCACGCGCCACCTTAATTCAAGCATAAAGAAAGAAATTGGGCTGGAGGGTCTGAAAAGTGTTTCGTATATCGGCACCGGTGTGCTCGGCGAAACGGGAATTGAAAGCGCGGAAATTGTAAAGGGCGTGGCGCAAATCATTAAGCCCTCGTGCATCATAGCTGTGGATGCGCTTGCGGCTTCCTCTGCATCTCGCCTCGGCACCACGGTTCAGTTTTCGGGCACGGGAATTGTTCCCGGCTCCGGGGTGGGTAATCACCGTTTCGAGCTTTCGTTTGCCACGCTCGGCGTGCCCGTAATTTCCGTCGGCATTCCCACGGTTATCGGAGCATCGCTTCTTTCCGGGCGCGAGCAGGATAAAATGTTTGTCACTCCCCGCGAAATAGATTCAATCATCCGCCGCGGAGCAAAGCTTATAGGTATGTGCATAAATGTGTGCCTCCAGCCGCATCTTGATGAGCGCGATATTTATGCACTCCTCAGCTGATTTTGTCCGCAGTAATCACAGGCTTTTCATTTTCATATATATTATGGTGGAGTCGCCGATTAAATTCGGCTGCATCTCTTATATAATGTATATAATAAATTATATAT
>CAVFVA010000006.1:85240-88780 GCA_963625835.1 Clostridium sp. AF37-5 | reverse complement strand
ATCGGGGAATATGTAGATGAGTATTTTTATTACTATATTGATAAGAAAATGGAATTTGATGAAGATACACCTATTCCACCAATGGATTATGTATGGAGTTCTCAAAATCTTGCATATTGTGAAGAAGAAAAAGTGTGTATGTGGTTAATGGAGCTGATTGAAAGTATTGCTATTGAAATAAGAAATAGAAAACCTGATGAGGAAATAAATCAAAATCCATTGGAATATACAGATGCACAAGCTGAAACATTTGAGGACAAGTATTATGAGGTAATACAACAGCTTTATAATACTTATTATGTGAGTGCTGCCGAGAATAAGAACAAAAGAAAGAAACGCTAACGCAAAAGGAGTGAACGCAATGGCAAATTTTAATGAACACGCATTGGAAATGTCAATAATGGAGTTGTTCAAAGACGAGGGATACACCTATGTCAGCGGCGACCAAATACACAGAGAAAGGACGGAGGTTCTGCTTACGGACGACCTGAAGCAATACCTCTATAATCGCTATGCGAAAGACGGTATCACACCGAGTGAGGTGGATAGTGTCATTCTAATGCTGCGTAATATTTCCGGTACGATTTATGAAGCAAACAAAGCTGTATTTAAGTTGCTCTGCGATGGCTTTATTCTTAACCGTGAGGACAGAACGCAGAAAGACCTCTATATTGAACTTATTGATTTCGACACTCCCGAAAACAATATTTTCAAAGTGGTTAATCAGTTTGAAATTGAAGGCGTAAATAATCAGTTGCGTATTCCTGATGGCATTGTGTTTGTAAATGGTATTCCTGTTGTTGTTCTTGAATTTAAGAGTGCGGTACAAGAAAATACGACTATAATGGACGCATATAAGCAGCTTACAATCCGTTACCGTAGAGATATTCCGGAGATTTTCAAATATAATGCGTTTGTTGTTATCAGTGACGGAGCAAATAATAAATATGGTTCTTTCTTCAGCCCGTATGATTTCTTCTATGCTTGGAGAAAGATAAACTCGGACGATAAAGAACTGGACGGTATCAATTCTCTTGTAACAATGATAAAGGGACTTTTCCGAAAAGACCGTTTACTTGAAGTTATCAAAGATTTTATTTATTTTCCGGATAACTCAGATAAGGATTTGAAGATAGTGTGCCGTTATCCACAGTTCTTTGCGGCAAATAAATTGTATGAGAATATCAAGGCTCATCTTCGCCCTGAAGGAGATGGTAAAGGTGGTACATACTTCGGAGCGACAGGGTGCGGCAAGAGTTATACAATGCTTTTCCTTACCCGTATGCTGATGAAAAGCAAATACTTTTCTTCTCCGACTATTCTCATTATTACGGACAGAACAGACCTTGACGACCAGCTTTCCAAGCAGTTTGTCGGTTCAAAGAAATATATCGGAGATGAAACTGTTGTAAGTATTGAGTCCCGTGAGAAACTTCGTGAGGAGCTGCAGGGACGAGAGAGTGGCGGTGTTTATCTGACTACCATTCAGAAATTTACAGAGGATTTGCAGCTTCTTACAGATAGAACGAATGTTATTTGTATTTCTGATGAAGCACACAGAAGCCAAATCAATCTCGACCAAAAGGTTAAGATTACAGAGTCCGGTGTTCAGAAAACCTATGGATTTGCCAAGTATCTGCATGACTCTTTACCAAATGCAACTTATGTAGGATTTACCGGAACTCCGGTTGATGGAACAATCGAAGTCTTTGGCGGTGTTGTAGACGCATATACAATGACGGAAGCTGTTAAGGACGGTATTACAGTAAATCTTGTTTACGATGGTCGTGCGGCTAAAGTTATGCTCAATCAGGACAAGGTAAGACAGATTGAAGAATACTATGCTCAGTGTGAACTTGAGGGGGCAAATGAACATCAAGTAGAAGAAAGCCAGAAAGCAGTTGCCAAAATGGAAGTTATTATTGGCGACCCTGACAGACTTCGTGCTGTTGCGGAGGACTTTATCAAGCATTACGAAACCCGTGTGGCAGAAGGTGCAACCGTAGCAGGCAAAGCAATGTTTGTATGCTCCAACCGAAATATAGCATACGATTTCTATAAGATAGTAAAGGAACTCAGACCGGAATGGACAGAAAAGAAAGTTTGTGATGACGGTGTTGTTCTGAGTGAAAAAGATAAAAAAGAGTTGAAGCCAATGGAAAAAATCAAATTGGTTATGACTCGTAATAAAGATGACGAAAAAGACCTCTTTGATATGCTTGGCACAAAAGAGGATAGGAAAGAATTTGACCGTCAGTTCAAAAATCCGAAATCAAACTTTAAGATTGCCATTGTTGTAGATATGTGGCTGACTGGTTTTGATGTGCCGGAGCTTGATACGATTTATATTGATAAGCCTATTCAGCAGCATACCCTTATTCAGACGATTTCCCGTGTAAATCGTGTATGCGAGGGCAAAGATAAAGGTTTGATTGTTGACTATATAGGTATCAAGAAAAATATGAATACCGCCCTCAAGAAATATACGAATTTTGAGAGTGAAGAATTTGAAGGCGTGGAGCAGTCCATCACGATTGTAAAAGACCAGTTAGAAGTTCTTGGTCAGATGTTCCACAACTTTAACAGTAGTGATTTCTTTAACGGTTCGCCTACTGAACAGCTTGCCTGCCTGAACCGTGCAGTTGAGTATGTGCAGTTGTCTGAAGAACTGGAAAGAAGATTTATGGCAGCAGTCAAGAGAATGAAGCAGGCATTTAACCTTTGTAGTTCAAGTGAGAAATTCTCTGATGAAGATAAGGATTATATCCATTTTTATTGTGCTGTCCGTTCTATCCTTTTCAAGTTGACAAAGGGCGACGCACCGGATATTGAGCAGATGAACGCTCGTGTTCGCAAAATGCTTGAGGGGGCAATTCAGTCCGATGGCATTGAAGAATTATTTGAAACTGGAAAGCATATATCAGTAGATATTTTCAGCGATGAGTATATGGATAAGATAAATGCTATTCAGTTGCCGAATACGAAAATCAAGATACTTCAAAGACTTCTTTCTCAGGCAATCGACGAGTTTAAGAAAGTTAATAAGATTATGGGTGTAGAATTTGCAGACAGACTCAAAAAGGTTGTTGATGAGTATAATAACCGTCGTCGTGATGAAGCGTATGCCAATGAAGTCCTTGATGATGTTGCGGAGCAGCTTGCACAGTTGTTGTCTGAACTGAAAACAGAAAAGAACTCATTCAAGAATATGGGCATAGATTATGAAGAAAAGGCTTTCTATGATATTTTGAAAGCTGTTGCCAAGAAGTATGAGTTTGAATATCCGGACGATAAAATGATTGAACTTTCTAAGAGGATAAAGCTGATTGTTGATGATAAGTCACGCTATACCGATTGGTCTGCCCGTGATGATATTAAGGCAAATCTGCAAGTGGATTTAATATTGCTGCTTGATGAGTTCGGCTATCCGCCAGTAACCATTGATGAGGTTTACAAGGAAGTTCTTGAGCAGGCAGAGAATTTTAAGAAGTATGCACAGTAAAGGAGGCGTAAACTCTCTAATATTTTAGGCCAATGTAA
>CAVFVA010000006.1:2029-85230 GCA_963625835.1 Clostridium sp. AF37-5 | reverse complement strand
ACCTTATGAAGCCGATTCTTCAAGTCCTTCAGGAGGCTGGTGGACAGTTAGAGCGTTCAGAGATTAGAGATAGAATTAGTGAATTAGATGAGCATATTGCTGAATTTGAACAGAAACTTTATACATCCAATAAGACAGGAAATCAGTATAAGAAGTTTGATTTTAAATTTAATTTTGCAATAAAAGAGCTTAGCTATGTTGGGCTTATATCCTATGCGAAATATAACCCGAGAATTACACTTACTCAAGATGGAGCAAACATTAATTTGGCTGAATTTGATGTTAAGGCGGAAGTGAGGGATAAGGCACGAAGCTATTGGGAAGAACACTCTAACAAGAATAAATCGAAAAGTAATTCAGTTTCTGCTATAGAGGTCGAGGATGATGAAAATGAATCTACGGATGATGGATTATTGGATGATTTTAAAGTGAAGCTGCAAAGTGCTATTGCCAATATGTCTCCGGCAAAGTTTGAACAGTTTTCAAGGGCACTCCTTACGAAAATGGGAGTGGAGTTTACCAATAAGGGCGTTCAGGTCTCAAATGACGGCGGAATTGATGGTTATGGATACCATATAGACGCAGATGATTTTAGAACAACCAGAGTAGTTATTCAATGCAAAAGATTTAACACGAACCCTGTAAGTGAGCCAGATATAAATCAGTTCCTTGGAGCGATGAATAAGTATCAAGCTGATTACGGAGTTTTTATTACAAACAGCAGATTTACAAACAAGGCACGAGAAGCGGCAAGAGAAGGAACACCAATAACATTAATTGACGGAAATGATTTAATCAGGCTGGTTATTAAATATGAGCTGTATATAACACCAGTTACCACATATGTATTAGAAGATTTCTATTCTGAGGAATGAAATTAAATTCGACAGAGTTTATGCAAAGTAATTGACGCAGTGCATTCGCAAAATTTACAAGGTCTGTTATGAATAATAACAAACCGTAAAGGAGAACTGTATATGGGCGAAATTGTGAAAATCAGCAATGAGAAGAATAATGAGATTTTGGCAATGATGAATGACACTTTGTTGTGTCCTGCCATGGAGGAATCAAAGGTTGGAATTGCCAATTACACACAAGTGCCGATTAGTAGGTTGGCATCATTTGGAACAGCGTTTGAACCGCTTGCAACTGCTGTGCAGACCGCAGTTAACGGAGCGGGTGGAAGTGGCTTGTATTATGTTAATACCGGTGGAAAGACTATGTTTCAAATGAACGGAACAAATAATTTCATTGGCTCATTAAAGACAGGAGCTGGCAAGGTTGGCGGGGGACAGGCTCAAATGACACCATTTGCATGTAATCCGACAATGCTTTTTATGGCGGCTGCACTGGCTAATGTAGATAAGAAGCTTGACACTATTCAGGATATGCAGAAAGAAATGATGGATTTTCTTGTGCAGAAGGAAAAGTCGGAGCTTAAGGGCAATCTCACATTCTTATATGATGTATTTAACAACTATAAGTACAACTGGAACAATGAGATGTATAAGAACAGCAATCACACAATGGTTCTTCAAATCAGAAAGGAAGCTGAGCAGAAAATTTCTTTTTACAGAGAGCAGATTGTTGCTAAAGTAAATAAAAAGTCATTGATTCACAGTGACCAGACCGTGAATAAACAGTTGCAAGCGGTACAAGACCAATTTAAGGATTATCAGCTTGCTTTGTACACGCTTGCATTTTCATCATTCTTAGATGTAATGCTCGTAGGAAATTATAATGGCGATTATCTTTCAGGGATATCAGATAAGCTTGATAACTATTCTATGAAATATAGAGAACTTTATACACAGTGCTATGAGGAAATATCCGGATATTCATCAACATCCGTACAGTCTACATTGCTAAAAGGCTTGTCAAAGACTTCAGGTGCTGTTGGAAAATTTGTAGAGAAAATACCTGTTGTCGGAGATAAGACGCAGATAGATGAAAACTTGATTGCAGCAGGAGAAAAGCTCGGTTCTATAGGAACAGAGAAAGTATACAAGCAAATGAAGCTGCTTATTGAAAGACAAAGCAATTTTGTCAGACCATTCATTGAGAACATAGATATGGTCAATAGACTAAGTAACAATCGGCTTCAAATGGTTGTTGATAAGGATAATCTGTATATTGCGACGATAGCCTAAAAGAAATGAACACACGAAAGGAGGCGTACAAGATGTCAACCACACGAACCTACATAGCCATCGACCTGAAATCTTTCTACGCCTCTGTCGAGTGTAAAGAGAGAAACCGTGACCCGCTAACCACCAATCTTGTGGTGGCGGATGCCAGCCGAACAGAGAAGACTATCTGCCTTGCGGTATCTCCGTCGCTGAAAAGCTATGGCATACCCGGAAGAGCAAGATTGTTTGAGGTAATCCAGAAAGTAAATGCAGCCAATGCTTCACGAAGATGGAAAGCACCGAACAGGACATTTACTGGTGCTTCCGATGACAGCACAGAATTAAAAGCAAATCCTGCACTGGAGATTGACTACATTGTTGCTCCACCGCAGATGGCACTTTATATGGAGTACAGTACAAGGATTTACAGCGTGTATCTGAAGTACATTGCTCCGGAGGATATTTTCCCGTATTCCATCGACGAGGTTTTTATCGACGCTACAAACTACCTGAGAACCTATAAAATGACAGGCAGAGAGCTTGCTATGACGATGATTCAGGATGTTCTAAAGACTACTGGAATTACGGCAACCGCAGGCATTGGCACAAATATGTATCTTTGCAAGATTGCAATGGATATTGTGGCAAAGCATATCGAGCCTGATAAAGACGGTGTGCGTATTGCCGAGCTTGATGAGATGAGCTATCGCCGAAAACTCTGGAATCACAGACCGATTACGGACTTTTGGCGAGTGGGCAGAGGTTATGCGAAAAAGTTAGAAGAACACGGGCTTTATACTATGGGAGATGTGGCGAGATGTTCTATCGGAAAGCCGAATGAACTCTGTAACGAGGAACTTCTCTATAAATTATTTGGTGTAAATGCAGAGCTTTTAATAGACCACGCTTGGGGATATGAGCCTTGTACTATGGAGCTTGTCAAGGCATACAAGCCTGAGACAAACAGCGTAAGCTCCGGTCAGGTGCTTCACTGCCCTTATGATTTTGATAAGGCAAGATTGATTGTAAAAGAAATGACCGACCAGATGGTACTTGATTTGGTAGATAAGGGACTTGTTACCGACCAAATCGTGCTTACTGTCGGCTATGATATAGAAAATCTTACAGACCCGAACAGAAGCAGAAATTACAAGGGAGCGGTAACGATTGACCGCTATGGAAGAAAAGTCCCGAAGCACGCTCACGGAACAGCCAACTTAAAAAGGCAGACCTCTTCCACAAAGCTCATAACCGAAGCTGTTATGGAACTCTACGACAGAATCGTAGATAGGAATTTGCTTGTCAGACGAATTAACATCACAGCTAACAAGCTTGTTGATGAAAAGTCCGCAAGCGAAAGCGTCACATATGAGCAGCTTGACCTCTTTACCGATTACAAGGCTAAGGAAGCGGAAAATGCGAAAGAGGAAGAAGCATTGGAGCGTGAGAAGCGTATGCAGAAAGCAATGCTTAATATCAAGAAAAAATTTGGAAAGAACGCTATCCTCAAAGGAATGAACCTTGAGGAGGGTGCGACAGCCAAAGACCGCAATGAGCAGATAGGCGGGCATAAGGCGTAGAATCAATAAATTTTTGAAAGGCGGTACTTACTATTATGAAAATTACAAGTGAAAATTTTGCTGAATTTGGTAAGAAGCTTGATGCATTGGTGAAGAAGCTTGATGTGGGATTGAATTATGGATATATCGTTGAAGAATCCGTATATTCAGAAGCTTTTAATGATTCCGAGGATGACTATTATGAATATGAAGAAAATTGTCTGATATCAAGACATTATTCATTCTATAAAGATATACCATCTATTCTTATAGAAATGGATTGTATTATAGAGGACGGTCATCTTCGTTATGCTTTTAATCATCCTTCTTCGTTTTTCGATATAACGCATTTTTCAGTCAATAGAGACAGGATACTCATTGACTATACCATAACAGACGAATACAAGAAGACTGATGATGGGTATTTGGAGATGGAATACCATTCTTTTACAGTTAAAAAGTTAAAGAAAGACGGAGCTGAAGCATTAGAGCCAAATTGGATGAAATGGAACAGATTCTCTTTTGAAAACATCGAAAGTCTTTTGAGAGGTTCGGACGGACAAATCTAAAATGAAGAATCCGTGCAAGGTAATTTGAGAGATTACCGATAAGAATAAGATGAATGATTTAGAGAGAATTGGCGGACATATGCGAAAAAAAGACAGAGAAATAACAGATTTTAATGAAATTGTAGAAGTAATGAAAAACTGCGATGTATGCAGATTGGCACTGAATGATGACGGCTATCCATATATTTTGCCATTAAATTTTGGCTTGGAAGTTGTTGACGGAACTATCTATCTGTATTTTCACAGTGCACTTGAAGGCTATAAAGTAGACCTGATTAAAAAGGATAACAGAGCGTCTTTTGAGATGGATTGTAAGCATCAGCTTCAGTATTTTGAGGAAAAAGGTTACTGTACAATGGCATATGAGAGCGTGATTGGCAGAGGGCAAATCAGAATCCTTGATGAAGAAGAAAAGATGGAAGCATTAAAGAAGCTTATGGGACATTATCACAAGGACAAAGAAGCTTATTTCAATCCTGCGGCAATTTCCAGAACACTTGTATATGTTCTGGAAGTAGAGAAAGTTACCGGCAAGAGGAAAGAGCCGAAGTAATAGAAAGGCAGTACTTATAGAGAAGGTGTATTGATATGGATAACATTTATCTTTTTGACAACGGCAAAAAGATAAATGTTATCAAAGATGTGGCTGTTAAAACGATTGGCAAGGAAGAAACCGATAAGATATGGCGTGAAGCACGGAATATTCTTGCCGACATTCTGAGTAAATATCTGTCAATACAGCCTAAAGAGCAAACACATACCAATTTGATATTTCCTCATATTGCAGTGTATCCTGATTATGACAGACGGTACAGTCATTCCCATAGGACAGATTAGCGAGATTGAGGGAGAGCTGTTTGGGGATATGTATGAGTAGGATAACATCAAAATCAAAGGTGAGCGATTATGAAAATCAAACAGCAAAAGCAAATCAGGGCATTTCTAATTGAAAAATTTGGAAATGACAAGGGAAATGCTTATTTCGTAAAGCAAGACAAGAGACTTACGGATGGTTAAATAAAATAGGCTTTTCAAGAACCAAGACATTGGGCTATGGCGGCAACTGCTGTGATTTTCATTTCTTCAGGAAGTAACTCTGCTTGGCAAACAGGAGCGGAAAGATTTTGATAAATATTTGAAAGTTTTTCCCTATCGCTATCATTTCAAGCGGAGCCAAGTTAATCACTTCTTTCAACTATTCTAATTTTAGAACTTCTAATGTTGACATCGTATTCCCGTCGCACCGAACAGTCAACATGCAAAAAGCCAATTAACACAAAAACCCCACAAAAAATCGCTCTTGCGCCGTGCCGTATATCTGTGATAATATATGATTAGAGTATTGCAATTAAAAATCGCATTCGGACTGAAACCTGCAAATGCAAATTGCAACTCACTTGGGGGGGTAATTATGAAAAAAGAAAATTTTAAAAGACTGCTTGCCACTCTTTTGGCGGCATTACTGATTGCCAGCACGTTCACGGGCTGCGCGGCAAACGGAAAAGAAATTATGAACCGAGTATATGGTCTCTACAACAACTTGGCGCTTGGCAGCACGGTTACAAACCAAGACGGGAAAAAATCCTCAACCTTTAAGCTCAGCGGCAAGGCGGAGGAAACAAAATATGCTACAATTGATTTAGGCGAGGAAAAGGAATTTAACACCGTTGTGCTGAAAGAGAGCGGCAAAAAGGTTACTCTTTTTGAAATTTACGGCAGCAACAACGCAGACAGCGATTATAAATTCCTTTACCAAAGCGACTGCATTGAGGGTGGGCACACCTGCTTTTTGGGCGATGTGAGCTACAGATATCTGCGCATATTTGTTAATCAGGCAAGCGGCAAATTTAAGCTTACCGCCGCCGAGGTTTACAACATTAAAAATGAAAATGCAAAAAATTTAAGGGTAAACGCTTATCTTGTGGCTTCAAACATAAGCGAGGACGCCGATTTTTCAATGCTTGACGGTGTTACGGACATAATAGTTTTCGGCACGGCAAAATTCGATAAAAGCGGAAATATTATTTTTGTTGACGATAACGGCAACTCACTTGACGAATCCGTTTATGCCGAAAAAATCCGCATTTTGAAAGACGCCGTGGGAAGCAGAAAAATAAATCTTATCTGCGATGTGGCGATGCCTTATAACGACGGAAATGCCGATATAATCTCGATGCTGAGTGACGAAAATGTTGCCAACACCGTTGAAAGTATAAAGGCACTTGTTGAAAAATACGGTTTTGACGGCTACGACATGGATTACGAATTTCCGAACACAAAAAAGGAATGGAAACTTTTCAATTCGTTTTTAAGGCAGCTTGACAAAACTATTCCCGACAAAATCATTTCCCTTGCGATTGCGCCCTGGGATTTACAATTTGACGATGATGTGATTGAAATAATAGACCGTGCCGAGGTTATGCTTTACGATATGTTTACGGCGCACGGTTACCATTCAATCTTTCCCGTTACCGTAAACGGCATAAACAAAATGCTTAAAGGCGGTTTCAAGGCAGAGCAGCTTGATTTGGGTGTTCCATTTTATTCGCGACCCACCAACAAGCTTGGCTATTGGGGCAATTACAATCAATATGACGGCAAACTGGACAAATATACAAATCTTATTTATTTTAACGACTTTGACCATTCCGGCAATCCGATGACAGCACCGCAATATATAAATTCCGTGCAAATGATATCGGATAAAACCGCCTTTGCCGTTGACGCAGGGCTTGGCGGAATTATGATTTGGCATATGAGCTGCGACTTGCCTTACGACAACGAGCTTTCGCTTTTTAAAGCGATTAATGACACAAAAAATGCAAAAGCATAAACAAAACAGCAACACATAAAAGCGCGGAGAAGCGGATTATTTCGCTTCTCCCTTTTTTGCAAAAATATAATTTACACAATGAATTTATTGTTATATATGATAAAAAAATGTTGCTTTTTTTGGCTAATAAGATAATAGTTTAAAATATGAACAAATGCTATAATGAAAACAGTGCTGATTTTATTTCGGGAGAGAGATGTTATGTCTAAATTAACAGATAAAGCAAAAGGCATTGTATCAAATGTTAAAACGCACTGGAAAACGCCGCCAAGCGGTCGATATGTGCCGTATAAGGAGATACTCGCATACAGTGTGGGCGGTATCGGTGTTAAATCGCTTGTTTACACAATTTGGTATATCACCCTTTCTGCCACAAGCCTTTTGGCAGGTTCCGCACTTGGGCTGAAAAACGGCGATCTTGTTAAGCTGAATCTTACAGCCACGGTTATAGGAATGTTTTTGGGTCCGATTCGCGGCATGATGTTTGACAACACAGGCAGCAAAAAAGGCAAATTCAGACCTTATTTGCTTTACACCGGCATTCCCTCGGCAATAATAACAACCGCATTTGCATTTTTGCCGTTTGAAGAAATGGGCTACAACCAAAAGCTGTGGGCACTTTTCATAACATATATGATGCTTCAGCTTTGCTATCCGTTTTACGATCAGGCATACTCAATGCTTGTGCAGGTTATGAGCCCGAATTCAACCGAACGGGCGGATATTATAACAGTTTCCACTTTTGTTTATTCCCTTGCGCCGACGATTATGGGCTTTGCCGTTCCGATTATAGCAGGCTTCACCGGCGGTCTTGAGCACATAAACGCATACCGGGTTATTATGCCGATATTCGGCATAGGCGGCGCAATAATCGGCATGTTCAGCTATGCAGGCACGCACGAGCGAATTATAGTTTCAAAAGATTACACACCCAAAGTGCCGTTTTTCAAGGGCATTGCTTCCGGCATACAAAACAAATACCAATGGGCTCGCTCTATCACATCCTGGCTTATTCTGCTTCAGGCAGGCGTGGGCAATGTTACAACATGGTATTTTTACTATGGCATTAAAGATGTTTTAAATCTTTCAACGGAGCAGCAAGGCGTTTTAAACGGCACGCTCACAACGATTTTGGGTGCCGCCGCAACGCCGGCAATGCTGCTTGCCCCTATTCTTATCCGAAAAATCGGCAAAAGAAATCTTGTTATTTTTTACACTGTTTGCAACGCGCTTTGCATGGCAGGAATGTATTTCTTTATAAAGCAAATTTGGGTGCTGTTTGCATTTGTGTGGCTGAGGGGCTTTTTCTCAACCTTTACGCTTATAACGGACGGTGCCATGAACGCCGATGTGCTTGACTATCAGCAATACAAAACAGGTGAACGCCTTGAGGGGCTTATGGGGCAATTTGTTGGAATCATCGGCACATTCGTTTCGATGGGCGTAACATATTTTATTCAAACAACAGTTATGCAAAACCACTACGGCTTAACGGATAACTATGATATGCTTTATGAAAGCAGCTTCCGCGAGCCGATTTCACGCGGCGTTATAGTGATTGCCATTGTGGGTTATGTGCTTTCGCTTATTCCGTTCACCACAATGTACACCCTTACGGAAGAAGAGCACAATGCGCATATTGCCGTGCTTAAAATCCGCGCCGCACTTGAGGATTACGCCACCGATTCGCTTACCGAAGGAGAGCTTGAGGAAGCAAAGGCAATTTACGCCGACGCGGTAGAAAAGCTTGCCGAATGCAAAGAGCAAATCAAAACGGCAAACGGCAAGGAAAAGCGCAAGCTTAAAAACCGCATAAAGGGATATGAAATCATCGTAAATGAAAAAGACCGCTTTAATGAACCGAAGATGATTAAAAAAATTCAAAAGGCAGAGGAATTGCTTTCGCACACGGTTGAAGAACTTTATGGCATAAGCGAGCCGGATATGACGGCATATAACACAGCCAAGGCAATGAGCGAAAACACAAGAGAAGAGGCTGCCGCCAAGGAAGCTGCCATTAAAGCCGCTTCCAAGGAGCTTGACCGTTTCCACAAAAAGGCATATTCATACATTCAGGCACGCAAACTTATGAAGCAAAAGGAATATTATTCGCAAAAAGGCGTTATTTTTGAGCCGGATTTTGAATGTGCGCCGGCACAATAAGCCGCTTTTTGAACACATGCAATGCAAAAGCATTGCATCGCTAAATCCAATGTGATATCATATCTAAAAACAAAGCAAAGAGAGGATATTTTTATGTTTTTACTTTTAGGCACGGTTGCCGCGCTTATCATAAGCGCCGTTCAGATTTTTGCATTTTGCAAAAAGCGAACGGCAGGAAAATGCATTCACACGGTTATCAGGAATGTGTTTGTTATAAATCTTATTGCAATCTTTTTCCAAAAATATGTGCTGAAATACAAGCACTTTTTCGTTTGGACGGGCGGCTACGGTGCCACATCGTTTATTAAATTTTTCATAATTGCGCTTTTGGTGGGCGTTATTTTGCTCGGCATTTATGCAATCATTTACAAATATATCACCTTTGAGCACGAGGTGCCGAAAAAGAAAGGTGCACGGGCATTAAAGCTTATCAGCGTTATTCTGTTTTGCCTCGGCAGCCTGTGCCTTGTGGGCACGCTTTGGGGCAAAGGCTCTTACGGTGATGTAACGGCCGATCAGCTTTTAATCAACCTCATCTCCCCTGCCGGCGGCGCAGAAAGCGCCGTGTATATTGAGGGCATTGAAGGGCTTGTTTACCCCGTTATGCTGCTCACAGCTGTTTTTTGCCTTTTTGTTTATTCAAACTTCAAGCTTGTTTACCACGGCATAAAGAAGAACATAACATTCTTTAACGATTTGGTGCACAGAATCATTAGCTTTATTCTTGCGCTTGCAATGCTTGGCGGCGGAATTTGGTACGGCGTAAACGAATTTCAGCTCAAACAGCTTTATAATGCCTATATTGCAAAATCCGATTTTATCGAATCAAACTACAGGGATGCCCGCACAACAAAATTAACCTTCCCGAAGCAAAAAAGAAATATTATTCACATCTATCTCGAATCGATGGAAAACAGCTATCTTTCCAAAGACCTCGGCGGATATATGGACACCAATCTTATCCCCAAACTCACCGAGCTTGCTTACGAGGGCTACACCTTTTCCGACAACGGCACAAAATTCGGCGGTCCGCTTAAAGCAACGGGCACACAATGGTCTGTTGCCTCAATGGTTAATATGACTACCGGCTTGCCGATGAAAGTGCCGGCAGAACAAAACGCCTACGGCTCTGAGGGCAATTTCTTCCCCGGTGCATATAATTTCGGCGATATTCTTCACGACCAGGGTTATGAGCAAACAGTTATGTTCGGCGCTGATGCCAATTTCGGCGGACTTTCATATTATTATCACGACCACGGCAATTACAAAATTATGGATTACCGCTATGCAAAGCGTGAGGGTTTGATTCCGCAGGATTACAAAGAATGGTGGGGCTACGAGGACGATAAGCTTTACGAATACGCCAAGGACGAGCTTACGAGGCTTTACGAAACCGGCAAACCGTTTAACCTTACAATGGAAACTGCCGACACCCATCGCCCGGGCGGATATTTAAGCAAAAACGCACCGACTCCTTTCGGCGATCATTATTCAAACGCTATCAATTACAGCCAAAACGAAACCTACAAATTCGTTGAATGGATTAAGCAGCAGCCTTTTTACGAAAACACCACAATCGTTTTAATCGGTGACCATTTAAGCATGGACACGGATTTCTTTGAGAATTTTGACCCCGATTATTTAAGAACGCAATACAATGTCATCTTAAATCCCTCGCCTGATTTGGACACTTCAAAATCCGATTTCACAAACAGAAAATGGGCAAACTTTGATATGTTCCCAACAATTCTTGCCTCCATGGGCGTTAAAATCAAAGGTGACAGGCTGGGTATAGGCACAAACCTTTTCTCAGACACACCCACGATTTTTGAGGAATACGGAGTTGATTACACAAACACCGAGCTTGAAAAAAAGAGTGAATTTATGAATTCAACAATTCTTTTAAACCCCGACTCAAACGGCGAGGCAACAACTCAAACAACAACTCATAAGGGCGACAATAACAAATCCGATAAAGAAGAAAAGCCTAAGAAAGCCGAAAAACCGACTGAAAAGGCAACCGAAAAAGCGGCATAAAACCGCTTAAACAGGCGATAAACAAAATATGCGGCGCACTCCGAAAGCGGGGCGCGCCGTTTTAATTTAAAAGGCAGGCATATGAAAATACTTATTGATGCAGACGGCTGCCCTGTTACGGCACTTGCCGTTAAAATTGCAAACGCACAAAAAATCAAAGTCACAATATTTTGCGACACGAGCCACGAGTTTGCGCTTGACGGCGCAGAGGTTATAACAGTTTCCAAGGGTGCGGACAGTGCCGATTTTGCGCTTGTGAACAACGCCGAAAGCGGCGACATAGTTATTACCCAAGATTACGGACTTGCGGCAATGGCACTTGCAAAAAGAGCATATGTTATAACGCAAAACGGGCTTATAATAAACGATTTTAACATAGACAATTTGCTTTATTCACGCCATATGGCAAAAAAAGCACGCAGAAGCGGAATGCATCTTAAAGGACCTTCCAAGCGAACAAAGGAGCAGGATACGGCTTTTGAGCGCGCATTTATGCAACTTATAAATAAAAACAATACTTGATATATTTTGAATAAAAATATATAATTATAAAAAAAGATTTAGGAGCAATTGCAATGAAAGTAAGATTACCGAAGCACAGAGAATTTTTAATCAAATTTGAAGACGGATACGATAAAGCCGATGAAGCATGGGACGAGCTTAACAAAATAGTTAAGGATTATTCCGTGGACGGCAAATCGATTTATTCCGAGAGTTTTATTGAGGACAACGAAGCAAAGGTTAAAGCACTTCAGGAAAAATACGAATTTAAATATGAAATCATAGAGAAATAAGGAACACCATGGAAAAGAAAAAGGTTTATGCGGTTGCCACATCGCATTTAGACACAGTTTGGCGTTGGAATTTGGCAACCACAATTAAAGAATACCTGCCCGACACGCTTGAAAAGAATTTTGATTTGGCGGATAAATATCCCCACTACAAATTCAATTTCGAGGGCGCTTTCAGATATGAGCTTGCCGAGGAATATTATCCCAAGCATTTTGAATATCTTAAAGGGCTTATTGAAAAAGGCAGTTGGAATGTGGCAGGCTCAAGCTATGAAAACGGCGATGTAAACATCCCCTCGCCCGAAGCACTTTTCAGAAACATAATTTACGGCAACGGCTATTTCAAGGAAAAGTTCGGCAAAGAAAGCTGCGATATTTTCCTGCCCGATTGCTTCGGATTCGGCTATGCATTGCCGAGCATTATGAAGCATGCCGGGCTTAAAGGCTTCACCACGCAAAAGCTGAGCTGGGGCTCGGCATACGGCGTGCCTTTTGATTTGGGGCTTTGGCAGGGCGTTGACGGCTCTAAGGTTTATGCCTGCCTTAACGCGCAATCATATCGCTATAAATTCAGCGGCGACATCAGGGGCGATGTTTCCGTTATAAACAAAATAACGCAAAATGCTTTTGAAAGCGGCATTCCGCAAACGCTGCATCTTTACGGGACCGGCGATTGGGGCGGTGCTCCAACCGAGGAAAGCGTGCAGGCAATCGAAGAAAGTGTTGAAAAGAACGCCGCAGGCGATTTTGACGTTGTTTCCGCAACAAGCGACGAGATATTCCGCGATTTGGACAAAATGCCAAAATCCGAAACAGCACGTCTTAAAGTTTGGAACAACGAATTGCTTATGACCTCACACGGCGCAGGTGCATACACTTCGAGGGCAATGAACAAAAGGCTTAATGCACAAAATGAAAACATTGCCGATATTGCCGAAAAAATGTGCACGGCTGCAGAGGCAAACGGTGTTTACAAATATCCCAAAGAAAATCTTGACCGCGCCTGGAAGCGTGTTATCAGGCACCAATTCCACGATGATATTACCGGCACAGGCAATATGGATATTTACATTGACGGTCAAAGCGATTATTACGCATCACTCAGCGAATTTGAAACAGAGCTTGACGGTGCGGCAGGCGCAATGGCAAACGAACTTAACACAAGTTTTGTGACCGAATGCGGTGTTATGGTTTACAACCCCTCCCCATTCAGACGCAAAAATGCGGTTTCTGCGCACATTAAGGTTGTGCACAATTCCACCTTCATTAAGGTTTTGGATGCAAACGGCAACGAAGTTCCGAGCCAAATCGTAAAAAAATCCGGCAAGGAATTCGATATTATTTTTCTTGCCGAGGTAAATGCCATGGGCTATTCTGTTTATGATGTTGTGCCGGCAAACAAAGCCTGCGAAATCAAAACTGAGCTTGCGGTTTCGCTTCACACTCTGGAAAACGAGAAATACCGTGTTATATTTAATAAAAACGGCGATATTGCCACGGTGATAGACAAGAAAAACAATATCAATGTGCTTGACGCACCGATTAAAATGGCAGGTCTTACCGACATCGGCGATTTGCCCTACCCCGCTTGGGAAATGCGCAAAAAGGATATTGACAAAGAGCCTGTATTCTTTGCCAACTCGCCGGAATTTGAAATAGTTGAAGCCGGTCCGGCTCGAATTGCAATCAGAATTTCACGCGAGCTTGACCACTCGTTTATCGACCAAACCGTTTCGCTTGAAAGCGGTGGAGAATTTATCAGGGTTGAAAATACGGTTGATTGGCGCAACAGGCGCACATTACTCAAAGCCGTATTCCCCTTCTCCTGCTACAACAAAACAGCAAGCTATGATTTGGGGCTCGGCGTAATAAAAAGAGAAAACAATTCCGAAAAGCTTTACGAAGTGCCGGCTCAAAAATGGGCTGACATCACTGCAGGCAGCGGCAAATACGGTGTTTCCGTTTTCAGCGACTGCAAATACGGCTGGGATAAGCCCTCTTCAAACACATTGAGACTCACCTGCCTGCACACACCGGCAGGCGCATTCACAAAGCTTGCAAGGCAGGATTTGCTTGACCTTGGCAGAAACAATTTTGCATTTGCCATTTTCAGTCACGAGGGCGGATTTGCCAACGGAACACAACGCCAAAACGAAATTTTCCAAAAGCCGATGATTGCCTACCAAACCTCATCACGCCGTGAGGGCAACCTTGAAAGCGGATATTCATTTCTTAAAATCAACAAAGAAAATGCAATTCTTCGCTGCTGCAAGATTGCAGAGGACGGCGACGGAATTATCGTGCGCATAAACGAAGGCAGCGGCGAAGCACTAAAAAATGTTGAACTTACCTTTGCCGAAAGAATCCTTGAAGCAAGCGAATGCCTTGCAAACGAGCAAGCAAACAGAAAGGCGGACATTAAGAGCAAAAAACTCAGATTTGACCTTGAGCCCTACGGAATTAAGACATTTCGCATAAAGCTTGAAGCACCCGATAAAAAGGGACGCGAAAACTTTAAAAAGCTTGACCTTGAATACAATTCAAAGGGCTTCACGAAAAATGAAAACATGCGCAATGTGATTCTTCAGGGCAGCGGCTGCTCGCTTCCTGCCGAGCTTTGTCCGCAAGGCTTCACAATAGGCGGCATAAGCTTTAAAATGCCCGATACGCAGGCTCCAAGCGATGTTACGGTGGCAAGAGGGCAAACAATCGAGTTACCGAAGAGCATGACAAAGCTTTACATAGTTGCAGCCTCCACCCTCGGCGACAGAGATGCAATGTTTTATCTTGACGGCAGAGAAAAGCAAATTCAAATTGCCGCAATGACGGAGCATTACGGCAATTGGGATATGGCAGGACTTGATATTAAAGCCGCGCACAAAAATGCGCCGATTGCCTTTGAATTTACCCACACTCATCATCCCGAGGGTGATATTCCGAACGGCATAGCTTATTTCTATTTATATGAGCTTGACATCAGAAATGCCAAAACCCTTACATTGCCGGAAGACAATCGCATAATAATTTTGGCAATGACGGCTGTTAAAAAATTCAGCAACACCAAAAGAGCAACTAAGCTGATTGACGAAATACCTACAGAAGATTATTCGTTTGGCGATATTCCGCCGATTGATAAGATAATCGACAAGGCAGATTTTGTAACAATTCGTGCCGGTAAAATCAAAGACCAGCAAAACGGCGGCAAGGGCAAAGGCTTTAAGCGCGATAATATTATAACAAATATTATTCGCTCCTACACAAAAGCGGAATGGTAATTCATTTGCACCGAAAAATTTATAAATATGAAAAGGCGTTTATGCACTGATTGCATAAACGCCTTGATTTTTGCGTAAAGATGAACGGCTTTACACGCAATTTTCTGTTGAAGCATTTGTTGAAAACTGTGTTTAAAATGTTGAAATATACTCATTGTTTTAGATTTTATTTAATTTTGTAAGGCATTATACTTTACAATCAATAATTTCAACAGAGTTTTCAACAATTTGGTTTTTCTATACACTTTGCCAATAATATAACAATTATCATATACAAAAGCCTGCATCTAAAGACGCAGGCTTTAATCATATTCGGATTATTTTTTATTGAAAAGGCTAACGATGCTGTCAAACGTATCGGAATCCTTTGTTGTGAATGCACTGCTTGCCTGCTCGGGAGCGGGAACTGCGTTTGCAACCGGAGGAGCAACCTCAATATTAGCCGTTGTGGACTTAATAGGAGCACCGGGACCCTCCTCACCGAAGCGAGTTGCGATAACGGTGATAACCATTTCGTCCTCAAGATTTTCATCAACATTTGCACCCCAAATGATTTCGCAATCGGGATGAACGGCATTCTTAACGATTGTGGACGCAATATCGATTTCTTCAAGACCGATGTCGGAAGAAGCTGTGATGTTAAGAAGAACGCCGCGAGCACCGTCGATAGAGGTGTTAAGGAGCGGGCTGGAGATAGCTGCCTGAGCGGCAACCTCTGCCTTATCTTTGCCCTTGCCGTGACCGACGCCCATATGAGCATAGCCGGAATCCTTCATAATTTCGGTAACATCGGCAAAGTCGCAGTTTACAAGACCTGTTGCATTAACAAGATCGGAAATAGACTGAACACCCTGACGAAGAACATCGTTTGCAATTTCAAACGCATTAAGAAGAGTAATTCTTTCATTTGTGATGAACTTAAGGTTTTCGTTGGGAATAACCATAATGGAATCAACATACTGAGCAAGTTCATTGATACCTGCCTGAGCCTGATCCATACGGTGCTTACCTTCAAAAGCAAACGGAGTTGTAACAACGCCGACGGTGAGTATGCCGAGATCTTTGGCAACCTGAGCAACCACGGGAGCCGCACCTGTGCCCGTGCCGCCGCCCATACCTGCGGTGATGAATATCATTTCTGCGCCTGTGATAGCGTCTGTGATAGCCTCTTTGCTTTCATCTGCTGCTTTTTTACCAACCTCGGGCTTTGCGCCTGCGCCGCGACCCTTTGTTGATTTTTCGCCGATAAGAATTTTTTGAGAAGCCTGTGATTTTGCAAGAGCCGGCTTATCGCTGTTTACGGCGATGAACTCAACATCCTGAATATTACAATGAACCATGCGGTTTACGGCATTACCGCCGCCGCCGCCTACGCCTACTACTTTAATGGAAACAACTTTTGTATCCTCGGTATCTATTTCATAACGTCCCATAGATTTTATTCTCCTTATATGTATTGTTGACAGACTTGCTGTTGTCTTCACTTACCTATTGTAACAATATTGTAATCATTTTGCAATGTTTTTTTTGATTTTTGATGAATGTTTTTTTCAAAAATAATAGAAATATTTTTCGTTGGTTTGTGCACAATAAACAAAACAGCAAAACTCGCTCAAAATCAGTCGCTTTTTGTAAAGCTAATTACTTTACTGCATTGTAACTTTTTAAACTCCTTATTCAGGCGTAAAGTAGCTTTGCTTGCCGGATTTTAAATTTATTTTTCCTTTTATACTTGGGCTGGTTTCGTTCATTTCATCACAAATCAAAACACCTCGTTTGATTTTGATTTCCAAATCATCACAGGTACCAAGTTCAAAGGTTATGCGACCGTCATAAACAATATAATTATTATTTATATCCTTGCAGCTTATTGCCGTTGCATTTTTCATATCCGTTACTTTAATTGCCTCGGTAATTTGATTTAAGCAATTCGATATTGCGTCATCATCAAATTCAAGCTGATTTCCCGGTTCTGCACTTTTAACTGCCGCATCCGTTATCAGCACGCTTCCTGCCGGCTGTTCGGCAGCCGAAGCTTCAAGCACCTTATAATTATCGTCTGCCAAAATAAATGTTTCATCGCCGTTTTCAATTGCATATGCGGCTGTTGCATCCGTAACGGTAATTTTAACCGTTGACGGAAGCTCCTTTTTAATTTTAACATTATATATGTATGGCAGCTGAGTTGTGATTTTTTGTGAAACCTTATCCGAATTTATCAAGAACAAATTATCACCTGTGTCTATTGCAGATGCATTCACAATCTGTTCCTGCGAATAGATACCGCTGCCCGAAACGGTTATCGCCTGCGTTTTGAAAAACACGGTGAGCGAAAGAACTGCGCCGACTGCTATAAGCACTATAAACAGTATAACGGCAAGCAAAGCCTTGCGCACCTTGTTTTTAAGGCGGCGTTTTTTGTTTTGCCGGTGCCTGGTTTGAGTGCGTGTAGGCTTTTTATTTTCGCCGTGATTATTATATATCTTAGGCGGTTCTATCTCGCCCGGCATAAGCTGGTGCGGCACATTAAATTGCCCCGACTGTTGCCTTTTGACTTTTCTTTTATCCTTCATCGCTTATCCTCTTAATTATTGCACCTATCTTGCTTAAATCCTTTTCGATGCACTGGTAGCCACGGTCTATATGATAAACATTGCCTATGCCTGATGTGCCGTTTGCATAAAGTGCCGCCAGCACAAGTGCCGCACCGCCTCGCAAATCCGTGGAATATACATTCGCCCCGTATAAATCCTTAACGCCGTTAACAACGGCAACTCTTCCGTCTGCGGTTATATCCGCGCCAAATCTTTTAAGCTCGCTTATATGCTTATATCTGCCGTCAAACACGCTTTCGTTAAAAACCGAAGTGCCGCGTGCAACAGCCATAGCAGCCATAACAACGGACTGGCAATCGGTGGGAAAGCCGGGATAAGGCATTGTTTTGATTTTTTTAACCGCTTTAAGCCTTTTTGGCGAAACAAGCTTTAAATTGCCGCCCGAAAGATATATTTTGCAGCCGGCTTCGCCGAACACGGGAATTATCGGCGTTAAATGCGAAGCACAAATACTTTTTATGACAAGCTCATCAGCCTGCATTGCGCCTGCGCACATATATGTGGCTGCAACAATTCTGTCCGGAATAACGCGATGTGTGCATGGATAAAGCTTTTCAACGCCCTCAATTTCAATTGTGCTTTCGCCCGCTCCGTAAATCCTTGCACCGCAGGAATTTAAGAATGCTGCCAAATCGCGTATTTCAGGTTCACGCGCTGCATTGATAACAGCGGTTTTTCCGCTTGCGCAAACGGCGGCAAGAATTACATTTTCCGTTGCACCCACGCTCGGAAAAGACAAAAATATTTTAGCACCGCGAAGCCTTGCCGCCTTGCAGCATATGCAATTGCCGCTTTGCGTGATTTGTGCACCTAATTTTTTCAACGCGGAAATATGCAAATCAATCGGTCTGTCACCTATATCGCATCCGCCGGGTGAGCAAAGTTTTGCCTCACCGCAGCGCGAAAGAAGCGCGCCGAGAAAAATTATTGAGGAGCGCATTTCGCGCATCATTTCCTCGGGTATTGCATTATCGGTAACGGAGGAGGTATTTATAACCAAAGTGTTGCCTTTTTGCTCAACGGTTGCGCCAAGCCTGCGCAGTATATTCGCAGAGGCGTCAACATCCGATAAATTCGGAACATTATGTAGCACCGTTTCGCCGTTTATCAACAAAGCGGACGCCATAATCGGCAGCACGGCATTTTTTGAGCCATGCACGGATATCTCACCGCCAAGTTTTTTTCCGCCCGTTATTATCAATTTTTCCATTTGAGCCACCTGCCTGCATAATCTTTTATATACTATGCCTGCGCGACCGGCTTTGCTAAATTATTTTTTTGCCGTTTCCATAATAATATCGGCAATTATTTTGGCTGAATCACTGACAGCCATATTTTTTGCGTTTTTTTCTATTTCCGCAAGTTCCTGCGGATTTCCGAGCACCTCGTCAATAACGGTTTGCAGCCTTTCCGAGGTGAGTTCTTTTTCTTCTATAATTCTTGCGGCATTTCTGCGCACAAGAGCCATTGCATTGTGATATTGGTGATTTTCGGCAACATATGGGCTTGGAATAAGAATCGATGCCTTACCGAGTGCCTCTATTTCCGAAAGTGAAGAAGCGCCTGCTCTGCCGATAACAAGATCGGCGGCAGCCATGCAAACATCCATATTGTCTATATACTGCCTAACCTCAACCGTACCTTTTTTGCCGTTTACAAAGCCGGCTTTTTCGAATTTTTCAAGATATTCGCCGCCGTTTGTACCAACGGAATGAATATGATAATATTTTCCGCTTTCGGCACTGTTTAAAAGAATATCAAACATTGCCTCGTTTATCGGAGCAGCGCCGAGGGAGCCGCCGAACGAAAGCACAAGCGGCTTATCGCCCACGCCGAGCTGAGTGCGTGCAAAATCACGATCCGCACGGAGTATTTCGCCGCGAACAGGCAAGCCGGTCAAAATCGGCTCGTTTTTTGATTCAAGCCTTCCGGCAGCATCCGAAACGGTTATCATAACTTTATCGGCTTTTTTGGCAAGTGCCTTGTTTGTAATGCCGGGGAATGCGTTTTGCTCGTGAATGCATGTAGGAATACCGAGTGCCGCAGCTTTTTCAAGAACCGGACCCGAAACATAGCCGCCGAAGCCCACACAAACATCCGGCTCAAATTCCCTGATTATTTTTTTACATTTACTTTCGGATTTAACAAGCTGAGAAACGGTTTTGATATTATGCGATATTGCCGACGGCGAAAGAGAGCGGCGAAAACCGCTGATTTCGATTGTTTTAAAATCAAAACCTGCATTCGGAACAAGGCGCGCTTCCATATGGTCTGCAGTGCCCACAAACAGAATTTGGGTATCGGGATAATTTTCCCTGATATATGACGCAACGGCAAGTGCCGGATTTATATGACCTGCCGTGCCGCCGGTTGCAAATAAAATTCTCATAACTTCCTCCGATTTTTCGCAAAATTTCAACCTAATGAGCTGAGTATGTACACGGATTAAACATATTCCGTGTCTGCCTTTCTTAAATTGGCTTTTCTGGATATTGCAAGCACCACTCCGATTTCAAACAGTTGCATAACAAGCGCCGTGCCGCCATAGCTGAAAAACGGAAGCGAAATGCCCGTGTTCGGTATTGAATCCGTTATAACAAGTATATTGAGAGCTACCTGCACGCCGAGCTGAGTCATAATTCCGATAACGGTCAGCGAAGCAAAGCTGTCTTTAATTTTTGTGGCGATATAAAATCCTCGAATAACAAGTGCGGCAAAGAGAAGAATGATCACCAGCGCACCTACAAATCCGAGTTCTTCGCACACGATTGAAAAAATAAAATCGTTTTGCGGCTGAGAAACATAAAGATATTTTTGCTTTGAATTACCCAGCCCTGTGCCGAATAAACCGCCGGAGCCGATTGCATAAAGTGAGTTATTCGTTTGCCAGCGCGCGCCGAGCGGCTCATAATCCTTATCGGTGAACGCAATCAGCTTTCGCTGAACATAATTAGGCAAAATCTGCGGAAACAAAATCACCACGAGCACCGCGGCAACAACCAGAGCCAATCCGATTGCAAATATCTTTTTGTTTGAACCGCCGGCAAACATAACCGTGAGCCCGATTACTCCGACGATTATTGTGCCGGACATATGATTTTCCGCAAATATCAGCAGGCAATAAACGGCAACTATTGCAGCAGGATAAAGAATGCCGTATTTCATGGTGCCCATCCATTTATGATAAACGCTTATATATGAAGCAAGCACGATGGTGAGCGTGAACTTTGCCACATCGGACGGCTGAAACTGAAAAAGACCGGGTATTTTAATATATCTTTTGAATGCCTCGCCCTCATCGGTGGCAACGTTTGTGTGGTAAAACAAAACAAGCACAAGTAAAAACAAAGTAAGCCCGAGCCAATATTTCGCCGTTGCCTGAAAAAACTTGTAATTGATTTTTGAAACAAACAGCATTGCCGCTATTCCCACAACGGCAAAGATGAGTTGCTTTACGAAAAACTTATATGAATTATCATATTTAAAATAAGAATAGGGATACGAAGCCGAAAAAAGCATCACAAGCCCAATTGCAAGAATAATTATTGTGAGCGCAAAAAGCGGAATATCCATGCCGCCGCGCGTGAATATATCTTTTTTATTGAGCTTGCCAAAGCTGTTTTTAGGGCGCAGCACGGTGGCTTCACTTTGAGCCGAACCGGCGGATAGCTGTGCACTGCTTATTCTTTTTTTATCCGAGCGGGTGCGTTTCCTTTTGGCAGGCTTTTCAGAATCACCGTCACGCCTGTAATGCACCGGCGGAGTAAGTTTATCCGGCATTAAGCTCTTCCTTTCGTTATTTAATCAATATATTTCTCTGCCGTAATATATTATCAGCACGGCAATAATGCACCCTATTGCATTAACGAGTGAAAACACGCGGCAGATTTTATTTTCTTTCCAGCCGCACATTTCGAAATGATGGTGAATAGGAGCCATTTTAAAAATTCTTTTTCCGTGAGTGATTTTAAAATATCCTATTTGAATGATATCGCTCATAGTTTCGCAAACATAAACAATGCATATCGGCAGCAGCAAAATCGGGCATTTTACGGCAAATCCGAGCCCTGCAACAACGCCGCCGATGAAAAGCGAGCCTGTGTCACCCATAAAAACCTTGGCAGGATTGTGATTCCAGCAAAGAAAACCGCACATACCGCCGAGCAGTGCCGCGGCAAGAATGCCGAGCCCCGAAAAAGACATTATATAAGCCATAACAACAAACGAAACGGCAATAACGGCTGTTACAGATGCGCAAAGACCGTCAACCCCATCCGTTAAATTTGCTGAATTTACACAGCCGTAAATTATAACAACGGAAAGTGCCCAAAACACAATGCCGGTGAACATATTTTTTGAAAAATCAACGCTACCGATAAAAGGGAAATACCAAACCGTGTTTTTGGAAATCCAAAGTGTGGAAACATAGCCAACCGTCATAACAAGCTGACCGATTGTTTTTTGCTTAGGCGTGAGACCTTCGTTTCTTTTCATTTTGATTTTTATAAAATCATCTGTGAAGCCAACAAGACCGCACCCCGTACCGAGCATAAGGCTTGCTATCAAAAGTACCTTTTCCCTGCCTGCGAATATTGCCGAATAATCCGTTTCCGGATTACCGCCGAGCCCTGTAAAAAGTCCTGCGCCTACGGCAAATGCAGCTGTGATGCCGATTATAAACATCAAGCCGCCCATATTGGGTGTGCCCTGTTTTTTCTTATGCCACGACGGACCGATATCCAAAATTGTTTGCCCGAATTTAAGCTTGTGAAGCCAAGGGATAATTATAAATCCCAGCCCAGCCGTGATTGCAAAAGCAACTATGGCGGCAACGGCGATTGCAGCTGTTACGCTCATTAAAATTCCTACCTTTTATTATTTCCGAAAAAGCAAGCCGAAAATCAAACCTGCATAAAAATACACTTTTCCGATTATTTATCGGAATTTTTCAAAACATCGGCAACTGCCTCACGCTCGTCAAAATGAATTGTGCCTGTGGGCAAAATCTGATAAGTTTCGTGACCCTTGCCTGCAAGCAGGATAATATCGTTCTTTTGCGCATTATCCATTGCCCATTTAATTGCTTCTTTTCTGTTTTCAACCACTTTATACGGTGTTGACACGCCCTTCATCCCCTCAAGAATATCCTCTATTATTGCCGAGGGATCTTCAGAGCGCGGATTATCGGATGTTACAACGCAAAAATCCGAAAGTTCGGCAGCAATTTTGCCCATCTTGGGGCGTTTTGTTTTATCCCTGTCGCCGCCGCAGCCGAAAACCGTTACCACTCTGCCGTTTGCGATTTCGCGAAGCGAGGTAATGATGTTTTCAAGACCGTCAGGTGAATGAGCATAGTCAATAATAACCGTGTAATCCGTATTTGTAGGCACAACCTCGATTCTGCCCTTGACACCTGCAGACTTTGCGATTGCGCCAAGAACATCTTCAAATTCCATACCGAGGGTTAACGCAATGCTTGCGGCGCAAAGCGAATTATAAACAGAAAACCTGCCGGGAATCGGGCAATTTACTCTGCCGATTTTGTCACTTACAAGTTCGTATTCAATACCGTTTGCCTTAAACTTTACATTTTTGGCCACATAATCGGCGTCATTACTGTTTACGGCATAAGTAACAACCTTACATGGCAGCCCTGCAACAATTTCAAGTCCGTATTTATCGTCCTTATTTGTAACGGCAGTTTTGCACTGCTCAAACAGCATTCTTTTTGCCTTAAAATAATTTTCCCATGTTTTATGATAATCAAGATGATCCTGAGTTAAATTCGAAAAAGCACCGATTTCAAAGTTAAGACCGTTTACCCTGCCCTGAGCAAGTGCCTGTGAAGAAACCTCCATAACGCAATATTCGCAGCCTGCTTTAACCATAAGCGAAAAAAGCTTTTGAAGCTCGTGTGGATCGGGGGTTGTGTATTTTGCAGGATAAATTTCGTCGCAAACCATATTTTGCACTGTGCCGACAAGACCCACTTTTTTGCCTGCATTTTCAAGAATTTGCTTAATAAGAAATGTGGTTGTGGTTTTGCCGTTTGTGCCGGTTATTCCGATAAGCTTCAGTTTTTCGGCGGGATTTCCGAAAAAATTTGCACATATTTTTGAATACACCGCTCTGGTGTTTTCAACAACAACCTGATTTTCCATACCGAGATCACGCTCGCACACAACTGCCGCTGCGCCGTTTTTAACCATATCGGCAGCAACGGAATGACCGTCAAACGTGTTGCCCTTAATGCAGATAAAGAGTGAGCCCGGCTTAACAAGCCTTGAATCCTGAGTAACATCGGCAATTTCAGCCTCGGCAAACTCATTTTTTGTTTTAATGCCGTTTAATACTTCTGATAATTTCATTATTGTTCCCCCAATATGTTTAAAGCTGTTAATCAAGAACGGCTTTTGTTGATTTAAAGCTTACGGTTATAACCGTGCCTGCGTCCACTTCTTTGCCCTGCTCTTCGCTTTGCTTATATGCCACAACAAGCGAATCGGACGAAGAATTGCCGGAGATTTCAATATTGAGCCCGCTGCTTGCCGCAAGGCTGTTTGCCTGCGAAACCGTGAGCCCGGTGAAATCCGGAACGGTTACGGTTTCCTTTCCCGAGCCGGAAGTGTAAAGCACAACCTGACCGCTGGACGGAACCGTGTTGCCTGCCGCAGGAGACTGATTGGTGATTTTATCGCCGGTGCCGACTATTTTATATTCAAGACCGACGCCTGTTATTGCCGCTTCGGCATCGGAAACGGATTTTGCGATAACATTCGGAGCTTTAACAGAGAGCGATTTTTTCTCCTCGTCCGTATATGTGGGTTCAACACCAAGCACCGCCATACTCTCTTTAATTACCGTTGCGGCAACCGGAGCGCAGATTGCGCCGCCGCCGAGATCCACATTAGGCTCGTCGCAAATTATAATCATTGCGATTTCAGGATCGTCTGCCGGGGCAATCGCCGCAAAGGAAACGATATATTTATTTTTTTCACCGTCTTTTGATTCGCCGAGCTTTGTTGATGTGCCCGTTTTGCCGCCGACCTTGTAGCCGGCAACATATGCGTTTTTGCCGGTGCCGTTATCAACAACCGACTGCATCATTTGGCAAACTTTTTTTGAAGTGTCCTCACTTATTACCTGGCGGATAACCGTCGGCTCTGTTTTTGAAACGGTATTGCCGTCTTGGTCTTTCATTTCGGAAACGACATACGGCTTCATCAGCTTGCCTCCGTTTGCAATGGCGCAAAGCCCCGTGCAAACCTGAATCGGTGTTAAACTGTTCGTTTGACCGAACGAAGCCGAAGAAAGCTCAACAATGCCGTATTGATTTTCCTCGTAATATTGCGGACTTGCCTCGCCGGGAAGATCTATACCTGTTTTTTGTGTGAAGCCGAAGCCGTCAAAATACTTAAAATAATTATGCACACCGAGCCTTTGACCGAGCGTGATAAAGAACGGGTTGCACGAATTTTCAAGGCCCTGGGTTAAAGTTTGTGTGCCGTGACCTGCATGGTAATGGCAATTCATTTTGTATTGATCAACATTGATGTAGCCGGTGCAGGTGTATTTTGTGTCAAGCGTTGCAACGCCCTCTTCAAGCACCGCAGAAGCCATAAAGGTTTTGAAAACGGAACCGGGAACGTATGTGTCCGACACAGTAAAGTTTCTCCACTGATTTTGCACATATTCGCTTTGCTTTTCCGTTTTTTCGGTTGAATCCGTTATCTTATCAATCTCATCCGTATATTTTTGATAAGTGATTTTATACGGCTCATTACAATCGTAATCCGGCATTGAGGACATTGCAAGCACCGCTCCGGTTTTGCAATTCATAACGACGCCGTAGCAGCCCTTTGCCGAATATTCCTCAAGCGTTCTTTGCAATTCTTTTTCAAGATAATACTGAATCGTGGTATTTATCGTTAAACTAAGCGAATAACCGTCCTGCGGATCAACCGTGGTTTCATAGTCGTTTGAAATTGAATTTGATTTGGCGTCCTTTGCGGTTATAAGCCTGCCGTTTGTGCCGGTGAGCTCGTCGTTATAATAAGCCTCAATACCGGCAAGTCCGGAATCCTCGCCCATAAAGCCGATAACCGAGGAAGCAAGCGAACCGTATGGATAATACCTTTCCGTTGCCTCCTGAAAACCGATAACCTTTGCAAGCTTGTTTTCGGAAACAAATTCCGCAATCTTTTCCTTTACTCTGTTTTCCACATTTTTTTCAACGATTTGATATTGGTTTGTTGCATTCGCCTTTTCGGTGAGCTTGGCTTTTTCCTCATCGTCATAATCAAAAACCGAGGCAAGATAATCCACAACCTTTGTGCGCGTGGTTTCCTGATTTATGTTTGAGGGGTCGAGAAACACCGTCCACACCGTTGCCGACTGGGCAAGCACATTGCCGTCGCTGTCATAAATCGTGCCGCGCTTTGCCTCTATTTCCGTGTCGGAAAGCTGCTGGCTTTCGGCTTTATTTTTGTAATCCTCACCTTTGATGATTTGAATATAAAACAGGCGGCACGCATCTGCCGTAAACAGAAAAGCTATTACGAGCCCGATTATCATAATCCTGCCCACAAAGCCTTTTTTAAAAATCGACATTTCATTCCGCCCTTTCATTGCAGTGTTTTCGCTATATATAAAATCTTATAAGATTTTAATTAAATATTTTATGAGAGCCGGATAAACCGACTCTCAATATAATACTTGTCTTTTGCCGAGGATATTACTCGGCGTCAGAATTTTGGGCACTTTGCGCCGCATCGTATTCAGCCGAATCGATGTATTTAATATTATTGCCCTGTACACGGGTCATACCGAGCTTTTCAACAGCATAGCTGTCTATTTGCGACACGGAAACAAGAGCCTCCAATTCCGAATTGAGGCTTACATTTTCGCTTTGCGCAACAGAGATTTCCTTTTTTATGCTTGCAATGCTTTTTGTGAGTTCATTTTTTTGCACATATGTGAACAGCACACCGAAAAGCATTGAAGCGGCAAGCGCAGTTACTACGCAGATTTTTATTGCCTGCAAAAGCGAGCGTTTTTCATCTGCCCTGACCTCTTCGCGGCTTTTAAGCTTTGTGTTTGGGCTGAGGGTGAGCTTACGCTTCTTTTCCTTTCCTCTGCGAACATCGGGTGCTGCGGAGGAACGGGTTTGATTAAACGCATCAACGGCATAAGCCGCGTCGTAGGTGTATGAATATCTTCTGAAATCATTGGTGTTTACCATATTTACTTCCTCCTTTTAAAATTCTTTTAAAACGGCAACTTGCCGCTTAATATTTTTTAAATGCGCGAAGCCTTGACGATCTTGCACGCGGGTTTTCCTCAAGTTCTGCCTGCGTGGGCGACTTTGATTTAAAAGGCAATTCACCCTTGGGCTTGTTGCCGCATATGCACACGGGAAATTCCTTTGGGCAGGTGCAGCCCTTTGTCCACTCGGCAAATTTTTCTTTAACGATTCTGTCCTCAAGAGAATGGAAGGTTATGACGGCTATGATTCCGCCGGGATTAAGGCAATCAAAAGCGTTGTCCAGTGCGGTTTTAAGTTTATCAAGCTCGCCGTTTACCTCTATTCTTATTGCCTGAAAGGTTTTTCTTGCAGGGTGAGCCTTGCGAAGTTCCTTTGCCGGCATTGATTCTTTAATTATGTCCACAAGCTGAAATGTTGTTTCAATCGGTGATTTTTCCCTTGCGGCAACGATGTTTGCCGCAATACTGCGGCTGAATTTTTCCTCGCCGTAGCGATAAATTATATCGGCAAGTTCCTGCTGCGAATAGTTATTTACAACATCCCTTGCGGAAAGCCCCTCTTTTGACATTCGCATATCAAGCGGAGCATCTTGGTGAAACGAAAATCCCCTTTCGCCGTTATCAAGCTGAAAAGAGCTGACGCCGAGATCCAACAAAAATCCGTCTATCCCGGCGATATTTAAGTCATTTAAAATGCTTTTTATATTTGCAAAATTATCGTGAACAATCACGGCATTGTCAAATTCGGCAAGCCGCTCGCCGAGCACATTAACGGCATCGGGATCACGGTCTATTGCAATAAGCTTTTTTGCCTTTTTGGCGATTTCGCGTGAATGACCGCCGCCGCCTGCAGTGCCGTCTGCAATAATTTTATTTTCATCAAGCTCAAGTGCGGCAATCGCCTCGTCAAAGAGCACGCTTTTGTGAATAAATTCCATTATCGCTTAATCCCCGTTTTCGGATGCTCCGTCATCATCGACGGATTTGTTTGCCGAAGAATCATTGCTGCCGCCGTGAGATTCGTTTACTTTATCCATAAGATCATAAATGCCGAGAGAGGTATCAAAGGTTTCATCCATTTTTTTAAATTCCTGCGGATTCCAGATTTCAATTGTTTCACCGTTACCCTCAAAAACGATTTCGCTTTCATTTTCAAGCAGTGCCAATTTTTTTAAACGCTGATTCAGGGTTAATCTGCCCTGCGCGTCCATCGAGCATTCCTCTGCATTGCGAAGAAAATCCTTTGTGGTGGCATATTTTTGATTTTCCGTGCCGCGTTGCATTTGGCTGTAGGTTTTTTCAAATTCCTCAATAGGATAAAGAGTTATGCACTTGCAGCCCTTAACCGTTACGGCAACCATATAAAAATCCCTGCCGAGCCTTTCGCGCCATTTAACCGGAACGGACAGCCTGCCTTTGCCATCAAGCTTATAATTTTCATAAGTGCCTACGAATAACAACGCTGTCCCCTCCTTCCAAAATGGGATTTCAATGGATTTTATGGGATTTCAATGGATTTTATCCCTCATACGAACAATTATAATAATACAAGCCTTTAATGTCAAGCAAAAATTACACACATTTACATTTGTAACAGAATTGTAACAAGTGTTGTTTTGACAGGCTTTTTATGCTATAATTAAACACAAATCAGCGCATTTCGCCTGCCTGAGCCGGCGAAACGCAAAAAAGCGCCCCGCCGGCTGCAGCGGAAAAGGCGCGCAATTCAGCAGCCGAAAGGGCAAAAATATGGCGGATTACAAAACCACCTGGAGGGAGAAAATCGGATACGGCGTAGGTGCCATCGGTCTTGATCTTTCTTACGGATTATTTTATTCTTATTTATCCTATTATCTTTCAAGCGTGCTCGGGCTTAAAGAGGCATTTTTGCTTATTCTTACACCGCTTGCACGAATTTGGGACGGAATTAACGACCCGATTATGGGCACGATTGTTGACAGCACCAAAACGAAAATGGGCAAATACAGACCTTGGATAATCATAGGCGCGGCTTCCAACGCAATTGTGCTTTCGCTGCTGTTCACTTCATTCGGCATGCAGGGCACAAAACTTTATGTTTATATAGGCTTTATGTATGTTTTTTGGGGCATGACGAACACCATGGCGGATATTCCCTACTGGTCTATGGTGCCCAGCTTTACCAATGACCCAAAAGACAGAAATTTGATCGCCACCGTGGCACGAACATTCAGCGGCTTCGGTCAGGGCGTTATAACGGTTCTTACTCCGATTGTGTTGCCGATGCTCGCTTCCGATATGGATAAAGTTACCGACAAAGGCTACAGCGCAAGCGGATTTTCACGCTGGGCAATGATTTGCGGCGGCTTGTTGATTATATTTGCCGTTACCTGCGTATTATCCACCAAAGAGCGCAACGTTGTTTACAACCAAGAAAAATTCAGTTTTAAGAAGATGTTTAAAGTTATCGGTTCAAACGACCAATTGCTTGTGTTTATGCTTTTTGCAATGATATCAAATGCAGGCTGGTATCTTACAAGCGGCACAGCCGTTTATTATTTCACTGATGTGCTCGGCGAGCCGAAATCGCAGAGTCTGTTTTCAATGATAGGCGCAGTGGGATCAGTTATCGGTCTTCTTGTTATACCCGTTTTGGGCAAGAAATTTTCAAACCGCACAATTTATCAAATCTCGCTGCTCATGGCTATTATCGGCTATGTGCTGATGTTTGTTTTCGGTCCGATTTTAAAAATCACAATTGTGCTCGACATATGCTACATCATCGCAAGCATCGGCATCGGCTCAATGTTTGTGGCTCAAACAATTTTCCTTGCCGATATAGTTGATTACGGCGAATTTAAAAACGGC
Source organism: Clostridium sp. AF37-5 (assembly GCA_963625835.1). Classification (GTDB taxonomy): domain Bacteria; phylum Bacillota; class Clostridia; order Oscillospirales; family Acutalibacteraceae; genus Eubacterium_R. The sequence continues at coordinate 55,148 of CAVFVA010000006.1, read as the reverse complement.
AACAGATACGAAAGCATCACCTTCTCAATGAAGGGCTTTTTGCAAAAAATGGCATACACCATTCAAACCGTTTTCCTTTTCGGCGGACTCGGCATTATGGGCTATAACAAACAAATTTCAAACGGCGTTATAAACGATGCCACCAAAAACGCGATTGGCATTCTTTGCTTTGGCGTACCGCCGATTTTGCTTGTGATTTCGCTTATTGTTTTCAGTGCAAAATTCAAAATCCACGGCGAATTAAAAAATCAGGTGCACGACCATATTTCAAGCAAGCGCGCAGCAGAGCACGGCGAGAAATAACCGAATGGCACAAAACGATTAAAAAAGGCATAAAAAACCGCTTTGCATTTTTGCAAAGCGGTTTTTCTGCGTTATTCAGATTAACGCCGAATATTAAATTATTTGCCTCTTCCAAACGAGCGCACTCTGAAATGCGCACCGCATTTCTTGCATATTTCACGCGATTTTTCGATTTCGCTGCGCGGAATAACATCCACAACCGTCATCCACACCTCTGCACCGAGGGCAACACATTCCTTTGTGAATTTAAGCATTGCGTCAAAAGCCCTGCCGGGGAAAATATTGCGCGTAATTTTATCGTATTTTTCCGAATCCGTGTCGTTGAGCGAAACAGAAATTATATCGATAACGGAGCATATTTCAGCCGCCGTGGGCTTATTGTTTATCAAATCGGAAAGCCCGTTTGTGTTTACCCTAAGCTTAATATCCGGATAAAGCGATTTAAGATATTTTGCCGTTTTTATAAGCAAATCAAAAGCATTTGTAGGCTCACCGTAGCCGCAGAAAACAGCTTCCTTAACGCTCGAAAAATCATATGCGTCTATCGCAGCCTTAACATCATCAAAGTCGGGTTCCTTATCAAACCAAAGGCGTTTTGCCTCGCCGACGGCATCCTGCTTAGACCTTATGCAAAAGGCGCAGTTGCAGGGGCATTTGTTTGTGAGGTTAAAATAAGTATTGCCGTCCCAAGTATAAATAATATCAGCCATAAAATACCGCAACCTTTCAATAAGCCAAAAAGGGGCTTGTTTATCTTATTAAATAATTATATAATGAAATCGGCATTATTTACAGACACAGTTTTTATTATTTTTTAGGGTACAGATATGAGTAAATATAATGATTTATACAACAGCATAAAAAATGAAATAACAAGCGGGCAAATAGAATACGGCGGCAAGCTGCCCTCGGTTCGCAAGGCAAGCGCACTTTATTTACTGAGCCGCACAACGGTTCAAAACGCATACTTTGCCCTTGCTGCGGACGGATATATAATCAGCGAACCGCAAAGCGGATATTATGTTTCCTACAAATCTCCGAAAAACGATGAGAAAAAACACGAAAGCAAAATTACCGGCAGCCCGAAATTTGATTTTAACGGCACTGCGGCAGACCGTGAAAGCTTTGATTTTGATGTTTGGCGCAGGCACATAAAGGCAGCACTGCGGCAGGATGAAAAACTTTTATCATACAGCGAGCCTAAAGGAGAAAAGGAGCTTAGGGAAGCGATATCCGAATATATAAGAGAAAAGCGAAATGTTACCGCATCGCCGAACAGAATTATAATCGGTGCCGGCGTGCAGAGTCTGCTTTTTGTGCTGACCTCGCTGCTGAAAAAAGGCAGTTCCGTTTCTTTTCCCGATAAAAGCTTTAAGCAAAGCGCAGCTCAGTTCGGCGAAGCCGGATTTGATGTGCACTACAGATATAAAGATGCGGATATTATATATGTTTCCCCTTCGCATATGACAAGATGGGGCGATGTTATGCCGAACAAACGCAGAATAGAGCTTGTTTCTTACTCTGCCGAGCACGGCAGCACGGTTATTGAAGATGATTACGAAAGCGATTTTCAATACAACAGCCGCCCCACACCGTCGCTTCACGCGCTTGCCGGCGGCACAAATGTGGTTTACATCGGTTCGTTTTCACGCCTGCTTTTACCTTCGATACGCATAAGCTTTATGGTGCTCACCGATGAACTTGCCGCAGCTTATAACAAAAATATATATAGATTCAGCCAAACTGCAAGCAAAACAGAACAGATTGCACTTTGCGGATTTATCAGAGACGGTTATCTTGCATCGCAAACAAGAAAAACAAGGCGTTTTTACACAGCTAAAACAAAGAAACTGAAAAAGCTGCTGCAAAATGAATTTAATGACAGTGACACCAATATAGAAATAAGCGAAAATTCGCTTCAAATCATAATGCGCACAAAATTTGGCGGCAACTGTGAAACTTTTGAGAAAAACGGCATTTCTGTTTTTATTGAAAATGCGGAAAACGGATTTTTAACTTTGGTGCTGAATCCTGCCTCTATACCCGAAAACGAACTCGAAAATGCCGTTAAAGCATTGAAAAATGCAATGATTTTTTAGAATTTTTGTTCTATTAGTCCATATTTTAGGACTGATAGCAAATACCCTATTGCAATTTTGATTTCTTTGTGTAAAATGTAATTGTAAGCAAAAACAAAACAAATGTTTGAAAGGAGCTTTCAATTATGAATAACACAATAAAAACAATTTTAACGGCAGTGGCAACGGCAATTATGGGATTTGCGGCAATGGTGCTGCCCTTTAAGCTTTTCGGCAGCTTAACGCAAACAGAGATGCGAATTCTTTTTGTTGCAGAGCTTATCACTTGCGCGTCAATATATTCGGCAGTGTTTTTAAAGAAAGAGCGAAAAGCACAGAGACGAAACGAAAAATCCTGCCGCAAAGCAAGGCTTGAGGAAAATGCGTATTTCGGGATTAAATTCAACGAAGAAGCAACAAGTTTTGAAAAAGCCGCATAAACATCGCTTTTTATTAAAAGCCACTGCACATATTGCAGAAAAAGCGGTATAACAAATCAATAAAAGCAAAACGGCGCAGCTGAAAAAGCTGCGCCGTTTTGCTTTATATGCCTTAATTACTCGGCATGATTTTTTGTGTTGTTAATGCCTTGGCGGATTCTTCTTACATCTGCAAGTGCTTTATAAAGCGAATCGTCGATGGAAAGAAGTGTGTCGTCGGCATAATTTTGAACTGCGGTAAGCATTTCACGGCTCTTATTTTGAGCATTGGTTACCATTTCATTTGCCTGAGTTGTGGCATTGCCGAGGATTTCGCTTGCCTGATTTTGAGCATCGCGAACATAAGCTTCGCCCTCTTCCTTGGCTTTTGCTGTAATATCTGCAGCTTCTGCCTGAGCGGTTTGAGTAATTTGATCGCGAGCAACAAGCTCACGAGCCTGTTCCTGAGCCTGAGCGATAATATCGGCAGCTTCCTTTTTAGCTTCTTCGATAATGCTGTTTCTTGAATCAACAATAGCCTTTGCCTGCTTTGTTTCCTGTGGAGTGTTGAGGCGAATATCCTCGATTATGGTTTTAATCTTTTCCACATCAACAAGGCTTTTTTTTGTCATCGGCATGGAGGTTGCGTCGTCAAGCACATCCTCAAGATCTTCAAGCAATATATCTGTATTAGTCATTTGCAATTTCTCCTTTACATCTTAATATAACATCATTTAAAATTTCTTTCGGAACAAATCGGGAAATATCCCCGTTTAGGCTGCAAACCTCTTTAACCATGCTTGATGATAAAAACATGTTTGCGCCCTTTGCCGCAAGAAACACCGTTTCAATCTGCGGCAACAAGCTTTTATTTGTGAGAGCCTGCTGAAATTCGTAATCAAAATCAGAAACGGCACGCAGACCCTTAACAATGGCAACGGCATCAATTTTTTTCGCATAATCAACAAGCAGACCGTTATATGTGTCAACCTCTACATTACTGTTTTTTATGCAACGTTTAAGCAATTCCACACGTTCGTCAATACTGAAAAGCGAATGCTTTGCGCTGTTGCTCATTACCAGCACGATAACCTTATCAAAAAGTTCTGCCGTGCGTTCGATTATATCAATATGACCCAAGGTAACGGGATCAAAACTCCCGGGGCACAATGCTATTTTCATTATTCGGCATCCTTTCGATAAAGCGTAAGCTTGATTTTACCGTATTTTTTCTCTTTGGCAACCGAAAATCCGCCGCAGTTCTGCGGCAACACCTCGTCCTTAGCGGTTTCACAGGCGATTATGCCGCAGTCGCTCATATTGGATACCACAAGGGGCAACACTTTATCAATCAGTTTTTTGTGATATGGCGGATCAAGAAAAGCAATATCATAGGTGGTGCTTCTTGAAGCATATGAAGCGGCATCGCTTAAATAGACATTAGCCCTGTCTTGCAAGCCGCAATGCAAAATATTTTTTTCAACAACGGCTTTTGCGCTTTTATTATTTTCAACAAAAACACATGAAGCCGCCCCTCTTGACAAAGCCTCAATTCCAAGCTGACCGGAGCCGGCGAAAAGATCAAGCACACGCCTGCCCTCGATTTCAAATTGAATCATGCTGAAAAGAGCTTCTTTAACGCTTTCCGAAGTCGGCCTTGTTACATCCTCGCCGGGCAGAGTTTCAAGCCTTCTGCCGCGTGCCGAGCCGGTAATAACTCTCATAATAAAAAATCCTTAAAAGCGGCGGACGGTTCCGCACACTTAAATTTATACATATCACATTATACAGATGAACGCCGCCGTAGTCAAGTGAGTAAATATTATTTTTACATTTTATGATAAAATTCGTAAATATCGCGTGCATTTTTTTCGCTTATTGACGGACATTCACGAAGCTGCGCTTCGTTGCATTCCTTAATTTTTCCTATTGTTTTAAAATAGCGAAGTAATGCCTTTGCTTTTTTCTCGCCTATGCCGTCAATTTGAAGCAAGCCCGAGGAAAAAGTGCTTTTTGCATGCTTTTTATGGTGATAGGAAATCGCAAAGCGGTGCACTTCCTCCTGAATATTGGAAACGAGCGTGAACGCCGAGCGGTGCGAATTTATTTCAATTTCACCCCCACCGAACGCAATTGCGCGCGTGCGGTGCTTATTATCCTTAACCATGCCGAAAACGGGCACATTCAGCCCCATTTTTTCTATAATCGGCAAAACGGCATGCACTTGGGGCTGACCGCCGTCCAGCAAAATCAAATCGGGCAAAATTTTAAAGGTGCTGCCCTCCCCGTCATTATAATAATGATTAAATCGGCGCGTCAGCACTTCATTCATAGAGCCGACATCGTTTTGACCGTCAAATCCTTTAACGGCAAAGCGTTTATATGCCGATTTCATCGGCCTGCCGTTGTGGAAAACCACCATGCCTGCCACGTTATCCGCACCGAAAGTGTGGGAGATATCGTAGCTTTCAATATATTCGGGCGGTTTTTTAAGCCCGAGAAGCGAAGCTAATTCCTCAAGCGCGGCAAACTCCTTGCCAAGCCTGCCCTCATTTTGCGCCAAATGCTCGTTTGCATTTCTTATGCACATATTCACAATCGAAAGATGCTCACCTTTTTGAGGATGAATAAATTCCACCTTTTTGCCGCGTTTATTTTCAAGGAAATCATGCAACAGTGACTCGTCCTCGCAGACACCGTCCAACGCTATTCTTGCAGGAACACGCTCACGCATGGAATAATACTGTTCGATAAGCTCCGTGCGCGCACTTTCAAGATCATCCTGCGAATCAATAAGCCAAAATTCCGTGTCCGTAAGCCTGCCGTTTTGAAATCGAATAACTTCAAAGCAAGCTTTCTTTTTGCCGTTTACAAGGGCAAACACATCCTCCTCCGGCACATTGATGGAAACCACATTTTGACGCTCGTCAAGATTTTTTACGGCACGAATTCTGTCGCGCAATTTAGCCGCTTCCTCAAATTGCAGATTTTCCGAAAATTCGTTCATCTGAGCCGTCATTTCCCTAATTGCCGACTGGCTGCCGCCTTTAAGAAATGCTATAGCACCGTTAACATTTTCAAGATATTCAGCCTGTGTGATTTTAGCGGCGCACGGTGCGGAGCAAAGCCCCATAAAGCCGTTAAGGCAGGGGCGCGATTTGCCGTAATCCTGCGGAAAACGCTTGCTGCAACGGGGAAGCTTAAATATTTTAAGCGTTTCCTCCACTGCTTGCTTAACCGAAAAATTTGAAATATACGGTCCGATATAGGTTGCGCCGTCGTCATCAATGCGCTTGCATTCCGAAATCATCGGAAAATCGCCCTTGGTGATTTTTATATAGTTATAACCCTTATCGTCTTTAAGCAAAATATTATATTTCGGCATATGCTGCTTAATCAGCGAGCATTCAAGCACAAGGGCTTCAAATTCGGTGTTAACCAGAATGTAATCAAAATCATCAACATTTTCAACCATTCTGATTACTTTAAGAGAATGATTTGCGTGCGAACCGAAATAGGAAGACACACGGTTTTTAAGCTTTTTCGCCTTGCCGATATAGATTATTTTCTTATCTTTATTTTTCATTATATAAACGCCCGGCTGAAGCGGAAGCGCCATTGCCTTTTTGCGAAGTTCTTTTTCTGTCATTCTCTCACCTGCCTAAAATATATTACCACAAATTAAAATGCCGGTAAATAAAAAAATACGGCGCAGAACGAATCTGTGCCGTAAGATTTTGCAAACAAATCAATCGGTGAAGCCGCTTTTAACAAGGGCAACAAGACCTTCAACAGCCTCTTTTTCATCAGAGCCATCTGCAATAATACGGATATCCGTACCACCCATAATGCCGAGAGAAAGAACACCTAAAAGGGATTTTGCATTAACTCTTCTTTCCTGCTTTTCAACCCAGATTGAAGACTTAAATTCATTTGCCTTTTGGATAAAAAATGTTGCCGGGCGGGCATGCAAGCCAACCTGATTTTCAACCGTTACATCTTTAACAAACATAATAAAACCTCTCATCAAAATCAAAAAAATAAGTTTGCCTTTTTGACTGCATTACATATTATACCACTAAACTTATTTAGGTCAATGAAATGAAGCAAACTTCGTATGACTTATGAATTAAAAACAAAATGAACTGCCTTGATTTGTGCAAAATACACATAATTTTTTATTATCATTTTAAATCAGACAGAAATTTGCGTTCTTCAGCCGTCAGCTCTGCTTTTTCGAGCATATCCGGTCTGCGTTCTTTGGTGCGGATTATCGACTGCTGCCTGCGCCATTTTTCGATATTTGCGTGATGACCGGAAAGCAAAACATCGGGCACCTTTCTGCCGTGCCATTCGGCAGGGCGCGTGTATTGCGGATATTCGAGAAGCGAGGAAAAATGGCTTTCCTCGGTAAAGCATTCCTCGTTGGAAAGCACGCCGGGAATCATTCTTGCCACCGCATCGGCAACAATCAAGGCAGGCAATTCTCCGCCTGTGAGCACATAGTCGCCCACCGAAATTTCCTCCGGCTGCAGTTCATCCACAACACGCTCGTCCATTCCCTCGTAATGACCGCAAAGCAACGCCAAATTATCGTATTTCGCAAGTTCCTTAACACGCTGCTGAGTAAGCGTTTTGCCCTGCGGAGTCAAATATATCAAATGAACCTTTGTGCCGGCTTTTTTGCAGATATCGCTGTAGCAATCATAAACGGGCTGCGCCTGCATAATCATGCCCATTCCGCCGCCGTAAGGCGAACGATCTGTTTTGTTGTATTTATCAACCGTGTAATCCCTGATGTTTGTGCATTCAATTTCAAGCACGCCTGCCTTGCGTGCTCTGCCCACAACACTTTCGTTAAGATACGAATAGCACATTTCGGGAAAGAGGGTTAAAATATCAATTCTCATCAAAAAGCCCCTTTATCGGTTTAATTTTAATCACTGCGCCGATTTCATCTATTTCGCAAACAATATCCTCAACAAGCGGCACAAGATTTGTTTTTTTGCCGCTTTTGATTTCCAAAATATCCGAAGCTCCGTAATTGAGCACATCACTTACCCTGCCGTAGTTTTTGCCGGTTTCGGCATCAAGCACTTCGCAGCCGATAATATCCTGAATATAATGCGCGCCCTCTTCTTGCGGTGCATCATCCCTGTCGGCAAACAAAACACTGTTTTTTATGCGCTCGGCAGAATCCATATCGTCAACACCCTCAAGCTTTATGATAGCGGCATTTTTATGCGGGCGAACTGAAACAAGCCTCACGCTTTTATTTCCGTTTTCATCAAAATAAAGCGTTTTGAATTGTTTTAAATATTCGGCACCGTCGCACCAAAGCTGCAGCTTGAGCTCGCCGCGTATGCCGTGAGTGTTCACGATTTTGCCCACTTCAAGATATTTTTTCATAAGCACCTCTAAATAAAAAAGCCGCAACTGAAATTGCGGCTGATTTTATACGTTTTTAAAGCCCTTGCGGGATTTTCGTGAAATCAATCGATTTCAACGGAAATTTTTTCATTGCTTCTTGTTGCTGCCGCGCGCATAACAACGCGAATAGCCTTTGCTATTCTTCCCTGCTTACCGATGACTCTGCCCATATCCTCCTCTGCAACATGCAGATGATAAAAGACAACGCCTTCTTCATTAGGTTCATCAACATCAACAGAAACGGCATCGGGATTATCCACCAAGCCTTTTGTTATGGATATTAACAAATCTTTCAAGAAAACACCTCCACTAATCTTTAAATTGAGCGATTAAAGATTAAAGAATGCCTTCTTTTTTAAGAATGCTCTTAACTGTGTCTGTGGGCTGTGCGCCGTTTGCAATCCATTTCTTTGCCTTTTCGGCATCGATTTTAACTTCGGCGGGATCAACCATTGTGTTATAAGTGCCGATTTCCTCAATGAAACGACCGTCTCTCGGGAATCTTGAATCTGCTACAACTACACGATAGAAAGGAGCCTTCTTTGCACCCATTCTGCGAAGTCTGATTTTTACTGCCATTTTTGTTACCTCCAAAAATATTATAAAAAATTATTATATTTACTAACCGATTTTGATTTCTCGGGTTAATACTTATTTAAAAACCAAAAGGATTGTTTTTTCCGCCGCCCGTCATACCCATCATCTTCTGAGCCATTTCGGGATTTTGCTGCATCATTCGGCGCATTTTTTTGCTCATTTTAGGACCTTTGTTGCCGCCGAACTGGCTTATCATCTTTTTCATTTGCCTAAATTGTGCAAGCAATTTATTAACATCCTCAACCTGCATTCCGCAGCCTGCGGCAATTCTGCGCTTGCGCGACGGATTTATGATATCAGGGTGCTCGCGTTCGGCTTTCGTCATCGAATAAATTATTGCTCTGAATCTGTCAAACGCATTTTCATCGATATCCTCATCCTTGATTTTGGAACCGATACCCGGAATCATCTTAATGGTATCTTTAAGGCTGCCCATTCTTGCGATTTGATCAAACTGATCAAGCAAATCGTTGAGGTCGAATTTGTTTTTCGCAAGCTTTTTTTCAAGTTCTGCGGCTTTTTTCTCATCAAGGCTTTGCTCCGCTCTTTCAATAAAAGAAAGCACATCGCCCATACCGAGAATTCTTGAAGCCATACGGTTTGGATGGAAAGTTTCAAGATCACCGAGCTTTTCGCCCGTGCCCACAAATTTAATCGGCTTGCCTGTTACGGCTCTTACAGATAATGCCGCACCGCCTCTTGTGTCGCCGTCAAGTTTAGTAAGAATAACGCCGTCTATGCCGAGCGTTTCATTAAAGCTTTTTGCAACATTAACGGCGTCCTGACCCGTCATAGCGTCAATAACAAGCAAAATCTCGTGCGGATGCACGGTGGATTTAATGTTTTGAAGTTCCTGCATAAGAGCTTCATCTATATGAAGACGGCCTGCCGTGTCAAGAAACACATAATCGTGACCGTGATCCTTAGCATAGCTTATTGCTTCAAGTGCAGTGTCAACCGGGTTTTGCGTGCCGCGCTCAAACACGGGAACGCCCACCTGCTCGCCCACAACCTGTAACTGCTTGATAGCGGCAGGTCTGTAAATATCGCAGGCAACAAGCATCGGACGGTGACCCTCGTTTTTAAGCTTTAAAGCAAGCTTTGCCGAATGGGTTGTTTTACCCGAGCCCTGAAGACCGCACATCATAACCACCGTCGGAGGGTGATTTGCACATGCAAGGCGGCTTTCGGTGCTGCCCATAAGCTTTGTGAGTTCTTCATTAACGATTTTGATAACCATTTGACCGGGTGTCAATGATTCCATAACATCCTCGCCAATGGCTCTTTCGGTTACGGATTTTGTGAAATCCTTGGCAACCTTGTAGTTTACATCCGCCTCGAGCAATGCAAGGCGAACCTCACGCATAGCGTCTTTAACATCTGCCTCGGTTAATTTGCCCTTGGCACGAAGTTTTTTAAAGGAATTTTCAAGCCTTTCGGAAAGACCTTCAAATGCCAAAGCAATCAACTCCCTGCTACATAAATAAAATCAATCAAAGCTTTAAAAGATAATCCGCAGTTGATTTGATTTTTGAAACACTGTCGTTAATTTCTCTTGAAAGGCTGTGGTTGAGGTTATATTCATTTATAGCCTCGGCACTTTCAACAATTTCATCAAGCCCGCGGCGCATCAAATTAAAACGCTTTGCAAGGCCCAATCTGTTTTCCATATCAAAGAGCTGATTTTCGGCTCTTTTGATTGCATCGCGCACGCCCTGGCGCGTGATACCCTCGTTTTCCGCGATTTCGGAAAGCGACAAATCCTCGTCATAATAATAAATCAGGAAATCGTGCTGCTTTTTTGTGAGCATTTCGCCGTAAAAATCAAGAAGAAACGATATTTCAAGATTTTTCGCCACAATCATCCCTCTTTCCGAACGCTTTGCAAGATAAAATATATGTAAAGTATTTAATCTTTACAGCAAGAGTTATTATACATAAACAGCGGCAATAAGTCAAGCATAAAAACAAATATTTTAAAAAGAATATTTTATTGTTTTTTGTTGACACAAAATATTGCACCCGCGCAACATAAACGTACAAAATGGGGCGGTGCAAATTAAAATCGGCACCGCCCTCTTGAATTTGAATTATTTAATTATTTTACATTTTATTAGCAGCAATAAAGGAATTCAAACAAATTCGCTTTCAACCGAAAGGCAAAATCATTTAAGTTTTGCAATCGTTACGCCGCTTTCGCCCTCGCCGTAAACACCGAGCCTGAATTCTGCCACATTTGGGTGATTTTTCAGTTCCTGCGTAACTGCTGCACGCAATACGCCGGTGCCCTTTCCGTGAATAATTCTGATTTCCGAAATATTGTTGAGCACGCATTTATCAATGAAAAGCTGCACATTCGCAATCGCTTCCTCAACGGTTTGACCGCGCAAATCAAGTTCGGTGCGAACATCCGAATCTGCACGCGATGTGGTGCGGTAAACGGAGCGTGTTTGGCGCAGCGGAGTTTTTTTCGGCTTTTCGGTAAGCATTAAATCGCTCATTTTAACGCGCGTTTTCAGCATACCGGATTGCACAAGCACATTATTTTTGTTAACCTCAAGCACCTCGCCCAAGCCAATACCTCTGATTACTACCGCATCGCCCTTAACAATTTGGCGCGGAAGCTTATAATCTTCGTCCCATTCCTCGGCAAGCGTGCGCGGATCAACAGTGTCCTCCATCTCGCCGATTCTGTTTTTGATTTCACGGCGTGTTTTTCTTGCCACATCAGTTGCCGTTTGCGAATTTGCTTCTTTTTTAAGTTGATCAAGGCGAAGCAGAAAATCTGCACTTTGGCGTTTTGCCGAATCGATGATTTTTTTAGCCTCGCGCTTTGCTTTTTCGAGTTCGTTTGCTTTCAGCTGAGCAATTTTATCCTTTTCCGACTGTGCGCGGCTGCGCATTTTATCGGCGTCTTGCACTGCTTTTTCTGCTTTTTCTTTTTCTTTTTCAAGCTCAAGTCTGGTTTCCTCAAGCTTTTGAAGCACACTTTCAAACGACTGATTTTCACTGCCGATAAGCTTTTGTGCCTCTTCTATAACACTTTTTTCCATTCCGAGATGCTCGGATATTGCAAAGGCATTTGATCTGCCGGGCACACCGATAAGCAAATTATATGTTGGTCTTAGCGTTTCCACATCAAATTCGCAGCAGCCGTTTATTACACCCGGAGTGTTGAGCGCATATGCTTTAAGTTCCGCATAATGCGTTGTTGCAGCGATTTTTGCTCCTTTTGCGCGCAAATATTCAATGATTGAAACGGCAAGTGCCGCGCCCTCAACAGGGTCGGTGCCGGCACCGAGTTCATCAATGAGCACAAGTGAATTTTCGCCTGCTTCACGCATAATTTCAATCACATTCACCATATTCGCCGAAAAGGTGGAAAGATTTTGCTGAATACTTTGCTCATCACCGACATTGGCATAAACACCGTTATAAACGGCAATTCTTGATTGATCCGCAGCAGGCACAAGCAGACCGCACATTGCCATAAGGCTCAGCAGCCCAACGGTTTTTATTGAAACGGTTTTACCGCCCGTGTTGGGACCCGTGATAACGAGCGTGTCAAATTTTTCGCCGAGCGAAATATTGACGGGCACGGCTTTTTTGGGATCAAGCAAGGGATGGCGCGCTTTTTTGAGCAGCATTATTCCTTCGTTATTCAAAATCGGCTTTGAGGCTTTCATCTTATATGCAAGATGCGCTTTTGCAAAAATCAGATCCAGCTGCACCGCGCTTTCGTAAGAATGCTTTATGCTTTCCGAGAAATTGCCCGCTTCGCCCGAAAGCTCAAACAAAATTCTGCGGATTTCATCCCTTTCGCTGCTTTGCAGCATTTTAATATCGTTATTGGCATCAACAACGGAAACAGGCTCTATAAACACGGTGGCTCCCGAGGCAGACATATCGTGCACAAGCCCCGGCACATCGCCGCGGTGTTCCGATTTTACGGGCACAACAAATCTACCGTTCCGCTGAGTTACAATCGGCTCTTGCAAAAATTTTTGATAATGCGCGGAATGAATCATCGAATCAAGCTTTTCACGCACGGAATTTGCCTTTGCACGCATTTTGCGCCTGATTTCAAAAAGTTCGTCCGAAGCCTTATCGGAAATTTCATCCTCCGAAATGATGACGGAAAAAATTTTATCTTCAAGATATTTATTAACCGTGATTCCCTCGAAAAAATAATCAAGCGCGGTGTGCACTCCGCTGCAATGACCGTACCATTCATAAAGCGAACGCACGGCGCGAAGCGTGCCGCCGATTTCAAGCAGTTCATATGTATTAAGCTCACCGCCGGCAGCGGCTCTGTGCAATGCGTTGTTTACATTCCGGAGCCCCGAAAAAGACGGCGCACCGAAGCGTGCAAGCAAAGAAAATGCATCTTCCGTTTGGCAAAGCAATCTTTCTGCATCCGCCATGTCAAAAACCGGCTTTATGCATTTTGCCTCTTCTGCCGCATCCGGACAGGAGGTTTCGGCTGCAAGCATATCAAGCACGATATTCAGTTCAAGTGCTTCAAAATGTTTGTTCATATCAATATACCTAAATTTATCAATAAATTAAATTTTTCATTTGAGTGATTTATAAAATTCAAGTGCGGAAAGACTGCGCTGTATTCTGCCGATTGTGTATTTTTCGGCAACATCGGCAAGAAGTTTCGTATTCTCGTCGCTTAAGGAAAATGAGAAAATCTTTGCCGGCTCCGTAAGGCATATATATCTGATTGCCTTAATCACGGTTTTCGGCACGGGAACGGCGCCGGGTTTCGGGCAATTTTCGCAATATATCTTGCCCTCCAAAGTATCAAAATACATAAGCTCCGTTTCATATGTGCCGCAATTATCGCAGGCAAGCACGCTCGGCATATAGCCGCCGAGGCATATCGCACGCAGTTCAAACACAGTTTTAATATGCTCAAGCCCCTTACTGCCCTTGCAAAGTAGGTGCAAAGAATTGAGCATAAGGCGCAAAAGTTCTCCGCACGGCTGCTCCTCAGTACCAACCTCAAAAGAAAGCTGAGCGAAATACTGGGCAAGCGCAAGCCTTTCGATATCCTTTCGCAAATCAAAAAACACTTCAATCGGCGTAACATCATCCACCGTGTAAGCGTCCTTTCCGCGATAGAGCGAAAAATCGCCGTAGGCAAAAAGCGATGTAGCACTTGCCGAACGGCTTTTTGCAAGCTTTGCACGGCGCACAAAGGCGCGGATTAGCCCGTGCTCTGCCGAAAGCAGAGTTATGAGCCTATCGCTTTCACCTATCGTTTGTTCCTTTATCACAAGTGCCTTTGTTGCTGTTTTCATCAATTTCTGCCTTTTGATTTCGGCTGTGGGCAACATAACTTAAATAATCGCCCACGCTGCCCGTAACCGTAAATTTATTCCAATATTCATCAAGCATAAAAAACACCGCCGTTAATATTCTATCCTATGGCGGCGGCGTTCATTTGTGCCATTTTAAACCAAATCAAGGCGGTTTAAAGTGCATTTGATTTTATACGCAAATAAATTTGCGCAATTTTATTATTTTAATCCTGCCCGTCAAGACCGAAGTTGTGAATGAGACCCTCTTTGTTTCTCCAGCCTTCTTTAACCTTAACCCAAGTGTGCAGATTAACTTTGATTTCAAAAAAGCTTTCAAGGTCCTGCCTTGCAAAGGTGGATATTTTTTTGAGCATTGCGCCGTTCTTGCCAATAATCATACCTTTGTGCGTTTCGCGTTCGCAATAAATTGTGGCGTCGATATCCAAAATATCCTTATCGTTGCGCTCACGCATTTTTTCAACGGCAACGGCAATTCCGTGCGGCACTTCCTTATCCATAAGTCGCAGGATTTTTTCCCTTATAATTTCCGCAGCAAGCACTCTTTCCGGCTGATCAGTTAAAGTATCATCCGGGAAATAGTGCACGCTTTCGCATGCGGTTTTAACAAGTTCGTCCTCGAGCTCATCCATCCCGTCTCCCCTTGTGGCAGAAACGGGCACAACTGCGTCAAAATCATAAAACTTTGTTAAATAAACAATACGGTCAAAAAGCTCTTTTTTATCCTTTAGCATATCGATTTTATTGATTGCAAGGATAACCTTTCGCTTTTCCTGCTTAAGCTTTTTTATGAGTTCAAGTTCCTTATCGTCAAGCTCGCCGCGCGGCTCGGTTACAAAAAGCACCGAATCAGTGCCGCCTATACTGTCGCCCACAGCATTATTCATATATTCACCGAGCTTATTGTGCGGCTTGTGAAAGCCTGGAGTGTCCGTAAACACAAGCTGTGTTTCGCCCAAGGTAAGCACACCCATGATTTTCGTGCGCGTGGTTTGTGGCTTTGAGGAAACAATTGCGATTTTTGCGCCGAGCAATCTGTTGAGCAACGATGATTTGCCCACATTCGGTTTGCCTACTATTGCAATAAATGAGGATTTTGTCATTCTTCGTCTCCCATATAATAACTGTTATCCCTTTTCCAGCCGATTTGAGTAAGCACGGTTTCTTCCTTTTCACGCATACGAACAGCCTCTATACCGCCGTTTTCATGATCGTATCCCAAAAGGTGAAGCATGGAATGAACGGTTAGAAATCCGATTTCGCGCTGAAGCGGATGGTTATAAAGTTCTGACTGTTCCATGGCTTTTTCCATGGAAATAACAATATCGCCGAGCAACTTTGCGCCCGTATCCAAATTAACATCGTAAACACCGTTTTCACCGAGCGGAAAAGAAAGCACATCCGTTTCCCTGTCTATATTTCTATATTCTGCGTTAAGCTGCCTGATTTGCTCATTATCAACAAAGCGAACGGAAACCTCGGCCGAGCCGTCAAAATTTTCCAGTTCCAGCACGGCATGGCAGCAGCGGCGGATGAGGAGCCTTATTCCAGTGGGCACCTTAACTTTTTTTTGATCGTTTGTGATAACAACCTTTACCCTTTCCATTTTTCATTTCCTCTCATCATTTTCGTATTTTTCATACGCTTTGATTATTTCCTGCACCAACCTGTGGCGCACAACATCTTTTTGCGTAAATTTGCAAATTTCAATATCATCAACATTTTTAAGAATACGCATAACTTTGGTGAGCCCTGATTTTTTACCTGCCGGCAAATCGATTTGTGTGATATCACCGGTAACAACCATTTTTGAATTGAAACCGAGCCTTGTTAAGAACATTTTCATTTGCTCAGGCGTGGTGTTTTGCGCTTCGTCAAGAATAATGAAGCTGTCGTCAAGCGTTCTGCCGCGCATATATGCAAGCGGAGCAACCTCAATTGAACCGCGCTCCTGATATTTTTGAAAATTTTCAGCACCGAGCATGTCAAACAGTGCGTCGTACAGCGGTCGAAGATAAGGATCAACCTTGCTTTGCAAATCGCCGGGCAAAAAGCCGAGCTTTTCGCCTGCTTCAACCGCCGGGCGGGTTAAGATTATTTTATCCGCTTGCTTTGCCCTGAAAGCAGTTACGGCAAGAGCAACGGCAAGATAAGTTTTGCCGGTGCCTGCAGGACCAACTCCAAAAGTAATAGTGTTTTTGCTTATTGCCTCGCAATATTTTTTTTGCCCAAGAGTTTTTGCCTTAATCGGCTTGCCCTTTGCCGTGATGCAAACCGTGTCCGTTGCCATATTGGCAAGCTTATCGTCGTTTCCCTCTTTAACGAGACCTATGGAATAACGCACATTTTGATCCGAAAGCGTTTCGCCCTTATTTATAAGAGTCAGCAAAGCATTCACCGCTCTGGCGGCAAGGGAAACCTTTTCCGCATCACCCACGATTTTCAAATCGCTACCGCGGCTTATGATTGAAACGGCAAATTCCTTTTCAATCAGCCTTATATTTTCATCAAAAGAACCGAACAGGCTCACCGCCTGCTCCATAGCGTCAAATGTGATAATCTGTTCCGTAATCATACCTCGCCTTTTACATTATTGATATATTATAAACTTTTTTAAACTCTTTGTAAATACCTTGATTTGTAAGATTTTAAATATTATAATATCTAAAAGAAACGGAATGATAAAATATGCTTGAAATTAACGAAAAAGATGTTTGGCAAAGGCTGAAAGAGGACGGCAAACCGATCGCCGTTTACGGAATGGGAAACGCAGCCGAAAGGATAATAAATATTTTGCACGAAAACGGAATTGAAATAAACGAAATTTTTGCAAGCGACGAATTTGTGAGAGGGCATTCGTTTTTGGGCAAAAGAGTGCTCAAATACAGTGAGGTTTGCGAGAAATACGATGATTTCAACATCGTGCTTGCATTTGCCACTCACCTGCCGGATGTGCTTAAAAGAATAAAAGCGATGAACAACGAACACACGGTTTTTGCGCCGGATATACCTGTTGCCGGCAATGGCTTATTTACCGGGAAATATTTCGAGGAACACAAATCCGAATTTCTGCAGGTTTACAATAATTTGGCAGACGATGAAAGCCGCAAAGTGTATGAAAATGTACTTAAATTCAAAATAAGCGGTAAAGTCAATTACCTTTACATGTGCAATGAGCCGAATAAAAACAAAATTTACAAAGAACTTCTTTGCCTCGGCGATAACGAAACAATAATCGATTGCGGTGCTTATGACGGCGATACAATCCGCGAATTTACAGAGTTCACGGGCGGAAAATACAACCGTATTTACGCCTTGGAGCCGGACAGCAAAAATTTTAAAAAACTTTGCCGAAACACCGACGGCATGCAAGGCGTTTTACTTTACAACGCAGGGGCGTGGTGCAAAAACGAAACCCTGTTTTTTGAAAAGAAAGCCGGCAGAAATTCAAAGCTTTCCGCCTGCGGCGAGCCAACGGAATTTAAAGCGATTGACAGTTTAATTGACGACAACACCGTTTCACTTATTAAAATGGACATTGAGGGAGCGGAACTGAATGCGCTTTGCGGCTGTGAAAAAACAATTAAAAATTGCCTGCCGAAGCTTTACATATGCGCATACCACAGAAACGAGGATATGTTCGCTTTGCCGCAAAAAATTTGGGAATTAAACAAAAACTACAAAATTTATTTCAGACACAGTGCCTACATTCCTGCATGGGAAAGCAATTTTTACTGCGTTTACAATGAAAAGGAGTGCGAATAATGGATGCAATCAAAGAATTTTTCACAACCTACAGCACATATATCAACATGGCAATCGGAGCTGTAATTTTTATTTTATTTACTGTATTCAGACACAAGCTCGCTTCGCTTGTTCTCGGCATAACCGGCAAAATAATTTTCGCCAAATATCCGCAGCGCAGACAAGGTTATAAAAACAGCCTGATGCACCCTGTTGCAATTTATTTTATTGTGCTTGGTTTATTTTTAGGCGTTATTATAAACTACAACCACACAATTATCCGCGACACTTTTAAAATAGCGTCCGTTTTAATTGCGTGCTGGTGCATTATAAGCTTTATATCCGAAAATCTTGTTGATTATCTCGGCACCAAAAGCGGCGACCAAAAGGTGAACGCTATTGCCGTTAAATTTGTTTCAAACATATTAAAAGTGCTCACCGTTTGCATTGCGATTGTTATGGTTATATCCGAGCTGGGTTACAACATAAACGGTTTACTTACAGGGCTCGGCGTTGGCGGACTTGCCGTTTCGCTCGCTGCGCAGGATTCGCTTAAAAGCATGATTTCCGGCTTTGTAATTATGTTCGACAAGCCGTTTGATGTTGGCGATTTTATCGAAACAAGCGATTTTTCGGGTTATGTGGAGGATATTACAATGCGTTCCACAAGAGTGCGCAAGCTTGACGACACGGTTATTGCCGTGCCCAATACACAGCTTTCCGATTCACCCATAACAAATTATGCAAAGATGACAAAAAGACTTGTTGAATTTAAAATCGGACTGCTCTATTCCACATCAAGCGAAGTGCTTAAGAAATGCAAAGCAGAAATTTACGATTTTCTTGCGGCGCACGAAAAGGTTGAAAACTCGCTTATTCGCGTCAGATTTTACGAATTCGACGATTCCTCGCTCAACATGCAAATCAGATGCTACATAACCATAACCGATTTGGAAGAATATTACGCTTTTATTGAGGAATTGAATTTTGCGGTTAAAGAAATAATCGAGAAAAACGACACTGATTTTGCATATCCGACACACAGCATTTACATTGAATCACAAAACGGAGAAACCGTGTAAAAATCACACTGTTCATATTGTATTACCCTCAAAAATTTGCCTTTGGTATAATTTTCAGATGGCTAAAATCAGCATTTACGCCTGTTTGGGCAACGCAGGTTAATTAGGCGGTTTTTAATAAATTTTTGTTGCCTGAAAGGCTACGGTGATTAAAATAAAAAACATAATTTTTTATTTTTCCGACCAACAAAGATGGGACACAATAAACGAAAATATAACGCCGAATTTATGGGAACTTGCAAATGAGGGCGTTTTATTTGAAAACGAATTCACCTGCCAACCTGTTTGCGGACCTGCGAGGGCCTGCCTGCAAACGGGAACATATGCCACTCAAAACGGCTGCCACAGCAATGCAATTCCCCTGCCGAGCGGCACAAAAACGCTTGCCGATTATTTTAACGAAGCCGGCTGGCAAACGGCATACATAGGCAAATGGCACCTTGGCTCGGACAAATTGCCCGGAATTGGAATTCACTGCGAAAAAACAGCCGTTCCGTACGAACGGCAAGGCGGATATCAATATTGGCGCGCGGCAGATTGCCTTGAATTTACATCCCACGGATACGACGGCTATGTTTTCGACGAAAACGGAAATAGAATAGACTTTAAAGGCTACCGCGCAGACAAAATCAACGATTTTGCACTTGAATACCTTGATAAATGCGATAAAAACAAGCCGTTTTTTATGTTTGTCAGTCAGCTTGAACCGCACCATCAGAACGACAAGCGCAGATTTGAAGGTTACAAGGAAACCGTTGCCGATTACAAAGATTACCCTATTCCGGATGATTTAGCTTTTTTAAATGGCGACTACGAAGAAATGTATCCCGACTACATATCGGCAATTAACAGGCTTGATTACAATTTCGGCAAGCTTGTAAGTAAGCTTAAAGAGCTTGGAATATATGACGACACTGTTTTAATCTATTCAAGTGATCACGGCTGCCATTTCAAAACGCGCAATCTTGAATACAAACGCAGCTGCCACGACAGCTGCATACACACGCCGCTGATAATAAAAGGCTGCGGATTCGCAGGAGGCAGGCGCGAAACACGGCTTGCAAGCCTTATTGACCTGCCGACCACCATACTTTCACTTGCCGAAATTCCGATTCCGCGCGAATACGAGGGATTTGATTTAACAAAGCAAATAACGAACCCGACATTGGCGCGCGAATGTGTTTTTTTGCAAATAAGCGAAAGCCAATGCGGCAGAGCAATCAGAACTCCCAAATATAAGTATTCCGTGCGCGACATACGCCCCGGCGGCGCACTAAGAGCAAGCAGCAGGGTTTATTTTGAAGATTACCTTTACGATTTGGAAAAAGACCCAAGCGAAAAAACCAACCTTATTAAAAGCCCGGAATACGCCGAAATAAGGCAAGATTTAAAATACATGCTGATTAAGCAAATGAAATTAGCGGGCGAAGACGAGCCCGTGATTTTGCCTGCGCTTTGTGTGCGTAAAAAATAATATTGAGAGCAGAATACAATGAATAATTATGATAATTTTGCAACATATGTTGCAAGGGAGTTTTTAAAGAAAAGCGGAGTAAACCGATACCGTTTGCGCAAAACCGATGAAATGAGCGACGGGCAGATTATCAACGCTTGCCAACTATATTGCAAGGAAAACAATCTTTTACACGAATATTCCGTTTTTCTTGAGCAGGAGCAAGCCCTGCAAACCGGCAAACAATATTTAGGCAAGTTTATCGATGTTGCGGTTGACAGACCGCTTGGCTCTCATCATCCCAAACACGGCGACATTGTTTATCCTCTAAATTACGGATATTGCGATGAAGTTTATGCTGCGGACGGCGAGCCGCAGGATGTTTACATACTCGGCATATATGAACCGATTTCCGCTTTCAGAGGCAAGGTTATTGCCATTATCCGCCGACTTGATGATGTTGAAAACAAATGGGTGGTTTGCCCCGACGGATATATTTTTACCAAAGAAGAAATTGCTGAGGCAACTGAATTTCAGGAAAAATATTTCAAAACGGAAATATTGATACAAAGCGATTTTTAACGCACGCGAAAATAACTCTTTTCAAGCCGAAATACGCAAAAAAATAAGGTGACCGAGATTCAACTCGATCACCTTTATTATTTGCTTTTGATTATTCGGTTTCCTTGCCTTCGCTCTTGCGCTTTGCAACAAGCTCATCAAGAATTCTTGAATGTTCTTTATCGGAAAGTGCATATTTAAGAGTGGGAATTGCGGAAAGCACCATTCCGATTGCCGGCGGAATAGAAATAAGGAAGAACATTGCGGCGGCATACTTACCGGAGCCGGAACCGCCGTCATAAGTAATAAAGCTTGCACCCTTTTCGATCGCCTTATTAAGAGTGTCAACATTTGCGCCGCTGTAGCCCACTGCAGCATAAACAGCCGATGAAATAATTGTGGAAATACCTGCTGCAAGCTTTGTGATAAAGCTTTGACCGGAGAAGAATACACCGTCTGTGCGAACACCGTTTGTATATTCCTCATAGTCAACACAGTCTGCAATCATGACGGACTGAAGAACGTTTATACCGCCGAAAGCCGCACTGCCTAAGAGCATGCAAATGCCGATGATGATTGACCAGAATGTGGAGGTAAGGTCGCCGCCGGAAACCTTGTAGAATACATAAATAAATGCAAAAGGAACCGCACCGCCGATTGAATAAATATTATAAAGCTTTTTCTTTTCAACCTTTTTGATAATGACGGGAGTTATGCCCATTGCAACAAACTGACCGACGAAAAGACCTATTGCAACGCTGCCGAGACCGATAAGAATTTGCCAATCAAGACCTGCAAAGCTGCCGTCTTCATTGCTCTTGATTATATTCATGATATTACCGTTTGCATAGTAATATGTAACAAGAGTCATGGCAACAATCATAAGAAGCTGAATGGGGCTTCTTAAAATGCCTGAAATAAGAATTTGCCTGAAAGGCTTATTGCCAAACATTGTTTGGAAGTTTTCTTTAAAGGTGTAGCTCTTTTCGGATTTTTCAACTCTTTCGCGAGTGGAAATACCTGCAAATTCAAAAAGAATAACGGCAATAACAGTCATTATAATAACCGTTACGATAAAGCCCTTTTGATTTGCCTGCTGAACAAGCACATCATAATTTTCCGCACTTTTATCAACTTTGCCTGCGAATGCGCTGCCGAGAGCCTGTGCAATCTGAACAACAAGCACGCTGATGCCGCCAACACCGGCAGCCATACGGGCAAGACCGAGAATCTTACTTCTGTCGTTTTCATCTTCGGTCATAAGCGAAGTGATGCCCCAAAGCGGAATATCGCAAACAGTGAAGCACATGCCCCAAGCGATATACGAAATGGCAGCCCAAGCAACAATGAGCACCTTTTGAGATGTTGTGTCTGCAGTTGCATAATTACCGTTTAAGAACGCCAGAATGGTAACCAAACCGATAATTCCGGGGAAAATGATAAGATAAGGTCTGCATTTACCCCATTTGGATTTGGTTTTATCAACGATTGTACCCATCATCGGGTCGTTAATCGCATCCCAAATTCTGGCGACTGTCATAATCCAGCCGAGTGCCATTGCCGGAAGGCAAATAACATTTTGGAAATAGAAATAAAGACCGGTGGAAACGATGTTGTATATAAGGTTTTGACCGAACATACCGACAAGGTAGCCCACAAGTTCTTTTTTGGTATAGGTTTTTACTTGATTACCCATATATTCACCCCTATAACGGAAAAATAAACCGGCCGACAAAATATTACGGGCGGTTTAATATTCCTTAATAATACTAATATTATAACCTATGGAACCGAGCAAAACAATTGTAAAAAACGCCAAATAACCCCTGCAAAGCATGTACATAATAACCAAAAAAGCGTGCCGAAAAACGGCACGCAGTTTTGAATAATATAAAATTATAAAGCGGCAATTAAGCCATAAAGGTGCGGATAACGCCTTCCATATCATTATAATCCATAATGCGCGGAACGGGATATCCGGGATTGCCTTCTTTGAGAGCACGGTGAATAAGCGTGGGCAAATCCTCTTCCTTAATGAAATCGAAGGCGGCAGGGATATTCATATCCGCATTAAGCTTTTTAATTGCGGCGATGAACGCCTGAGCTTTTTCGGCTTCAGAAGAGCCTGTGATGCCGACGATATCCGCAAGCTTTGCAAGCTGAGGATAAATGCATTCGCCGTACCAATCAAGAACATACGGCAAAATAACAGCATTTGCAAGACCGTGCGGCGTGCCGTAAAGACCGCCGAGGTTATGCGCAATAGCGTGAACATAGCCTACATAAGCGCGTGTGAATGCACAGCCTGCCCAGTAGGAGCCTTTAAGCATATTTGCTCTTGCCTCGTAATCCTTTCCGTTATTATAAGCCTCTTCGATATTGTCAAAGATAAGCTTTGTGGCTTTTTCTGCCTGTTCTCTTGTTTGCTTTGTGTTGCTTCTGCCGATGTAAGCCTCAACAGCGTGAGTGAGCGCATCCATACCCGTTGTCGATGTGATGTGCGGCGGCAAACCTACGGTAAGTTCCGGGTCAAGCACCGCGAATTTCGGACGAAGACAGATATCGTTGATTGCGTTTTTCTCATGAGTTTCGGGATCTGTTACAACAGCGGCAACAGTGGTTTCAGAGCCTGTTCCGGCAGTGGTAGGCACTGCAAAGAACGGGGGCAGCTTTTTGAGCACTTTAAGATAGCCCCTCATTTGGCGAACAGTTTGATTCGGCTTAACAACTCTTGCAGCCGCAACCTTTGCGCAGTCCATCGAAGAACCGCCACCGAAAGCGATAAAGCCCTCGCAGCCGTTTTTCAAATACATTTCACGCGCAGCCTCAATATTGGGGATTGTGGGGTTTGGCTGAACGCCGTCATAAACGACATAGTCAACACCGGCTTCTTTAAGCTTTTCAAACATGGGGTCAAGCAGATTAAGGCTCATAAGACCTTTATCGGTAACAACAAGCACCTTATTGATTCCCTTGCTTTTAATGAATTCAGGCAGTCTTAAAACTGAGCCTTTGCCTTCAAGAAGCTGCGGCTCGGACCAATCCATGAAATTCATGGCAAGCTTAAATACGCCCTGATACACACGGTACCAGCACTTTTTTAATTCCCAAAGCATCAATATTCCTCCTTTACAATAAATTCCAATTATCATTTTACTAAAAACGCAGAAATTTTGCAATAGAAAAACAAAAGTTATTTCAGTTGCTTTATTAAAAAGCGAAAATATGTTAAAATATACCGGTAAAACTTTAACACAAACACGGAGATGTTTATATGAACAACAAAAAGCTGATATTTTGCGGCAACAGCCCCGCATTTCTTGACGAAGAATTAACCAAAGAAAGCACTGCGGCAAACGGCGGCACGGCATTTAGGATACCGAGCCTGATAAATGCAGGCGGCACACTTATTGCCGCTGCCGACAAAGCATCCTGCGGAGCAGATTGGGGCTACATAGAACTTGCCGTTCGCCGCAGCGAGGACGGCGGCAAAACCTGGAGCGATATTGAAACAATCGCCGTTCCCCCGGCGCGCGAAACAAGAAAAAGCGCGGAATGCTATGCCTCCGCTTTTTATATAGACCCTTGTATGGCAGTTACCAAAGAGGGTGAAATAATTATGCTTGCCGATTTTTGGCCGGAATGCATGGGCGTTCACAAAAACAAACTGCTCGACAAAAATAAAATTGCATATGCCATGCACGACGGCAAAATGCTGCCGCTGATTTATGACAGAAATAATAATTTTTATTATGTTTTGCCGAGCGGCGAAATTCTCAATTCAAAAAAAGATCTTACGAATTACACAATAAAAGCACCGCTTGGTTCACTTTACAGAGACGACGAATACCTCGGCAACATTTATTTAAACGGCGCCATGGGAAAAAACGAAGAAAATGCAAAAACCACATTCGGCGCACCGCTTAAAGCACCGAAGCGTTGCTATGTTTTTATGCTTAAAAGCAGCGACGGCGGCAAAACCTGGAGCGAGCCGAAAGACATAACAAATATGATTCTCGAAAAAACCGACGGCACCTTCCTCGGAGTTGCACCGGGTGTGGGATTAACGCTTGAGGACGGCAAAGTTGTTATGCCGCTTTACACACTTAAAGACGGCAGTGTTTCGGTTTTTACAACAGATGGCGGCGAAACCTGGCACAGAATGAGGCGCAATCCATATGCCCAAAATACAGGCGAATGGCAAATGATATCCACACCGAACGGCACGATAATCGGCATCGGCAGGCAAAAAAGCTTTGGCAAAACACCCGTTTGCATTTCGGACAACGGCGCAAAAAGTTGGCTCAAATGCAAAAAAACGGCATTAAACGCTCCTCAGTGCCAAAAGAGCATTATTACGGCAGGAGGATATATTTTTTGCTCACACCCGGCAGGAAAAGGGCGCGAAAACGGCGTTATTTCAATTGGAAAGCCCAGAATGATAAAAGGCTGCTACGAGCATATAGATTGGTTTAAGGACGTTGAAATCAACAAAGGCTTTTTCGCTTATTCCTGCCTTGCCCAAATTGACGGCGACACAATCGGCGTGCTTTACGAATCGCAGCCAAGCAGTTACATTGAATTTCAAACCTTTAAAATAAGCGAAATCACAAAGTGACAAAAAACACTTGAAAAGCGGAAAATAATATATTATAATTATTTCATATTAAACGCAATGACGAAGAAAAGTAGCCTGCTTTAATTCTTGCAGAGAACCGCGCCACGGCTGAAAGCGCGGCAGATGAAATTCAGGTGAAGTTCCCTTCAGAGCGGCTGCGCCGAACGGTTTCCAATTAAGTGCAGACGGGATGAGCTGCGTTAAAAGCTCAAAGAGTGTTTGCTTGGATTTAAACTCTTTGCAAAAACAAGGGTGGTACCGCAGGTATTTAACATACTTGTCCCTATCTTACGGGGGCAAGTATTTTTTTGTCCCGAAACAATAAAAACGAAAGGAAGATTTTTATGAAAACCGAGCTTGAAGAAATCAGAAAAGCCGCAAAAAAGGCACTCGATTCCTTTGAAACCAAGGAGCAAATCGAAGAAGCAAGAATCAAATATCTCGGCAAAAAGGGCGAGCTTACTTCAATTTTAAAGCAGATGGGCAAGCTTTCCGCGGAGGAAAGACCGGTTATCGGCCAGCTTGCAAACGAAATCAGAGCCGACATTGAAACAAAAATTGCCGAAAAAAGCGCGCAAATAAAGGAGGCTGAGCTGAAGCACAGACTCCAGAGCGAAGCAATTGACGTTACCATGCCGGGCAAGGAACCGGAAATCGGTCACAAGCATCCGCTTTCAATTGTACTGGACGAAATCAAGGAAATATTTATGGGCATGGGCTTTGATGTTGCCGAGGGTCCCGAGGTTGAATACGATTACTACAACTTTGAAGCACTCAACATTCCCAAAGGGCACCCTGCAAGGGACACGCAGGATACCTTCTATATTGATGACAACATCGTTTTAAGAACCCAAACATCCCCGATTCAAATCAGATATATGGAAAAACACGACCCGCCTTTCAGAATGATTGCGCCGGGCAGAGTTTTCCGTTCGGATGCCGTTGACGCCACTCACTCTCCCCTTTTCCACCAAATTGAGGGGCTTGTTGTTGACAAGGGCGTTACAATGGCAGACCTTAAAGGCACACTTGAGGCATTTGCAAAACGTCTTTACGGCGAAAATACAAAAATCAGACTTCGCCCCCACCATTTCCCATTCACGGAGCCGAGCTGCGAAATCGATGTTTCGTGCTTTAAATGCGGCGGTAAGGGCTGCCCGATGTGCAAAGGCGAGGGATGGATTGAAATTCTCGGCGGCGGCATGGTTCACCCGAAAGTTCTTAAAAACGGCGGCGTTGACCCCGAGGAATACAGCGGCTTTGCATTCGGTGTCGGACTTGAAAGGCTTGTTATGTTCCGCTTTAATATCGACGATATGAGATTGCTTTACGAAAACGACACAAGATTTTTAAATCAATTTTAAGGAGGTGCACAGTAATGGTTTTATCAAGAAAATGGCTTAAAGATTATGTTAATTTAGATGATATTTCCGACAAGGAGTTTTGCGACGAAATGACCCTTTCCGGCTCCAAGGTTGAGGAGTTTAAGAAAGAGGGCAGCGAGATTGAAAATATCGTGGTGGGTCAAATAAAATCGCTTGAGCACCACCCCGATTCCGACCATCTTTGGATTTGCAAGGTTGATGTAGGCGGCGAGAACGACGAGCAAATCGTTACCGGCGCGCAAAATCTTTCCGTGGGCGATTATGTGCCTGCCGCACTTCCCGGAGCAACGGTTTACAACAGAAAAGACCACTGCATAGAAAAAATCAAAAAAGGCAAGCTCAGAGGTGTTGAGTCAAACGGAATGCTTTGCTCATTTGACGAACTCGGTCTTACTCAAAACGATTTTCCGTATGCCACGGCAGACGGCATTTTCATCTTGGGTGATGATTGCGACCGCACACCCGGCGAGGATATTCACAAGGCAATCGGATATGACGATACATGCGTTGAATTTGAAATCACTTCAAACCGTTGCGACTGCATGTCTGTAACAGGGCTTGCACGCGAGGCTGCGGCAACATTTGACAGGGATTTTATTTTAAAGACACCCGTTGTTAAGCCCGGTCACGGCGATGTAAACGAAATGCTTAAAGTAAACATTGCAGAACCCGATAAATGCTATCGCTACACCGGCGCAGTTGTTGAAAACGTGCGCGTTAAGGAAAGCCCGCGCTGGCTTAGGGAGAGACTGCGCGCAAGCGGCGTTCGCCCTATCAGCAACATTGTTGATATCACAAACTATGTTATGCTTGAATTCGGTCAGCCGATGCACGCTTTTGACCTTCGCTTTTTAGAAGGTAACACAGTTAATGTAAGAAACGCCGAAAAGGGTGAGAAAATCACCACGCTTGACGGCGTTGAACGCGAGCTCAGCGAATCCATGCTTGTTATTGCAGACGAAAAGAAACCCGTTGCCGTTGCCGGTGTTATGGGCGGCGAATACAGCGGAATTATGGATGATACCACCACCATCGTTTTTGAATCAGCATGCTTTAACGGCTTATCGGTAAGAAGCACGGCAAAGGCGCTCGGCATGAGAACGGAAGCATCAAGCAGATACGAAAAAGAACTTGATCCCGGCGCAACAATGAATGCGCTTATGAGAGCACTTGAGCTTGTGCAGTTGCTTGACGCCGGCGATGTTGTAAACGGCGTTGTGGATTGCTTCGTTAAACCCAAAGAACCTGCCAAGGTTAAATTTGACTATGAATGGATAAACAATTTCATTGGAATAGACCTCAGCGAGGCTGAGCAAAAGAAAATCCTTGAAAAGATTGAATTCACATTTGATGCTGACGGCAATGTTGTTGCTCCCCCATTCAGAAACGATATTGAGCATATTGCCGATATTTCCGAAGAAGTTGCACGCTTTTACGGCTACCACAACATTCCAAACAGAATGCTCAGCGGCGTTGCAGTGGGCAAGCTCACCGAATGGCAAAAATATGTTCGCTCGATGAATGAGGCTTTAATCGCCTGCGGCTGCACTGAAACTTCCACTTTCAGCTTCATCAGCCCAAAAGCGTACGATAAAATCAATCTTGACAAAAATGATCCTCAAAGAAAATCCGTTGTAATTAAGAATCCGCTCGGCGAGGATACAAGCATTATGAGAACCACCATTCTTCCCTCAATGCTTGATGTGCTTTCTCATAACTACAACCACAAAAACGAAAAAGCATGCCTTTATGAAATCGGCACGGTTTATCAACCCACAGAAAAAGGCAAGCTTCCGATTGAAAGCCAAAAGGCAGCCATCGGAATTTACGGCGGAAATGCAGATTACTATGTACTTAAGGGCATAGTTGAAAAAGTACTTTCCATGCTCAACACCAAGGAATACGACATTGAGCCTGTTAAAGACGACCCGTCTTTCCACCCGGGCAGAACGGCAAAATTTGTTGTTGACGGCAAAGTGCTTGCAAAGCTCGGTGAAATTCATCCCGCAGTTGCCGAAAACTACAATATAGGCACCAGAGTTTATGTTGCCGAAATTGATGTGAACACGGCATACGAAAACAAGCTTCCGGGTAAAACCCATAAGCCGCTGCCGAAGTTCCCTGCCGTTACGCGCGACCTTGCATTCGTTTGCAGCAGAGATATTCCGGTGCTGTCTCTTGAAAAAGCGATCGGTGAGGCAGTCGGCAAAACCCTTGAAAAGGTTAAGCTTTTTGATGTTTATGAGGGCACGCAGATTGAAAAAGGCAAAAAGAGCGTTGCTTTCAACATTAAAATGAGAAGTGCGGATAAAACCCTTACTGACGACGAAGCAGACGCCGCAATGAAGCGCGTTATTAAGGCTTTGGCAAAGCTTGGCATCAATTTGCGCTCCTAACGCATAAATTTCACTCATTTTTTACCTGAATTTTACAATAATTGAAAAATTTTAGTTGTAATCGGTGTAAAAATTGTATATAATGATGTTGTATATTATTAAGCCAAGAGGGTGTTTAACCCGGTTGCACTTGCGGCAAAGCGGCTTAGACCGGAGGTGACTTTACTGTGACAGATAAAACAATGACCTTTAAACTCGGCGACGACCATGAGGATTATATGAGGGACACTCTCACCCAAGTGTTTGATGCGCTTAAAGAAAAAGGCTACAACCCCATCAATCAAATCGTGGGTTATATCCTTTCAGAGGATCCGACTTATATTACAACGCACAACAATGCCAGAAGCCTTATTCGTAAAATCGACCGAGACGAATTGCTTGCGGAAATGGTAAAGTCTTACCTCAACACTTGAGTATACACAACAAAATAAATGAAAAGGAGGGTTTTCTTTGGCAGAATTAAAGGATACATTTCTTACCTACAAAGGAAAACCTTTGGTAAGATGCGGCAAAACCATATACTACGGTGATATGGCAGATCCGTTTGTTGCCTGCCTTCAGGTTCAATCCGATAAAGATTTTAAGGATATTAAGCTTTCGGACAAGGTTTTGATTCAAATCATAAATACCGACCCGGAAGTGGGCCCAAAGGAAAAAATCGTTAAAAAAAGCGAAAAAGAGGGCATTTTCAACGCACTTGATTTAGGTGCTGTTTGGCTTCAGAGAGAATTGAAGAAATAATTAAAAAACGCACACTCGTGCGGTGTGCGTTTTTAAACAGCTTTTCATACAAAACAAGTGTTTTACAATGCTGAATTAAATCTTTTTAAATAAATTCAAAGACTTTATCAAATTTTATATTTTTGCGGAGGAACATAAATGAAAAATATAAAACTGCTTAGAGTAACCAAAGACTACACCCAGCTCAAGGTTCAAATGGAAACAGGCATAAGCCAAAGCATGCTTTCAAAATACGAAAGCGGCGATCTTATTCCCACAACGGAAAATTTAATGATTCTTGCCGATTTTTACAATACCAGCCTTGATTATTTGATGGACAGAACCGATAAAAAAGAAAAATATCCTTCAAAAAAATAAATACATAATTTTTGAATTTATAACAAGCGCAAGGCAATATCCCCTGCACTTTGGTGCAGTGCGTTCAAAAACGGACATTGCGGTTTTGCACAATTGCATACATTACATAAAAAGCCCCGTTGGTTTAAACCAACGGGGTTGCGTTTTTATTATTTTACAGAAGCGATAATTTCGTTCATTTGCTCCATTTTGCGTTCCATATCGGAAACAAGCGCAAATTGATTTTTTGCACGCACAAGATTGTGAGTGGGATAATCTGTTTTAAAATAAGTGTCGCCGTTAAGATAATCTGCCAAAAAGCGCATGCCGCATTCAAAGGTCATAAGCAATGATGCAAAGGCAAGATTTTCTTTTTCAGCCTTATTAAAGCTGCTGCCGGCTTCGGAAAGAAAGCCCTCTGCATACGCCTTAAAATAATCAAGGCTGAGCGAAACCTTATTTAAATCGGCTTCATCCTCATCGGCAGTATTTGCGCCGAAACGAATTGAATCACCGAAATCATAAAGAGCAAGGCCGGGCATAACGGTGTCCAAATCAATAACGCAAATTGCCCTGGTGCTGTTTGCATCAAACATAACATTATTAAGCTTAGTGTCATTGTGTGTTACTCTGAGCGGAAGCTCGCCGGCGGCAATCATATCAACAAGGCGCGAGCAAACAGCTTTTCTTGAGATTACAAATTCGATTTCATCAAGGCATGTATCCTTGCGCCCGGAAAGATTATTTTCAACCGCAGGCATAAATTCATTTTCAAATCTGTATGCCGTGTTGTGGAAGTTGGGAATTGTTTCAAAAAGCGAATCCGCAGGAAAATCCGAAAGAAGCCTTTGGAATTTGCCGAAGGCAACACCGCTTTGTTTAAATAGCTCCGGGCTGTCTACACTGTTGTAGCTGACGGAATCGGATACAAACACATAAGAGCGATAGCAATCGCCGTTTTCGGCACGGTAATACTTGTCGCCGCTTTTTGTTTTAATAAAATGCAGGGTTTCCCTGTTTTCATCGCCGCCGTTTTTCTTTATTTCGCCGCGAAGATAAGAAGTTACGGCAAAAACATTTTCCATAAGCTTATCGATATCTTTAAAAATACCGGTATTCACCTTTTGGATAATATATTTACACTTCACATCGCCGTCACTGTAAGTTGCAAGATAAGTTGTGTTTATATGACCGGAACCGAAAATCTCGCAATTTTCAAGTTCGCCTTTAAAAGCAAATTGATTCAAAACTTCGTTTAACACTGACATAAAATGCCTCCCGTAGGCTTTTTTAGTAAAATGATGATAATATTTTATCACATTAAAATGAATTTGTAAACAGCAATTATTTATAACAAAAACACCTGCAAAGGGAGATAACTCTCAGCAGGTGTTTAGCATTAAGTTTATATTTTAATCTCTGCGCAAGGCCTCTATCGGGCTCATCTTTGCAGCTTTTCTTGCAGGGTAAATACCGAAGAACAAGCCAACGCCGCAAGAGAATAAAAGCGCAATTGCAATTACACCGATATTGACATCCGGAGTGATTTTGATTATTGCACAGCCTGCAAAGGCACCGGCTATGCCCAAAATTGTGCCGATAACGCCACCTATAAGGCAAAGAATAACCGATTCGGTGAGGAACTGCAGCGTTATCGTCTTTGTTTTTGCTCCAAGCGATTTTCTGATACCGATTTCACGCGTTCGCTCGGTAACCGAAACAAGCATAATGTTCATAACACCGATACCGCCTACTATAAGCGAAATTGCGCCCACGGCAGCGATAAATGCCGTAAGCACCGAGATAATGGTGTCTACAAGTTCAACATATGTTGCCATATCCTGAGCCGTATAAATCGAATTAGCGTAGTTGCCGTGTGCGGCTTTAAGATAGTTTACCGTGGCATTGCCGATTGCCTCATTATTAGCGGTTGTTTCACCGATAACAAAAACCGAGGAAACCACAGGATCACTGCCGGTAAGCTGAGTGAGCGTTGTGCACGGCATAAACAGAGCTATTGTTAAACTGTCGCCCGTTTGAAACATTTCGCCGAGCGTGCTGTTGCCGCCGACGCTGTTTACGAGCGAATCAATGTCTGCAACACCGGCAATCTTAACTTTCATTGCACTGCCCGAAGAGGAAACAGTTAAATACTGCCCCGTTACATCCTCGTAGCCGAACGCCATTTTTGCACTTTCCGTGCCGATTATCGCGATGGGCGACGCGGCATTGTATTCCTCGGCGGTAAAGAAACGGCCGTATTTAGTGCCGTCCTGCAACACGAATTGAGCATCGGAATTTACGCCGATCATCATAACGGTTGCTTCTTTTTCGTTTGCATCGATGGTGGATTTTGCGAAGCCCATCATCATCGGCGAGCAGCGATCAACGCCACTTACCTTTTTCTTAATATTTGCAACATCATCAAGTGTTATATAATCGCTGTCTGTAGCTTGGGTGGTATCCACGGAAACGAGCACGGCATTTGAGCCCATATCCTCAATAAGGGAAACGATATAATCCCTGGCACCCGTGCCTGCGCTTACTATCATAATAACCGAGCCCACGCCGATTATTATGCCGAGCATTGTAAGCAATGAGCGCATCCAATTAGCTTTTATGCACTTGATGGCAATTTTTAAGCTTTCAGAAATATTCATAATGCACTCCGATTATTTAACTTTAACTTCAAATGTGTCCTCGGTATAGTCGGAGGAAGGTGTGGAAACAATCTTATCGCCGGCTTTAATACCGCTCTTAACTTCATAGGCAGAATCGGAAACCGCGCCGGTTTCGATAAGTGTTTTGCTTACGGTTTTATCATCCTCATTATAAAGGTATACATATGTGCCGGTTTTTTCAAGAACAATTGATTCAATCGGAACTGTAACGATATTTTGATAATCGCCGACTTCAATTGTTACATCCGCGTCAAAGCCTGCAATGATGTTTTCATCCGGATTATCCACGCTTACCAAAACCTCAACGCCGGCACCGCTGCTTGTGAGGCTTGAAAGTCCGCTTATGCCTGCCATAGATCCGACAGAATCAAGAATTGAGCCGGATGAGCCGCCTGTTGCGGTTGGCGCTTTTGAAAGAATTTGACCGCTGTAAGTGCCGTATGCCGAGCTGATTGTTGCTGCCATACCCACCTTAACCTTGTGGATATCATATTCGCCGAGCGAAAGAGTTACCACCATTGAATCAAGGTTTTCAAGAGTAAGCCCCGATGAAAGAAGGCTTGTTTGCTCGCCGGGATAGATATCGCAGGCTGTTATTGTGCCGTCGAATGCGGCTGTCCATCCTGCTTCAAGCTCTGCATTTGCTTCATCAACGGCATCAAGTGCACTTTTTGCCGAATCCATTACCTGCTTTTTAGCATAAACCGTATCATCCGAAGCTTCAAGCTGAAATACCTTTTGCTGCGCATAAAGAGCGGCAAGATTAAGCTGAGCAGTTGCAAGCTGAACATTGGAACTGTTTGCGATTGAGGAGCCGACTGCCGACCAATCAATATTTTTAACGGCAGCTTCAATCATATCAACGGCAACGCCGCTTTCAATGATGAGCTTTGTTTCGTCTATAATACCTTCTTTAATTGCCTGAGCAACGGCGTCGCCGACTGCGGCAGCAATTCTATCGGGATTGAGATTACCGCTTTCAAGCTGATTTGCAATTTCCTGCATAACAACACGAACGAGCGCATTTGTGGTTTCAATATCATCCGTAAGTCTGTTAAGGGTTTCAATCAAATCCGTAAGTGCCTGAACAAGCCCGTCTACCGTTGCAGGATAAGTTGTTCTTTCCGTTGTTGTGGTTGCGGTTGTGCTTGTGGGAGCCGTTGTCGTTCTTGTGGTAGTGGTTGTTGTAGTGGTTGTTGTCGTCGGGAATGTAACCGTTACTCTGCTTGTGACTTTGCTGACGGTATCCTTTTCGATTTTATCAAACTGCTTTTGGGCTTCTTCAATTTCTTCGTTAACGGCGGAAAGATTTTGCTTTGCCGTTTTTTGATCCGAAACCGATTGAGTGTAGCTTTTCTTTGCCTGTGTGTATGTATCGTTAAGCTGCTTGCGCTGAGAATCAAGCGTGCTTGTGTCAAACGTGGCAAGCTTATCGCCGGCGTTTACCTTATCGCCCACCTTAACGAAAACCTCTTTAACCGTTGCAACTGCGCCAACCTTATATTCTTTGGTTGTTCCTGCGGAAACGGTGCCGGTTGCGCTGACGGACTCATTGATTTCGCCAGTGCCGATTGTGGTGAGCGAAACAGTTTCCTTTTTATTTGATTTTGCCGAAACGCCGATTACCGTGCCGATAATGGCAATAACCAAAACTATGGCAATTGCGGCAATAATCTTTTTCTTGTTATTTTTCTTTACAGTAGCCATTTCATATACCTCTATATATAATCGCTGTTAAAAAAGGGCATAAAAAGCCGTTTTGCCCTTAATGCCCCTTTAGTATAATTCCAATTTGTATAAATGTCAACAACTATTTGTAAATAACTTTATTTTTAACTTACAATTCATAATTGCACATTTTTACAGTTTCGGCAAGAAAAATTCTTAATTGCATTTCTTAAGTGCGGCAAGTGCTTTCTTTCCGATATCATTCCTAAAGTGCATATTATCAAAATGTATTTGCTCAAGTGCGGCATAGGCCTTATCGAGCGCCTGCGGCAAATCCGCTCCGAGTGCCGTTACGCCAAGAACCCTGCCGCCTGATGTAACAAGCTTACCGTCTTTTATTGCAGTGCCTGCGTGATAAACCGTTACGCCGCTTAACTGCCCGTTTTCAAGACCCGTGATTTCAAGACCTTTAGGATATGATTTGGGATAGCCGCCCGAGGCAGCGATAACGCATGCGCACGCGTCATCTGACCATTCAATATCAAGTTCGGAAAGAGTGCTGTTGTTAATTGCCTCAAAAATATCGATTATATCCGTTTTAAGACGCGGAAGCACCACCTGAGTTTCCGGATCGCCGAAACGGCAATTATATTCAATCACTTTCGGACCCTTTGGAGTGAGCATAAGCCCGAAATACAGGCAACCCTTAAAGGTGCGCCCCTCTTTATTCATTGCCTGAATTGTCGGCAGAAATATTTTTTCCATACATTCCGCCGCAACCGACTCTGTGTAGTACGGATTGGGAGAAACCGTGCCCATGCCGCCGGTGTTAAGACCTTTATCACCGTCAAGCGCACGCTTATGATCCATTGAAGAAACCATTGGCTTAACGCAATTGCCGTCCGTAAACGCAAGCACGGAAACCTCAGGACCTGTAAGAAATTCTTCAACAACAACATGATTGCCGCTTTCGCCGAAGATTTTATCTTCCATAATCTCACGAACGCCTTTTTCGGCTTCCTCAAGACTTTCGGGAATTATAACGCCCTTACCGAGTGCAAGACCGTCTGCCTTAATAACCGTGGGAAATTCATTTTTTTCCTTTATATATGTAAGCACATCGGCAGGATTATCGAAAACCTTGTATTCTGCTGTGGGAATATTGTATTTAAGCATAAGATTTTTTGAAAAAACCTTTGAGCCTTCAATAACAGCGGCAGCCGCATTCGGACCGAATGTTGCAACGCCCTCTGCGTTAAGTGCATCCACCATACCGGCAACAAGCGGATCATCGGGAGCAACAACCGCCAAATCGACCTCAAGCTTTTTTGCAAGCTCAACAACGCCCGGAATATCCGTTGCCGAAACCGAAATGCACTGTGCATCATACGATATGCCGCCGTTTCCGGGGCAACAATAAATTTCGGAAACCTTTTTTGATTCCTTGATTTTTCTGATCAGGGCGTGCTCTCTTCCGCCACCGCCAACAACAAGCACTTTCATATTTTTAAAGCCTTTCTTTTTTCGGCAAAGCCGATTTAAAATTCCGGCAGCTTCATGCCGCCCGAAATTATTTATTTTTATTGATTATTCTTGATTCCTCTGCCTTTGTTTCCACATCGATATAACGTGTGAAAAGCGAAACCTTATTATCGGAATTAAGTGCATTCCAAATCATATCCGTAAACTCATCAATTGACTGATCTCCGATTTCAACAGGAGTGGGTTCACCTTCGAATGACGGAATCGGATCACCGTCGCACTTATAAGTATGGATGAAATGGCCGAGACCGGCATATGCAGGATATTCATAAAAGAACCTGAGGCACTGCGGCACGCCCATATTTGATTTAAGAATTGAAAGCACATAATCACCATTTGGCTTAACAACACCGGAAATCCTTGGAGTGTAGTTAGGTGCGTCCGGCTCAAATTCGCGTGTTAAAAGCGCATGGCGATAGCAATGCCCCTCTTTCATACAATCATAAATCGTATCTGTTTGGTCGCCGTTTGTAACGATTGTTTTACCGTCACACTTCAAAACCGGATTATAGATTATGAGGCTGGGATCAACCATTTTTGATTCGTCAAACGCTTTTGTGCGAATTCCGCCTCTTTCGTTTTCCTCAAAAATGCGGTTGCGGCTGTTTTCGCTTCTGCCCATAATAAAATAAGCAATAACGGCTTTTTTATTGTCCGCACTTCTGCCGAGGATAATTCCCCTGCCCGGATAAGAATTTGAAGAAAGTTCTTCGGATATTTTTTTAATTTCCATAGTAATCCCCACCTGAAATTTATTCAATAATAGTTTTATTGCCGTTTATTCTTATCTTGCCATCGCAAAACAGCGACACGGCCTTCGGCAGAATTTCCCATTCGGCAAGGCGCATAACGCGATATTGTAGAATTTCGGGAGTATCCCCCTGCTCAATCGGAACGGCTTTTTGCAAAATTATTGCGCCTCCGTCCGTAATTTCATTCACAAAGTGCGCCGTTGCACCCGTTACCTTCATTCCGCTTGCAAGCACGGCTTCGTGCACCTTTAATCCGTAAAATCCGTTGCCGCAAAAAAGCGGAATAAGGCTTGGGTGAATGTTTATGATTTTATTTCTGTATTTTTCAACAAGCTCGCTGCCCAAAATAGAAAGAAAGCCTGCGAGCACAATGAGATCGATATTCCTGTTTTCAAGTTCTTTTAAAACGGCTTTATCATAAGCCTCTTTGGAACCATATTCTTTTCTTGAAACCACGGCACTTTCAATGCCCGCCTTTTCGGCGCGCTTTAAAGCATATGCGCCGCTGTTTGAAGCAAGCACGAAAGTTATTTTTCCGTTTTTAATCTCTCCCCTGCTTTGGGCGTCAATAAGTGCCTGCAAATTTGTGCCGCCGCCCGAAACAAACACAGCAATATTTAGCATAATTCAACACCTTTTTCACCGGCTTTGATTTCACCGATAACAGCAGCATGCTCGCCCTGAGCATTAAGAATTTCAACGGCTTTTTCGGCATTTTCCGCATCAACCGCGATAACAAGACCCGTGCCCATATTAAATGTGTTATACATGTCTCTTTCGGGAATGTTGCCGACTTTTTGAATAAGCCCGAAAATCGGTTTTTTAAAGCATTTATCCTTTTCGATAACAGCCGTAAAACCGTCATTCAGCATACGGGGCACATTTTCGTAAAAGCCGCCGCCCGTGATATGGGAAATGGCGTTTACGCGCACCTCATCCATCAAGGCAAGTAGCGGCTTAACATAAATTCTTGTTGGAGTGAGAAGCTCTTCACCGAGCGGCTTATCAAGCTCGTCATATGTTGAAAGAATTGTTTTTTCGTTTATATCAAACACTTTGCGCACGAGTGAAAAACCGTTTGAATGAACACCTGAGGAAGCAACGCCGATAAGCGCGTCGCCGGCTTTAAGATTTTCACCCGAAACGAGTTTATCCTTTTCACCTATACCAACCGTGAAGCCTGCAAGGTCATATTCCTCATCGGGCATAAGACCCGGATGCTCTGCGGTTTCGCCGCCAACCAGCGCACAGCCCGCCTGAACACAGCCGTCTGCCACACCCTTAACGATTTCGGCGATTTTTTCGGGATAATTTTTGCCGCAGGCAATATAGTCAAGGAAGAAAAGAGGCTTTGCACCGCTGCATGCAACATCGTTAACACACATTGCAACGCAGTCTATTCCGATAGTGTCATGCTTATCCATCAAAAAGGCAAGCTTAAGCTTTGTGCCTACGCCGTCTGTTCCGCTGACGAGAACGGGATTTTTGTAATCCTTTGCGCCGATTTCAAACATGCCGCCAAAGCCGCCGATTGAGCCTATTACACCGGGAATATTCGTTTTTTTAACATGGGATTTGATAAGCTCCACGGATTCGTAGCCTGCCGTAACATCAACGCCGGCTGCCGCATAGCTTTCGCTGAAA
Source organism: Clostridium sp. AF37-5 (assembly GCA_963625835.1). Taxonomy (GTDB): domain Bacteria; phylum Bacillota; class Clostridia; order Oscillospirales; family Acutalibacteraceae; genus Eubacterium_R. The sequence continues at coordinate 16,391 of CAVFVA010000006.1, read as the reverse complement.
CTTTTTTCCATATAATCACTTTGCCTTTCCTGCCACTTATTATTAAAATCACTTTTCCGGCGTGGCAGGCGGAGAGTGAAGATATAACTTAAATTTTTAAAACTTTTAAAATTGCGCATTTGTGCAAACGCGCGATTACAAAATCAGATTTCTTTGATTTTATCCTGCAACGCCTTATCCTTTTCGATAACAGCTTTTTCCATATCCTTGCGCATATCTGCAAGCTTTTGAGCAAGAGTATCATCGCCGACTGCCAAAATTTCCGCAGCAAGAAGAGCCGCATTTTTAGATGCGTTTACGCCTACTGTTGCAACCGGAATTCCGGGAGGCATCATAACGGTTGCAAGCATTGCGTCCATACCGTCCAGCACCTTAGCGGAGCAAGGGATTCCGATAACCGGCAAGGTTGTTGAAGCTGCAAGAACTCCGCCCAAATGCGCTGCCATACCTGCCGCCGCAATAATAACGCCGAAACCGTTTTTTGCCGCATTTTCGGCAAAGTCCTGAGCCTGCTTTGGAGTTCTGTGTGCGCTCATAACACGCACCTCTGTTTCTATGCCGAGTTCCTTAAGCTGCTTGATTGCCGGGGTAACAACGGGCAAATCGCTGTCAGACCCCATAATAAGAGCAACTTTTTTCATACGATACACTGCCTTTCCGCCGCCTTTGTAATTCCTTGCACCGTCGACGGCTTTATCGAATGCAAACAAAGCAAAGCGGCATACGCCGCAATTTTTATGATTTTTATGAGTAATATTTTACCCTATAGAATATAAATTTTCAATAGAAATTCCAAAATCAATTCATCAATATTAACGGTGTTTTAAGCCCTGTTTTTAATCATAATACACAAAAGGGAAAGCACCGCAAAGGTGCTTTCCCAAGCAAAGTGTGTTAGATTGATTTAAGAAGCGCAGGAAGGCGTGTGAGCGCACCGCCGAGGCGCCAGAAGATTGCATTGAAGCCGGCAAAGCTTGATTCGTCGTCATTAAGCATTTTAAGAAGACCCTCTGCCATTTTCGGTGAGAATACGCCCATGCTCATCTGAACAAAATTTCTGATCGGAATTTGAGTTGCCATGGCTGCAAGCATTTTACCGTCGCCGTTTTCGGCAGATCCCATGTTGGACATAATCTTTTCGATAAGTCTGCAAAGCTTGCCGCCCCACTTTGTGTGCCTTGCATCATTCAGGCAGCAATAGAGGTCGATTTTTGCATTCTTATCTCTTTCGCGTGCCGGAAGCTCGCTGCCATATACGGCGCCCCACTGCTTATCGTCAACATTTTTGATGTCCGCAGTGTAATACGATGGTGCAACGTCCCTGTAATCGGGAACCTCAGCCTCAACAGTGGATGTAACATTAACGGTTGCCTTAAGCCTTTCATCACGGCTTGAAGCTGCAGCAATAATTTCAAATTCGCCGCTTTCAACATGCCAATCGCCAAGTTTAACATTGTAATAAGCAAACGCGCGCTTACCGAGTTCAAGAGTAACCTCTTTTTCTTCGCCTGCTTTAAGGAATACCTTTGTGAATGCACGAAGCTCTTTTTTAGGTCTGAAGATGGTGGATTCCCTGTCGGCAACATAAATCTGCACGATTTCGGCACCGTCAACATCGCCGGTGTTTTTAACCTTAAGCGAAACCTTAAGAGTATCCGTGTCCTTAATATCGGATGAAGAAAGTTTCATATCGCTGTATTCAAATGCGGTGTAGGAAAGACCGAAGCCAAACGGGAAAAGAACATCCATATCGGCTGCATCATAATATCTGTAGCCGATATAAACGCTTTCCTTGTGCTCGGAAATAACCGGACCGCCGGGATAATTGCCGAAGGTGGGATTATCTTCAAATCTTACAGGATAAGTTTCGGCTGTTTTACCGCTGGGGTTAACCGCACCGGTAAGAATATTTGCAACGGCACTGCCGCTTGCCTGACCGCCGAGACCGGAGTTAAGAAGACCCTTAACTTCATCAAGCCACGGAATATAAACAACAGAACCGCCCGCAAGCACAACAACAGTGTTTGCGTTTGCCTTTGCGATTTCTGAAACAAGCTTGTTGTGATTTTCGGGCATATTAATATTTTCTCTGTCGTAGCCCTCACCCTCAAATTCCTCGGTAAGACCTACGAAAACAACGGCAACATCCGCTGCCTTTGCCGCGGAAACAGCTTCGGAAAGAAGTTGAGCGTCAGTTTTTCTGTCCTTACCCTTTTTGCCGGGTGCCGATTTATAGTAGCCCTGTGCATATGTAACATCTGCACCGAGCTTAACAAGTTCGTCATAAGCGTTATCAAGCTTTGTCGGATTGATAACGGAAGAGCCTGCGCCCTGGAAACGGGGCGATTTTGCCATTTCACCGATAACGGCAACCTTTTGACCTTTTTTAAGAGGAAGAATTTTATCATCATTTTTAAGTAGCACCATTGAACCCTCTGCAACCTTGCGCGAAAGAGCATGGTGAGCCTCAACATCAAATTTATAGCCGTTGTTTTGTTCAAGAGCAGGCTTGGATTTAACAATAAGATCAACAACGGTGTCGACACGCTTATCAAGAATTGCTTCATCAAGCTCGCCGTTATTTACTGCCTCAATGATTTTTTTAGTGTTAAGCGTGCCGGAAGAAGGCATTTCAAGATCGGTGCCGTATTTAAGACCTGGAACTCTGTCTACCGATGCGCCCCAGTCCGTTACAAGCAAACCTTCAAAGCCCCATTCTTCTCTGAGCACTTTTTCCTGGAGCCATTCGTTTTGAGAAGCATAAACGCCGTTGATGCGGTTATAGGAATTCATAACCGTCCAGGGCTGAGATTCTTTAACGGCGATTTCAAATGCCGGGAAATAAATTTCACGCATTGTGCGCTCATCTATAACTTCGCTGAGCACCATACGGAAAGCCTCCTGCGAGTTGCAGGCAAAATGCTTGAGCGAGTTTCCGACGCCCTTTGACTGGCAGCCGTTGATGAGGCTTGCACTCATTTTGCCGGCAAGAAGCGGATCCTCTGAAAAATATTCAAAATTTCTGCCGCAAACGGGAGAACGTTTAATATTTGTGCCGGGGCCGAGAATAACGGAAACCTTTTCCTGCAGACATTCCTCTGCAAGGGCTTCGCCCTCTTCGCGAAGAAGATTTTCGTCCCAAGAGCAGGCGGATGTTGCTGCCGGGGGCATACAGGTGGCAGGAACGGAATTACCGAGACCGATTCCGCTTGAAGCCTTTTTATCCGTATTTTGCTTGCGCAGGCCGTGAGGTCCGTCTGTTATCATAATTTTGGGAAGTCCGAGTTCGGGTGCCTCTTCAAGGTGCCAATAATCAAAACCCGAAACAAATTTAGCCTTTTGCTCAAGGCTCATTTTACTTACAATTTCAGGATGCTTCATTCTTTTTCCTCCGATAAAAAAGGGAAATTGCGCAAAAATGCGCCGTTCCCGAGTTTATATTTTGTTTATATTATATATGAAACGGCAAGTATATACAAGCACAAAATACGGTGTGTCGGAACAATTGTGCACAATCACAAAAACGCAGGCGAATTTATTGTAACATCTCACAAAAAAGAGCCGTATCAAAATAATGATACGGTCCAATTTTGCAATATTTATTTTATGTATTTAATAAGCTCAAGTGCGGCACCGACATCGCCGTCAACCTTAAGCTTACCCGTGGTGAAAGCCACAACGGGATCAAGCTTACCGTTTATAAGCTTAATAAGATTTGTGCCCGTGGCAGTTATGATTGCATTGCGGTCATAATACTCATAGGGTTCAACATTTATTTTGCCGTCTTTAATTTCAACATAGAAAATGCCGTGCGCCTTGCCTTCAATATCAAACTGAAAAGCGGTTGTGCCCGAAACGGCACTTGCATCCACGGCACAAAGCTTATCTTTATAAGCCTGCACAACAGATTCGTAAGTTAAAGCTGCCATAATAATCACCTTAGCCTTTCACACAACAAATAATTATAAAAATTTTGATTATTAAAATCACGCACACCGCATTGCAAACGCAGGCGTAGCGATAATTTTTGCCGTTTCAATATGCCGCAGGCATATTTTGCGTATGGGTATATTAATGCAAGTGTGATTTTACACCGTTTTCTTTCCCAATTTTAATTTTAGCACAAAAAAGCAATGATTTCAACAAATTTATTTCGACTTTTTATGCCTTATTTATCCTTTGAGCGCGTTAAAACGGAAACGGCAAGTGCCGATAGCAAAGCAACCGTTACGCCCGCCGAGCACGCCGAAAGCCCACCTGTTATAACACCGAGAAAACCAATTTCGCGCACTGCGTCCTTTACGCCGTTTGCAAGTGAATTTCCGAAGCCGGTGAGCGGCACTGTTGCTCCTGCGCCGGCAAAATCAACAAGCTTATCGTAAACACCGAATGCTCCGAGCAAAACGCCTATGCACACGAAAGAAACAAGAATTCGCGCAGGAGTTAATTTTGTTAAATCAATCAAGAGCTGACCCACAACGCAAATCAGCCCGCCGACGATAAAAGCCTTTAAAAAGATCATAAAAAATCACCTGCTATATTATTTGCATACGGCAGGTGAAATAAACATTTAATATTAAATTATCAGCCCTCGTCAATCGGGTTTTTATTGTCGTATTTTGCGGCACGGCCATATTTTTCCTCAAAGCCAGGGTTGATATAATCCTCAACGACTTTACCGTCTCTGATTCTGATAACGCGTTCTGCCTGCTCGGCAATTTCGTTATCGTGGGTTATTACAATAACCGTTCTGCCCTCATCCTTTAAATTATGCAAAATTTGCATAACATCCTTGGTGGAACGTGTGTCAAGGTTTCCGGTTGGTTCATCGGCAAGGATAACGGGAGGTGCCGCCGCAATTGCCCGAGCAACCGCCACGCGCTGCTGCTGACCGCCGGAAAGTGCCGCCGGCAAATGGTGCATACGGCTGCCGAGACCCACTTTTTCAAGAGCCGCTTTGGAAAGTTCATCCCTTTCTGTGCGCGGAACACCGCGATACACAAGCGGCAGCTCAACATTTTCAAGCGCATCAAGCGAAGAAATAAGATTAAATCCCTGGAAAATAAAGCCGATTTGCTTATTGCGGATATCGCTCATCTGATCATCCGTAAGATCGTCAACAAGCTTGCCGTTTATATAATATTCACCCTCCGTAGGAGTATCAAGCAAGCCAAGCATATTCATAAGCGTTGATTTGCCCGAACCCGACTGACCGATAATCGCCACAAATTCGCCCTCATCTATCGTGATGGAAACGCCGTCGAGCGCATTTACCTGATTTTCGCCGGGGTTATAAATTTTATAAACATTGCGCACATCGATAAGATGCATAACAAATACCTCTCATTACAAATTGTATATTATGATATTACAGATAATTATATAATTTGTCAACCCCATTTGAATAATTATTCCGAAATAGTAAAGAATAATTAACAGTAAGTTTAAAAAGGGTGAAAACACATGGCAATAAGCAAGGATGAATACGGCAAAATGGCAAAGGGCGCAAGCCCAAATTCACCGGTTGCGACAAACTGCATTAAGGCTTTTCTTTTCGGCGGAGCGATTTGCTGCTTCGGTCAGATTTTAAACTCAGTTTATCAAAGTGCGGGCATGAACGGAGACGAAATAAAAGCCGCCACGCCCTGCACAATAATTATTATAACCGCAATACTGACAGGCATAGGTGTTTTTGACAAAATCGCACGCCACGCAGGCGCAGGCACAATCGTGCCGATAACAGGATTTGCAAATTCAATGGTTTCCCCTGCCCTTGAATTTAAGCAAGAGGGCTTTATTCCGGGAACTGCGGCACAAATGTTTTCAATCGCAGGACCGGTCATAGTTTACGGAGTCGGCAGCTCGTTCATTTACGGTCTGGTTATTTATATTTTTAAACTTTATTAAAAACGGTGGAAACGCAGGCAAAAAGATGATATAATCAAAGCAACGAACAGCACAAATCAAGCAGGCTGCAATCAAACCGGGCTGCTTACAAAGGAGTTTTGATTATGCTTAAAGGAATACCGAAAATTATTTCCCCGGAAATTTTAAAAATCCTCTGCGAAATGGGGCACGGAGACGAAATTGTTATATCAGATGCCAATTTTCCCGCCGCATCAATAGCGCAGAGGCTTGTGAGAGCAGACGGAATACCTGCCGCTGACATGCTTGAAGCCGTTTTAAAACTTATTCCGCTTGACCAATACGACCCCGAGCACTTTATTTTAATGCAAAAGGTGCCCGGAGACGATAAGGCTGACACCTCTGCTTGGAATGATTACACAAAAATCCTGAAAAAAGAAAGCCCGGAATCGGAGCCGACTTTCTGCGAAAGATTCGCATATTACGAAAGAGCAAAAAAGGCATACGCCGTTATCATCACGGGTGAAGAACGCCAATACGCCAATATCATTTTGAAAAAAGGCTGCGTTTTGCCGGGAATGTAAAACAAAGGTTATAGCATTGATATGAAACACAAAATTCTTATCGGTTTTTTGAGCACGTTTTCAACATTTATGTTGATAATCTCCGTTGTTGTGTACGGCAGTATAAACACCGTCTTAAATGCGGATAACAGAATAATCAATTGCGGAAAGTATTATATTTTGCAAACACCCGAAGAAACATATTATCAGGTTTGCGATGAAAACAGTATGTTTGATAAAGACACGGTTAATCGTATCGGCAATTTTTCTTCTTTGGAGGATAATCAAAATCTGTCATTCTGCGAGCTTAACAGTGATGATAAAATCATTTCAAAAATGTTTCTCGGTATAAAAAATTCGGATGAAGAAATTACAGTGTATGAGAACAATAAAGAACCTGTGATATTTTCACGGTATAATTGCAATCAATATTTTGCAAATAAAAATTTTTCACTTCCCGAAATGACTGCCGATAACATTGAGGCTGTTGTGATTTCGGATTCAGCCGATTATAAAAATATTATTGAAAAGCATTCGGATTATTCGGATATAAAGAATATTCTTGAAAATAAAGAAGACTTTTTCAGCAACATAAACAATAAGTATTCCGATGCATACGATTGCTATATTGTTTATAAAGATTTCGATTTGGTTGAATTTATTTTTTCCGAATAACAGCGGTAATATTTTACATATAATAAAACGGTTCAAAAAGCACGCACCGCTGTTTTAGCAACACGGCTGCCAAACCGGTTCTGTTATACTCGGATATTATTTTATTAAGGCTTCATTCCCCTCGGTTGAGCCGTGCGGTTTTTGCTAAAGAGACAAGCAAAAGAGGTTTTGGATATGTTCCAAAACCTCTTTTTTATTTAGGCATATCGGCTCCTCACGCCCACTTTACACATTTTTATCATTGTTTGAAGACAAATTGTGCTGCTTTCTCCACGCTTTCGCCTGTTTTAAAGCATTTTCTACAAACTGCTTTTTGCCGTTTGTATAGGCAATTCTGTTATTCGGATATTCGGCAGCCAAGCGCATTTTGAGCAAAGAATATTCCCGTGCCGCACTTTCATCGAAATTCAGATAATCGCACAGATTTACATAATTGTTCCAATCTTCGCCGTTCCAAATAACAACATGAATATAATGCGTTTGAACATTGTTTTTATCATCGGCACAAACATATAAATGCTGACCGGGATGATCCTCGCGGCGATAAGCAATTCCGTACTTTTCCAATTCGCTGTTATGTGAAAACATATCTCCGAAGTTTCTGACTCCGACTGCAATATCTATAATCGGCTTGGCGCAAATATTTTTAACGGCAGTGCTTCCCACATGGCGAATATCCACGGCATCTTCTTTCAATATTTTCTTTAATAATTCAATAGTTTTTTGTGCTGCGGTTTCCCATTCGGCTTTATGTGCCTCAACTGCAACCGTGCCTCTTTGCAAACCGATTGACACGAAACCTCACCTTTCTTTGCAAATCATTTTGCCGCTTTATAGCCTATAAGATCTTTAACAACCTCGCCCGCGATTATGAGCCCAACCACGGACGGCACAAACGCGTTGCTGCCCGGAATGGCCCTGCGAGCGGTACACTTGCGCTTTGTGCCGGGTGGGCATACGCAATGTTCGCGGCAGCTGATTGCCATATCGTCTATCGGTGTGACGGGCTTTTCTTTTGAATAAACAACCTTAAGCTTTTTTACGCCACGCTTTTTAAGTTCATAGCGCATAACCCTTGCAAGCGGGCAAACCGAGGTTTTATAAATATCAGCCACCTCAAAAGCAGTGGGGTCCATTTTATTTCCGGCACCCATTGAGCTGATAATCGGCGTGCCGCTTTCGCGCGCCTGCATAACGAGCGCAATTTTTCCGGTTACGGTATCTATCGCGTCCACAACATAATCATATTTTGAAAAATCAAATTTATCAGCTGTTTCGGGTGCATAGAACATTTGGTGCTTATTCACAATGCAATCCGGGTTTATTTGCTTAATACGTTCCTCTGCCACATCAACCTTAAATTTGCCGATTGTTTGGCGCGTGGCAATGATTTGGCGATTTATATTCGTTAGGCAAACTTTATCGTCATCCACTATATCGATTGTGCCTACGCCGGATCTGGCAAGTGCTTCAACGGTGTAGCCCCCCACTCCGCCGACGCCGAAGACGGCAACGCGTGAGTTTTGAAGTTTTTCCATAGCCGATTTGCCGACCAAAAGCTCTGTTCTTGAAAATTGATTAAGCATATTTCGCACTCCTTGAACACCGAAATTCCGCTTTATATCATACCTTTTTTATAGGAAAAAGTAAAGAGTTAATTACATTCGAGCCTCTATGTTTTTTCATAAAAGGAAAAGCGTTCGACGGGATGATATGCATCCCAAAAGCCGAACGCTTTTTCGTTTTAAAAAACCATTTATATTAAAGCAGAATTATCCCCAAACCTCTTCGGCGATTTCCTTAACAAGTTTAAGCTTTGCCCACTGTTCCTCTTCAGTAAGCTTATTGCCGATTTCGCAGGATGCAAAGCCGCACTGTGGACTGAGGCAAAGCCTTTCAAGCGGAACATATTTTGCCGCTTCGTAAATTCTTTTTATAACCGTTTCCTTATCCTCAAGAACGGGAGATTTGGTGGTGATTAAGCCCAAAACCACAATTTTTTCCTCCGAAACCTTTGCAAGAGGTTCAAATCCGCCGGAACGCTCATCATCATACTCAAGCAAAAGTGCGTTAACATTTTCTTTTGCAAACACATAATCGGCAACCGGGTCGTAAGCACCGCGCGAGAAGAATGTGGAATGATAGTTGCCGCGGCAGATGTGGGATGTAATAACTAAATCCTCCGGCTTGCCCTCTATTGCAAGATTATTAACCTTAAGCAAGGCCGCCTTGTATTCGTCAACGCCGATACCGAAGCCGTTTTCTTTTTCGTAATCGCCGATGGCAGAGCCCCAAGAGCAATCGTCAAGTTGTAAATTACGGCAACCGGCATCGTAAAACTGCTGAATAACATCCTTATACGCTGCCGCGATATCGTCTATCAATTCATCGTTTGTTGGATAAAATTTTCTTGTGCTTTCAATATTGCCGGGCGCAATAAACTGCAAAAGAGTTTGTGCAGGTGCCGGAACAGTATATTTTGCAACGGTGTTTTCATCCTCAAACTGCTTTAAGAATTTGAAATATTCAACAAAAGGATGCGCCTTTGCCTTGATTTTGCCGATAAGATAAGTATCGTCAAGCTTAGCGAGCTCGCCGCTGAACGGAATTCCGTTTCCGGTATCCTCGTGCGCAACGCCATCAAAACCCCACATAAAATCAAGGTGCCAAAACGATCTTCTGAATTCGCCATCCGTAATCGCATGATAGCCGAGCTCCTTTTGCTTTGCAACAAGCTTTGCAATTTCGGAATTAACGATTTCGTCGTATTCTGCCTTTTCGATTTTGCCGACCGCATAATCCGCCTTTGCATCTTTAAGTGCCCGCGTTCTTAAAAAGCTGCCTACAAAATCATATTTAAACGGTGTTTTTAATGTGCTCATAAAACTGTCCTCCGTGTTTCTGTGATGGTTTCAGTTTAGCACACATTTCATTATTTGAAAAATACTTATAAGCAAAGCTTCACCATAGTTTCAATCTATGGTTACGTATTTCTTTAATGCCTCCGCATAAGACTGTGCATAGCGCGAAAGCATGGCATTTTTCTTTTTTATCATACCGATTCGCATGGTGCAATTCATATCAAGCGGTTTTGCAATAATTTCTTCACCGTTTAATTCTTTATCTATAACGCCGGAGCTTACCGTAAACCCGTTCAGCCCAACGGCAAGGTTAAACAGGGTTGCCCTGTCACGCACCTGAATGCTTTTCGGCATATCGAGCACACTTAAAAATTCCTCGCTGAAATAAAACGAATTACGCTCACCCTGTTCATAAACCAAATAGGGATACGGTTTCAATTCATCAAGTGTAATCACAGCTTGCCTCGCAAGCGGATGATTTTTTCCTATAAAAACATGCGGCGAAGCCGTAAAAATCTCCTCAAACAGCAAATTGTTTTTCTTAATAAGCTTTGTTAAAACCTCCGAATTATATTCGGAAAGATAAAGCACGCCGATTTCGCTGTTGCCGTTTGCAACATCGTCTATAATCTCTCCCGTTTGCGTTTCACGCAGGATGAAATTATATTCATCAGCATTGTATTCGTTCACCACATCAACAAAGGCATTAACGGCAAATGAATAGTGTTGGCAGGAAACCGCAAGCTTGGGTGTTCTTTTTGCGCCTTCGCAAAAACGGTCTTTCATAATATCCGCCTGCTCAAGCAAATTGCGTGCAAACGAAAGCAGTTCTTCGCCCTCGCGCGTTACCGCGACGCCTTTGTTTGAGCGCACAAACGCCGTTACGCCCATTTCGGTTTCCAAATTATGAATTGCCGCGCTGAGGCTCGGCTGAGATATAAAAAGCCTTTCCGCTGCCTCGGTTATATTTTTGCATTCGGCAACGGTTACAAGATATTTAAGCTGCTGTAAAGTCATAAAGCACCTCCGAACAAAAAATCGGGTAAAACGATTATATCATCGCCGATACTCATTTTCAAGAGACGCAATATTCGTGCGATGCACTTTACCGCCGGCGCACAGTCATTCCGTGCTTTGAGCGGTGTAAACCGAATAAGGAATATTAACACGCCATGTGCCTACCAGATTTTCCTCGGCAATGCCATTGAATGCATTTTCATCCGAAAGCAAATTTTGGGCAATTTTTGCTATTGCCTGCGCCATGCCGTCGGAATCCTGTTTGACTGTGCCTGCCATCGAGCCGGATTTAACAGCGTTTTTTGCTGCTTCCGTTGCATCCACACCGAAAACGGGAATTGATTTTCCGCCCGACTTGTTATAGCCTGCGACCTGAAGCGCCGAGATCGCACCGAGTGCCATTTCATCATTATTGGCAATAACAAGTTCCGGCATATTTTTGTTTGCCTCGGTATATTGCGCAAGCACGGTACTCATATAATTCGTTGCCGCTGCGGATGACCATAAGCCATCCTGATCCACAAGGTATTTATTTTTGTTTGAGGAATCGTAAAATTCAAGTTCGGGCTTTCCGGCGGATTTAAGCACTTCGTTTGCATCCTCAACAGCAAAGCGTGTTCGCGCAATTGCCTCCGTGTTTCCCTCTTGCCCTTTAAGCATAACATAGCTTATTTTTCCGTTTCCGTTTATATCGGCAGCTGAATAATTATTTGCAAGATATTCGCCTATCAATTTCCCCTGCATATGCCCTGCCTGCTCATAATCCGTGCCCACAAAAATGCATTTTTCATAGCTTTGAACCACACTTTCATCTACTGAGCGATTAAAAAATATAACAGGCACATTCTGCGCTTTTGCAAGGTCAACAATATGCCGAGCCGCATCGTTTGAGCCTGTGTCAACCACATTGACTATAAGCATTTTTGAACCTTTGGCAAGCGCAGTTTGAACTTGCTCGGTTTGCGTTGTTTGATTACCGTTTGCATCATAATCGTTAAACGAATAACCGAAATTTTTAAAAGCGTTTTTCATCGCCGATCGAACGGAAGAAATATAAGCATCGCCGAAAGTGTAATAAAGCACGGATATTTCACCGCTGCTGCCGCCTGACGAGCCGCTGCCCACCGCACAGCCGCCGAAAGCAAAAACAATTGCCAAGCTCAAAAGCACAGCCACTATTTTTTTAAAAAAGCTCATAAAAATCCTCCAAAAATCAAATCCACGGCGCAACAAATACAATCCGTCCTAATTATTATTCGATTTTTAAGCCAATTTAATAAAGAAATCGGAGAAGCAATTTCGGCAGTTTACAATTCATTTACAATCGGTTAACATATTGACTTTACTGTGATTTTGTTGTATTCTAACCTCAAAGGAAGCTTCAAATTTGGGAACACTTCAAGCCTTGCGCTTTGAGCCACCGTGAATTTGAAGATTAACAAGCAACCCTGTGATGTAAATCGGAAGGAGACAAGTGAATATGAAAAAAAAGAAAACACTTTTGCAAATAATTTGCTTTGCCGCTTTGATGACATTGTTTTTGTGCGCAGGTGCAATTCAGGCATATGCCTGCACCGCAGTATATGTTGGCTCAGAAGCAAGTGACGACGGCACGGTGATTATGGCAAAATCCAACGACTATCAGGATGTTTGGGCAAACTATGTAACGATTACCGAACGCGTTGAAAACAAGCCCGGCAGAACGATGCCTGTTGATAACGACAAAACGGTGTTTGCGACCCTGCCTGACACAACTTACCGCTACACCTCAACCCCCTGGATGGCAAGCGCAACTGCTGCAAACGGTTTGGGCAGCGACGCAACCGTTTGCACAAACGAATACGGCGTGGCGATGATAATGTCCATCACATCGTTTTCAAACGAAGCTGCGCTTAATGCGGATCCGCTTGTGGAGCACGGTCTTTCGGAGTTCACTGCCGTTGATCTTGTAACATGCCAAAGTGCCACCGCCAGAGAGGGCGTTGAAGTGCTTTTGTCTCTTATTGACACTTACGGCAGCAGCGAGGTAAACATTGCAATCATTGCCGACCAAAAAGAGGCATGGTATGTTGAGATGTACAACGGTCACCAATATGCAGCAGTGAAATTGCCGGACGACAAAGTTTGCGCATTCGGAAACGAATTTTCACTTGAATACGCAGCGGATTATTCCGACTGCATCCTTTCCGACGAACTTGAAAGCTTGGCAAAAAGCAATGGCTTTGCAGTATACGGCGAAGACGGAAGGCTTAATCTTCTTGCCACCTATTCCGGAAATGAAGTTGTTACAAACTATTCTCATATGAGAACATGGATAGCACATCAGCTTATGGCACCCACCGCCTACGGCGATTACGACAAAAACGCAATTTATCCTCTGTGCTTCAGCGCAGAGAAAAAGGTGTCGTTGCTTGATGTTATGGAAATCATGCGCAACCGCTACGAGGGCACCGAATACAGCCCGGACGAAACAGGCAGAACAGATATGCGCGTTATCGGAACCGATACTGCATTAAGCGTTCACATTGCGCAGATATATCCCAATCTTCCTGCAGACATGTCATGCGTAACCTGGGAAAGCACCGGTCCTGCGCTTTACGGCGTTTTTGTGCCGATATCCAATGCCGCAACAAGCATCAGCGCTCCGTATGCACGCTCCCAAACGGCAGACGAAGCGGGCGTGTTTGATACACAGCTTTATCCGTATTATCGCTTCAAGGAGCTCAACACCCTTTGTGTTGAAAAAAGTGCATATAAAATCTATGGCGCACCTGTAAGAGCATATTGGCATCAGGCAGAAACGCTGATGACCGAAAGTATGCAAACTATTCTTAAAAACGCCGTTTCCCTCGGAGACACCAAAGCCGCAAAGCAATATATAACCGATTATTGCAACTCGGCGCAGGAAAAAGCGTTTGACGATGCAGGACAGCTTCTTAACGATGTTCGCTGGTATATGAGCCAAAACAGCAACACCATGAAAAACGGCAGAAATCCGGAAACACACGAGGTTATTGACGAAATCAAAGAAATCGCACCTTTGACAGTATCACTTGATTCCTCTGCTTACGGCGAAGTATCCGATATTGCTGATTCCGACAGTGGCGTTTCAACGCGCAACATTGCCGTTGCCGCCGTGGCTCTGGCAGAAGCATTGGTTGCAGCCGTTATCATATTCAAAAAACCAAAACGCAAATCTGCCGAATAAGCAATTGATTTGCCGTTACAGTCTGAAAGGTTAGCTTGACAGCTAACCTTTTTTTGATTAACTTGCAATCATCTATGTAAAGCTTTTGCAACAATAGCAAATGTTATAAGTTTATTTTTGCCGGGATTGACTGATGCAATAACAAGATATATTATCAGAAAGAAGGCTTAAAA